>NZ_CP094975.1:2510000-3212500 GCF_023509015.1 Pseudomonas abieticivorans
CCCCTGTCGAATGAAACGTTGAACCGATCAAGGTGCGGTGCTGGATTTGCGCCGCTTCATGACTGTCGCTCCACCGCTGGTACTGCTGACCGCATAACAAGGTGATCAGCACTGCAAACAGCAGAAACAAGCCCTGCTGCACATGCTGGGAGGAAATCGATGCGGTTGCGACAGATTGACGGTTCATCCGGTAACTCCTCCCACTGCGGTGGTATTCGTTGTTCTTGCAATAGGTATTGCAGGCTGCGTGCCAAAATCAAAAACACTTTAAAAATCAATAAAATCAATTACTTATAAATGAATGAAAAATCACTTGGCGCGCAAACCGCACGATCGCCCCGCCCGGCTCGGGCGATTTGCACGATCAGCTGGTGGTCTTGTTGGCAACCTTCAGCAAGTCGGCGTCCACGCCACGTACGCCGCGAATATTGCGGGCGATATCCACTGCCAAGGTTTTCTCCTCGCTGGTGGCCACCACGCCGTCCAGGTTGACCATGCCGCCCTTGGTATCGACGTTGATGCTCAGGCCATCCAGGTTGCGGCTATATAGAAGGCTGGCCTTGACCTTGCTGGTGATCCAGGCATCACTGATTGAATCCTCGGTACTCTTGGCGGCAGCCTCGGCTTTGGTGGTATTGGCATCGGCCGCGCCCAGGCTGATCAGGTTATTGACCTCGGTCACGCCGTCGGTGTTGGTGGCCAGGTCACCGGCCAACAGCTTGGCATCAGCTGTTTGCGCGTGGCCTTTGAGGGTGACCACGCCGTCCTTGGTATCGACGGTGGTGTCCAACGCTTGGGTCATGCTGTTCCACAACAACTTGGACTTGATGGTGGCCGTCAGCGTGGCGTCTTCCACGCGGCGGGAAATTGTCTGCGGGGCAGGGTTCTGCTCGGCCAGTGCCGGGTCGATGACCAATTGGTTGTCGACTTTGTTGATGCCGGAAGTATCCAGGGCAATCTGCTCGGCCAGCTCGCGGTCCACCTGGGTTTCCACCTGGCCTTTGAGCACGGCCGTGCCGTCATGCACGCCCACCTGAATCTTGAAGGGGCTCAAATGCTTGTTCAGGGCGAAGGAGGTCCAGATCGAACCCTCCTGGCGGGCAGCATCCAGTTGGCTGGCAACACTGCCCTGATCGGCCTGGGCCGCCTGCACGCCGCACGAAACCAAGCCCATTGGCAAAGTGACGGCGCAGGCCAGTGCGAGCTTTTTGAAAGGGTGCATGACTGTTCTCCACGATTCTTAAGCGTGAAGTAACGGTCGCAAGGGCTGTGCCAGCAGCGTCTATAAAAAATAAACGCAGGTTTTTCAGTCAGTTAGATTTAATGGGTGCAGATAGCTACCATGCACCCTGCCGAATCAATCAGAATCGACCATGCAACTTGCCCGATTATTCCGGGACTAAAGAAGACAAATCTCACAGGAGCGTAGGAAAATGGAATCTGGCACGGAACACCAAGGGCGCATTCTCTTGGTCGACGACGAGTCCGCCATCCTTCGCACCTTCCGCTATTGCCTGGAAGACGAAGGGTATAACGTGGCGACCGCCAACAGTGCGGCGCAAGCCGATGCGCTGTTGCAGCGGCAAGTGTTCGACCTGTGCTTCCTGGACCTGCGCCTGGGCGAAGACAACGGCCTGGACGTACTGGCCCAGATGCGTATCCAGGCACCTTGGATGCGGGTGGTGATCGTGACCGCGCACTCTGCTGTAGACACAGCCGTGGATGCCATCCAGGCAGGCGCAGCCGACTACCTGGTCAAGCCGTGCAGCCCCGATCAACTGCGCCTGGCCACCGCCAAGCAACTGGAAGTACGCCAACTGTCGGCGCGCCTGGAAGCGCTGGAAGGCGAGGTGCGCAAACCCAAGGATGGCCTGGACTCCCACAGCCCGGCCATGATGGTGGTGCTGGAAACCGCTCGGCAAGTGGCCAATACCGACGCCAACATTCTCATCCTGGGCGAGTCAGGTACCGGCAAAGGCGAACTGGCCCGCGCCATCCACGGCTGGAGCAAGCGCGCCAAGAAAGCCTGCGTGACCATTAACTGCCCTTCGCTGACCGCAGAACTGATGGAAAGCGAACTGTTCGGCCATAGCCGCGGCGCATTCACGGGTGCCAGCGAAAGCACCCTGGGCCGAGTTAACCAGGCCGACGGCGGCACGCTCTTTCTCGACGAAATTGGCGATTTTCCGCTCACGTTACAGCCAAAGTTGCTTCGATTCATTCAGGACAAAGAATACGAGCGCGTGGGCGACCCGGTCACTCGCCGCGCCGACGTGCGCATCCTCGCCGCCACCAACCTGAACCTGGAAGACATGGTGCGCGACGGCCGCTTCCGCGAAGACTTGCTGTACCGCCTGAACGTCATCACCCTGCACCTGCCGCCTTTGCGTGAGCGCAGCGAAGACGTTTTAGCCTTGGCCGATCGGTTCTTGGCGCGCTTCGTCAAGGAATACGCCCGACCGGCCCGCGGCTTCAGTGACGAAGCCCGGGCGGCACTGCTCAATTACCGCTGGCCGGGTAATATCCGCGAGCTGCGCAACGTGATCGAGCGGGCAAGCATCATCTGCAACCAGGAGCGCGTTGAGATCAGCCACTTGGGCATGGCCGAACAACCGGTCAACAACGCACCACGCATTGGCGCCGCGCTAAGCCTGGACGAATTGGAAAAAGCCCACATCGGCGCCGTGCTCGCCACCAGCGACACCCTTGACCAGGCGGCCAAGACGCTGGGCATCGATGCTTCCACCCTTTACCGCAAACGTAAGCAATACAACCTATGAAGCTTGCGATGAAGCTGCGCACTCGGTTGTTCCTGAGCATTTCGGCGCTGATCACCGTGGCGCTGCTGGGTTTGCTGCTCGGTTTAATCAGCGTCATCCAGATGGCCAAGACCCAGGAATCGCTGATCGCCGACAACTTCATCACCCTGGACCTGGGCCTCAAGCTGCGGCAGAGCCTGGGCGACCAGTTGATCATGATGCTCGACGACACACCCAACCGGGATGCCTTGGCCACCGCTCAAAAGCAGTTCCAAGACCTACTGACTCAGGGCATCCACCACGACGATCACCATGGCCAGACCGATGCCTTTACCCAGACCAGCAGCGACTACGATAAATTTCTGCAGGCCTACAACGAGACCCAGTTACCGGCCACCAAGCTCAACGACAACGAGCGCCTGAGTGATGCGTTCAATGTACTGCGCAATGGCCTGATAGATGCCCACAAGCGTGCCTTGAACAACATCAATGCCACCGAGAGCGAGGCACGCGAGCATGCCTTGGTGATCTCCGGCGTGCTGGGGCTGGTTGGCCTGGCGGTGTTGATCATCGGCTTCATCACCGCCCACGGCATTGCCCGGCGCTTCGGCCAACCGATCGAAGCGCTGGCCATGGCGGCCGACAATATCAGCGAAGGCAATTTCGAAGTGATACTGCCGGTGTCTGGCACCGCCGAGCTGAACCAGCTCACCCGCCGTTTCGGCAGCATGGCCGAGGCGCTGCGCAAGCATCAGGAAACCAATGTCGACGAGTTGCTCGCTGGGCAGCAGCGCTTGCAGGCGGTGCTCGACAGCATCGACGATGGCCTGCTGATGATCGACCGCCAAGGCCGCCTGGAGCATCTCAACCCCGTTGCCCAGCGCCAGTTGGGCTGGGAAGACGACCGCTTGGGCATGAGCCTTGGCGAAGCGCTGGGCCGCCCGGAACTGAACGACCAACTGACACTGATCCTGCGCGGCGGCAGCCTGGAGCGTGCACTGGAAGACTTGAGCTTTGAAGTCGACGGCGAGGCGCGCTTGCTGTCCTACAGCCTGACCCCCGTCAGCCATGTAGAAGGGCAAATCCTCGGTGCGGTGATGGTATTGCACGACGTCACCGAACAGCGTGCATTCGAACGGGTGCGCAGTGAGTTCGTCCTGCGTGCCTCCCACGAGCTGCGGACCCCGGTGACGGGTATGCACATGGCGTTTGGCCTGCTCCAGGAGCGCGTGCACTTCGCGCCGGAATCGCGCGAGGCCGACCTGCTGAGCACCGTCAACGAAGAAATGCAGCGCCTGATGCAGTTGATCAACGACCTGCTTAACTTCTCACGCTACCAGAACGGCCTGCAGAAGCTCACCCAGGCGCCGTGCAATATTCCCGAGCTGCTGGAGCGGGCTCACGCGCGCTTCATCCATCAGGCACAGGCGCTGGGTATCGAACTGCTGATCGAGCATCCGGACAACCTGCCGCGCCTGTTTGCCGACCAGGCCCAACTGGACAGGGTACTGGATAACCTGATCGACAACGCCTTGCGCCATACCCCGGAAAATGGCCGCATTCGCTTGCAGGCCAGGCGCCACGCCGAACGGGTCATCATCAGTGTCGAAGACAATGGCGAGGGCATTGCCTATGGCCAGCAAGGGCGGATCTTCGAGCCGTTCGTGCAGGTGGGTCGCAAAAAAGGTGGGGCAGGCTTGGGGCTGGCCCTGTGCAAGGAAATCGTGCAACTGCACGGTGGGCGCATGGGCGTGTATTCGCGGCCAGGGCAGGGCACCCAGTTCTACATGACGCTGCCGATGTGATCAGGCCTCATCGTCAATCCTTCGGCTGGCCAGGCGCCGACCTCGGGTGACCAGTTCGGTGAACTGACGGGCGTTAAGCGGGTGAGCAAACAGCCAACCTTGGCCGAAATTCACCCCTTCGCTATTGAGCAACAGCGCTTGGGCCTCGTACTCGATCCCTTCGGCGATCACCCGCAATTGCAAGGCATGGGCCATGCGAATGATATGCGGCGCGACGCCACTGCTGGCAGCGTCATGGCCCAGGGCATCGATAAATGCCTTGTCGATCTTCAGGCAATCCACCGGCAAAGTCTGCAAGTAAGCCAGGCTGCAATACCCCGTGCCAAAATCATCGATCAGCACCTGGTGCCCGACATCGCGCAAGGCTTGCAGGTTATCCCGCGCCACCACCACATCGATCAGCCCTCGCTCGGTCACCTCAAAGGCTATCTGCCGGGCACTCACCCGATGCAACGCCAGCAGGCGCGCCACCACCAAGCCGATGCGCGGGATCATCACATCGCAGGCGGCCAGGTTTACCGAGATATAGAGTTGTGGGTTGGAGCGCAGCAATTGCCCCAGTTGTTCAAGCAATTGCTGCAAGACAAAGTCAGTGATTTCACGAATCTGCCCGGTATTTTCCGCCAACGGTATGAACAGGTCGGGGCTGGTCAGCGTGCCATCCGGGCGACGCCATCGCACCAACGCTTCGGCACCCACGCATCGTCGGCTATTGAGATCGAAGATCGGCTGGTACAACACCTTCAACTCACCACGACGCAGGGCGCCTTGCAGCTCACCACTCAAGGAGCTGCGCTGGCGCGCCAGTTGCAGCACCAGCCAACCGACGAACGCCGCTATCAACAAGCTGGCGGGAAACAGCAGCCATAACCCCAGGTTCATCTTTGGCAGCAAACTGGTCCGGGGGGTAATCAACACCAGTTGGTAATCCGGCGACTTGGTCGACATGCGGTAAATAAGCTTGTCGTGGGTCACCAGCAGGGCCTCGCTGGAGGCCGGCGGCCAATCCCGCGTGGGAGGCCAGGGCTGTTCCGGGCCCAGCACCGGTACGGCACGGCGGCCTTTATCAAGCACCACCAACAGGCTGCCATTGGGCGGCAGATCGACCACATCGGTAAGGTGCCCGCGTGAAGTCGAGACGCGAAACTTGCCGCGGCCCAGCATCAGGGCGGCCAGGTTGTCGTTGGGCTGGGTGGTAGTGTTGAGCCAGTAGCTGTAGGTAGGGCCCTTGATATCCGGTGACCGGACTGTTTCGGCGCGCTCGCCCGGGCGATTGGAGCAGGACTGCTCGCCGTCGATAAACGAGGCTTCGAAGATGAATCGGTAATCGAAACCCACTTGCTGCAGCACGCTTTTCATCTTGGCGTCGCAACGGCGAAGCGGCTGCTCGTCGAGCTCATCGACGCCCTCGCGCAGCTGGCCAAATATCTGTTCAAGGCGCTCCAGAAAGCGTTCGCCGCGGGCATTCATCTGCTCGCTTTCGGCCTGTTCCAATTGATGCCAGACCAGCCCGAAACTCGCGCCAAGCAACAATGCCGCACTGACCACGACAGCGATCATCGCCAACAGCCAGGGGCGATGCAAAGCGCTGCGAAAACGCACGGAGGCGGAAGGCATGATGAATATCCAATTGAATACCAAAGGTATAGCAACTGGCTGGGAATTAGCCTGCCCCGTTGGGCAGACATCCTCACTTCATCGTGTTCAGTACCTGCAGGATCGCCGCTGTTTGCGCATCGGGCTCGCCATCGAAACGGCTTGGGCGAAAGTGCATCTGGAAAGCCGCCAGCGCATGGCGAGTCGCAACGTCCAGCTCGCCGGTCTGCGGGGTGCCGCTATAGCCAAAACGGGCCAGTTCCTGTTGAAACCAGGTAATACTCGGCAGGTTCACGTCAAAACGAGCCTTTTGCTGGGCCACCGCACGCTCATCCGGCCAGATGCCGAAGCCTTTTGCCGCCAACCGCTTCCACGGGAACATCGGGCCTGGGTCCTGCTTGC
Organism: Pseudomonas abieticivorans; assembly: GCF_023509015.1. Taxonomy (NCBI): domain Bacteria; kingdom Pseudomonadati; phylum Pseudomonadota; class Gammaproteobacteria; order Pseudomonadales; family Pseudomonadaceae; genus Pseudomonas; species Pseudomonas abieticivorans. The sequence goes on from NZ_CP094975.1 coordinate 2,516,563, forward strand.
GCAGCGGCGCGATGTCACTGTGGCCGATCACATGACGCGGCTCGATGTGGTTGCGCTTGACGATATCGGCGAGCAACGCCTCGACAGCCTCTATCTGCCCTTCGGTATACGGATACCACACACGGCCCGTGGGAGTGTCACTGAAACCCGGGTTGACGATTTCGATGCCGATGGAGCTGGAGTTCAGCCAGGTGCGGCCCTCCCACTCACTTTCGCCGGCATGCCAGGCGCGCAAGTTTTCATCCACCAGTTGGTACACCGTGGGCGGGTTTACCCCAACCAGGTAATGGGCGCTGACCTCGCCATGGGTCAGCAAGGCCAAGGAGCGTTGTTCGGACGCAGAGGTATAGTGCATCACCACGAACTGGACGCGGTTGTCGTGGTTCACCGAAGGGTGGCTGCGGTCGATTTGCAGGCCGGTCGAGCAGCCCGCCAACAGCAACAGCAGCAAGGCACTGGTAAGCAGTTTCATAAAAAAACGACGATAACCTGATGGGCAGTAATGCAATAGCATAACGTACTGCCCGGCCGCCCTGTGGATTAAACAGCGGCAAAAAATGTCAGCCAAACGCCGCTGAGCGCCGATAATCAGCCGGGTTCGATGCGGTTACGGCCGCTGCTCTTGGCCCGGTACAACGCCTCGTCGGCACGTTTGAGCACCCATTCACTGCGTTCACCGGCGCGAAACGCGGCGATCCCGATCGATACGGTGATGGTGACGCGCTGGCCCTTGAAGTGGAAGGGACAGGCCTCGATGGCAGCGCGCATCAGGTCAGCCAGGCGCACGCCGTCTGGTAGTTGGGTGGCGGGGATCATCATGACGAACTCCTCGCCGCCAAAGCGCGCAATGAAGTCGCCAGGGCGCAGGCGCTTGCGCAATTCGTTAGCGATGATCTTCAGCACCTTGTCGCCGGCCAGGTGACCATAACTGTCGTTGATGCGCTTGAAATGATCCAGGTCGAGCATGGCCAGCAGCAAGTCGCCACCGCCCTGTTGCCAGCGCTCTACCTCCTGGTCCAGCCGCTCGGACCAGGCAGCGCGGTTGGGCAGGCCGGTCAGCGGGTCGATCAGGGCCTTCTGGCGCTGCTCCTCGAGGTGTTCACGGTAACCTTGGGCTTCCTGCTCCATGCTTGCCACCCGTTCGGCCAAGCCTTGCAGGCGCGTGGCAATCTCTTGCTCGCGGGCATCGCGCTCGCGCTGGTGGGTGTCCATGGTACCCAGCAGGCCCTCCAGGCGGTTATCCAGGATGTGCTTGAGGCTGTCGACGTCGGTGGCCTGCTGCACGCTGCTTTGCAGGTCATCGACGTGTTCGCGCAACTGGCTGTCCATGTCGCGGGCCGCCAGGCGGCTATCAGCGTGACCCTCGCTGGCCGCTTGCAGGTGACTCTGAAAAGAGTCGAGTCGCTCGTTGAGCTGCTTGAGGTAAACCTCGAAATCATGCTGGCCGCTGTCGTTGATCGCCAGCATCAGAGTTGCCAGGTCATCGAGGATCGGCAGCAACTCGTACCAGTTCAAACCGTGCTTGAGCCGCGCCTGCATGGCCTCGGCCTGGGGCCGGTGGCGCTCGGGCAGGGTCAGGTCATCGAGCAACCCGAGCAGGGTGTCTTCGATATGCGCGGCGACCGAGCTGTAGGAAGGCTCCGGGGAATCGGGCAGGGCGTAGTGCAGCTCCTCGTCCGAAGCTTGCGGGTCCATGGCGGCAATCGCCTCGGCCATCACGCTTGGCAGCGGCAGGCTGTCGAGAAATACCGGGGTAGCGGTCGCCTGGGGCGCGGCTTGGGGCTCGACGGGCTCGGCGTGTGGCTCGGGCGTTGCCGGCGGTGCTGGCGTTTGCGCCGCCTCTATCACCGCCGGCCCCTCAGGCGTCAGCGTGATAATGGGGGCCGGTTCCTGTGCAGGCTCCTGCAGTGGCTCAACCGCAGGCGTCGGCAGCAACTCGGCGGGAGCGACCACCAGCACCGGGGCGCTGGCAGCGGGCAACTCGGCGGCCACCTCAAGCTCAGGCGAAGCCTGCACCATGGGCGGCAAGTTGCCGTCTGCATCCGTCATCGCCGCCGGCTCGGCAGCAACCTCGCGGTGGCCAAACAGGCGCTGGAACAACCCTGGGCGGTCCTCGCCCTCGCTGGGTTCCAGTTGCGCCAGCGCCTGCCCCTGCAGATTGCTGAGCTCACTGAGCAGCAAAGGGATCTCGCGGCTTTGGCTGGCACGGTCCTCGACCTGCTTGGCGAACTTCTTCAGCGGCCGGCTCACGTCCTTGTGCAAGGGCAGGGTTTGCAACTGCGCCGCCAGCGCGGTCAATGCCGTGCTGATCTGACCGACGCGGGTCTCGCGACGCTGCTCGGAATCGAGCACGGCCTTTTCCAGGCGCGGGATCAAGCCGGCAAGCCCGGCGTCCATGTCATCGGTGCGCACGATCTCGCGCATTTCCTTCATGCACAGGTCGACAGCCTTGTCACTGCCTTCGGCAGCCAGAGTGCTGCGCACCAGACCGCGACGTAACAGGTCGAGACGGGCGTTCCAGCGCCGTTCGAGCTTGTCTTGCTGCTCGATGCTCTTGAGGTATTTTTCTTTCCAGCGCTGAGCTTCGTCGGTCATGCAAGGGGTCTGCGTGGTGGCGGGCTCAGCACGGGAAATGCGTCAGCCCTCAAGGAGTCGGGCAAGCGGATCTCTACCGCGACGGGCAGATGATCGGAAATCGGTTGGGCCAGCACCTGCACCCGTTCAAGGGTCAGGGTAGGGCTCAGGAGTATGTGATCAAGGCAACGCTTTGGTCGCCAGCTGGGGAACGTCGCCTCGATCTGCGGTGCCAGCAGGCCCAGGTCACGCAGGGGCGAGCTCAGCAGCAGGTCATTGGCGTGGGTGTTCATGTCGCCCATCAGGACCTGATGGCGGTAGCCGCCGATCAACTCACGAATGTAGGCCAATTGCCGGGTACGCACCTTGGCACCCAGCGCCAAGTGCATCATGACCACCACCAGGGCGTCTGGCCCTTCGCCGAAGCGCGCCAGGATAGCGCCACGGCCAGCCGGGCCGGGCAGGGGGTGGTCTTCAAGGCTCGCGGGGCGCAGGCGGCTGAGCACGCCATTGCTGTGCTGGGCCAGCTTGCCAAGGTTGCGGTTGAGCTGCTGGTACCAGTAGGGGAAAGCCCCGAGCTGGGCCAGGTACTCGACTTGATTGACGTAGCCCGAGCGCAGGCTGCCGCCGTCCACTTCCTGCAGCGCTACCAGGTCGAAGTCACCGAGCAGGGCGCCGATCTTTTGCAGGTTGTTGGCGCGGCCCACATGGGGCAGCACGTGCTGCCAACTGCGGGTCAGGTAGTGACGAAAGCGCTCGGTGCTGTTGCCGACCTGGATATTGAAGCTGAGCAGACGCAGGCGGCCGTCTTCGGGAAGGCCGCTGGCCAATAGATGGTGTTCGTTGACCTGCGCATCCGGCAGGCCAACCCCACGTTCAGTTCTCCAGCGAGGCACGATGGCCGCCCTGCCTGCTTACTTGGACGCGCTCTTCATGGCAGCGCGTTCCTTGGCGATCAACTGGTCAGCCACTTGCAGCGTCTGCTCTGGACCACCGGAGGTGCCCAGGTCGAAACGGTATTTGCCGTTGACGATCATGGTCGGTACGCCTGATACCTGGTAAGCCTGGGCCAGCGCCTTGTCCTTCTTGACCATGCCGGCCACGGCGAAGGAGTTGTAGGTTTCCAGGAACTTGTTCTTGTCCACGCCCTGGGTGACGAGGAAGTCCGCCATCTCTTCAGGGGTCTTGAACATCTTGTGTTCTTTGTGGATAGCGTCGAACACGGCGGTGTGGACCTTGTGCTCCACACCCATGGCTTCCAGGGTCACGAACATTTGCCCGTGTACGTCCCAGATGCCGCCGAACATGGCCGGGATACGCACGAAGTGCACGTCGGATGGCAGTTTCTCGATCCACGGGTTGATGGTCGGTTCAAAGGCGTAGCAGTGCGGGCAGCCATACCAGAACAACTCGACCACTTCGATCTTGCCCGGCTCGGAAACCGGCACGGCGCTCGACAGCTCGACATATTGCTTGCCAGCTTCCAGCGGCACGTCGGCGGCCTGGGCGGTGATGCCAAACAGGCTGGCAGCGACCAGGGCGACGCCGAGAATCAGATTACGCATGCTTTACTCCTGAGCAAAAAATAATCGCCTTGTTGCGACTGCCACTGAGACAGGTCGTAACAAGATTCAGTTCGCTAGTGTAACGGCAGATATGACGAAAAAGGGCGGCCGCCGCCACCCTTTTTGAATGTTTCATTTCGAGATGCGACGAAGACTCAGTGCAGCCCCTGCACGTAGGAGGCAATGGCTTCCATGTCTTTATTGCTCAATTTGGCAGCAATGCTGCGCATCACCATGGTGTCGCCGTCGTTGGTACGGTTGCCTTCGCGAAAGTCCGTCAGTTGCTTGGCAACGTACTGCGCGTGCTGGCCACTGAGGTGCGGGAAGCCGGCAGCAGCGTTGCCCGCGCCATTGGGCGAATGGCAACCGGTGCAGGCCGGCATGCCCTGGTCGAGCTTGCCACCGCGAAACAGCGCTTCGCCCTTGGCTACCAGGTTGGGGTCGGCGGCGCCCACGCTGCCTTTTTGGCTGGCGAAGTAGGCGGCAAGATCATCCAGATCCTGATCACTGAGGTTGGTCAAAAGGCCAGTCATTTCCAGCACTTGGCGCTTGCCCGACTTGATGTCGTGAAGCTGTTTGTCCAGGTAGCGTTCACCCTGGCCAGCCAGCTTGGGAAAATTGGGCGCCATGCTATTGCCATCGGGCCCGTGGCAGGCACCACAGACAGCGGCCTTGGCTTGCCCGGCAGCGGCATCCCCGGCCGCGTGGGCCGCTCCAGCCAGGCCCAGTGTCAACAGCAGACTCACTATTATTTTAGTCATCAGCTAATCCAACTACGGCTAAGGGTGAAAGATCGGCGCCGAAGCCTCGTGCCGCTCATCCAGTGAATGACGGCTTGGTAGTGTTCGGCACTGCAGTCCATGCACAATCCACGCGGCGGCATAGCCTTGTAACCCTGAACAACGTGCTGCAAACGCGAACTCACTCCCCGCGCGAGCCTTGGCACCCACGCGGCGGGTTTCGTTATGAAGACGCTAGCACCTGCCAGCCGTTTCGTCATAAAACGACGTGCATCAGGGCCAGGAACAGCATTCGCAGCAATCTGCAAGAGCCCCCTGTATGCTTCACCCTACGCTGGGACAAAGCACACACTAAATCTACGGCATTATATACTTACGCCCAAGAAACGGAAACGAACCGCCTGCCAGCCCCGAGCCTGGCACCGCCCACACCGGAAATCACATGCAAGTCAAAAACCCCATCCTCGGTCTGTGCCAACAGGCTACCTTCGCGCTCAGTGCCGCCAAAGTCGATCAGTGCCCTGACGACCTGGGCTTTGAAGTGGCCTTCGCCGGCCGCTCCAACGCCGGCAAATCCAGCGCCCTGAACACCCTGACCCACGCCAGCCTGGCCCGCACCTCGAAAACCCCGGGGCGTACCCAACTGCTGAACTTCTTTACCCTGGACGACGACCGCCGCCTGGTCGACCTGCCAGGTTACGGCTATGCCAAGGTGCCGATCCCGCTCAAGCAGCACTGGCAGCGCCACCTGGAAGCCTACCTGGGCAGCCGTGAAAGCCTGAAGGGCCTGATTTTGATGATGGACATCCGTCATCCAATGACCGACTTCGACCAACTGATGCTGGACTGGTCGATCGCCAGCAAGATGCCCATGCATATCCTGCTGACCAAGGCCGACAAGCTGACCTACGGCGCGGCCAAGAACACCTTGCTCAAGGTGCAGTCGGAAATCCGCAAGGGCTGGGGTGATGCCGTGAGCATCCAGTTGTTCTCCGCGCCCAAGCGCATGGGCCTGGAAGACGCCTATGCTGTATTGGCACGCTGGATGGAACTGCCGGACAAGGTCGAGGAATAACGCAAGCGCCTGCCGTTCGCTCAAACGGCAGGCAAAAAAAACCCCGGACTTCGTATGGGGAGGGGGAAGTTCGGGGTTCAAGGTCCGGACCGCTAGGGCGGGGTCCAGATTTATCTGCCAACACTTAACACAACATAGGAGCATCGAACGGCTTCACCAGCCATTCAGTTACTCTGAGTCGTGGTTCACGGGTTTAGTTCCGCAAAAGGTTCAAATCAGTTTGGTCTAAATGTGTCGATTTTCAGAACCGAGGTGTCTGGTTCGCGGATGAATCCGCTCCTACAGGAGCTTATTCATCCGCGAAGGCGTCACTCGATCAGTGAGCCTCATCCCAGTTATTACCCACGCCTACCTCCACCAGCAGCGGTACATCCAGTTGCGCGGCACCGCTCATGTGCGGCCGAATCTCAGCGCTGATCTGCTCGACCAGGTCCTCGCGAACCTCCAGCACCAATTCATCGTGCACCTGCAAAATGACGCGGGCATCCAGCCCGGAATCAGTCAGCCATTGGTCGACCGCCACCATCGCGCGCTTGATGATGTCAGCCGCGGTGCCTTGCATCGGAGCGTTGATCGCAGTGCGTTCGGCGCCTTTGCGCAAGGCCGGGTTCTTGGCATTGATTTCCGGCAGGTACAGGCGCCGGCCAAACAGGGTTTCCACGTAGCCTTGTTCGGCCGCCTGGGCGCGGGTGCGCTCCATGTACTCGAGCACGCCAGGGTAGCGGGTGAAGTATCGGTCGATGTAGGCCTGGGACTGTTTGCGGTCCACGCCGATCTGCTTGGCCAGGCCGAAGGCGCTCATGCCGTAGATCAGGCCGAAGTTGATGGCCTTGGCGCTGCGACGCTGGTCGGTGGTAACGCCTGAAAGCTCCACGCCAAACACTTCGGCGGCTGTCGCGCGGTGCACGTCTAGGTCATTGCGGAAGGCGTGCAGCAAGCCTTCGTCCTTGGCCAGGTGGGCCATGATCCGCAGCTCGATTTGCGAGTAGTCCGCCGCCAGCAGCTTGTAGCCGGCCGGCGCCACGAACGCCTGGCGGATCCTGCGCCCTTCGGCGGTGCGGATCGGGATGTTCTGCAGGTTAGGGTCGCTGGACGACAAACGCCCAGTTGCCGCCACGGCCTGGTGGTATGAGGTATGGATACGCCCGGTGCGTGGGTTGATCTGTTCGGGCAAGCGGTCGGTGTAGGTACTTTTCAGCTTGCTCATGGAGCGGTACTGCATCAGCACCTTGGGCAGCGGGAAGTCCAGTTCGGCCAGTTCCGCCAGCACGGCCTCGGCGGTCGAAGCCTGGCCCTTGGCCGTTTTATTGAGCACCGGCATGCCGAGTTTTTCGTAAAGGATCGCGCCTAACTGCTTGGGCGAGCCCAGGTTGAACTCCTCGCCGGCGATCTCGAAAGCCTCACGCTCCAGGGCGACCATTTTATCGCCCAACTCGACGCTCTGGATGCCCAGCAGCTTGGCATCGACCAGCGCGCCCTGGCGCTCGATCTTGGCCAGCACCGGCACCAGGGGTATTTCGATGTCCTTGAGTACGGTTTCGAGGGTCGGGATGGCCGCCAGCTTTTTCTGCAGGTGCAGGTGCAGGCGCAGGGTAATGTCAGCGTCTTCCGCGGCGTAAGGGCCGGCCTGCTCCAAGGCGATCTGGTCGAAGGTCAACTGCTTGGCACCTTTGCCGGCGATGTCCTGGAAACCGATGGTGGTGTGGCTCAGGTATTTGAGCGCCAGGCTGTCCATGTCATGGCGGGTGGCGGTGGAATCCAGCACGTAGGATTCCAGCATGGTGTCGTAGGCAACACCCTGCACATTGATACCGTTCGTCTGATCACCACCGATGGCACAGTTGGCCAGGATGTTCATGTCGTACTTGGCATGCTGGCCGACCTTGAGCTTGCTCGGGTCTTCCAGCAGCGGCTTGAGTGCCCGCAACACACTATCGCGGTCCAGTTGTTCCGGCACGCCCATGTAGGAATGGGTCAGCGGGAGATACGCAGCCTCGAACGGCTTGACCGCAAACGACAGCCCCACCAATTGCGCTTGTTGCGCATCCAGGCCGGTGGTTTCGGTGTCGAAGGCAAACAGCTCGGCGTTTTTCAGCTTTTCCAGCCAGACGTCGAAACGGGCCTGGTCGAGGATAGTTTCGTACAGGGTCTCGACCAGCGCCACAGGCTCTTCGGCGACAGGGGCGGCGACCACCGCGTCACCGGCACGCTTGGCATCGCGCTGCACTTCATCGACCCAGCTTTTGAACTCAAGCTCACTGTACAGCGCCAGCAAGGCCTCACGGTCAGGCTCACCACACATCAGCGCATCCACTTCGACGTCCAGCGGCACGTCGCACTTGATGGTTGCCAGCTGGTACGACAGAAATGCCATGTCCCGGTGTTCTTCAAGCTTGGCCGCCAGCGTCTTGGCGCCGCGGATCGGCAGGGCCGCGACCTTGTCCAGGTTGGCGTACAACTCGGCCAGGCCACCACCAATACCTACCAGCAGGCCTACGGCGGTCTTTTCACCCACGCCAGGCACGCCAGGAATGTTATCGACCTTGTCGCCCATCAGCGCCAGGTAGTCGATGATGTGCTCGGGCCCCACGCCGAATTTTTCCTTCACGCCCTCGATGTCCATGACACTGCCGGTCATGGTATTGACCAGGGTCACATGGCCATCCACCAGTTGCGCCATGTCCTTGTCGCCGGTGGAGATCACCACCGGGCGGCTGGCGGCCGCACTGCTGCGCGCCAGGGTGCCGATCACATCGTCGGCCTCGACGTTGTCCACGCACAGCAACGGGTAGCCCAGCGCGCGAACGCTGGCATGCAGCGGCTCGACCTGCACGCGCAGGTCGTCGGGCATGCTCGGGCGGTTCGCCTTGTAGTCGGCGTACATTTCATCGCGGAACGTGCCACCCTTGGCGTCGAACACGACGGCGAAGGGGCTATCCGGATACTGCTTGCGCAGGCTCTTGAGCATGTTCAACACGCCCTTTACCGCGCCGGTCGGCAGGCCCTTCGACGTAGTCAGTGGCGGCAGCGCGTGAAAGGCGCGGTACAGGTAGGAAGAACCGTCCACCAGGACGAGAGGCGCTTGGCTCATGAGTTGAATCAACCTTTTCGACGGGTCCGGCGTTAGAATGGCCGGAACGTTGACGACAAAGGGACAAGGTTATCATGCGAATACCCAATCGCCTGTTGCTGTCCAGCCTGTTGGTTGCCTGTCCGATTGCCGCATTGGCAGCTGACGACGCGCCATCAGCCGATCCGGATGTCACTATTCGCCAGGACGGCGACAAATTCATTCAGGAATATCGACAAAACGGCTTCCTGTATGCGATCAAGGTCACGCCGAAGCATGGCAAACCGTATTTCCTGGTGCGAGCGGATGGCACCGATGCCAACTTCATCCGCTCCGACCAACCGGACATGCTGATCCCGGCATGGACGATATTCGAGTGGTAAGGCTGCACCCTTAACTTCAACCGGGCCCCGCCAAGGCGGGGCCAGTATGGGCACATTTTCACATGTCAGTGTTTACACCCCTGTCTCGGCCAGAGCTTGAAACCTTTCTCGCACCTTATGGCCTTGGCCGTCTGCGTGACTTCCAGGGGATTGCCGCCGGAACCGAAAACAGCAATTTCTTTATCAGCCTGGAAAAAGGCGAGTTCGTTCTGACCCTGGTCGAGCGCGGCCCGGTCCAGGATTTGCCGTTTTTCATCGAACTGCTCGACGTGCTGCACGAAGCCGACCTGCCGGTGCCCTATGCCCTGCGCACCACCGACGGCGTAGCCCTGCGCGAATTGGCCGGCAAGCCAGCACTGCTGCAGCCGCGCCTGCCGGGCAAGCACATCAAGGAACCCAATGCCCAGCATTGCGTGCAAATGGGTGAGTTTCTCGGCCATATCCACTTGGCTACCCGTGGCCACGTGCTGACGCGCAAGACTGACCGGGGCCTGGACTGGATGCTCGAAGAGGGCGACCGCCAACTGGCGATGCTCGACAGTGGTGCCGGGCAGTTACTGCGCGATGCCCTGGCCGAGATCGGCCACTACAAGGAACGCATCCTGGCCCTGCCACGGGCCAACCTGCATGCCGACCTGTTTCGCGACAACGCAATGTTCGAAGGCACGCACCTGACCGGTGTGATCGACTTCTACAACGCCTGCTCGGGGCCGATGCTGTATGACTTGGCGATCTCGCTGAACGACTGGTGCTCGGACGATAGCGGCAAGATCGACGCCGTTCGCGCCCGTGCAATGCTCGGCGCCTATGCTGCGCTGCGCCCGTTCACCGCTGCCGAAGCCGAGCTGTGGCCGGTGATGCTGCGGGTGGCGTGCGTACGCTTCTGGCTGTCGCGGCTGGTGGCAGCCCAGGCCTTTGCCGGCATGGACGTGTTGATTCACGACCCGGGTGAGTTCAAGCACCGTCTGGCGTTGCGCCAGAAGGTAGAGATTGCTTTGCCGTTTGCCTTGTAAGGCCCGATCGCTTGGTGCGCGGATGAATCCGCTCCAGTAGGAGCGGATTCATCCGCGAAAAGCCTCTAAAGCTGCTCCAGGCACCCGGCAAAATCATTACCCAGCTTTTCCATCAACTGCTCATAGCCACGCGGGCTGGCTTCGTTGAAGCCACCCAGGCCATCCAGTTCGGCCAGGCGCACCGGCAAGCCGGCGGTCAGCGTTTCGGCCAACCGCGGGCGGGCAGGCGGCTCGCTGAACACGCACGACTTGCCCGCTTCCTGCAGACGCGCGCGCATCGCTGCCACGTGTTGGGCGCCGGGCTGCACTTCGGCGGCCACGCTGAATACACCGGTGTGCTTCAGGCCGTAGGCGTCTTCGAAATAATCAAAACCCTCGTGGAACACGAAATAGGGCTTGCCGGCCACGCCCGCGACACGGGCCTTGATCCGGCCATCCAACGCGTCCATACGCTCATCGAACAGCTTGGCATTGCTCTGATAGCGCGCGGCATTGGTCGGGTCGGCCTGGCTCAGGTCGGCAGCCATGCGCGCCGCGATCACCCTTGCGTTGACGGTGGACAGCCACAGGTGCGAGTCCAAGCTGCCTGGGCGGTGGTCATGGTCATGTTCGTCCGGGTCTTCGGCGTGGGAGGCGCTGTCGGCGGCGAAACGGCGCAGATGCAGGCCCGGCAGCTCCTCGACCTTGACCGTCGGCTTGCTGCGATTTTTCAGCACCTGGGGCAAAAACCCTTCCATGTCCGGGCCGATCCAGTACACCAGGTCTGCATCGCCCACGCGGCGCACGTCAGAGGGGCGCAGGGCATAGTGGTGAGGTGAGGCGCCAGGCGGCAACAGCACCTCTGGAGCGCTCCCGGAACCTTCCTGCACGGCAGCAGCAATCAACTGCAGCGGCTTGATGCTGGTGAGCACCCGAACCTCGGCCTGGGCAGGCAGCGCAATGACAACGCTGGCGAAAAAAGCGACAGAAAGGGCAAAAAGTCGGGACACAATGACCACTCAAGGGGGCGGGAACAGGTAATATAATAACGTCTCCAACAGAAATCGTCGCCGCTCATGCCTAAAACACCGCTGGCCAGCCTCCCACACGACCACTCGCATTGCGTGCACAGCGCCTTGTCCGAGGCCGACACCATCTGCGCGCGCCTGGGCTTGCGCCTTACCGCCCTGCGCCGTCGCGTTCTCGAACTGGTCTGGCAGAGCCACAAGCCACTGGGTGCCTACGACATCCTGGCCGTGCTCAGCGAGCAAGACGGCCGCCGCGCGGCACCGCCCACGGTGTACCGCGCGCTGGATTTCCTGCTGGAAAACGGCTTGGTGCATCGCATTGCCTCGCTCAACGCCTTCATCGGCTGCAACCACCCCGAGCATGCGCACCAGGGCCAGTTCCTGATCTGCCGCGAGTGCCACGTGGCGGTCGAGCTGGAACAAAAGACCATCAGCGAAGCCATCGTCAAGAGCGCTCGCGACGTGGGCTTCGTGGTAGAGGCCCAAACGGTCGAAGTGGTCGGGGTGTGCTCGGCCTGCCGGGCAGCCTGATGGACAACTCGCTGATCCGCCTGGAGCAGGTGGGGGTGACCTTTGCCGGGCAAAACATCCTCGACAGCATTCACCTGAGCGTCAAACCTGGCGAAATCGTCACCTTGATCGGCCCCAACGGCGCCGGCAAAACCACCCTGGTGCGCGCGGTACTCGGCCTGCTCAAGCCCGACAGCGGCAGCGTGTGGCGCAAACCCAAGCTGCGCATTGGCTACATGCCGCAAAAATTGCACGTAGACCCGACCCTGCCACTTTCGGTATTTCGTTTCTTGCGCCTGGTGCCGGGGGTGGATCGCAAGGCAGCCATGGCGGCATTGGACGAAGTGGGCGCGGTACAGGTCATCGACAGCCCTATCCAGACGATTTCCGGGGGTGAAATGCAGCGTGTGCTGCTGGCCCGGGCGCTGTTGCGCGAGCCAGAGTTGCTGGTGCTCGACGAACCGGTGCAGGGTGTCGATGTGGCCGGCCAGGCCGAGCTGTACAGCCTGATCACCCGCCTGCGCGATCGCCATGGCTGCGGCGTGCTGATGGTGTCCCACGACCTGCACCTGGTGATGAGCACCACCGACCAGGTGGTGTGCCTGAACCGCCACGTATGCTGCTCGGGGCACCCAGAGCAGGTCAGCGGTGACCCGGCCTTCGTCGAACTGTTCGGCTCCCATGCGCCGAGCCTGGCGGTGTACCACCACCATCACGACCACGCCCACGACCTGCACGGCGAGGTGGTGGCCGACGCCCCGAAAAAACTCACGCCCTATACCCCTCATGTCCATGGAGACGACTGCACGCATGGCTGATTTTCTGCTTTACGCCCTGCTGGCGGGTCTTTCATTGGCTGTGGTCGCCGGCCCCCTGGGCTCATTCGTGGTGTGGCGGCGCATGGCCTACTTTGGCGACACCCTCAGCCACGCCGCCTTGCTTGGCGTGGCCCTGGGCTTTGTGCTGGATGTCAGCCCGGCCCTGGCAGTCACGGTGGGTTGCCTGCTGCTGGCCATCCTGTTGGTGACCTTGCAGCAGCGCCAACCGCTGGCCTCTGACACCCTGCTGGGGATTCTGGCCCCCAGCACGCTGTCCCTGGGCCTGGTAGTGCTGAGCTTCATGCACGATGTGCGCATCGACCTGATGAGCTACCTGTTTGGCGACCTGCTTGCCATCAGCCCCACCGACCTTGCCTGGATCATCGGCGGCAGTGCGGCGGTGCTGGTGTTGATTACAGTGCTGTGGCGGCCCTTGCTGGCGGTGACCGTGCACGAAGAACTGGCCCGCGTCGAAGGCTTGCCGGTGGCTGCGCTGCGCATGACCCTGATGCTGTTGATTGCCATCGTGATCGCGGTGGCGATGAAAATTGTCGGCGTGCTGCTGATCACCTCCTTGCTGATCATCCCGGCCGCCGCCGCCCAACGCCACGCGCGCTCACCTGAGCAAATGGCCTTGGGCGCCAGTATCCTAGGGGTCGTCGCAGTGTGTGGCGGCCTGGCCATGTCCTGGTTCAAGGATACCCCTGCAGGCCCCTCAATCGTGGTCTGCGCCGCTACACTGTTCTTGTTGAGCTTTGTCCTACCGCGCCGCCAATAGCGGTGTTTGGCCACAGGTTATTTTCGACGCGCCGGCCAAGGTGTAGACTTGCTCGTTTTTTGCGCAAATAGAGAGTCGCAGGAATGAAGCCGTTCGCCTCCCGTTATCTGCTCCTCGCCGCATTTTCCCTGGTGTTGGCTGCCTGTCAGAGCAAACCGACCGAGCCGCCCACAGCGCCGGTACCGGATGCCTACCTGCAGGTACAGCAAAATATCGCCAGCGGAGAACTGGCCACCGCCGAAGATCAGTTGGCCACCCTGCAAAAGCAGGCACCCGATGATCCACGCCTCGAACCCTACCAGCGCCAACTGGCCGAGGCATACCTGCAACGCAGCCAGATCGTGTTGCAGAAGGGTGACGTGAACGCTGCGGCGACCGCCTTGGCGCGCGCCCGCGCACTCATGCCAAAGGCTCCGGCCCTGGGTGGTGCAGGCAACAATACGGTCAGCGATGCGCGCAAGGCGGAATTGGACAAAGCCGAAGCGGCCTTGAAAGAGGCAGAAGCACGGCCAGCCGCCAAGGTCATCGACCCCTCCGCCGAGAGTACGCCGGTGACGCTTAACGTCACGGATATTGGCAAGTTACGCAGGCAACTGGACGATATCGCCACCGATATCGTCAATTACCAGTGCGATGTCAGCCTTCAGGTGCCGCGCACTCAGGACGTGGCGTGGTTGACCACCTTGTTGAAAAAGCGCGTAACGAAACTGGCGCCCGACCTGCAATGGCAGTTCGAGCACCAGATCATCCGTAACCAGCACGCACAGGTCGTGCTGAGCCCGCGCAAGCCCTGATATCAGGCCGGGATCGCTTTGGCCTTGGCCTCGCGATCCCAGGTCCGATGCTTGGCAATGGCAGCGATGAAGGCCTTGCGGGTCTTATCATCGTCGCCGATCACCAAACCTGCATCGGCGTCCAGGTGCAGCTTGTCGAGCAAGGGCTTGGCATCAGTGCTGGCGCCGATGGCCTTCAAATGCTTGTAGGCCTCCAGCAGGAAATGCAACGCCACACCGTTACCACTCAAAGCTTGTACCGAAGCTTTGCCACCCGGCACCCACACGGCATCGAACGCCACCGACGGCAGGCCCTCGGCCGAGGCATCGACCGGCAGCGACTTGCCATCGGCAGTCTTCACCGGCGCCGAGGTTGGCCCCAACACCTTCGCATGCGCACCCTCTGCAGCCAGTGCCGCCTTCAGCGCATCGATGGCTTTTGCATCCACCCCATCGGCTACCAGGATGGCGACCTTGCGCGTCTTGATGTCACCCGACAGCAGATTCAACTGGCTCAGCGCCGGTGATGCCTTGAGCGTCATGCTCTTGGTGTCCACGGTGCCGGCTTTAGGCGCGGGCAGGCCAAGGTTGGCGGCCACCCGCGCTGCCAGGTCCAGGTCAATGTTGGCGAGGATCTCGTTCACTTGGCGGGCGCGAATGTGCTCACGCTCGACCTTGCCCAATTCGAAACTGTAGGCCGCGATGATGTGCTCCTGCTCGGGCTTGCTCATGCTGTGGAAAAACAGCCGGGCCTGGGAGAAGTGGTCACCAAACGAAGGGCTACGCTCGCGTACCTTGTGTGCCTCGATACGCTCCGGATAGCTCTCGAAGCCGCCATCCTGAGCAGCCGCGGGCGTTTCTTTCGGCCAACCGCCATCGATCGAATTGGGCTCGTAGGAAGCGCGCCCCTTGTCGATGGTTACTCGATGTTGCGCGTCACGCTGGCCACTGTGGTTCGGTGCGATTGGGCGGTTGATCGGGATCTCATGGAAGTTCGGCCCACCGAGACGGCTGATCTGGGTGTCGGTGTAGGAAAACAGCCGACCTTGCAGCAGCGGATCGTTGGAAAAGTCGATGCCCGGCACGATATGCCCCGGGCAGAACGCCACTTGTTCGGTCTCGGCAAAGTAGTTGTCCGGGTTGCGGTTGAGCACCATCTTGCCCAGCACCGTCACCGGCACCAACTCCTCGGGGAGCAGTTTGGTGGGGTCGAGCAGATCGAATTCGAACTTGTGCTCGTCCTCTTCGGGGATGATCTGTACGCCCAACTCCCACTCGGGGTAATCGCCCATCTCGATGGACTCCCACAAGTCGCGGCGGTGGAAATCAGTGTCTTTGCCGGCAAGCTTCTGCGCTTCGTCCCACACCAGCGAGCACACGCCCTGCTTGGGTTTCCAGTGGAATTTAACGAAGCTGGACTTACCTTCGGCATTGATCAGGCGGAAGGTGTGGATGCCAAACCCTTCCATGGCCCGCAAGCTTTTCGGAATGGCCCTGTCCGACATGGTCCAGATCACCATGTGCGCCGACTCCGGCACCAGCGAAACAAAGTCCCAGAAGGTGTCATGGGCCGAGCCGCCGGTGGGGATCTCGTTGTGTGGTTCAGGCTTAACTGCGTGGACAAAGTCGGGGAACTTGATGGCATCCTGGATGAAAAACACCGGCATGTTGTTGCCTACCAGGTCGAAATTGCCTTCCTCGGTAAAGAACTTCACGGCAAAGCCACGTACGTCACGCACTGTGTCGCCTGAACCGCGGGGGCCCTGCACGGTGGAAAAGCGCACGAACACCGGGGTGACTTTCGCCGGGTCTTGCAGGAAGCCAGCCTTGGTCAGCGCGCTATGCGCCTCGTAGGTTTGAAAGTAGCCATGGGCGCCGGTGCCACGGGCATGCACGATGCGCTCGGGAATGCGTTCGTGGTCAAAGTGGGTGATCTTCTCGCGCATGATGAAGTCTTCGAGCAGCGAAGGCCCGCGCGAGCCAACTTTCAGGGTGTTCTGGTTGTCACTGACCTTGACGCCTTGATTGGTGCGCAAAGCCTGCCCGGTCGCATCCGAACGGAACTGTTCCAGGCTGTCGAGCTTGGGGTTGGTGTTGCCACGGTCCAGGGTGTCGGTTCCGGCGGCCTGGCTTTGCCCGGTAACGGGCTTGTTCTTTTTCATCTTGCCTAATCTCCTCATAGACGACGGCCCCTATTGCTGGGGCTGTGCAAGCAAACCTTCCCTGATCACGTGGGCAAGGAAGCGCGGGATACTAGGTAGTGACTGGGGTGGTTTTCTGCCGTTCCTTTTAATTTGTGACCTTTGATCGTCTTATCACCAAATCGCAGGAAGTTTGCGAAATAAATGCTAAGAACAGCTATGTAGACAGGCTAAAATGCCCGACCGGCTATCCGCTGCCCCCATTTCCATGCGCCCCACAAGGTTCGCTACGTGATCGAGTTTCAAAATGTCCATAAAACCTACCGCGTGGCCGGTAGGGAAATCCCCGCGCTGCACCCCACCAACCTGACCGTCGAGAACGGCCAGGTGTTTGGCCTGATCGGCCATTCCGGTGCTGGCAAAAGCACCCTGTTGCGCCTGATCAACCGCCTGGAGGCGCCTTCGGGTGGCCGCATCATCGTCGACGGCGAGGACGTGACGGCCTTCGATGCCGACCATCTGCGACGCTTCCGCCAACAAGTCGGGATGATCTTCCAGCACTTCAACCTGCTGGCGTCCAAGACCGTCGCCGACAACGTAGCCCTGCCGCTGCGGCTGGCGGGTGAGCTGTCGGGCAGCGAGATAAACAACCGCGTGGCGGCCTTGCTCGAGCGCGTGGGCCTGTCCGATCACGCCAAGAAGTACCCAGCGCAGCTGTCCGGTGGCCAAAAGCAGCGCGTCGGCATTGCCCGCGCCCTGTCGACCAACCCGAAAATACTGCTGTGCGACGAGGCCACCAGCGCCCTTGACCCGCAAACCACGGCCTCGGTGCTGCAATTGCTGGCCGAGATCAACCGCGAGCTGAAGCTGACAATCGTGTTGATCACCCACGAAATGGACGTGATTCGCCGTGTTTGTGACCAGGTTGCCGTGATGGATGGCGGCGTGATTGTCGAGCAAGGCTCGGTGGCCGACGTGTTCCTGCATCCGCAGCACCCGACCACCAAGCGCTTCGTGCAGGAAGACGAGCAGGTCGACGAAAACGAGCAGCGCGACGACTTTGCCCACGTGCCAGGCCGCATCGTGCGCCTGACCTTCCAAGGTGAATCGACCTACGCGCCGTTGCTGGGGACCATCGCCCGGGAAACCGGCGTGGACTACAGCATCCTCGCCGGCCGTATCGACCGCATCAAAGACACGCCCTACGGCCAACTGACGCTGGCCATCACCGGCGGCGACATGGACGCCGCCTTTGCCCGCTTCACCTCTGCAGACGTTCATATGGAGGTGCTGCGCTGATGGATTTTCTCTCTTACTTCGCCAACGTCGACTGGATGGAGATCCTCGAGGCCACCAGTGACACCATGGTGATGCTCGGCACGTCCCTGCTGTTCACCATTTTGCTGGGCCTGCCGCTGGGCGTGCTGCTGTTCGTCTGTGGCCCGCGCCAGCTGTTCGAGTCCAAGGGCTTGTACGCGATCCTGGCGTTGTGCGTGAACGTGCTGCGCTCGCTGCCTTTCATCATCCTTTTGATCGTACTGATCCCGGTCACCGTGCTGATCACCGGTACTTCGCTGGGTGTGGCCGGGGCCATTCCACCGCTGGTAATCGGCTGCACGCCGTTCTTCGCCCGCCTGGTGGAAACCGCCCTGCGGGAAGTGGACCGCGGCATTATCGAGGCTACCCAGTCGATGGGGGCCACGCCACGGCAGATCATCATGAGCGCGCTGTTGCCCGAGGCGATGCCAGGGATTATCGCGGCGATTACCGTGACAGCGATTACACTGGTTTCCTACACCGCCATGGCCGGTGTGGTGGGTGCTGGCGGCCTCGGCGACCTGTCGATCCGCTTCGGCTACCAGCGCTTCCAGACCGACGTGATGATCGTCACCGTGGTGATCCTGGTGTTGCTGGTGCAAGTGCTGCAGACCATCGGCGACAAGCTGGTCGTGCATTTTTCCCGTAAGTAAACGAAGTGCCGGCCATTGCCGGCGCTGAGGGCCCAAGGCCTTCACAAGGAGTTGACCGATGAAAAAACTATTGGCTGCCTTTGCCGCCGTTGCCGCGCTGTCTGCCCATGCCAACGAGACCCTGACCGTGGCCGCGACCGCCGTGCCGCACGCGGAAATTCTCGAATTCGTCAAACCGGCGCTGGCCAAGGAAGGCGTCGACCTGAACATCAAGGTGTTCACCGACTACATCCAGCCGAACGTGCAAGTGGCGGAAAAACGCCTGGACGCTAACTTCTTCCAGCACCAGCCGTACCTGGATGAGTTCAACAAGGGCAAGGGCACCAACCTGGTCGCCGTGACCGGCGTGCACCTGGAGCCTTTGGGCGCTTACTCCAGCAAGTGGAAGTCGCTGGCCGAGATCCCGGGCGGTGCCAACGTAGTGATCCCTAACGACGCCACCAACGGCGGCCGCGCGCTGCTGCTTTTGCAAAAGGCCGGGCTGATCAAGCTGAAGGATTCGAGCAACATCCTGTCGACGCCCAAGGATATCGTCGAGAACACCAAGGACCTGAAGATTCGCGAGCTGGAAGCCGCCACCCTGCCGCGCGTGCTGACCCAGGTCGACCTGGCGCTGATCAACACCAACTACGCGCTGGAAGCCAAGCTGGACCCGTCCAAGGACGCCCTGATCATCGAAGGCAACGACTCGCCTTACGTGAACATCCTGGTCGCACGTCCGGACAACAAGGATTCGCCAGCCATGCAGAAGCTGGCGGCGGCGCTGCATAGCCCGGAGCTGAAGGCGTTCATTCTCGAGAAGTACAAGGGCGCGGTACTGCCTGCGTTCTGATGAGGCCGCCTCGTAGATGAATCTGCTCTTGTAGGAGCGGATTCATCCGCGAATCAGGCGCCGTGGAGTATCAGACAAACTGCGGCGCGTTCTTCGCGGATGAATCCGCTCCTACAGATCGACGAGAGCCCCTGTAGGATTCATCCGCGAACCAAACGCCGCTAATCCCGCTTCACCAAACCCGGCAACTGCGCCACCAGCTTCTGTGCATTGACCGGCGCACGGATAAACCCGCGCTGAGTGCCGTCCGGGCCTATCAGGGCCAGGTTGCCGCTGTGGTCTACCGTGTAGTTCGGCTTGCTGGTGTCGGCCGGGATGTACGGCACGCTGACCGCGTTGGCCAGCTTTTGCAGCGTCTCCACGGAGCCGGTCAGGCCCACGAAATCCTTGTCGAAATAGCCCAGGTACTGCTTGAGCTGCTGCGGCGTATCGCGGTTCGGGTCCACGCTCACCAATACCACCTGCAAGCGCTCCACGGCGGCCTTGGGCAGGTCTGCCTTGACCTGGCGCAGTTGCGCCAGGGTGGTGGGGCAGATGTCCGGGCAAAACGTGTAGCCAAAGAACATCAACGTCCACTTGCCCTTGAGCTGGTCCAGGGCAACGGCCTGGCCATTCTGGTCGGTCATCTCCAGCGCTGGGATCTGGCGGCTTTGCGGCAATAGGAGGATCCCCGCGTCGATCAGGGCGGGGGAGGCGTTGTCGTGCTTGTCGTTGAGCACGCGGTTGATGGTCAGGCCCAGCACCACAGCGATCAGGGCGACAAGGATGAAGACGGTTTTCTGGATGCGGGTCATAGGCTCAGCAACAGGTAATGATCGACGAGCAGGGCGACGAACAGCAGCAGCAGGTACCAGATCGAGTACTTGAACAGGCTCATCGCCGCATGCGGCAGGCGGTCACGGTACAACAGCCAGGCCCACTGCAGGAAGCGCGCGCCGAGGGCAATGGCGCACCCCAGGTAGATCAGGCCGCTCATGCGGATCACGTAGGGCATCAAACTGATTGCGAACAAGGCACTGCTGTAGAGCAGGATATGCACCTTGGTGTAGTACACGCCGTGGGTCACCGGCAGCATGGGGATGTCGGCCTTGGCGTACTCTTCGCGGCGATGGATGGCCAGCGCCCAGAAATGCGGCGGGGTCCAGGTGAAGATGATCAGTACCAGCAGCAACGGCTCGGCGCTGATATGCCCGGTTACCGCCACCCAGCCCAATAAGGGTGGCGCGGCCCCGGCCAGGCCGCCGATCACGATGTTCTGCGGCGTGGCGCGCTTGAGAAAGCCCGTGTAGATCACCGCGTAACCGAGCAACGAGGCCAGGGTCAGCCAAGCCGTGAGGGGGTTGGTAAACAACAACAGCACCGCCATGCCAAGCACCGAAAGCAGCAAGGCGAACATCAGCGCCGCCACCGGGCCGACCCGGCCTTCAGCCAGGGGGCGCTTGTGGGTACGGGCCATGATCGCGTCGATACGCCGATCCACCACATGGTTGACCGCCGCCGCCCCACCCGCGCAAAGCGCAATGCCAAGGTTACCGAACAGCAGCAAGGTTATGGATGGCAGGCCGCGCGTGGCGAGAAGCATGCCGACCAGGGAAGTGATCAGCATCAGGACCACCACCTTGGGCTTGGTCAGCTCCAAATAATCGCGCCACAATGGGCGTTCGGCGGTGATGCTCAAGGCTCTTTTCATTTGCCATTCCACAGGGCGGGCAGGTGGGGGCGCCAGTGCCAGCGGTCACGCTGAGCGGCCGGCAAGGGCACGGTGCGGGTGCAGTAATTGACCAGCAGCAGGGTCAGCAACAGCGTGGCGCCACCGGCATTGTGCGCCACGGCAACCGCCAGCGGCAGGTGCAGCACGACATTGCTGATGCCCAACCCAACCTGCAGCCCAAGCGCCAGCAGCACCAACAGCCCAAGGCGGGGCAAGCCCGCGTGCTTGAGCTGCCAGGCCAGGCCCAATAACACCAGCGTGACCAACCCGGCGCCCAAACGATGGCTGAGGTGGATGGCCGTGCGCGCTTCACTGTCCAAGTGCCCACCCAGGTAATTGGGGCCAATGTGTTGGGTCAGGTTGAAGCCGTTGGCAAAGTCCGCATCGGGCAGCCATTGCCCCTGGCACATGGGAAAGTCTACGCAGGCCATCGCCGCGTAATTGGAACTGACCCAACCGCCCAGGGCGATCTGGCCGATCACCAACGCCAGGCCTACGCCCGCCCAGCCACGCAACCGCGCAGGCACCGCAGGCGACGCCGGGAAGGCCCCCGACAGGCGCACCGCCAGCATGAACAACAGGCTCAACGTGGCAAAGCCACCCAGCAGGTGCGAGGTAACCACCTGCGGCCATAACTTGAGGGTCACCGTCCACATGCCAAAGGCCGCTTGGGCGATCACCACCCCCAACAGCACCAGCGGCAGTTTGAACGGCTGGCCATCGCGGCCATGTCGGCGCAGCGCCTGCACCGCCAACGTGACGATGAGCAACCCCAGGCTACCGGCGAAGTAGCGGTGGATCATTTCGCTCCAACCTTTTTGCGCCTCCACCGGGTGATCGGGAAAGTGCAGCTCGGCGTGGGCCAATTGGCTATCGGTGCTGGGCACGGCCATGAACCCGTAGCAGCCCGGCCAATCCGGGCAGCCAAGGCCGGCATGAGTCAGGCGGGTATAGGCACCGAGCAATACGACGACCAAGGCCAGTGCGGTGGCGAGCAGGGCGAGGCGGAAACCAGGTCTGGCCATGAGAATGTCCTACCCAATGTTGGACAGCTTCAGCAGTTGGCGAAGGTCGTTTAGCAGGTCCTTGCCGTTGACCCCGGCGCCATAGCGCAGCACCAGGTTGCCGTGCGGGTCGATGATCCACAGCTGCGGCCCGGGCTTGCCTTCGCTCCACCTGGCGTATTTGCCGGTGTCCAGCCCATAGCGTTGCAAGCGCGGGTACTCGCGGGCCAGGCGTGCCTCGTAGTCGGCGCCCTGCGGCTGGCTGACGGCCAAGGCATGGCTGGCCCGCGAGGCATCGCGGCCCAGGCCGATCTGCACCTGGCGCGCCAGGTACACCAGTTGCTGGCAATCGGCGGCGCATTCGCCAGGCTCGGTCACCAACATCTGCCAACGGCTTTCATCGGCCGGCACACCCAAGTCGGCGCGAGTTTCGCCGGTGCCGATCAACTCACCGTGGTAACTGCGGCCGTCCGGCACCCAGAAATTGAGCTTGTACATGCCGGTCGCCAGGATCATTGGCCCCACCGACACCAGCAGTATCAACAGCAACTGCAGGCGCCCGCGTTTGCGCCGCGGCGCGCTGGTCGCTTCAGGTATGTTGAGTGGCTTCATGGCCGCGCCCATGGCGTTTCTCCTTTTTCTTGTTATGCCAACCGAAATACAGATAAAGCCCAAACAAGGTCAGGGCCATGGCGAACCACTGCACCGCATAGCCCAAGTGCTTCTCCGGGCCCATGGACACCACGGCGAAGTCCAATTGATAAGCCGCCGGGCCCGGCTCAAGGCGCACCTCATGGGCAAAGCCTTCGCGCCCAAGCTGCGCCCAGACTGCTTGCGGTTCGAACGCGGTGATCAGCTTGGGCCAAGTAGCCACCACTGGGTCGGCCTGCAGCTGGAACGTGGCCCCCGGTGGCACGTAGACCCAGGCATCGATGCTCAGGGTTTGCTCGGGTGTCGTGTAGGCGGGCGCCACCCGGCGATTGGGCCAAGGCAGCCAACCCCGGTTCACCAACAGCCACAGGCCGCTGGCCTGGTCATGGAAGGGCTGTAACAACTCGACACCTGCGCGCCCCTCGCGCATGCGGTTATCCAGCAGCAGGGTGTGCTCGGCGTCGAACTGCCCGCGCAAATGCACACGCCGAAAGTCCGGATCAGCCAAGCCCTGCAACTGGCCACTGGCGATAGGTTCGGCCGCGCGATGGGCCGCGTACACCGCCAGCAACTGACGTTTTTCATCGGCACGGTCCAACTGCCAGAAACCCAGCCACACCATGGCCGGTACCAGCACAAGTACCACTAGCGTCGGCAACAAGCCGGGCCGGAAGGGCTTCAAGGCTGGCTACCTGGTGCAGTCGCTATACTGAAATACATCGCAGTTCCCCCGGAGTCTCGCCATGCTCAAAGCCGCGATCATCCTGATGTTGCTGGCTACGGTGGTCAGCCTGTTCAGTGGTCTGTTCTTTCTGGTCAAGGACGATGGCCGCTCCAACCGCCTGGTCAAGGCGCTGACCCTGCGCGTCGGCCTTGCGGTCATCACCTTGGGCCTGGTGGCGTGGGGCTTCTACAGCGGCCAACTGGTCTCGCAAGCCCCCTGGTAGCCGACTTAAAGCACGTAAACAAAGATAAACAGCCCCACCCACACCACATCCACGAAGTGCCAATACCAACTGGCGGCCTCGAAACCGAACTGGTGGTCTTGATCGAAGTGCCCGCGCATGATGCGGATCAGCATCACCGTGAGTATCAAAGTACCCATGGTCACGTGGGCACCGTGGAACCCCGTGAGCATGAAGAACGTTGCGCCGTAGATGCCCGAGCCCAGGGTCAGGCCCAACTCGTGGTAGGCCTCGACATATTCATGGGCCTGCAAGAACAGAAAGGCCACGCCCAATAAAATGGTGGCCGCCAGCCAGAGTTTCAGTGCCCCGCGATGGCCCTTTTTCAGGGCGTGGTGCGCGATGGTGATGGTCACGCTGGAGCTCACCAACAAAATCGTGTTGATCAGCGGCAGGTGCCACGGATCGATAACGCCTTTGGGCGGTGGAAATAATTTCGGGTCCGGGGTATGCAGCAGCGGCCAGGTGAACTGGAAGTTCGGCCACAGCATATGCGCGATACCCTTGGTGCCTTCCCCGCCCAAGGCTGGACCGGAGATGTGGCGCACGTAAAACAACGTGCCGAAGAAGGCAACGAAGAACATCACCTCGGAAAAGATGAACCAGGACATGCCCCAGCGAAACGAGCGATCCATTTGCGGGCTATAGAGCCCTGCGCGGCTTTCCTTGATGACGGTGCCAAACCAGCCGAACATCATGTAGGCGACGATCAAACCGCCGGCGAAAAAGATCAGCGGGCCGTGGGATTCCGGGTGCCCGGCCTTCATGTCGTTGAACCAGGTACCCAGCCCGAATACCGTGGTCAGTAGCCCTAGGGTCGCGATGATCGGCCACTTGCTTTGCGCCGGGACGTAATAGTGTTCGTGCGTCGCCATGGTCTTGTTCTCCTTGTCGCACAGGTACGATCAGGGTGCGTTAACCGCCAACCTTGGCCACCGGAGGGTGGCGGGCCGTGATATCGAACAGCGTGTAAGCCAGCGTCAGGTGCTTGATATCCGGCGGCAGGTCACGATCAACAATGAAACGCACCGGCATTTCGATGCGTTCGCCCGGCTGTAGCACTTGCTGGGTGAAACAAAAGCATTCGGTCTTATGGAAATACGCCGCCGCCGTGGAAGGCGCGATGCTCGGCACAGCCTGTGCGCTCATGGCATGGTCACTGGGGTTACGCGCCACGAAGATCATCTCCGTGACGGCGCCGGGGTGCACCACTACCTCGTCGGCCTTTGAATAGAATTCCCAGACCATATCCACGGCATTGGTTGGCAAAAACTGCACGCGCACCTGGCGGTTCTGGTCGATCACCTGGCTGCCTTCGTACTGCCCGGCAGTCTTGCCATTGATGCCGAAGGCCTTGCACATCACGTCGTACAGCGGCACCAGGGCGAAACCAAAGGCAAACATCAGCACCACGATCAATAACAGCCAACGGACCAGGCGCTTGAGCGGCATGCCTTCGCTGCTTTTCATTTCATTTCACTTCCGGTGGCGTGGTGAACGAGTGGTAAGGCGCGGGCGAAGGAATCGTCCACTCCAGCCCTTCAGCGCCATCCCACGGCTTGGCCGGCGCAGGCGGGCCGCCGCGGATGGTTTTGATCACAATGAACAGGAAGAAAATCTGCGTGGCGCCAAAGGTGAAGGCACCGATGGAAGAAACCATGTTGAAGTTGGCGAACTGCAGGTTGTAGTCCGGAACCCTGCGCGGCATGCCGGCAAGGCCGACGAAGTGCATGGGGAAGAAAGCCATGTTCATGCCGATGAACGACAGCCAGAAGTGCAGCTTGCCGAGGGTTTCGTCGTACATGTGCCCGGTCCACTTCGGCAACCAGTAGTAGGCCGAGGCGAAGATGCCAAAGATCGCCCCAGGCACCAGCACGTAGTGAAAGTGGGCGACCACGAAGTAGGTGTCCTGGTATTGGAAGTCCGCCGGGGCGATCGCCAGCATCAGGCCGGAAAAGCCGCCGATGGTGAACAGGATCACGAAGGCTACGGCAAACAGCATCGGCGTTTCGAACGTCAGCGAGCCCTGCCACATGGTGCTCACCCAATTGAACACCTTCACCCCTGTGGGCACGGCGATCAGCATGGTCGCATACATGAAAAACAGCTCGCCCACCAAGGGGATGCCGACCACGAACATGTGGTGCGCCCATACGATAAATGACAGGAACGCGATACTGGCGGTGGCGTAGACCATCGACGTGTAGCCAAACAGTGGTTTGCGGGAAAAAGCGGGGATAATCGAGCTAACGGCGCCGAACGCCGGCAAAATCATGATGTATACCTCCGGGTGCCCGAAAAACCAGAACACATGCTGGAACAGCACGGGGTCACCGCCACCGGCGGCGCTGAAGAAGCTGGTGCCGAAGTGAATGTCCATCAACATCATGGTCACGCAACCGGCCAGCACCGGCATCACCGCAATCAACAGGAATGCGGTGATCAACCAGGTCCAGACGAACAGCGGCATTTTCATCAGCGTCATGCCGGGCGCACGCAGGTTGAGGATGGTGGCGATCACGTTGATCGCACCCATGATCGAGCTGATACCCATCAGGTGGATGGCGAAGATAAAAAACGTCACGCTGGGCGGTGCATAGGTGGTCGACAGTGGCGCATAGAACGTCCAACCGAAGTTAGGGCCGCCGCCGGGCATGAACAGCGTCGACACCAGCAACAGAAAGGCGGCGGGCAACAGCCAGAAGCTGAAGTTATTCATGCGCGGCAGGGCCATGTCCGGCGCGCCGATCATCAGCGGGATCATCCAGTTGGCCAGGCCGACAAAGGCCGGCATGACCGCGCCGAACACCATTACCAGGCCGTGCATGGTGGTCATCTGGTTGAAGAACGCCGGCTCCACGATCTGCAGGCCAGGCTGGAACAGCTCGGCGCGGATCACCATGGCGAACGAGCCGCCCAACAAAAACATGCAGAAGCTGAACCACAGGTACAGGGTACCGATGTCCTTGTGGTTAGTGGTCAGCACCCAGCGCATCAGCCCTTTGGCAGGGCCATGGGCGTGCTCGCCGGCGTGGCCATGATCATCGACGACTGCACTCATGTCCTGTCTCCCCTGGGGTTGAACCGGTTCATTTGCTTTCTGCCTGTTTCAGCTCGAGCACTTCCTTGGGCGTGACCATGTCACCTTTGTTGTTGCCCCAGGCATTGCGCTCATAGGTGACCACGGCCGCGATATCGACTTCCGACAGCTGCTTGCCGAACGCGGCCATCGCCGTGCCTGGCTTGCCGAAGTACACGCGGTGCAGGTGGTCCTCCTTGGGGCCGGTGGCGATTTTCGAGCCCTTGAGCGCCGGGAACATTGGCGGCAGGCCCTGGCCCTCGGCCTGGTGGCAGGCCACGCAGGTGGTGTGGTAGATCTTGTCGCCACGGTCGGACAGTTCTTGCAGCGTCCACTCCTTGCTGGTGAGCTCCTTGAGCTTGGCACTCTCGGCCTTGCGCTCGGCCAGCCAGGTGTCGAAGTCGGCCTGGGTCTTGGCCTCGACCACGATTGGCATGAAGCCATGGTCCTTGCCGCACAACTCGCTGCACTGGCCACGGTAGATGCCGGGTTTGTCGATGCGCGTCCAGGCCTCGTTGACGAATCCGGGTATGGCGTCGCGTTTGACCGCGAAGGCCGGCACCCACCAGGAGTGAATCACGTCGGCGGCGGTCACCAGAAACCGGATCTTCGCGCCCACCGGTAACACCAGCGGCTGGTCGACCTCCAGCAAGTAATGCTCGTCCTTGGGCGCCTGGTTATGGATCTGCTCTTGCGGGGTGGCGAGGTTGCTGAAGAACTCGACGTCTTGCCCCAGGTATTTGTAGTGCCACTTCCACTGGTAGCCGGTGATCTGGATATCCAGGTCCGATTCACTAGGGTCGTAGATCTTTATCAGGGTGCGCGTGGCCGGCACCGACATCACCACCAGGATGATCAGGGGGATGACCGTCCAGAGGATTTCCACGCCAGTGTGTTCGTGAAAGTGCGCCGCTTGCTGGCCGGTGGAGCGACGATGAACGATCATCGACCAGAACATCGCGCCGAACACCAGGATGCCGATCACCACACAGATCCAGAAAATGGTCATGTGCAGGTCGTAGACGTCGTGACTGATTTGAGTCGCGCCCTGAGTCATATTCACAGTCCAGGCGGCGTTGGCCTGGCTGAATATCGACCACAACAGAAGGCCCATCCAGACGTGTGGATGTCGCATCATTGCGGGTTCCCCTTATCGTTCTTGTTATCCCGGAGGCCAAGGCCTGCGGCTAAGGGAGCGGCGTCAAGACTGCGAACTTCAACGGCCGGGGCCTTCGCTGCGTAGGCAGTCGGGCTCATCAGCTAAATCGGTTACAAACCCGAGTATAGTCAGCACCCTGTACCTCGCAACGCGCGGGCTTAAAATGAAATTTTGCACGCAGCCCGCGCTCTTGAGCTAAGCGCAATCCGTGGCCTGTAGCCGAAGTTGATTTCGTCTTATAGCTAGATGCATAAAACGATTACGCGATTATTACAAATGCGTCTTAGCAAACGTTCAAATCGAGCTATCTTAGACTTTCCCCGATACAGCCCCTTCCCCTGGAGACTCCATGAACACCGCCGCATTGCGCGAGCAGATCCAGCGTGCCCACCAACATGAGGCCGAGACTGGCCATCTGACGTTGCTACTGGAAAAACAACTGCCACACCTGCACCCCGCCATCCAGCTGCCAGACAGCGATGCCAAGGGTGTATTAACTCGTTTTGTAACTGCCTACATCGAGCAAGTACCCGACATGCTTGATGCCGCCAATGACGTCGCCATCAAGGCCGGTATCGAGTCGCAGATCAAACCGGTACTGAAAATCGCCGAGCAATACTTCATTCAGCCACCCAAGGTCATGGAAGGGCACGTGGGGCTGGACAGCTTGCTGGATGAGGCCTACCTGGCGCATCGGCTGGTCGAGGAGGTGAATGACCTGTACATCCGCGAATTCAAGCAGCCGCTGATCCCGCTGGACACCACCATGGCCAGCCTGATCGCCCACCAATTGATTGGCGAAGCGTTCGCCAACCAACTGGACGAAGCGGTGCATCATTCGGTAGACAGTTTGCTCAACGAAGACAGCTTCGCCCGCGAGTCGGTCGAGCAGTACCGTGACAAGCTGACCAGTGCCGAGACCGGTGAGGCCTGGAAAAAGTGGCCGTGCATGTCGCGGCAGTTGGGTGTGGACTTAAATTTGTAGGAGCGGATTTATCCGCGAAAAAATCAACACGGTGCATCACGCACACCGCAGTGCAGCCTTCGCGGATAAATCCGCTCCTACAGGCATATCTGCGGCGTGTATGGGATAGATGTCATAGACATCTCTCCCTATGTACCAAAGCCATTGGTGGTACGCAAGCGCCCCTCGGTCCGCCGCTTCAGCCCTCGGCTCTCGATGATCAACCGCGAGCCCTTGGCCTGGTTCGCCCGGCCCCATTCCTCCAACAACTCCAGGCAGGAGTGGTCGATATAGCTCAGGCCTGCCAACGGTACATGCACCGTGGTACCGGCCGGGACAGTGCCCAACACCTGGGTCAACGCCGGCACCTTCAGAAAGGTCGCCGCACCGGTCAGGCGCAACTCCATCACGTTCTCTTCTTCACGGCTGACAAGGCTGATTTTCAATCGAGCCGCCTTCAGGGCAAGCTTTAGCAAGGTCAGGGCAAAACCCAGCAAAACGCCAGTCAGCAAGTCCGTGAAGATGATCGCCAATGCGGTTGCCGCGTAAGTGAACATAGGCATGCGCCCATAGCGCCCCAGGCCGCGAAACGCTTTCATGTCCACCAGCTTCACCCCGGTGTACACCAACACACCCGCCAAGCTCGCGACCGGAATACTTTGCAGCACGCTGGACAACGCCACCACAAATGCCAGCAGCCATATCCCATGGAAGATCGCCGACATTCGGGTTTGCGCACCTGCCTGCACGTTGGCCGAACTGCGCACGATCACCCCGGTCATCGGCAGCGCACCTAGCAAGCCACACAGCATGTTGCCTACACCTTGGGCAGACAGTTCCCGGTCAAAATCTGAACGTACCCCGCTATGCATCCGGTCGACCGCTGCCGCCGAGAGCAGGGTTTCGGCGCTGGCGATAAAGGCCACGGCAAACGCCGCGATCAACAGCGCGGGGTCTGCCAGGTTGAGCAGGTCCGCCGGGCGCAGCCAATCGATCGCCTCGGCCAGGTTGTCGGGCACCTGCACACGCTTGACGGATAACGACAGCACCAGGCTGATCACCGTGGCAACGCCCACCCCCAGCAGCGCGCCTGGCACGAAGCGCAATGACTTGGGCCGGTAATGCTCCCAGGTCCACATGATCGCGATGGTCAGCAGGCCCAAAAGGCCAGCTTGCCAACCTACCCCGCCACTGATGCTCGGCATGGCCTGGGCCAACGCCGCAGGGAAGCCCAGCAAGTTATCCAACCCTGCCGGCTGCGGAGCGCTGTCGAGCATCACATGCACCTGCGACAGCACGATCAGCACGCCGATGCCGGCCAGCATCCCGTACACCACGGCTGGCGCCGTGACACGGAACCAGCAACCCAGCTTGAAGCGCCCGGCCAGTAATTGCAGGAAACCGGCCAGCAATAAAATGGGCCCGAGCATGGCCATGCCATGCTGGCGCACCAACTCGAACACCAACACCGCAAGCCCTGCCGCAGGGCCGCTGACCTGCAACGGCGAGCCAGCCAGAAAGCCCACCACCACACCGCCAATAATCCCGGTAATCAAACCTTTGGCCGGTGGCATGCCCGAAGCGATGGCAATGCCCATGCACAACGGCAAGGCCACCAAAAACACCACCACCGAAGCGAGCAGTTCCCGCGGTAACGCCGCTTTGATTTGCGCAAAATTCATGTCGGTTCTCCTGAATGACAAGTCAGGCCCCAGCCCGTGGCCGCCCCGGAAAAACTGCGTCCCGGGCATTTTTCGGGCAGCCGGAAGCCGCCTGGCGAAAGCTCACCCGGATGTTCACATTTTCCAAAACGGTCGCGGGCCCGGCCGCCTGATCCTGGCGGCTACGAGGCCCTTTGAGGTGCTCTACAGAACGCTAGAAGCGCCCTTTAGGCGTGGCACTTGGCGTTGGATTAATCCCATCCAAAGGCAAGAAGCAGTCGCGTTCAGCGTCGTAAGCTCTGATTTCGCTGGTTTCGATGCTGTAGATCCAGCCATGGATAAACAACTGCCCGCTGGCCATGCGCGAAGCCACCGAGGGGTGCGTGCGCAAATGTTGAAGTTGGGCGATGACGTTTTCTTCGGTCAACACCTGCATGCTTTCGGCTTCATTAGCGCAGTTGCAGTTGTCTTCCACGACGATCTTGGCCACTTCGGCGTGGCGCAACCAGGCTTTGACCGTCGGCATTTTTTCCAGGCTTTGCGGGTTGAGTACTGCGCGCATGGCGCCGCAGTCCGAGTGCCCACAGACAATGATGTGGTGCACACCCAGCGCCAGGATCGCGTACTCGATGGCGGTTGAAACGCCACCGTTCATCTGGCCGTAAGGAGGCACAACGTTACCCACGTTGCGAGTCACGAACAGGTCGCCGGGCGAGCTGTGGGTAATCAATTCGGGCACGATGCGCGAATCTGCGCAGGTAATGAACATCGCCCGCGGCCGCTGAGCCGTGGCGAGCTTTTTGAAAAGCTCTTCCTGCTGGGGGAAGATCTCATGATGGAAATGCAAAAACCCATCGACCAGCGTCTTCAACGCCTGCTCGGCAGACTCGGCCTCGGGTGGCGAACCATCCTGGGATTGATCCTTATCGCTCATGGTGCATCCTCTTTGACGGTTTAAGGATATTTCCCATTTTACCGGGTAAACGCTCCAATAACGCATGCCTTGCGAGATGACATCTGAAGGATAGTGACTATCCAGTCATTCGTGATCTACGTTAACTGCCCAAACTTAACTGAACCTGAATCGAAGGCTCTAGCCTGCAGCTTTCAAGCCAAACAAGGCCATCAAAACAATATCAAATAAGCATCACTGGCCACTACCTCATAGCAGCGACAGCTGGCCGCCTGGTGGGCAAAATACCGTGCAATCTAGTGAATAGCCTTCCCGACGATCCAACCCGTAACGCTTGATGCCGGCACTGAAGCGTTGCGCCAACAGATCCGCAAACACACCTTCACCGCGCATGCGCGCGCCAAACCGGCTGTCGTAAAGTTCGCCACCACGGCTCTGCCGGATCAGGCTAAGTACATGCTCTGCTCGCTGCGGATAATGCGCATGCAGCCACTCCTCGAACAGCGGCGCCACTTCCAGGGGCAGGCGCAGCATCATGTAATTGGCCGTCAAGGCACCAGCCGCCTTGGCTTCGCGCAGCAGGCTTTCCAACTCGCTGTCATTGATCATCGGGATCATCGGTGAACACAGTACCCCCACGGGTATACCTGCCTCTCGCATCACCCGTATGGCTCGCAAACGCGCCTTGGGTGCGGCGGCGCGAGGTTCAAGGATACGCTTGAGCTCGTCATCCAGCGTGGTCAGGCTGATCATTACCGACACCAAACGCTGTTCGGCCAACTCCTTGAGCAGGTCCAAATCGCGCAATATCAGCGAGCCCTTGGTCACGATAGTGACCGGGTGACGATAGCGCAGCAACACCTCAAGCAACCTGCGGGTCAGCTGTTGTTCGCGTTCGATGGGCTGGTAAGGGTCGGTATTGGACCCCAGGTTGATGGGCGCACACACATAGCCACGCTTGCTTAGCTGTTGCTCCAGCAACTCGGCGGCGTTGGTCTTGGCAATCAACTTGGTTTCAAAATCCAGACCCGGCGACATGTCCCAGTAGGCATGGCTGGGCCTTGCATAGCAGTAGATACAGCCATGCTCACAGCCGCGGTAGGGGTTGATCGAGCGGTCGAAGGGCAGGTCGGGAGAAGTATTGCGGGTGATGATAGTTTTTGAGGTTTCGAAACGCACCTCGGTCCCTTGGGTAAGCGGTACTTCCTGATACCAGCCGTCATCCTCAGCCACCGAACGGTTGGGCGCGAAACGGTTGTGGGGGTTGGTGGCAGTGCCGCGACCGCGTGGGGGGATAGGGGTAGACATCAGGCAAACCTCGATACTGTATCTATGTACAGTATAGGGGCTGCCGTGAAGAAAGGAGCACCATCCATCACCGCGTCGGCCTTTTCGCGGATCAATCCGCTCCTACAGGCAGCCCGTGCAGGAGCGGATTGATCCGCGAATCATACGCAGCGCTCTATTGGATCAATGCGAAGTCACCTGCCCCAAGTCATCCCCGGAGGTGTTCTTCATGTCGTCGGTACGCAAGCTTTTCACGTCGCTCGCCTTGACCTCGGACCCCTGGTTACCCCAACTGGTGCGGATGAAGTTCACCACATCTGCCACTTCCTGGTCCGACAGCCGCCAGGCGTAACCCGGCATGGTGAAGTTGGACGGTGCAGTGTGCGTCGCCACCAAGGTACCGCCCTTGAGTACGATGTGGATCAGCGAGGTGGCATCGGCCGAGTTCAGCACAGGGTTACCGGCCAAGGCCGGGAACACGCGAGTATAGCCATGGCCGTCGGTACGGTGGCAGGCGGCGCAGTTGTCGATGTACACCGAGGCGCCCGGCTTGCTGTCGTCGCCTTTCCACAAAGCGTCGGCGACTTGCTTGTCGTACACCTGGGGCTTGTCGTTCGGATCGGTGGGCGGCAGTGTTTTCAGGTAGCGGGCAATGGCCGTGAGGTCGGCATCGCTCATGTACTGCATGCTGTGCTCGACTACATCGCTCATGCCGCCAAACACTGCGCTGCGGTCACTGCGGCCAGTTTTCAGGAATGCCACCAGGTCGGCTTCGCTCCAACTGCCCAAGCCGTCCTTGTGGTCACCGCGCAGGCTCTTGGCGATCCAGCCTTCCAGCGGCGCACTGCCAGCCAGGAACTCCTTGCCATCGGCCGGGTTGAGGGCTTTTTCCTGCATGGTGAGGGCACGCGGCGTGTGGCAAGCGCCACAGTGGCCCAGGCCTTCAACCAAGTAGGCGCCGCGATTGACGGCCTCGTCCGTACCCGCCGCCTTGAAGGGCTCGACCTTGGGCGCAAACATGCCACGCCAGAACGCCAAGGGCCAGCGCATGCTCAGTGGCCAATGGATATCCACCGCCTTGTTTTCCTGGGCAACCGGTTCCACGCCTTTCATGAAGTAGGCATACAGCGCCTTCATGTCGTCGTCGCTGACACGTGCGTAGGAAGGGTAAGGCATGGCCGGGTACAAGGTACTACCGCT
The DNA here is from genome assembly GCF_023509015.1 of Pseudomonas abieticivorans. Classification (NCBI taxonomy): domain Bacteria; kingdom Pseudomonadati; phylum Pseudomonadota; class Gammaproteobacteria; order Pseudomonadales; family Pseudomonadaceae; genus Pseudomonas; species Pseudomonas abieticivorans. The sequence goes on from NZ_CP094975.1 coordinate 2,550,406, forward strand.
TTTGCCGACACCATGGCGCACGGCCTGGTCGAAGTCTTCAAAGCTGTAGTCACCAATACCGGTTTGCTTGTCCGGGCTGATGTTAGTGGAGTAAATCGTGCCGATCGGCGTTTCCATCGGCAGGCCACCGGCGAAAGGCTTGCCACCCTTGGCGGTGTGGCAGGCCACGCAGTCGCCGGCGCGCGCCAGGTATTCGCCTTGCTTGATCAGGCTGTTGTCGGGCGCCTGGGCGGCGAACAGGGGCATGCTGGCCACGGCCAGCGAAGCGATAAACAGGTTTTTCATGGTCACCGCTCCTTATGCCTGTACCAACGGGCCTGGGTTTTTCAGGTACTGCTCACGGATGGCCTTGGCCGACCAGTAAGTCAGCGCCGCCACCAGGCCAGTAGGGTTGTAGCCCAGGCCTTGTGGGAACGCGGAAGCACCCGGCACGAACACGTTGTGCACGTCCCAGCATTGCAGGTAGCGGTTCAGCGCACTGGTTTTCGGATCGGTACCCATGATCGCGCCACCATTGAGGTGGGTGGTCTGGTAGGCCGAGGTGTTGAAGTGCTCACCAACCTTCTTGCCGAGCAGGGCGATGGACTTGGGGTTCATGGCCTTGGCGACTTTGCTCAACTTGTCGACCATGAACTGGTTCATCTTGATGTCGTTTTCTTGCCAATCGAACGTCATCCGCAACAGCGGCAAGCCGTAGGCATCCTTGTAGGTGGGGTCCAGGTCCAGGTAATTGCCGCGGTAGGACTGGTGCGCGCCGTGGGCGTCCATCGACACCTGGTGGGTGTAGTAGTCGGCTGTGGCGCGCTTCCAGGCACTGCCCCAGGCCGGCGTGCCCGGTGGGTTGGAGGTGCCGGCAATCGGCCGGCTGCCGGCCTGGTTGACCCACATCGGCGAACCACCGACGAAGCCATGGGGGCCATGGTCGAAGTTGTCGGCGTTGAAGTCGTCGATCGCCACGCCGTTGCCACCGGCACCGATGAAGTTGTTGGTGAACACGTCCTTGTCGAAGAACGCCTTAATGGTCGCCATGTTCTGGTAGGCAAAGTTGCGGCCCACCACGCCCTCATTGGTTTTCGGATCGTAGGGTTTGCCGATGCCGGACAGCAGCATCAAACGCACGTTGTTGAACTGGAACGCCCCCAGGATGACCAGGTCGGCCGGTTGCTCGATCTCGCGGCCCTGGGCATCGACGTAGCTCACGCCGGTGGCTTTTTTCTTGGTGCTGTCCAGGTTCACGCGCAGCACATGGGCGTTGGTGCGCAGTTCAAACTTGGGCTCCTGGCGCAGCGCCGGAAGAATGTTCACGTTCGGCGAGGCCTTGGAATACATGTAGCAAACATAGCCACTGCAAAAGCCGCAGAAGTTGCAAGGGCCCATCTGCGCGCCATACGGGTTGGTGTAAGGCCCCGAGGTGTTGGCCGACGGCAGGTTATAGGGCTTGTAGCCGACTTCGTTGGCGGCTTTCTGAAACAGCTGCGCGGAATAGGTGTTCTTCTGCGACTCAAGCGGGAACGGATTGGAGCGATCCGGCGCATAAGGGTTGCCGCCCTTGCCATCGCCGACCAGTTGGCCCTTGACGGTCCAGGCTTGGCCGGAGGTACCGAATACCTTCTCGGAAAAGTCGAAAAACGGCTCCAGTTCTTCGTACGTCACGCCGAAGTCCTGAATGGTCATGTCTTCGGGGATGAATTTCTTGCCGTAGCGCTCTTCGTAATGGCTGCGCATGCGCAACTCGATGGGGTCGACCCGAAAGTGCACGCCCGACCAGTGCAAACCTGCGCCGCCCACGCCCTTGCCCGGCAAGAACGCACCCAGTTGGCGGTTCGGCAGGGCCACGTCGTTGACGCTATGGCGGATGGTCACGGTTTCCTTGGAGATGTCCTGGAAGAGCTTTTTGCGCACGCTGTAGGTCAGTTCATCGATGACCTGCGGGTAGTTGCCGTCCGGATAGGTGTCCTGCATAGGGCCACGTTCCAGGGCAACGACATTCAAGCCGGCTTCCGTCAGTTCCTTGGCCATGATCGCGCCAGTCCAACCGAAACCGACGATCACCGCGTCGACCTTTTTCATTACCGTAGCCATGCTCAAGCCCTCTCGCCGCGAATGGAAACTGCCGGGAAGGGGTACTTCTCGTTGCGTTCTACCCAGTCCATGAAATCGGCGCGCGCGCCGGGGAAGCCGACCATGGTCCAGCCGACCAGGCCCTTGTTGCCACCGTGGATAGGGTCGCTGAAAAAGCCCTCGCGGGTGTTTTGCACCATCAGGCTGAAGAAGGCCTTGGCGGGAACGTCGTCGAGCTGGATGTCGCCCGCTTCGAGCTTTTTAAGTACATCGTCCTGCGCCGCGCCATCGAGCTCGGCGAACACCTTGCCGGCCTGCTTTTTGGTCCAGGCGTCGGTGGCCGCAATGCCGAGGCGGTAGATCTGCTTGGGTACCAACTGCAACTGGTAACCCATCTCGGCCGGTGCATCGGCCACGAACGGCCCCTGCATGAACCACAACGAACCACTGGCATAGGCCGTGTTCATCTGCCGATCAATAAATTCCGGCGCACCCGCTTCCAGCGCGCCTGGGCCCAGATCATCGGCAGGGATCAACCGCGCCACGGCAGCATTGACGAACGCCCACTCTTCAGCGGTGAAGTAGGTGGGCTCGTACGGGGCCGCCGCGGTCGGAGCCTTGGGCTGCGCGGCGGTTGCTTTTTCCGGGGCCGCCATCAGAGCGCTGGCGCCCAGGCCAGTACTGGCTACGGTCACCACGGGAATCAGTGTCAGGGTTTTACGCAGAAAATCCCGACGCGGGTTTTCTTGGTCATTTTCAGACATGGGGGTTCCTCATCATTCGGTCCACGGTGGACCGGGCGCGGCTTTGCTGGCGGCTTATATTTTTTTTCGGCTACATCGACTGTAGATGACGACGTATTTTTAGGAGCACAGGGCAAGGCGAAAGTTTGAGCGAAGGCTGGATTAATCGTATCGGCGTGAAATGTAGCGATTTGCCACAGAAAATGAAACCGGTTTCAGAGTCTGCCGATCATTTGCAACAGCCTGTTTACAAATCGCTCACAGAGTTTTGACACTTCAAGCGGCAGTCTGCGGCCACTGATAACCGCTTCGTCCGGATACCGCCCCTATGCTCGTTACCCGCAAAATCGCCCTGGCCCTGACTTTTTGCCTGGGCGTGGCAACCTGTGCCATGGCGCAGGCTGCAGATCGCCCTGCGCAATGGGCCCAGCCAGTCGCCCCACACTACAATCTCTACCAGATGTCCCCCACGCTTTATCGCAGCGCCCTACCCGATGCACAAGCGTTGCCCTTGCTTGACCAACTCAAGGTCAAGACCGTAGTCAGCTTCCTGCCTGAGTCCGATAAAAGCTGGCTCACCACGCCGGGTATCACCCAAGTGCAATTGCCAATGCGCACCGTGCACGTCGATGACGCCGACATCATTGCTTCGCTGCGGGCCATTCAGCAGGCCGAAACCCAGGGGCCGGTGTTGATCCATTGCAAACATGGCCTGGACCGCACCGGGCTGGTGAGCGCGATGTATCGGGTGGTTATTCAGGGTTGGACCAAGCAGGCGGCCATCGAGGAGATGACTCAAGGCGGGTTCGGCGATGCCAAACGGGTGAAATACGGCATTGACTACATCAATGGCGTCAACGTCGAGGACGTGCGCAGCGCACTGGCCAGCGGAGCCTGCAGCACCAGCCCCTTGGCCGCGTGTGCGATCAAGGGGCTGTTCAAAAGCCTGACTTAGGTTTCAGGTTTCTTCAGCTTGGGGTTGGGGAAGAACTGCACCGTCTGGACCTTGGGGTTGGCGACCTTGGGGGCCGCCTGGTTGACCCGGGTACCCAGTTCATTGGGTATCGACTGGCCTTGGGCGTTCAGCGTGTCGGAATAACCGCACGCCACGCACTCACGGTGCGGCACGTCGTCCACACTCCACATCTTCAGTTTGTCTGGCTCGCTGCACGCCGGGCACACCGCCCCGGCGATGAAGCGCTTCTTGGTGGTGCTCATGCTGCCGTTTCCTCACTCAGGCCACTGTGGCGCAACAGTGCATCAATCGACGGCTCGCGCCCGCGGAAATCGACGAACAACACCATCGGCTCCTGGGAACCGCCACGGGCCAGGATGGCTTCGCGGAAGGCCCTGCCGGTCTCGGCATTGAGCACGCCTTCTTCCTCGAAGCGCGAGAAAGCGTCGGCCGACAGCACTTCGGCCCATTTGTAGCTGTAGTAACCGGCCGCGTAACCGCCAGCAAAGATATGCGCGAAACTGTTGGGGAAGCGGTTGTACGCCGGTGGGCGCATTACCGATACCTCGTCACGCACAGCTTCCAGCACCTGCAGCACGCTGCGGCCGTCGCCATGGGTGGCGTGCAACTCGAAGTCGAACAGCGAGAACTCGACCTGGCGGACCATCATCAGCCCGGACTGGAAGTTCTTGGCCGCCAGCATTTTTTCCAGCAGGTCCTGGGGCAGGGCCTCGCCGGTTTCATAGTGGCCGGAAATCAGCGCCAGGCCTTCCGGCTCCCAGCACCAGTTTTCCATGAACTGGCTTGGCAACTCGACCGCGTCCCACGCCACGCCGTTGATACCGGACACACCGGCATGCTCGATGCGGGTCAGCAGGTGATGCAGGCCGTGGCCGAACTCGTGGAACAGGGTGGTGACTTCATCGTGGGTCAGCAACGCAGGCTTGCCCGCGTCGGCCGGGGTGAAATTGCACACCAGGTTGGCCACCGGGCTTTGCAGCGCGCCATCAGCGGTACGGCGGTGGTCGCGCGCACCGTCCATCCACGCGCCGCCGCGCTTGTTGGCGCGGGCGTACAGGTCGAAGAAGAAACGCCCGACGTGACGGCCGTTTTCCTTGATCTCGAACAGGCGAACGTCCGGGTGCCAGGTGTCGAAGCCTTTTTGCTCGGCGATCTCGATGCCGTACAGGCGCTGGACGATGGCGAACAAGCCACCCAGCACTTTGTCGATCGGGAAGTAGGCACGCAGGGCTTCCTGAGACACGCTGTAACGTTGCTCACGGAGTTTTTCGCCGTAGAACCCGCTGTCCCAACTTTGCAGGTCCGGGCAACCCTGGTTCGGCCGCGTAGGCCTTCAGTTGCTGCAGGTCCTGGGCGGCAAACGGCTTGCTGCGCTTGGCCAGGTCACGCAGGAAGGTCAGCACCTGGTCGCTGGACTCGGCCATTTTGGTGGCCAGGCTCAGCTCCGAGAAGCTGGCGTAACCCAACAGTTGTGCCAGTTCCTGGCGCAGGTCGAGGATCTGCTCCATCACCGGGCCGTTGTCGTTCTTGCCAGCGTTCGGGCCTTGGTCCGAGGCACGGGTGCAGTAGGCCGCGTACACCTCTTCACGCAGCGCGCGGTCGTGGGCGTAGGTCATCACTGCGTAGTAGCTGGGGAACTCCAGGCTGATCAACCAGCCGTCCAGGCCCTTGGCCGTGGCTGCGGCCGCCATCTGTGCCTTGGCCGAATCGGTCAGGCCGGCCAGGGCTGCTTCGTCGCTGACGTGCTTGGTCCAGGCTTGGGTGGCGTCCAACAACTGGTTGGAGAAGCGGCTGCCCAACTCCGACAGCTTGCTTTGAACCTCGGCGTAGCGTTTTTGCTGCTCGGGCGGCAGGTCGATACCCGACAGGCGGAAATCACGCAGCGCATGCTCCAGGATGGTTTTCTGGGCAATGTCGAAGCTGGCAGCCTCCGGGCCGTTGGCCAAGGCTTCATAGGCCTGGAACAGCTCGCGGTTCTGGCCCATCTCGGTGGAGTAGGCGCTCAAGGCAGGCAGGCAGGCTTCGTATGCTTCACGCAGTTCTGCGCTGTTGCAGACTGCGTTAAGGTGGCTGACCGGGCTCCAGGCAGCGCCCAGGCGGTCGTTCAGTTCGTCCATGGCCAATACCAGGCCAGCCCAGCTCGGCTGCTTGCCCTGGGTTTCCAGAAGCTTTTGAATACCGGCACGGTTGTCGGCCAAAATCTGTTCAATCGCCGGTTGTACGTGCTCGGCACGAATCGCGGAGAACGGCGGCAGGTCATAGGACTGCAGAAGCGGGTTGTTCGCGCTCACGGTTAAACACCTTGGCTATGAAGAAACACTGGACCATCTTAATTACAATCGACGCTGCGCGCAGCTATCAGCGCCAGAGAAGGAGTCTATCGTGGCGATTCGCACATTCCAGCAACACACGCCAACATTGGGCGACCGGGCCTTTGTCGACCGTTCGGCCGTGGTGATCGGCGACGTGGAGATCGGCGCCGACAGTTCGGTGTGGCCCATGACCGTGATCCGTGGCGACATGCACCGCATCCGCATCGGCCAACGTACCAGCGTGCAAGACGCCAGTGTGCTGCACATTACCCACGCCGGGCCCTTCAACCCCGACGGCTTTCCCCTGCTGATCGGCGATGACGTGACCATCGGCCATAAAGTCATGCTGCATGGTTGCACGGTCGGCAGCCGCATCCTGATCGGCATGGGCAGCACGGTGATGGACGGCGCGGTGGTCGAAGACGAGGTCATCATCGGCGCCGGCAGCCTGGTGCCCCCGGGCAAGCGCTTGGAAAGCGGCTTTCTCTATGTCGGCAGCCCGGTCAAGCAGGCCCGCCCCCTGACTGACAAGGAGCGGGCCTTTTTCACCTACACCGCTGGCAACTACATGAAGCTCAAGGACCAGCACCTGGCCGAAGGCTACAACCTCGCCGAGTGACTTACCCACAGACCGATTTCGAGAGAACCATGCACTATCAAAATATTCTATTCGACCTGGACGGCACCCTGACCGACCCGCGCGAAGGCATTACCCGTTCGATCCAATATGCATTGGCCAAGCTGGGCATCGATGAACCCGACCTGCAAAAGCTCGAGCACTTCATCGGGCCGCCGCTGTTGCAAGCGTTCATGCAGTTCTACGGCATGGACGAGGCCAAGGCCTGGGAAGCGGTGGGCTTTTACCGTGAGCGCTTCAAGGTGACCGGCCTGTACGAAAACGAAGTGTTCGAAGGCGTGATTGAGCTGCTGCAAACCCTGGAAGGGCAGGGCCGCCACTTGTATGTGGCCACCTCCAAGCCGTGGGAATTTGCCCGGGAGATCGCCCGGCATTTCGATTTTGCCAAGCACTTCAAGGTCATCTACGGCAGCGAGCTGGACGGCACCCGCACCAACAAGGTCGAGCTGATCCGCCACCTGCTCGACGAAGAAGGGCTGGACCCCGCGCAAACCCTGATGATCGGCGACCGCAAGCATGACCTGATCGGCGCCAAGGCCAATGGGCTGGACGTGGTGGCGGTGGGTTACGGGTTTGGTAGCCGCGAAGAACTGGAGGCCGAGGCGCCGACCTACCACTTCGATACCTTGGCACAGCTGCACCAAGCCTTTACCCAAGGGTAATCCGCGTAAAGCTCACCGCGAAATCTCGACCATAGCCGCCTTGCGCTCATCGGGCGGCAACCGGCCCCATTTTTCCACCGCCTGGAAAAACGTCGGCCAATCACCGTCCACCTGCTTGAACAGTGCTGCGAACGCCGGCACCCAGCGGTCGTATAAGCCAAATGGCAACAGCTTGGCGTTATTCATGGGGGCGTACACCCAAGCGTCATAGCGCTTGTCACCCTGCCACTGGCTGGCCTGCAACTGTTTGTACTGAGCGCGTAACCGTTCGAACTCGGCGGCTTTTTTCTCGCGCATCACCGTCGGGGCCAGAGGCTGGCCATACAGTGCCTTCAGGCGGTCGCGAGTCTCCAGTACCAGTTCGATGAACTGGTCACGCTGCTGCCCCTGGTCCTCGCCGGTAGGCGAAAGGCCCTGGGCAAGCCGCCACTGGCGCGTGCCTTCCTGCTCGACAAAGGTGGCATACGACTCGTTGAATTCCGTGTCGTCCTTCACATAGAAACGCTGATGCGCCAACTCATGGAATATCAGCGTCGCCAGGCGCTCGTCGCCCCAACTCATCATCGAACTGATGATCGGGTCATCGAACCAACCCAGGGTCGAATAGGTTTCCACGCCACTGACGTAAACGTCCATGCCAGCCTGCTTCTGCAGGCCAGCGGCGCCACGGGCAGCGTTCTGGTCGTAATAACCGCGGTAGGCCACGCAACCGGCAATCGGAAAGCAATGGGTTTGCGGCTCGAGAGAAAATTCCGGCGTAGCGAATACGTTCCACAACACGTAAGGGCGCTTGATGTCCGCGTACAACCGGTAACTCTGGTTGTCTGGCAAATGCAGGTGTGCGCTGGCAAACACGCGGGCAGCCTGGGCCCGCTGGAGATGCTCGCGCAAGCGCGGATCGCGCGTGGGGTCGGCTATCACCTGGGCGATCGGCTCCCGAGCGCGCAACAGGCTGACCTGGCCTTTAGCCAGCTGTCCGTAGTAGTTCAGGCTGGCGCAACCGTTCAGCGCCAAGGTCAGCAACAGGGGAACAAAGCGGTACAAATGACGGTCGAGTGACCCATGGCGTGAGCGCATCAAAAGAAAAAATCCATTCATTGCCGTGAATCACCTTTGTAGCAGTTGCTACTTCGCCCGTCAGGAGTAAAAGCCAATGCGTGCCTTATTGATCGTCACCAGTTTCGTGACCCTGGCCGGCTGCGCCGGTTTGCCCGACCCAGACCCAAACCAGGCCTGGGTAGACCTCAAGGTGGACAAAGATAATTCATTGCATGCCGTGAAGGTGGATAACAAGCCGCTGGCCGATCCACGCTACTTTGAGGTACAGCCTGGCAGCCACGAACTGCTGGTCAACTTCCAGTTCCCCGTGGAGCCAACCAACATCGGCCCACAGGCAACCACCTTGTGGCGCGATTGCCAACTGAAACTGAACTTCAAGGATTTCAACGCGGGCCAGCGCTACGAACTGCAGGCTGGCAGCATCGGGTTCCGCCCTTGGGCCAAGCTGTATGACGGCCAGCGCTACCTGGTAGGCAAGGCACAACCGGCTGGCTGCCAGCACGCCTGATGCCTGTAACAGCGGTATCATGGTGGGGTGTTCCATCCATTGGAGTCTGCCATGCGCCGCCCGTTGTTGTTGCTCTGCCTTGCCCTGGTGGGTGGCTGCGCCAGTCCCTTACCCGCCAAAGACCCGCAACAAGCCTGGGTCGACATGACCATGATCGATGGCAAAGTGGTGATGGCCGAGCGTCTGGACGGTGAACGACTACGCGACGGCAGGTACTTCCAGGTGACGCCAGGCGCCCACAAGCTGATCGTGCGCTATGACTACGAGATTTCCCAGGGCGGGATGTTTTTCAGCGATCCAGGCCAACGCCTGTGCTACCTGACCATACATTACGATGGCTTCAAGGCCGGCCAGCGCTACCTGATCGAGACGCGCACCATGGGCCTCACGCCCATGGCCCGACTATATGACCCGCAGCGCAAGATCGTCGCCGAGGACAGTGATGTCAACTGCCTACTCTAGCGATCGTTCTTCTGATAAATGATTTTCTTCGTACCGGCTTCGCATGAGCCCACGATCATATTCTTGTCGTGAACCTCTTCGTTGGCCACGATCTCCAGGGTGTAAGAGGTCACGCCCTGGGCTTGGATCTTGGCTTCGATCTCCGCCTTCAACTCTTCACACGGCTTGGGGGCAGCCATGGCTGAAGTGGCGGCAAAACACAGCATCGCCAGAACAATTCGTTTGGTCATGATGGCTTCCTTGAGGCGGCGCGCAGGGAGTTGCGTATAGGCCACACTCACCCATTCGACCATGATCAGGCGGTAAAAATCCGGCCCGCAAACAATTCGCGCCCCCTGCAGGGCGGATTCATCTGCGGACCAGACTCTGTCAGCTCAACAACGTAGCATCCAAGCTGATATCGGCGCCTTTGAGCACCTTGGAAACCGGGCACCCAGCCTTGGCCTTGTTGGCCAACTCAGTGAACTGGGCTTCACTGGCGCCTGGCACTTTGGCCTTGAGGATCAAGTGCACCGCAGTGATGGCAAACCCATCCGGCTGCTTGTCCAGGGTGACTTCGGCAATGGTATCGATACGCTCGGCGGTCAAACCCGCCTCACCCAGAATCATCGACAAGGCCATGGAGAAACAACCCGCATGAGCCGCACCTATCAGCTCTTCCGGGTTGGTCCCAGGCTGGCCCTCGAAGCGAGTGTTGAAGCCATAGGGGCTATTCTTCAGCGCACCACTTTCCGTGGAAATCTGCCCTTTACCGTCCTTCAAGCCGCCTTGCCAGACGGCTGATGCTGTCTTCTTCATAGTGCCTCCTCAGGATCGACGCGAGGGTTCGCGCAGTTGCCTAGGTTCAGAGGGCCGCCAGTCGGGCAAGTTCAGACTGATTGACGCAAGCCTATTGATAATTCGCGATTTGCCCATACAACATAGCAAAGGGTGGCTTGTTCCGACGTCTGAATTGCTGCAGCAGCCTCCCACACAACTGAGGACGCACCCCACTCATGAAACGTCTAGCAGATATCAAGATTTCGACCCTGGACCTGGTGCCCGTTCGCCAGGACAAGGGCCCGGCCCAATCCCTGCGCAACTCGCTGGACCTGGCGCAGCACGTGGAAAAGTTTGGCTATCACCGTTTTTGGGTCGCCGAGCACCACAACATGGACGGTATCGCCAGCTCTGCCACCTCGGTACTGTTGGGCTACCTGGCCGGTGGCACCTCGACCATCCGTGTCGGCTCCGGCGGCGTGATGCTGCCCAATCACGCCCCGCTGGTGATTGCCGAACAATTTGGCACCCTGGAAAGCCTGTACCCCGGCCGCATCGACCTGGGCCTGGGCCGCGCCCCCGGCTCCGATCAAATGACCGCCAGGGCCTTGCGCCGCGAGCGCTCGGGCAGCGCCGATGACTTCCCGGATGACGTGGCTGAGCTGATGGCCTACCTGGGGCCGCGCACACCTGATCAAAAAGTGATCGCTGTACCGGGCAGCAATACCAACGTGCCCGTTTGGCTATTGGGTTCCAGCCTGTTCAGCGCGCAATTGGCTGGGATGCGCGGCTTGCCTTACGCCTTCGCTTCGCACTTCGCACCGCGCTACATGCATGAAGCGATTCGCGTGTACCGCAATCACTTCAAGCCTTCGGCGGTATTGGACAAGCCTTACGTGATGCTGGGCGTTCCGCTGGTAGCCGCCGAAACCGACGAGCAGGCTGAATACCTGGCCACCTCCGTTTACCAGCGCATCCTCAACCTGATGCGCGGCCAGACCCTGGTGCAACAACCGCCGGTCAAGAGCATGGACGGCCTGTGGTTGCCCCATGAGAAAGACGCAGTGGCCAGTTTCCTGGGCCTGGCAATGGTGGGTAGCCCAGAGAAGATCAAGGCTAAGCTTGAGGTGTTGCTGGAGCAGACCGAGGCCGACGAACTGATCTTTACCTGCGACCTGTATGAGCATGCGGACCGCATCCGGTCCTACGAATTGCTGGCACAGGCGGTTCGCGGGTAAATCCGCGCCTATAAAAAACCGACGCCATGGCGTCGGTTTTTTATTCGCTGCAATTACTTCTTGTAGACAATTTCCTTGCTGCCGGCCTCGCAGGTGCCAACCACCTTGCCGTCTGCCGCAGCACCTTTGTCGACAACCTCCAGCGAGTAACCCGAAGCGCCTTTTGCCTTGATTTTCGCATCGATCTCGCCTTTCAGCGTTTCACAGGATTTACCTGCGGCAAACGCCGAACTGGCCAGACACAACACACCTACAGCCAACAAAATTCTCTTCATCGGTCACATTCCCTGGTCATATCAAAAAGCAAAATTCGCCCACCGGAAGGCAGGCGACCCCTGGAACTGTTGTAGCGGAATAAAAGGCAATAGGCCAGTCATCCGCTTCCGATTTCATTGTCAGCTGTTTGCTATACGGAAACCGACCTTGAGGGTGACCTGAAAGTGCGCCGCACGGCCATCCTTGATATGGCCACGGGTTTCCAGCACTTCGAACCACTCCAAGTGCTTGATGCTCTTGCCGGCCTCGGCCAGCGCGTTGTTGATAGCGTCTTCGATGCTGGTGGCGGAAGACCCTACCAGTTCGATTTTCTTGTAAGTGTGGTGGTCAGTCATGGCGCTCTCCTTAGGGTAGTGAATCTGAGCCTAGCAGCCTCGCTAGCTTTTACCTCTGTGGGGAAATGACCGGTAAAAGTTCAGATTCACTGCACTTTCGCGCAGCAGCGCAGTCGGAAACTTACACACGTACCTCACCACTGCTAGGAGAGACACCATGGCTACTACTTCACTTCGCAAAGCCTCGTTGCAAAGCATGGAAGCGGAAATCGAGAGTCTGCTCAAGTCCTTGGAGAGCCTGAAAGAAGATGCCTCCGATGAGTCGCGCAAAACCCTGAAAGCCCTGCGCAGCAACGCCGAAAACGCCCTCAAGCACTCGCGCCACCTGCTTAGCGATGTGTATGACGAGGTCAAGGTGAAAACCCGCGAAACCGGCATTGCTACCCGTGACTATGCCCAGGAACACCCTTGGACCACCGCTGGCGTGGCCGTCGGTGCGGTAGGCCTGCTGGCCGCTTACCTGTTGCTCAAACGCGGCGATTAATCGACCTGGCGCTCAAGCTCTGCCTTGAGCCACTGCGCCAGTTGCCTGGCACGCCCATCCGCGGCGCGTCGGGGCACCCATAACGCCAGCCGCGCCGGGGTTTCGCTAAAACCCCATGGCGCGGCCAGGCGGCCGGCGCGCAGGTCGTCCACCACCAGCGGTTCTGGCGCAATCGCCACGCCCAACCCTGCCACTGCGGCTTCCAGTAAATAATACAAATGCTCAAAACCTTGTCCGTAGCGCAGCTTATCGGCGGTGATGCCGTTTTTTTGCGCCCAACTGGGCCAGGCTTGCAAGCGAGATGTGGTTTGCAGCAGCAATTCCCCCAGCAATGAGTTCGCCGGCGCATTTTTCAGGGCTTCATAGCGGGCAAAGCGTGGGCTCAACACCGGGCCGATCCGCTCGCAGGCCAGTTCATACACCTGCATGTCCGCTGGCCACGGCGGCTCTGCAAAAACCAATAGTGCATCCAGCCCAGGCCGCCGCGGGTCCAGATCACCTTCGCCGGCAGACAGGTGCAGGCGCAAGTCAGGCAAATCGGCATTCAGGCGGCCCAGGCGCGGGATAAACCACCGGGCCAGCAAGCTACCTGAGCACCCCAACACGAACGGCGCATCGGCGCTGCCCTGGCTCAATTCGGCGCATACCCGGCGCAAACGCTCGAACGCTTCGTCGCTGGCATCGCGCAGGCGAATGCCGGCATCTGTGAGTTTAAGGCCCCGGCCATCCTTGACGAAAAGGCTCACGCCCAGGTGCTCCTCAAGGATTTTGATTTGTCGGCTTACCGCGCCGTGGGTCACGTGCAGCTGCTCCGCCGCCTGGCTAACGCTGTTCAGGCGGGCAGCCGCCTCAAAGGCACGCAACGCGTTGAGGGGGGGAAGGTCTCGGCTCATGGTATCTGTGAGTTTTCCTGACAGGTTGCCGCAATCTTATCGGTTTTCATCCGGCAGTGGCGTGGTTAGAGTAGACCCATTGCTACCTCAGACCTTAACTGGAGCTTTCCATGACCCAGACTCAATTTCGCAGTGGCCCCGACGCCAACGGCCTGTTCGGCGACTTCGGCGGCCGCTACGTCGCAGAAACCTTGATGCCATTGGTGCTGGACCTGGCCCGCGAATACGAAGCGGCGCAGAAAGATCCGGAGTTCCTTGAGCAACTGGCCTACTTTCAGCGTGACTACATCGGCCGCCCGAACCCGCTGTACTTCGCCGAGCGCCTGACCGAACACCTGGGCGGCGCTAAAATCTTCTTCAAGCGCGAAGAGCTCAACCACACCGGCGCCCACAAGGTGAACAACTGCATCGGCCAGGTACTGCTGGCCAAGCGCATGGGCAAAAAACGCCTGATCGCTGAAACCGGCGCCGGCATGCACGGTGTGGCCACCGCTACCGTGGCTGCGCGTTTCGGCCTGCCCTGCGTGATCTACATGGGCGCCACCGACATCGAGCGCCAGCAAGCCAACGTGTTCCGCATGAAGCTGCTGGGCGCCGAGATCGTACCGGTCACTTCCGGCACCGGCACCCTCAAGGACGCCATGAACGACGCCCTGCGTGACTGGGTCACCAACGTTGAAGACACCTTCTACCCTGATCGGCACCGTCGCCGGCCCGCACCCGTACCCAGCCATGGTCCGCGATTTCCAGTCGATCATCGGCAAGGAAACCAAAGAACAAATGCACGCCAAGGAAGGGCGCCTGCCCGACAGCCTGGTCGCCTGCGTGGGCGGTGGCTCCAACGCCATGGGCCTGTTCCACCCCTTCCTGGACGACGCCAGCGTGGAAATCATCGGCGTTGAAGCCGCCGGCCATGGTGTGGAATCCGGCAAGCACGCGGCCAGCCTAAACGGTGGCGTACCCGGCGTACTGCACGGTAACCGTACCTACTTGTTGCAGGACGACGACGGCCAGATCACCGACGCCCACTCGATCTCCGCCGGCCTCGACTACCCCGGCATCGGCCCAGAGCATGCCTGGTTGCACGAGATGAAGCGCGTCAACTACACCAGCATCACCGACGACGAAGCCCTGGCCGCGTTCCACACCACCTGCCGCCTGGAAGGCATCATCCCAGCGCTGGAAACCGCCCACGCCTTGGCCGAAGTGATCAAGCGCGCGCCGCACCTGCCTAAGGATCACCTGATGGTGGTGTGCCTGTCCGGCCGTGGCGACAAAGACATGCAAACCGTGATGAGCCATATGGCCGCCGCAGATCAGGAGAAACTGGCATGAGCCGTCTCGAACAACGCTTCGCCGACCTCAAGGCCGAAGGCCGCGCTGCCCTGGTCACTTTCGTGACCGCCGGTGACCCTGGCTACGACGCTTCGCTGGCCATCCTCAAGGGCCTGCCTGCAGCTGGCGCCGACGTGATCGAGTTGGGCATGCCCTTCACCGACCCGATGGCCGACGGCGTGGCTATTCAACTGGCGACACTGCGCGCCCTGAACGCCGGCCAGACCCTGGCGAAAACCCTGCAGATGGTGCGTGAGTTTCGCGTGGATAACACCACCACGCCAATCGTGCTGATGGGGTACTACAACCCGATCCATCGCTTTGGCGTGCAAGCGTTCGTCGAGCAAGCCAAGGAAGCGGGCGTCGATGGCCTGATCATCGTCGACCTGCCACCTGAGCATGACGCCGAACTGGCCACCCCGGCCCAGGCCGCCGGCATCGACTTCATCCGCCTGACTACCCCGACCACCGACGACGCGCGCCTGCCGCGTGTGCTGGAACGCAGCTCCGGCTTCGTCTACTACGTCTCGGTGGCCGGTGTAACCGGCGCGGGCTCTGCCACCACCGAAGCGGTCAGCAGCGCGATCAACCGCCTGCGTCGCCACACCGACCTGCCGATCAGCGTGGGCTTCGGTATCCGCACACCCGAACAGGCCGCGGCCATTGCCCGCCTGGCCGATGGCGTGGTGGTCGGCTCGGCGCTGGTCGACAAGATCGCCACCGCCAACGATTTCGACCAGGCAGTGAAGAATGTCCTGCAACTGTGTTCCGAACTGTCCCAGGGCGTACGTAAGGCTCGTGTAGGCTGAGGGTAAAGATCCTGATACAAAGAAACTAGGTTGTTGTTTTGCGTACTAATTACGCAAGACCGAGGGGAATCAGGTCTACCGGCCTGGTTCCCCTTTTTGCTGTATGAGCAGTGAGGAATTCGCTCGATGAAACTGTGCAAACCGTTGATTGCCACCTTGGGCATGCTGTTGGTAGGTGTGACCTCCCTGGCCCACGCAGACGATGGCTACGGCCATGATGATCAGCGTTATCACGACCAGCGCCATGACGATCGGCACGATGACCATCGCGACGATCACCGCGGCCCACCGCCTCATGATTTCAGCCCGTACCGCCATGACGTGGAGCAATACCGCGAACACTTCGGCCGCGCCGAGCGCCTGCCGCCAGGGGTGCAAGTGATGCGCGGCCGCCCGCTGCCGCCAGGCTACGGCCGCCCGCTGGACCGGCGTGCACTGGAACACCTGCCGTACTACCCAGGCTACGAATGGCGCGGGTTTGGCCCCGACCTGGTGTTGATCGCCGTGGGTACCGGTGTGGTTTACGAAGTGATGCAAGGCGTACTGCCTTATTAATTTTTGAGTTTGCCGAGGAATGCGCTGATGAAATTGTCCAAATCCCTGATCGCCGGCATGGGCATCCTGCTGCTGGGCGTGACGCCTTTGCTGCAAGCGGCACCGGGCCCCGATGACCAGCATGGTCAGCCCCAGCAACAACAGCAGGGCCATGGCGAACAGCACGGCCAACAAGGCGGCCAGCAACAGAAGCAAGGCAACGGCCGCCCACCTCAGGATTTCGGCCCGGTGCGCCAAACCATCCAGAGCAACCACGCCGACTTCGGCCGTGGCAACCCACTGCCGGCCAACGTCCACGTGCAGAAAGGCCACCCACTGCCCAAAGGCTACGGCAAACGCCTGGACAGTCGCGCACTGGCGCACATGCCCCAGTACAAAGGCTACGAATGGCGCCGCCTGGGTAACGACGTGGTGCTGATCTCGGTCGCCAATGGCGTGGTTTACGAGATCCTGTCGGGTGTCTTGAACTAAGCCCTTTCGCAGATGAATCCGCCCCTACAGGTAACCCCTTGTAGGAGCGGATTCATCCGCGAAGCTTTCAAAACCGCGATAAATCCAACGGCCGTACAGCCCCCATCCAGATCGCATGATCGCGGTGGTCCACCAGATCGTCCCCGGTCAACGGATGGGTGAACACCACCAACCCCTTGCGGTTCAGCGCCAGCCACGGCAACACATCCCCCAGCACTTCAGGCGCAAACGCCAACTGGCAGCTCCAATCCGGATGCGGGCCTACCGGCCGCTCGTGTACCCGGCCCATGGCCAGCGGGAACAACCGCGCCGCTTCTTCGCATAGCGCGCGGGCCTGGCCGATAGTGGTCGCATTGAAATAGACGTGGGCGTGGTAGCCCTTGATCTGTTGCACGGAGCGTCCTCGAATTAACTGATCATCTCAGGTTATCACGCGTCGGCGGCCTGCTCCTGCCCCAACCAATCCACAAACCGCTGGATCATCGGCCCGCGCCGTTTGCGTTGCGGCAGCACTACGTAATAGCCCAGCGGCGAATTCGCCGTCTCCAGCACTGGCCGGCACAGCAAGCCTTGCTCCAGCAACGCATCCACCAGGTGACGCCAGCCAATGGCAACGCCTTGCCCGGCGATCGCGGCTTGGATCAGCAGCGTGTAGTTGTCAAAGCGCAATTGGCCAGGGGCGGGGGTGCTGGGGATGTGCAGGGCGCGAAACAGGCCGGCCCAGTCAAACCACAAACTGCTGCTTTCGCCGCGCAGGTGCAGCAGGGGCAATTCGTGCAAGGCGCTGGCGGGGAGGGGCAAGGAGCGGCCGTCGAGCAGTTTGGGGCTACACACCGGGTAGGCTTCTTCGCCGAACAGCCAATGGCTTTCGCCCTGCTTGAAACGACCATCGCCAAACAGCACGGCCACATCAATGTCTGAACGCAGCATGGCGTGGCTGCGTTCGCTGGTCACCAGGCTCACGTCCACGTCCGGGTTGGCCTGGTGAAAACGGTGCAGGCGCGGCATCAGCCAGTACGCGGCGAAGGCGAAGTCAGTGGCCACCTGCAACACTTCATGCTGGGGCTGAGCGGTAATGGCTTCCAGGCCGCTGTCGATGCTGGTCAAACCGGCCTGCACGGCTTCAAATAACGTCAAGCCAGCATCGGTGAGTTCGATGCCGCGGTAAATGCGGTCAAAAAGCCGGGTGGCCAGTTGGTATTCCAGGCGTTTGATCTGCTGGCTGACAGCAGGTTGGGTGGTGCCCAACTCAATGGCCGCAGCGGTGAAACTGCGCTGGCGCGCGGCGGACTCGAACGCGCGCAGCAGGTCGAGCGAGAGGTCTCCAAGGCTTTCATACATAAGCAGGGCTTATCCTAGGCATTGCCGGTCATGGGCTTTACCGCGAGGGCAGTGGGTCGCAATCTGAATAGCACGCACTGTCGCATAAATTATGACTATGGAATGCCGCGAACCCATGAAGCGCAAGAACATTCTTTTCATCATGGCCGATCAGATGGCCGCGCCCATGTTGCCGTTTTACGCCCCCTCTGCGATCAAACTGCCCAACCTTAGCCGCCTCGCCAATGCCGGGGTGGTGTTCGATGCCGCTTATTGCAACAGCCCGCTGTGCGCACCTTCGCGCTTTACCCTGGTGAGCGGCCAACTGCCGAGCAAGATCGGCGCCTACGACAATGCCGCCGATTTCCCCGCGGATATTCCGACCTATGCCCATTACCTGCGCCGCCTGGGCTACCGCACGGCATTGTCCGGCAAGATGCACTTCTGCGGGCCCGACCAATTGCATGGCTACGAAGAACGCCTGACCAGTGACATTTACCCCGCCGACTATGGCTGGGCGGTTAACTGGGACGAACCCGACGTGCGCCCCAGTTGGTACCACAACATGTCCTCGGTACTGCAGGCCGGCCCGTGCGTGCGCACCAACCAGCTGGACTTCGACGAAGAAGTGGTGTTCAAGGCCCAGCAATACCTGTTCGATCACATTCGTGAAGCAGGCGACCAGCCGTTCTGCCTGACCGTGTCGATGACTCACCCACACGACCCGTACACCATTCCCAAGCCGTTCTGGGATATGTACCGCGATGAAGACATCCCGCTCCCACAAAACGTACCCAGCCAGGATCAACTCGATCCGCACTCCCAGCGCCTGCTCAAGGTGTACGACCTATGGGGCAAGCCGCTGCCTGTGGATAAAATTCGTGACGCCCGCCGCGCTTACTTTGGAGCTTGCAGCTATATCGACAGCAACGTCGGCAAGCTACTGCAAACCCTGGAAGAGACCGGGTTGGCAGACGACACCATCATCGTGTTCTCCGGCGACCACGGCGACATGCTCGGCGAGCGGGGCCTCTGGTACAAAATGCACTGGTTCGAGATGTCGGCGCGGGTGCCGCTACTGGTCTACGCGCCAGGGCAATTCAAGGCTGGCCGGGTCAGCGCAGCGGTCTCCACAGCTGATTTGCTACCCACGTTTGTCGAACTGGCAGGGGGGGTTGTGGATAACTGCCTGCCGCTGGATGGCCGTTCACTGGTCGGCCACTTGAAAGGCGAGGGCGGCCACGATGAGGTCTTTGGCGAATACATGGCCGAGGGTACCAACAGTCCGCTGATGATGATTCGTCGTGGCGACTACAAATTCATCTACAGCGAAAGCGACCCTTGCCTACTCTTTGATGTGAAAAACGATCCACAGGAGCGCGAGGAGTTAAGCCAGGCATTGCCTGAAGTTTTTTCACGCTTCCTGGCGCAAGCACGCGAGCGTTGGGACATTCCAGTTATCCACAGCCAGGTACTGGCCAGCCAGCGCCGTCGGCGCCTGGTGTACCAGGCATTGACCCAAGGCACGCTGAAGAGCTGGGATCACCAGCCGCTGGTCGACGCCAGTCAGCAATACATGCGCAACCATATCGACTTGGACGATCTGGAGCGCAAGGCACGTTATCCACAACCCTGCCCATACTAATAACCTAGGGGATGTTCGATGAAGTTATCCACAATGCTGGTGGCCGGGCTGATTGGCCTGGCAGGTAACGGGGCCATGGCCGATGAGCAGAGTTGTGCCACGGTAAAAATGGCTGACCCTGGCTGGAGCGATATCGCCGCCACCAATGCCATCACGGGTGTACTGCTCGATGGCATGGGTTACAAGGCTAAGGTCGATACCCTGGCCGTGCCCATCGCCTACGGCGGCTTGAAAGATGGGCAGGTGGATGTCTTTCTCGGTAACTGGATGCCCGCCCAGCAGGGGTTCTACGACAAGTTCGTGAAAACTGGGGACGTGACCCAGTACAACAAAAACCTGGAAGGCACCGAGTTCACTTTGGCCGTGCCGGACTATGTGTGGGACGCCGGCATCCACGACTTTGCCGACCTGCAAAAGCAGGCCGACAAGTTCGGCAAGAAGATCTACGGCATTGGCTCCGGTGCGCCAGCGAACCTGTCGCTGCAGGAGATCATCAAGAAAAACGAGTTCGGCCTGGGCGATTGGAAGCTGGTGGAATCCAGCGAGCAGGCGATGCTGTCGGAAGTATCGCGGGCCGTGAAAAAGAAGGCCTTCATCACCTTCCTCGGCTGGACGCCGCACCCGATGAACGTGCAGCTTAAAATGCACTACCTCACTGGCGGCGAGGCTTATTTTGGCGCCAGCGGCAGCGTCTATACCCTGACGCGCAAAGGTTATGCACAGGCCTGCCCGAACGTTGGCAAGCTTTTGACCAATCTAAGTTTTACCCAAGAGATGGAGAACGGCATCATGGCCGAAGTGGTGAACAAGAAAATCACCAATGCCGATGCCGCCAAGGCCTACATGAAAGCCAATCCGGCCGTGCTGGAGAAATGGCTGGATGGGGTCAAGACGCTGGATGGGCAGGATGCGCTGGCAGCAGTGAAAGCAAAACTCTGATCGTAAAACTGTAGGAGCATGGCTTGCCAGCGATGGGGTCATCAAGGCCGCCTTCGCTGGCAAGCCATGCTCCTACACGCGGTGACCGTAGATAATCGAGTATTCAATGGGCTGGTCCAACCGCCATAAACTGTTCCCCTTCCTGGCCTGGCTGCCACGCGTCAGCCGTGCCAGCGCCGGCCGCGACCTGATCGTGGGCCTGAGCGGCGCGATCCTCGCCTTGCCGCAGTCTATCGCCTACGCGCTGATTGCCGGCTTGCCGCCCGAATATGGGCTGTACGCCGCTATTGTGCCGGTACTGATCGCCTGCCTGTGGGGCTCATCATGGCACTTGATTTGCGGGCCCACGGCGGCGATCTCCATCGTGTTGTACGCCAGCATCAGCCCGCTGGCGATACCGGCCAGCCAGGATTACGTCACGCTGATCCTGCTGCTGACGTTCTTGGCCGGGATCTTCCAATGGCTGCTGGGCATGCTGCGTTTTGGCGCCTTGGTCAATTTCGTTTCCCATTCCGTGGTGCTCGGCTTCACATTGGGGGCCGCGATTGTCATTGCAATCGGTCAGTTACCCAGCCTGTTGGGGCTTAGCCTGGCCAGCCAAGCGACGGCCTCGCAAAGCCTGGTTAACCTGTTCCAACACCTGTCTGAACTGGACCGACCGTCCTTGAGCCTGGGGCTGTTCACCCTGGCCCTGGGCATCGTGTTGAAAAGCCTGCTACCCCGCTGGCCAACCTTGTTGATTGCCCTGGTCAGCGGCAGCTTGCTGGCCTGGCTGTGGCCTTCGATGTTCGGCCACGTGCAATTGGTCAGCGCTTTTACCGGCCAACTGCCGCCTTTCAGTACTTTGCCATTGGACCCAGGCTTGATGTTGCGCTTGCTACCCAGCGCGGTGGCCGTGGGCATGCTCGGGCTGGTGACCAGCTTGTCCATAGCCCGCTCGTTGGCGGCACGTTCGCAGCAAATGCTCAATGCAAACCAGGAAGTTCGTGCGCAAGGGCTATCGAATATCGTCGGCGCGTTTTTTTCGGGCTCGCTGTCGGCCGGGTCGTTCACGCGCTCAGGCTTAAGCTACGAAGCCGGTGCCTGCTCCCCGTTGGCGGGCGTATTTTCAGCGCTGTGGGTTGCGCTGTTCGCGGTGACCGGCGCCAACCTCATCTCCCACATCCCGATCCCAGCCATGGCCGGCAGTATCTTGCTGATCAGTTGGGGCCTGATCGACCATCGCGGCATTCGCGCATTGTTCCGGGTCAGCCGCTCGGAGTTCGTGGTGATGGCACTCACCTGCCTGGCGACCTTGCTACTGGAACTGCAAACGGCGATCTACGCCGGGGTGCTGGCCTCGCTGTTCTTCTATCTCAAGCGCACCTCACAGCCCCGCGTGCAGCAGTGGCGCGAAGGTGAGGAAGAAGTATTGCGGGTATGGGGTTCGATATTCTTCGGCGCCAGCCATTACCTGCAGGTTCGGCTGCAGCAGGCCGAAGGCGCGAGGGTGGTGATCGACGCCCAACAGATCAATTTTATCGACTACTCAGGCGTGGAGATGCTCCACCAGGAAGCCCGCCGCCTGAAAGCGCTGAACCGCAGCCTGACCTTGCGCCGCGCGCGGCCGCAAGTGATCGATGAGTTACGCAAGCTGGAAGGGGCAGCGAACTGCCCGATCCGCTTCGAGGATTAGCCCTTGGCGATTTCTTCGCGCAGCTGCGCCAGCACCGGGGCGCTGTCGGGCTGCACGCCGCGCCAGTAGGCGAAAGCCACAGCAGCCTGCTCCACCAACATGCCGAAGCCATCAAGCGCCAGCGCCGCGCCGTGCTCCTCAGCCCACAGGCAGAACGGCGTGGGCTCCTTGCCGTACATCATGTCGTAGCACACGGTGACACCGGGCTGGATCAAGCTGGCGGAGATCGGCGGCAGGTCACCGGCCAAGCTTGCCGAGGTGGCGTTGATGATCACGTCCACTGGCTCTTCCAGCCAATCAAAACCGCTGGCGGCGATGGGCCCCATGTCGGCAAAAATCTGAGCCAGCAACTCGGCTTTATCCACCGTGCGGTTGGCCACCACCAGCGATACCGGCTTCTGCTCCAGCAGCGACTCGATCACCCCACGCACTGCGCCGCCGGCGCCAAGCAAGAGGATGCGCTTGCCTTCAAGGTTCAGGCCGGCATTGATCGTCAGGTCACGTACCAGGCCAGTGCCATCGGTGTTGTCACCGCGCAGGGTACCGTCAGCTTGCTTGGTCAGCATGTTCACCGCACCGGCGCGTTCGGCCCGCGGGGTCAGCACATCGCACAGGCGGTAAGCGTCTTCCTTGAATGGCAGCGTCACGTTGGCGCCGTGCCCCTGCAGGAAAAATTCCCGAGCATTGCCGGCAAAGTCTTCCAAGGGCGCAAGGCGCGCACTGTAGTCCAGCTCCTGGCCCGTCTGCTCGGCGAACAGGCGATGGATCGCCGGCGACTTGCTGTGGCCAATCGGGTTACCGAAAACAACGTAGCGGTCCATTCAAGCAGCTTCCTAATCAGTGTCCAGGGAAGTTATCCACAGAGCGATTTGCACTCAGGGCTGGGTGCCGGCTTCAGCGAGCCAGTCACGGTCTTGCAGGAAATACTCGGTCAGGCGCGCTTCCGGGCTGCCGGGCTCGGCCTTCCAGTCGTAACCCCAACGCACTTGCGGGGGCAGCGACATCAGGATCGACTCGGTGCGCCCACCCGATTGCAGGCCAAACAACGTTCCACGGTCGTATACCAGGTTGAACTCGACGTAGCGGCCACGACGGAACTCCTGGAATTCGCGTTGCTGCGCGGTAAACGCAATGGCCTTGCGGCGCTGCACGATGGGCAGGTAGGCGTCGATAAAGGCATCGCCAATGGCACGCATGAAGGCAAAGCTGGTGTCGAAGTCCCACTCGTTCAGGTCATCGAAAAACAGGCCGCCGATGCCACGGGGCTCGTGCCGATGCTTGATATGGAAATAACGGTCGCACCAGGCCTTGTAGCGCGGGTAAACCTCGCTACCGAAGGGCGCACACGCCTGTTCGGCCACGCGGTGCCAGTGCACGCAGTCTTCTTCGTTGGCGTAATAGGGCGTCAGGTCGAAGCCACCGCCAAACCACCAGACCGGCTCTTCACCCTCTTTTTCCGCGATGAAAAACCGCACGTTGGCGTGGGAAGTTGGCACATGGGGGTTGTGCGGGTGGATCACCAGCGACACGCCCAATGCTTCGAAGCCGCGCCCGGCCAACTCAGGCCGATGGGCGCTGGCCGACGGCGGCAGGCCGCTGCCAAAGACGTGGGAAAAGTTGACCCCGCCTTTTTCGATCAGCTCGCCGTTCTCGATCACCCGCGTACGGCCACCGCCGCCCGCTTCGCGGACCCAGGCATCTTCAACGAAGGCGGCGCTGCCGTCCTCGCCTTCCAGTGCGTGGCAAATCCGGTCTTGCAGGTCGAGCAGGTAGGCTTTTACGGCCTCGGTGCGGGTAGTCATGGCATCACCTTGAAAGGGGCGGGCACTGTGGACAAGTCGTGCCTGGCAGCAAATTCGGCGCGTAGCATACCACCCACTCGGGGCCTTAAGCAGTTGACGGCAGTCAGCTAAAGGCGTCCGATAGAGCTTTTCAGCCTGCGATTCAGGAGATGCAGATGGCCAAGCGTATTCAGTTCAGCAAACACGGCGGTCCGGAAGTGCTCGAGTTCGTCGACTTCCAGCCCAGCGAACCTGGCCCAAACCAAGTGCGCGTACGCAACAAGGCCATCGGCCTGAATTACATCGATACGTACTTTCGCAGTGGCCTGTATCCCGCGCCCTCGCTGCCGTCCGGGCAAGGCACCGAAGCGGCCGGTGTCATCGACGCCGTTGGCAGTGACGTCACGCACCTGAACGTCGGCGATCGCGTGGCGTATGCCGGCGGCCCGCTGGGTGCCTATAGCGAAGTGCACACCCTGCCGGCGGCGGTAGTGGTCAAGCTGCCTGACGCCATCAGCTTCGAACAGGCTGCGGCGTCGATGCTAAAGGGCCTGACCGTGCAGTACCTGTTCCGCCAGACCTACGAGCTCAAGCGCGACGAAGTCATCCTCTTCCACGCCGCCGCCGGGGGCGTTGGGCTTCTGGCCTGCCAATGGGCCAAGGCGATCGGCGCCAAGCTGATCGGTACCGTCAGCTCGCCAGAAAAAGCCGCCAAGGCCAAAGCACTAGGCGCCTGGGAAACCATTGATTACAGCCACGAAGACGTAGCCAAGCGCGTGCTGGAGCTCACCAACGGCAAAAAATGCCCGGTGGTGTACGACGGCGTCGGCAAGGATACCTGGGCCACCTCGCTCGATTGCGTGGAACCGCGTGGCCTGCTGGTCAGCTTCGGCAATGCCTCGGGGGCGGTCACCGACGTGAACCTGGGCATCCTGTCGCAGAAGGGCTCGCTGTACGTCACCCGCCCGACGCTGGCCACCTACGCCACCGCCGACACCCTGCAGGCCATGGCCGACGAGTTGTTCGGGATGATCACCAGCGGCAAGCTGGAAGTGGAAATCAGCCAGCGCTATCCGCTGAGCGAGGCGGCCAAGGCGCAGACCGAACTGTCGGCTCGGCGCACCATGGGGTCGACCATTCTGTTGCCTTAAGCGGGCCGCACCACGTCAGCCGTGACCAGGTCGCGAATCACACTGGGGTTCTTGCGCCCGCCCAAGGCGCCGCCAAGTACCCCATCGATCTGGCCACGGAAATACTGCTCCACACGTAAACGCGAGCGCGCTGGCGGCCGGCCCGCAGGGTTGGCAGACGTCGAGATCAATGGCCCGACCAAGGCGCATAATTCACGCACCAGCGGGTGATCGCTGACCCGCAGCGCAACCGTATCGTGATCGCCCGTCACCCATTCCGGCAGCAGGCCCTGATGCGGCACCAGCCAGGTGTTGGGCCCAGGCCAGGTACTGGCCATGCGGTCCAGCCAGAGTTCCGGAAAGTCTTCGAACAGAAAGTCGAACTGGCGGATGTTGTCTGCCACCACGATCAGGCCCTTGTGCACCGGCCGCGACTTGATCGCCAGCAGGCGATACACCGCCTCTGCATCCCACGGGTTGCAGCCCAGGCCCCAGACCGCTTCGGTTGGATAGGCAATTACCGCGCCCGCTCGGATATCGCGCGCCGCTTGTTGCACACGCCAACTGTTGACCATTGTTGCTACTCCGCGAATTAGGCACTGCGCCCAGTGTACTTAGCTGCGCCGGGCAAACCAACGCCCAGCCTCGTTCACCACCTGTCCGGCCAACTCAAGCTCGGTCAATGCCTGCAATACCGCTGAAAGCGCCCAGCCACTGCTAGTGACCAACGCTTCGCTGGTTTGCGGGGCGGCCAGCAGCAACGCATGCAGGGGATTATCCACAGGCCGCGGCTTGGCGATCGCCTCGGGAGGCAGCCGCTTCCAGCCCTGCAAAGCTTCCAAAATGTGATCGATACTTTCCACTAACTGCGCACCATCGCGAATCAACTGGTGGCAACCCTTGGCACCTGGGTGGTGGATGGAGCCCGGAATGGCGAAAACCTCGCGGCCCTGTTCGGCCGCCAAGCGCGCGGTTATCAGTGAACCACTGGCCAGGCTTGCCTCAACCACCAGCACACCCAAGGACAGACCGCTGATGATGCGGTTGCGCCTAGGGAAGTTCGCAGCCTGCGGCCCGGCATCCAAAGGGAACTCGGAAACCACCGCGCTACCGCTCTCGGCCATCGCCGCCGCGAGTTGTCGATGGCGCTGTGGATAAAGTTTTTCGATGCCGGTGCCCAGCACCCCCACGGTCTGGCCGCCCACCTCTAGAGCGGCCTGGTGCGCGGCACCGTCGACCCCTTGAGCCAGACCGCTGGTGATGACAAAACCGGCAGCCGCCAAGGTGCGTGAAAATGCCGCCGCCGTGTCCAGTCCAGGCCGTGAAGCCCGCCGACTGCCGACGATTGCCAGCTGGGGCTTGTCTAGAATCGCAGGGTCGCCAGCAACGAAAAGCAGTGTCGGCGCATCGCTTATTTCCGCCAGCAGGGCAGGGTAACCAGGTTGGTCCCACATCAGTAAATGCTGGCCCGGCCGCTCTAGCCAGGCCATTGCAGCGCTGGCGCCATCGCGAACGTCGGGGCTGCGCCGGGCCTCGCAAGCGGCCGCCGATACACCCAGCGCCCGCCAAGCGGAGGCCGGCGCACTGAAGGCTGACGACGCCGATCCAAACGCATCGATTATTTTGCGAAAACGAGCCGAACCGATATCGGGGAGCCGATGCAGGCGCAGGCGCGCTTCCAATTCAGCAGGGCTATTGCAGGCTTCGGAAAACAGCGGCATGGGATCATCCTTGATCTCGTGCGCTCCACGGCGGTGCGGACAACCTGTGGATAACTCTGTTGGTAACTGTTTGACAAGTTACCTGCCAGGTTCAGGGATTTTTCACTTTATCCATCACCGCCAGGGAGCGATTGGCGTTGAGCACTAAACCATAGCTCAGCTTTTCGTAAGTGCGGAACACCATCAACAACCCGGCGCGTTCGTCGGGGATTTTCACCAGGTCACCGGTCACCCGATCACGCACCGTCTCGCCGGTCTTGTACACCGCCAACACGTTGCCCTCGTTGAGCCCGTCGCGTTTGCCCTTGTCCAAAGTGACCACATCGTACTTGCCGATCTGTGTAACACCTCGTGGCACATCAAGGATGACGCCACTGACAGTCGCCTGGGGTGCACTCGGCAAAAAGGTCGAATTTACCGGGCGTTCTTCATTGGAGAACAGCCGGTCGCCCAGCCGCACTTCTTCGTTGGAGCGTTGCAGGGTCAGCGTGGCCACGTCGCCCTCGGTGGCGACGATCTCACCACCACCGATGTTATCGGCGTTGATGCCCAGGAACTCATGGGTTTGCGGGTCGGTGTAGACCTTGCCCTGGCGGAACACGCCATAGGCGTTGTGCCGCGGGTCCAGCTTGCCACGCACGTAGATGCGGTCACCCATGCCACTGACGACCCGCTCACCTTGGCCGGCCACGATGTAGGGTGCCTGTTGGAACTCTTCCGAGGACTCCAGGATGCGGTTGCTCAACAGAAAACTGTTGATCGACTCCAACGGGATACTGGGGATGGCCTCTGCCATGGGTGTGCTGCGGATATGCGGCGACAGCTTGATGGTGCCACGCGAAGCGCCCCGTTCAAGCATCAACTGCGGCTGGCCATCGACGAACGTCAGCACCAGCGAGTCGCCGGGGTAGATCAGGTCGGGATTGGCGATTTGCGGGTTGGCGTGCCAAATTTGCGGCCATTCCCACGGCTCACGCAGAAATTTCCCGGAAATGTCCCAAAGTGTGTCGCCGCGAACCACGGTGTAGCGCTGTGGATAACCGTCCTTGAGCTGCACCTGTGCTTGCGCCAACCCGGCAGATGCCAGGAGCAACAGGGCGAGTAGTGATTTCCTCATGCCGTGAATCCCTTTATTATGTCCGTTCACGTGAAACGCCGCTGTTTGCGGTCTTCTCCCCCGGAGAACGTTTTCCGCTACCTTTGACTTTACCTCACAGTGCAGCAAATACGCATATGGCTATTTTAAACATCCTCGAATTCCCGGACCCACGTCTGCGCACCATCGCCAAGCCAGTGGCTGTGGTGGATGACGAAGTGCGTCAGCTGGTCGATGACATGTTTGAAACCATGTACGAAGCACCTGGCATCGGCTTGGCCGCCACCCAGGTCAACGTGCACAAACGCATCGTGGTCATGGACCTGAGCGAAGATCGCAGCGAACCACGGGTGTTCATCAACCCCGAGTTCGAATCGCTGACCGAAGAAATGGGCCAATACCAGGAAGGCTGCCTGTCGGTGCCCGGTTTCTACGAAAACGTCGATCGCCCGCAGGCCGTCAAGATCAAGGCCCTGGACCGCGACGGCAAACCGTATGAGCTGATCGCCGAAGGCCTGCTCGCCGTGTGCATCCAGCATGAGTGCGACCACCTCAACGGCAAGCTTTTCGTCGATTACCTGTCTACGCTCAAGCGTGACCGGATCAAGAAGAAGCTGGAAAAAGCGCACCGCCAGCAAGCGTGACCAGCACTTCCCAAAGGCTTGCTCCGGCAAGCCTTTTTCTTTTTCAGCATTAAGCGAGAACCCCATGCGCATCGTCTTCGCGGGCACTCCCGAGTTTGCCGCCGAACACCTCAAAGCCCTGCTCGACAGCCCGTACGAAGTGATTGCGGTGTACACCCAGCCCGATCGCCCGGCTGGCCGCGGGCAGAAACTGATGCCAAGCCCGGTCAAGCAGTTGGCCCTGGAGCACGGCATAGCAGTGCTGCAACCGCCCACCCTGCGCGACCCGCTGGCCCAGGCCGAACTCGCAGCGCTCAAGCCAGACCTGATGGTGGTGGTCGCCTACGGCCTGATCCTGCCACAAGTTGTGCTGGATATTCCGCGCCTTGGCTGCATCAACAGCCATGCCTCACTGCTGCCACGCTGGCGTGGTGCAGCGCCGATCCAGCGCGCCGTGCAAGCGGGCGATGCCGAGAGCGGCGTGACCGTGATGCGCATGGAGGCAGGCCTGGACACCGGGCCGATGCTGCTCAAGGTCAGTACCCCCATCACGGCCCAAGACACCGGTGGCAGCCTGCATGATCGCCTGGCCGAGCTAGGCCCGCCTGCGGTCATCCAGGCCATCGCCGGCCTGGACGCCGGCGCACTGCCGGGTGAGGTGCAGGACGATGGCCTGGCCACGTATGCGCACAAACTGAACAAAGACGAAGCTCGCATCGATTGGGCGCGCCCGGCTGTCGAGCTGGAGCGCCTGGTACGGGCCTTTTTCCCCTGGCCCATCTGCCATAGCACGTTGAACGGCGAAGCACTGAAAGTGCTGGCGGCCAGTGTTGCCGAGCAACCGGGCGCTCCCGGCGAAATCCTTGCCGCTAGCAAGGAAGGCCTGGTAGTGGGCTGTGGTGAAGGTTCGCTGCGCCTGACCCGCCTGCAACTGCCCGGTGGCAAACCGCTGAGCTTCAGCGACCTGTTCAACAGCCGCCGCGAGAAGTTCGCCGTCGGCACGGTGCTCGGCCAATGAACCCGCGTCTGGCTGCCGCCAAGGCCCTGGCTGCCGTGCTCACCGGCAAGGCTTCGCTGAACAGTTCGCTGCCCATTCAACTGGACAAGGTCGAGGCCCGCGATCGCGGCCTGACCCAAGACCTGGCCTTCGGTACGGCCCGCTGGCAGCCACGCTTGTCTGCCCTGGCCGAACGCCTGCTGCAAAAGCCTTTCAAGGCCGCCGATGCCGATGTAGAGGCATTGCTGTTGGTCGGCCTTTACCAGTTGCTTTACACCCGCGTGCCGGCCCACGCTGCCATTGGCGAAACCGTGGGTTGCGCCGACAAGCTGAAAAAGCCGTGGGCCAAGGCCTTGCTCAACGCGGTATTGCGCCGCGCCCAGCGCGAAAGCACAGAAATCCTCGCCGAACTCGAGCGCGACCCGGTGGTGCGTACTGCGCACCCGCGTTGGCTGCAGAAGTCACTCAAGGCTTTCTGGCCCGATCAGTGGGAAGCCATCTGCACCGCCAACAATGCGCACCCGCCAATGATCCTGCGGGTCAACCGTCGCCACCATAGCCGCGATGCCTACCTGCAACTGCTGCTGCAGGCCTCGGATTGCCGCGACCCCCTGCCAGTTCAGCCGCGATGGCATCGTGCTCGAACAGGCCTGCGACGTGCGCGACCTGCCCGGCTTCAACGAGGGCTGGATCAGCGTGCAGGACGAAGCAGCGCAACTGGCTGCCGACCTGCTTGGCCTCGCCCCCGGCCAGCGCGTGCTGGATGCCTGCTGCGCCCCCGGCGGCAAAACCTGCCACCTGCTGGAAGCCGAGCCTGCGCTCAAGGGCGTGGTCGCCATCGACCTGGAAGCCAAGCGCCTGGTACGGGTAAAGGAAAACCTTGCACGCCTGGGCCTGGAAGCCGAGCTGATCGCCGCCGACGCCCGGGATACCGCGGCATGGTGGGATGGTGAACAGTTCCAGCGCATCCTGTTGGACGCGCCGTGTTCGGCCACCGGTGTCATCCGTCGCCACCCAGACATCAAGTTGACCCGCCAGCCCGACGACATCCAGGCACTCGCCACACTTCAAGGCGAGTTGCTCGATGCGTTGTGGCCCACCCTCGCGGTAGGCGGCGAGCTGGTGTACGCCACCTGCTCGACCCTGCCCACGGAAAACACCGAGGTGATCGAGGCGTTCCTGGCCCGCACCTCCGGCGCCCGTGAGCTGGACATCGCCACCACCGCCGGCATCAAGCAACCCCACGGTCGGCAACTGCTGGCGCAGGAAGGCGGCCATGATGGCTTCTACTACGCCAAGCTGATCAAGATCGCGGCCCAACCGGGCCAATAAGGGAGTAGCGGATGAAGATCATCATCCTGGGCGCCGGGCAGGTCGGCGGCACACTGGCCGAACACCTGGCCGGCGAGGCCAACGACATCACCGTGGTCGATACCAACGGTGACCTGCTGCGCGCCCTGGGTGATCGCCTGGACATCCGTACCGTGCAGGGCCACGCGTCGTTCCCCAGCACGCTGCGCCAGGCCGGGGCCGACGACGCCGACATGTTGGTGGCGGTGACCAACAGCGACGAAACCAACATGGTCGCCTGCCAGGTCGCCTACACCTTCTTCAAAACCCCGACCAAGATCGCCCGGGTCCGCCAGGCCGCGTACCTGACCCGCCCCGAGCTGTTCGACAACGATCATATTCCGGTCGACGTGTTGATCAGCCCGGAACAGCTGGTGACCAACTACATCAAGCGTCTGATCGAGATACCCGGCGCTTTGCAGGTGATCGACTTCGCCGAAGGTAAAGCACAGTTGGTAGCGGTGAAGGCCTACTACGGCGGCCCTCTGGTCGGTCAACAACTACGGCAGATTCGCCAACACATGCCGAAAGTTCAGACGCGTGTTGCGGCTATTTTCCGACGCGACCGGCCGATACTGCCCCGTGGCGATACCGTTATCGAAGCCGACGACGAAGTGTTCTTCATCGCTGCCAAGCAAGACATCCGCGCGGTAATGGGCGAACTACGCCGTCTGGATGAAACCAACAAGCGGGTGGTGATCGCCGGGGGCGGGCAGATCGGCGAGCGCTTGGCCGAGGCCATCGAAAGCCGCTACCAGGTCAAGATTATCGAGATGAACCCGGCGCGCTGCCGGCACCTGTCCGACACTCTGGACAGTACCGTGGTGCTGCAAGGCAGTGCCTCGGACCGCGACCTGATGCTGGAAGAAAACATCGCCGAAGCCGACATTTTCCTGGCCCTGACCAACGATGACGAGGCCAACATCATGTCGTCGTTGCTGGCCAAGCGCCTGGGCGCGCGCAAGGTGATGACCCTGATCAACAACCCGGCCTACGTCGACCTGGTGCAGGGCGGTGACATCGACATCGCCATCAGCCCGCAATTGGCGACCATCGGCACCTTGCTGGCCCATGTGCGCCGTGGTGACATCGTCAGCGTGCACTCCTTGCGCAGGGGCGCGGCGGAAGCCATCGAGGCCATCGCCCACGGTGATACGCACTCCAGTAAGGTGGTGGGCAAAACCATCGAGCAGATCAGCCTGCCACCGGGCACCACCATCGGCGCGATCATCCGCGACGAAGAGGTGCTCATTGCCCAAGGCGAAACCGTGATCAACGCGGGCGACCACGTGATCCTGTTCGTTGTGGATAAAAAATACATTCGCGACGTGGAGAAGCTGTTCCACGTGGGCCTGAGTTTTTTCTGAGGAAGACGCCCCATGCTCGAATCACTGGAAAAAATGCTCGCCAAGGGTGTGGATAACTCCCTGTTGCGCTTTGGCCTGGGCAAGGGTTACCTGGATTTGAACGACCATTTGAGGGCCACCGAGCACCTGCAGCGCTGCGTGGAGCTGGACCCCAAGTACTCGGCGGCGTGGAAGCTGCTGGGCAAGGCGCTGCAAGGGCAGGGGGATGTGGCAGCTGCGCGCGGGGCTTGGGAGCAGGGAATCGCGGCCGCCCAGGCCCATGGCGACAAGCAGGCGGAGAAAGAGATGACCGTGTTTTTGAAGAAGCTGGATCGGTTGAATCCAGCTTAGACGGCGGTTCTTTTTTCGCGGATGAATCCGCTCCTACAGGTATTGCACTCCCCTGGGGTAGGGATTTATCCGCGAAAAGACCCACCCCGCAAAACCATCAATACCAGCGCTCTTCGCCCTCCGGCCGCTTCTTGAAGCGCTTCATGCTCCACATGTACTGGCTCGGGTAAGCCCGCACGTACTTGGCAATCACCGCGCTCATGGCCGCCACCGAAGTGTGCGTATCGGTGCTGTACATGTCTTCAGGCGCCGCTTCCAGTATCACCCGGAAACCCGAACCGTCCGGCAAGCGCAGGGCATGCAGGAACACGCCCACAGCCTTGCCACCGGCGAGCATGTTGGGTACGAATTTGCTGGTCAGGGCCGTGGTGCCGAGGAACGGCACGAACAAACCGGCCGATTCGGCTGGCTCCGGGTCTGCGGGAATACCGACCTGGCCGCCCTTGCGTACTTCCTTGATGATGCTGAGGATGCCTTCCTTGGTCGACGCCGCCACGCGGTTGCCCAGTTGCACGCGTTGTTTGCGCAACAGGTCATCCACCGCTTTCAACTTGGGCGGGCGATAGAAGATGATCGGCTTGCACTGGTTGCAATAGAAGTGGTTCAGCACTTCCCAGTTGCCCAGGTGGCTGGTAATACCCACCACGCCCTTGCCGGTGGCCAGGGCCTGCTCCAGTACTTCCAGCCCCTGTACCTCGCGCACCAGCTTGAGCGAACGTTCCGCTGGCCATATCCAGGCACAGGCGCTTTCGGTCAGGCTGCGGCCGATGTCCATCATGCTCTGCCCCACCAGGCGCTCACGCGCGATGGGGTCCAGTTCCGGGAAGCACTTGGCGATATTGATGCGTACCACTTCGCGCGAGCGATTGGGCAGCTTCCAGGTCAACCAGCCGATGGCCGCGCCCACGCCTTGAACGGCACGCCAAGGCAGCTTGGCAAACAACCGCAACGCCCCGACCATCAGGGCGCCCTTGAACTTATCCACAGCCCACTCCTTCCTTTTCTATCCGCCCATTGTAACGTCAGCGGCTCAATGCGGCGTAACGATCGCAATCGGTGGTGTGGTCCATGACCATCCCAGAGGCCTGCATGAAGGCGTAGCAGATGGTGGGGCCGACAAAGGTGAAGCCGGCTTTTTTAAGCGCTTTGCTCATCGCTTCGGCTTCAGCGGTTTGCGTGGGCATGCTGCTGCGGTCCGGGTGGTGATTGACCTGCGGCTTGCCACCCACGAAAGACCAGAGGTAGGCCACCGGGTCGTCGAGCTTGAGCCAGGCAATGGCGTTTTTCCGCGCAGCCTGGATTTTCAGGCGGTTGCGAATGATGCCAGGCTCCAGCATGCGTTGCTCGACCTCTTCATCGGTCATCTTCGATAACCTGACGGGATCAAAGCCGAACATCACTTCGCGGTAACGCTGGCGCTTTTTAAGCACGGTGATCCACGACAGCCCGGCCTGGCAGCCTTCCAGCAGCAACAACTCAAACATACTGCCGGGATCGCGCAGCGGAACACCCCATTCCTGGTCGTGATATTGCTGGTAAAGCGGGTCTTCTGTGCACCAAAAGCAACGAGGCATAAGGCTCCATGGGTAGAGGCGCGGCTGAATCGCGGTATACTCCCGCTCTTTATATTCGCAGCCCAAGAAACAGGTGATTTTCGTGAGCCAGCCTACGCCAGCCGTGCGTACCTTCCAAGACTTGATCCTCGCCCTCCAGCAATACTGGGCAGAGCAAGGTTGCGTGGTACTTCAGCCCTACGATATGGAAGTAGGCGCCGGCACTTTCCACACCGCCACTTTCCTGCGGGCCATCGGCCCGGAAACCTGGAACGCCGCTTATGTGCAGCCCAGCCGTCGCCCGGCTGACGGCCGCTACGGCGAAAACCCGAACCGCCTGCAGCACTACTATCAGTTCCAGGTGATCTTGAAGCCAAACCCCGAGAACTTCCAGGAACTGTACCTGGGCTCGCTCAAGCACATCGGCCTCGACCCGCTGGTGCACGACATCCGTTTCGTCGAAGACAACTGGGAGTCGCCAACCCTGGGCGCCTGGGGCCTGGGCTGGGAAATCTGGCTCAACGGCATGGAAGTCACCCAATTCACCTACTTCCAGCAAGTGGGCGGTATCGAGTGCTACCCGGTAACCGGTGAAATCACTTACGGCCTGGAACGCCTGGCCATGTACCTGCAGGGTGTGGACTCGGTGTATGACCTGGTCTGGACCGACGGCCCGTTCGGCAAGGTCACTTACGGCGACGTGTTCCACCAGAACGAAGTGGAGCAATCCACCTACAACTTCGAGCACGCCAACGTCGAGAAGCTGTTCGAATTGTTCGATTTTTATGAAAGCGAAGCCAACCGCCTGATCGAACTGGAACTGCCGCTGCCAACCTACGAAATGGTGTTGAAGGCCTCCCATACCTTCAACCTGCTCGATGCCCGCCGCGCCATCTCCGTCACCGCCCGCCAGCAGTACATCCTGCGCGTGCGTACCCTGGCCCGTGCCGTGGCGCAAAGCTACCTGCAAGCCCGCGCCAAGCTGGGCTTCCCGATGGCGTCCCCGGATTTGCGTGATGAAGTGTTGGCTAAGCTGGAGGCTGCACAATGAGTGCTCAAGATTTCCTGGTTGAATTGGGCACCGAAGAACTGCCGCCAAAAGCCCTGAACACCTTGGGTGATGCATTCCTGGGTGGTATCGAGAAAGGCCTGCAAGCCGCTGGCCTGAACTTCACCGCCAAAAAAGTCTACGCCGCGCCACGCCGTCTGGCCGTGCTGATCAGCGGCTTGGACACCCAGCAACCTGATCGCAGCGTGAACCTGGACGGCCCGCCGCGCCAGGCCGCCTTCGACGCCGAAGGCAATCCGACCCAGGCAGCCCTGGGTTTTGCCAAGAAGTGCGGTGTCGAGCTGAGCGAAATCGACCAAAGCGGTCCAAAACTGCGTTACAGCCAGCGCATCGTCGGCAAGCCGACTGCCTCGTTGCTGCCCACCATCGTCGAAGACTCGCTGAACGACCTGCCGATTCCCAAGCGCATGCGCTGGGGTGCCCGCAAGGTCGAGTTCGTGCGCCCGACCCAATGGCTGGTGATGCTGCTGGGTGACGAGGTGATCGACTGCACCATCCTGGCCCAGCGCTCCGGCCGTGAATCCCGTGGCCACCGCTTCCATCACCCGGAAAACGTACGCATCAGCGCACCGGCCAACTACGCCGAAGACCTGCGCAAGGCCTACGTGCTGGCCGATGCCGGCGAGCGTCGCGAACTGATCAGCAAGCGCACCGCGGAACTGGCCCTGCAGCAAGAAGGCAGCGCCATCGTGCCGCCAGCCCTGCTGGATGAAGTGACTGCCCTGGTCGAATGGCCAGTCCCGTTGGTGTGCTCGTTCGAAGAACGTTTCCTGGAAGTACCTCAGGAAGCGCTGATCACCACCATGCAGGACAATCAGAAGTATTTCTGCCTGCTGGACGCCGAAGGCAAGCTGCTGCCGCGCTTCATCACCGTGGCCAACGTTGAAAGCCGCGACCCCAAGCAGATCATCGAGGGTAACGAGAAAGTCGTTCGCCCACGCCTGACCGACGCCGAGTTCTTCTTCAAGCAAGACAAGAAGCAGCCGCTGGAAAGCTTCAACGAACGCCTGAAAAACGTGGTGTTCCAGGCCCAACTGGGCAGCGTCTACGACAAGGCCGTGCGTGTTTCCAAGCTGGCCGCGTACATCGCTCCGCTGATCGGCGGCGATGCCCAGCGCGCAGCTCGCGCCGGCCTGCTGTCCAAGTGCGACCTGTCCACCGAAATGGTCGGCGAGTTCCCGGAAATGCAAGGCGTTGCCGGTTACTACTACGCGCTGAACGATGGCGAGCCTGAAGACGTCGCTCTGGCGCTGAACGAGCAGTACATGCCGCGTGGCGCTGGCGCCGAGCTGCCAAGCACCCTGACCGGTGCCGCCGTGGCCATTGCCGACAAGCTGGACACCCTGGTGGGTATCTT
Organism: Pseudomonas abieticivorans; assembly: GCF_023509015.1. NCBI lineage: Bacteria > Pseudomonadati > Pseudomonadota > Gammaproteobacteria > Pseudomonadales > Pseudomonadaceae > Pseudomonas > Pseudomonas abieticivorans. Next base: position 2,586,934 of record NZ_CP094975.1, read on the forward strand.
CGGCATCGGCATGTTGCCCACCGGTAGCAAAGACCCGTACGCGCTGCGCCGTGCGGCCCTGGGCGTACTGCGTATCCTGATCGAGAAGCAGCTGGACCTGGACCTGAGCAAAGCCGTGACCTTCACCGTCGGCGCCTTCGGTGCCACGGTCAAGTCCGCAGGCCTTGCCGAGCAGGTATTGGAATTCATCTTCGACCGCCTGCGTGCGCGTTATGAAGACGAAGGCACCGACGTTGCCACCTACCTGTCGGTACGTGCGCTGAAGCCGGGTTCGGCACTGGACTTCGACCAACGCGTGCAGGCCGTCCAAGCCTTCCGCAAACTGCCCGAAGCCGCTGCCCTGGCCGCCGTGAACAAGCGCGTGTCCAACCTGCTGAGCAAGGCCGAAGGCTCGATCGCCAGCACGGTCGAACCCAAGTACTTTGACAACGCCAACGAGTTCTCGCTGTACTCGGCCATCCAGCAAGCCGACCAGGCCGTAGGGCCCATGGCTGCCGCACGCCAGTACAGCGAATCGCTGGCACGCCTGGCCGCGTTGCGCGAGCCGGTGGATGCGTTCTTCGAGGCAGTCATGGTCAATGCCGAGGACGCCAACGTACGCGCCAACCGTTATGCCCTGTTGGCTCGCCTACGCGGGCTGTTCCTGGGCGTTGCCGACATCTCGCTGCTGGGGTAAGTCTTGAAGCTGCTGATACTCGACCGTGACGGGGTGATCAACCAGGACTCCGATGCCTACATCAAATCGGTGCAGGAATGGGTTCCGATCCCCCGATCGATCGACGCCATTGCGCAGTTGAGCAAAGCCGGCTGGACGGTTGCCGTGGCAACCAACCAGTCTGGCATTGCTCGCGGTTACTACGACCTGGCGACCCTGGACGCCATGCACGCGCGCTTGCGCGCACTGGTGGCGGAGCAGGGTGGCGAAGTCGGGTTGATCGTCTACTGTCCCCATGGCCCGGACGAGGGCTGTGATTGCCGCAAGCCCAAGCCCGGAATGCTCAAGACGATTGCCGCCCACTACCAGGCCGACCTGGCCGGCGTTTGGTTTGTCGGCGACAGTATGGGTGACCTGGAGGCCGCGCGAGCCGTCGACTCTCAGCCAGTTTTGGTAAAAACCGGAAAAGGCGAAAGGACCCTGGGTAAAGTTTTACCCGAGGGCACCCTGATTTTCGAGGATCTGGCCGCTGTCGCCAGAGCACTTATCCACCCTTAGGGCGTCTCTGAACTCTGATCGGTCTTGTCGGCTGTTGCTCGACATGGCGGACGCCGGTTCAGAAGTGCGCTTCAACAAGGCGGGCATGCCCGCAACGGTACAAGCCGCTATGTCGACCCTGCAGGCGATCAGAACCTTTCTTTTTTACCTGCTGCTGGGTACCAGTGCATTGCTCTGGTGCTCGCTTAGCTTTTTTATCGCGCCATTTCTGTCGTTCCCGGCGCGCTATCGCTTTATCAACGTGTACTGGTGCCGGTTCGCCTTGCTGCTGACCCGGGTCATGCTCGACATCAAGGTTGAAGTCACGGGTGCGGAAAACATCCCGGAACGCCGCTGCGTGATCGTTTCCAACCACCAGAGCACCTGGGAAACGTTTTTCCTGTCCGCCTATTTTCAGCCCCTGAGCCAGGTGCTCAAGCGCGAGCTGTTGTATGTACCGTTTTTCGGCTGGGCCATGGCCATGCTGCGCCCTATCGCCATCGATCGCGATAACCCCAAGGGTGCGCTCAAGCAGGTCGCCAGCAAGGGCGATCAACTGCTCAAGGACAACGTCTGGGTACTGATTTTTCCGGAAGGTACCCGTGTACCCTTTGGCCAGATTGGCAAATTCACCCGCAGCGGCTCGGCCCTGGCGGTGAATGCCGAACTCCCGGTACTGCCGATCGCCCACAACGCGGGCAAGTATTGGCCCAAGGAAGGCTGGGCGAAACGCTCCGGCACCATTCAGGTGGTCATCGGTGCGCCGATGTATGCCGAGGGCACTGGCCCGCGCGCCATCGCCGAACTCAATGACCGTGTGGCCGCCTGGAACGAGCAGACCCAACGCGAGCTGGGTTCGCTGCCGCCAAAACCCGTTGCAGACGATCAGATAGCGAGCTAAGCGATCTGTGGATAACTTGTGTACAGAAATTTGGCTTTTTAAAAAATAACGCCGTAACCTGTTAATTTTAAAGCTTATTTCAGATCAATACCGATTCATTAAAAACGTGCATAAGTTTTTCAGAGCATAAAAAAACCGGCGTTGATCGCCGGTTTTTTTATGGCTCACCGCCAGCCTGTCTTGGCGGGTTTACACCTTGTCCAAATCGACGTGTCGGGTCTCCTTCAAACAAAACAGACCGACAACCAGGCTGACTCCCGTCACCACGATGGGATACCACAGCCCATAGAAAATGTCGCCGGTGTACACCACCAAAGCGAACGACACCGTGGGCAGGAAACCGCCAAACCAGCCGTTGCCGATGTGATAAGGCAGGGACAGGGAGGTGTAGCGGATACGCGTCGGAAACAGTTCGACCATCACAGCCGCCAGCGGGCCGTAGGTCATGGTGGCGATCAATATCATGACCACGATAATCAGGACCACCATGGGCTGGTTGACCAGGCTGGGGTCAGCCTTGGCCGGGTAACCGGCGGCATCGACCGCCGCGCGCATGGCCGCGTCGTCATAGCCGGTAATGCGTTTATCGCCCACGCTGACCACCACCGCGTTGCCTTCTACCGCCGGCGCAGAACTGTAGGGCAGGCCCTGTTTGACCAGGAAGGTCTTGACCTTGTCGCAGGGGCTGTCAAAACGCGCCTTGCCGACCGGATCGAACTGGAAGGTACAGCCGGCCGGATCAGCCATCACGGTGATGGGCGCCTGGCGGCTGGCCTGGTCGATCTGCGGATTGGCGTAATGGCTCAGGCCCTTGAACAACGGGAAATACAAAACGGTCGCCAACAACAAGCCAAGCATCAGAATCGGCTTGCGGCCGATCTTGTCCGAAAGCCAGCCGAAGATCACAAAGAACGGCGCACCGATGATCACGCTGATGATCAGCAGAGTGTTGGCCTGGGCCGGGTCCATCTTGAGCATCTGGGTCAGGAAGAACAGCACGTAGAACTGGGCGGTGTAGAACGTCACTGCCTGGCCGGCGTTGATACTGAACAGCGCGATCAACACGTATTTGAGGTTCTGCCACGAGCCGAACGACTCGCGAATCGGCGATTTGCTGGTTTTGCCCTGCGCCTTCATTTTCACGAAGGCCGGTGATTCATGCAGGCTCATGCGAATCCAGGTCGAGATACCCAGCAGCACGATCGACAGCAGGAAGGGTAGGCGCCAGCCCCAAACCTCGAATTGATCACCCGTGAGGTAGCGGCAAGCCAGCACCACCAGTAACGACAGCAACAAACCCAGGGAGGCCGTGGATTGAATCCAGCCAGTGTGCAGGCCACGCTTGTTGGCTGGCGCATGTTCGGCGACGTAGGTCGCTGCCCCGCCGTATTCACCGCCCAGTGCCAGGCCCTGCAACATACGCAGGCACACCAGCATGATCGGCGCGGCGATACCGATGCTGGTGTAGGTAGGCAGCAGCCCCACGGCAAAGGTCGACAGGCCCATCAGTACGATGGTCACCAGAAAAGTGTACTTGCGCCCGATCATGTCACCCAGGCGCCCAAACACCAATGCACCGAAAGGTCGAACCAGGAACCCTGCGGCAAATGCCATGAGGGCGAAGATGAAGGCTGTGGTGTCGTTGACCCCGGCAAAGAACTGCTTGCTGATCACCGCTGCCAAGGCGCCATACAGAAAAAAGTCATACCACTCGAACACTGTCCCGAGGGATGACGCGAAAATGATCTTGCGGTCTTCCCGGGCCGACGTTGGCATCACGCCCTGATTCTCGATGTAGTCCGCCATTGCGATGTCCTTTTGGCCCATTCGGGCACAGTGATTATTGTTGTTGTTCCACTGTCGGTGCCGGCAGACTGCGGCCGGCGCCACTCCTACCCTAGGGGACGGGCAGGGCGTCTTTGCGTGTCTCCTTGTTCAAGGGGGCCTGTGGCGCGCACAGCAACTGCGCCGCCTTCTCTGCAATCATCAGCGTAGGCGAACACGTATTACCCGAGACAATTTCCGGCATGATCGAGGCATCGGCAATACGCAGCCCTTTTATACCGTGCACCCGCAACTTATCGTCGACCACGTCCTGCGGGCCATTGCCCATGCGGCAGGTACCTACAGGATGGAAGATGGTGGTACCAATCAAGCTGGCGGCTTGGTGCAATTGCTCTTGGGTAGTGAGTTCGGCGCCTGGCAGGTACTCCTTGGGGCCAAACGCGCGAAGGGCAGGGGCGTTGACGATATCGCGGGTCAGGCGAATGGCATCGGCGGCTACCTTTAGATCATCAGGGTGGCTCAAGTAATTGGGATCGATGAGCGGTGGTTGGTCGGGATCGGCAGAACGGATATCGACCCGCCCACGGCTCTTGGGCCTCAAGTTGCACACCGAGGCAGTAAACGCCGGAAACTGATGCAGCGGCTCGCCGAATTTGTCCAAGGACAACGGTTGAACATGGTACTCCAGGTTCGCGCTGGTTTGCCCCGGATCAGACTTGATGAAAGCCCCCAACTGGCTCGGCGCCATGGCTAACGGGCCGCTGCGGTCATACAGGTAGCGCATGCCCATGCCCACCTTGCCCCACAGACTATTGGCGACCTGATTGAGGGTGCGCACGTTGCTGACTTGATAGATCAGCCGCAATTGCAGGTGATCTTGCAGGTTACCGCCAACCCCTGGCAGCTCGTGATTGACCTTAATGCCAAGCGACTCAAGCAAAGGCCGCGGGCCAATCCCCGAACGTTGAAGGATACCGGGCGAGCCGATCGCACCGGCGCACAAGAGGATCTCGCGGCTGGCCTCGAAGGTGTGGTCCTGGCCTTGCCAGCGGGCAATGACCGTAGTCGCCCGGCCATCCCTCAGGCCCAACTTATCCACACGCACGCCAGTCTGGATGGTCAGGTTAGGCCGCTTGATCACGGGTCGCAAGAACGCCTTGGCCGAGTTCCAGCGTATGCCCGAACGCTGATTGACCTGAAAGTATCCACAGCCTTCGTTATTGCCGCTGTTGAAATCTTCGATGCTGTTGACCCCGCTTTGCGCGGCAGCCTCACGGAAAGCATCCAGAATTGGCCAACGGTAGCGCTGCAATTCCACGCGCCATTCGCCTTGGCCACCGTGGTGTTCGGAATCACCGCCAAAGTGATTTTCGCTTTGCTTGAACAACGGCAACACGTCTTTCCAGCCCCAACCGGCATTGCCCTGCGCCGCCCAACCGTCGTAGTCGGCAGCCTGGCCGCGCATGTAAATCATGCCGTTGATAGAAGAACATCCACCCAACACCTTACCCCGTGGATAACTCAGGGCACGGCCCTTCAAACCAGGTTGCGGCTCGGTCTTGAAGCACCAGTCGGTGCGTGGGTTGCCAATACAGAAGAGGTAGCCGACGGGGATATGAATCCAGGCGTAGTTATCCTGGCCGCCCGCTTCGAGCAGTAGAACGTTGATGGCAGGGTCTGCCGAAAGCCGATTGGCCAACAAACACCCTGCAGGGCCGGCACCGACTATCACATAGTCGTAAGTACGGCTGGCTGATGGCATTGAGCACCTCGCGCCGGATTATTGTTCTTGTCCTGTCCAATGTTATTGATTAGTTTCGAGTTGAAAACCAACGTTTTCACCCACCGGCTGTGCGTTTTTGAGCAGTGACCGTGAATGGCTGATTCACAAGGAAAAACATGTTCGACTGGAATGATCTGCGATTCTTCCTGGAGCTACAGCGTAGCGGCCGTTTGCTGACGGCCGCCAAGCGCCTGGGCACCACCCACAGCACGGTGGCTCGGCATATCGAGTCCATTGAGCACCATCTGGGTACGGCGTTATTCGTCCAACATGCCCAAGGCTACGAACTGACGCCGGCAGGCCAGGCGCTGCTCAAGCACGCCGAAGCTATGGAAAACGTTGCCCTGCTGGCGCAAGAGGAGATTACCCAAGCACTGAGCCCACTGGGCAAGATCCGCCTGGGGGTGACGGAAGGCATCGGCATTCAGTTCATTACCCCGCGTATTGCCGGCCTGTACCAACGTTACCCGGGGTTGGAAGTGGAACTGGTGGCGGTGCCGCGCTTCGTCAGCATCCTCAACCGTGAAGCCGAGATCAGCATCCACCTGGATAGGCCCACGGCCGATCAGTTGATTACCCGCAAGCTCACCGACTACCGCTTGGCGCTGTATGCCAGCCCGGCCTATCTGGCGAAGGCCGCTCCGCTGAACAGTCGAGAAGACTTGGCCCGGCAGGACTGGATCGGTTACGTCGACGACTTGCTGTTCAGCCAGGAGCTGCTGTTTCTAAACAGTTTCTGCCGCAACCCCAACGTGGTGTTCCGCAGTACCAGCGTGATTGCACAACAGCAGGCAGCCAGGGCAGGGCTGGGGATAGCGGTACTGCCCAACTACATGGCCCGCCACGATCCAGAGCTTACGCATGTCTTGCCTGCCGAAACCATCCAGCGCAGCTACTGGATCAGTACTCGGCGTGAGCTGCATAAGTCAGTGCGGCTGCGGGTGGTGTGGGATTATTTGGTGGAGCTATGTGAGTCGGCTAAAGACGAGCTGGACGGGTGACATCCGCGAAACGTTTGCGAGTCGAATCAAGTAGACCGCGGTGTGGCCTTCGCGGATGAATCCGCTTCTACGGGGGCAAAAAAAACCAGCGCCGGGAGCGCTGGTTTTGAGGGTCGCATTGCAGGCGTGGATCAGAAATCCAGGTTGGATACCGCCAGCGCGTTGCTCTCGATAAAGTCACGACGCGGTTCTACCGCGTCACCCATCAGGGTATTGAAGATCTGGTCGGCACCGATCGCGTCTTCAATGGTGACCTTGAGCATGCGACGCACGCTTGGGTCCATGGTGGTTTCCCACAGCTGATCCGGGTTCATTTCGCCCAGACCTTTGTATCGCTGAATGGTGTGGCGCTTGGTGCTTTCGGTCATCAGCCACTCAAGGGCTTCCTTGAACTCCACCACCGGCTTCTTGCGCTCACCGCGCTGTACGTAGGCACCTTCGTCCAGCAGGGTAGCCAGTTGCGCACCCAAGGCAGTCACGGTCTTGTAGTCGTTGCTGCCGAAGAAGTCGCGGTTGAAGGTCACGTAGCTGGCCAAGCCGTGGGAGGTAATTTCCACTTCCGGCAGCCATACGTTACGTTCGCGATCTTCGCGCAGGCTGGCCTTGTATACCAGGCCCGATTTCTCGGAGTTGCGCAGGCGAGCATCAAAGCGCGCCAGCCATTCCTGCATGCCGGCGTGATCGCCCAGTTGTTCCAGGGAAACGGCTGGCAGGTACACGAAGTGCTCGGTCAGCTCTAGCGGGTACAGGCGCGACAAACGCTTGAGGGTCTTCATCACCATACGGAAATCGTTGACCAGACGCTCCAGCGCCTCGCCCGAAATACCCGGGGCCGATTCGTTCAAGTGCAGGCTGGCGTCTTCCAGGGCCGACTGCGTCATGTACTCTTCCATGGCGTCGTCGTCTTTGATGTACTGCTCTTGCTTGCCTTTCTTGACCTTGTACAGCGGCGGCTGAGCGATGTAGATGTAGCCTTTCTCGATCAGCTCTGGCAACTGACGGAAGAAGAAAGTCAGCAGCAGGGTACGGATGTGCGAACCGTCGACGTCAGCATCGGTCATGATGATGATGTTGTGGTAACGCAGTTTGGCGATGTTGTATTCATCACGGCCAATGCCACAACCCAGCGCGGTGATCAGCGTGCCGACTTCCTGGGAAGAGATCATCTTGTCGAAACGAGCTTTCTCGACGTTGAGGATCTTACCCTTCAATGGAAGGATCGCCTGGGTCTTGCGGTTACGACCTTGCTTGGCCGAGCCACCTGCGGAGTCACCCTCCACCAGGTACAGTTCGGAGAGGGCAGGGTCCTTCTCTTGGCAGTCAGCCAATTTGCCTGGCAGGCCAGCGATGTCCAGTGCGCCTTTACGGCGGGTCATCTCACGGGCCTTGCGCGCGGCTTCACGGGCGCGGGCTGCGTCGATCATCTTGCCCACGACGGCCTTGGCTTCGTTCGGGTTTTCCAACAGGAAGTCCGAGAAGTACTTGCCCATTTCCTGTTCGACCGCGGTCTTCACTTCAGAAGAAACCAGCTTGTCTTTGGTCTGGGAGCTGAACTTTGGATCAGGCACTTTCACCGAGATGATGGCAGTCAGGCCTTCACGGGCGTCGTCACCAGTGGTAGCGACCTTATGCTTTTTCGCCAACCCTTCCTGTTCAATGTAGTTGTTCAGGTTACGGGTGAGCGCCGAACGGAAGCCCACCAAGTGGGTGCCACCATCGCGCTGCGGAATGTTGTTGGTGAAGCACAACAGGTTTTCGTTGAAGCTGTCGTTCCACTGCAGGGCGATTTCTACGCCCACACCGTCATCGCGCTGCACGTTGAAGTGGAATACTTCGTTGACGGCGGTCTTGTTGGTGTTCAGGTATTCAACGAAGGCACGCAGGCCGCCTTCGTACTTGAAGGTCTCGTCTTTACCCGAACGTTCATCCTTCAGGTAGATACCCACGCCGGAGTTCAGGAACGACAGTTCACGAATCCGTTTGGCCAGGATGTCCCAGCTGAAGTGAATGTTCTTGAAGGTATCGGCAGACGGTTTGAAGTGGATCTGGGTACCCGTGGTTTCGCTCTCGCCCACAATGGCCATCGGCGCTTGTGGAACACCGTGAATGTAGGTCTGTTCCCAGATCTTGCCGCTACGGCGAACAGTCAAAACCAACTCTTCAGACAAAGCGTTCACTACCGAAACACCTACGCCGTGCAGGCCGCCAGATACTTTGTAGGAGTTGTCGTCGAACTTACCGCCGGCGTGCAGTACGGTCATGATGACTTCAGCAGCCGAAACACCTTCTTCCTTGTGGACATCAACCGGGATGCCGCGACCGTTGTCGCGGACGGTGATGGACTCGTCCGGGTGGATGATGATGGAGATATCGTCGCAGTGACCGGCCAGCGCTTCGTCGATAGAGTTATCGACCACTTCGAACACCATGTGGTGCAGACCGCTACCATCATCGGTGTCGCCGATGTACATACCGGGACGTTTGCGTACGGCATCTAGCCCTTTCAGCACTTTAATGCTGGAGGAATCGTACGTTTGATTTTCGCTCATGCCTTCACTCCCGATGATCGTGGGTCTGGGTGATACGGCCTTGTTCCACGTGGAACAAAGCAACTGGCGTTTCCGTCTGCCAGCCTTCCCTCAATAATTCGTGGTCTACACAGGTGATAAACACCTGGCAGCGTAAGTCTTCCAACAAGCGGCATAAGGAGCGGCGGTGTTGTTCGTCCAGTTCGGACGGCAAGTCATCCACCAGATAAATACACTGGCCGCGCCGGGCTTGGCTAACCAAGTGCCCTTGGGCAATCCGTAGCGCACACACCACTAGCTTTTGCTGACCGCGGGAAAGAATGTCCGCGGCGTTGTGAGTGCCTAGTCGAAGTCGCAGATCGGCGCGCTGTGGCCCGGCCTGGGTATGACCCATTTGTTGATCACGATGCACAGACGAGGCGAGTACTTCGCTGAGTTCCCGATCCTTGTCCCAGCCGCGATAGTAACTGAGGGTCAAACCTTCAAGCTCCACCAACTCGCTCAACGTCTGCTCGAAGACTGGCTTCAAGGCTTTGATATAGGCGCGACGGTATTCATCAATTTCGGCACTGGCCAGGCACAATTCCCGGTCCCATGCAGCTTGCGAAGCAGCGTCAAGTGTACCATGCCGCAGCCACGAGTTCCGCTGCCTCAGGGCCTTCTGCAGTCTTTGCCAAGTGGACATGAAGCGAGGTTCCACGTGGAACACTCCCCAGTCCAGGAACTGGCGTCGAATTTTCGGGGCGCCTTCCAGCAACCGGAAACTGTCTGGGTTGATCAACTGCAGCGGCAGGATTTCAGCAAGTTGGGCGGCACTGCGTGCGTTCTGCCCATCGATGCGTATGGTGAAATCACCCTGTCGCTCGCGTGAAATCCCCAAGGCACTGTGGCCGCCTTCGGCTAACTCCACTTGGCCAAACACCGTGCAGGCGCCTTGCTCATACTGGATCACCGGCAGCAGGCGAGTGCTACGAAAGGAACGCGCCAACCCCAACAAATGGATGGCTTCCAGCACACTGGTTTTGCCACTGCCGTTCGAGCCGTAGAGGATATTGATGCGAGGAGAGGGGGAGAAGGTCACCGGGTGCAGGTTACGCACCGCGGTGACAGAAACGCGACTGAGGGACATCTAGAGTCTGCTGATCACGTTACAGGCGCATCGGCATAACGACGTAGGCGGAGTCGTCGTTATCGGACTCTTGCACCAAGGCGCTGCTGTTGGAGTCAGACAGAATCAGGCGAACCTGTTCGGTAGTCATCACACCCAGCACGTCGAGCAGGTAGCTGACGTTGAAGCCGATCTCCAGCGCGCCGCCGTTGTATTCCACGCCCACTTCTTCTTCGGCTTCTTCCTGCTCCGGGTTGTTCGCCTGGATCTTCAATTGGCCAGCAGCCAGTTGCAGACGGATACCCCGGTACTTTTCGTTGGAAAGGATCGCGGTACGGCTGAACGCTTCGCGCAGCGCCTGGCGATCACCCACCACAAGCTTGTCACCGCCCTTGGGCAGAACGCGCTCGTAGTCAGGGAATTTGCCATCGACCAGTTTCGAGGTAAAGGTGAACTCACCGGTGGTAGCACGGATGTGGTGCTGACCCAGGACAATGCTAACCACGCCGTCCGGCTCGGTCAGCAGGCGTGCCAGTTCCAGGATACCTTTACGCGGGACGATCACCTGGTGCTTGTCGGTCTGGCCGATATCGGCCTTCATCGAGCACATGGCCAGGCGGTGACCGTCGGTAGCAACCGCGCGCATGATGCCCGCCGACACCTCCAGCAGCATGCCATTGAGGTAGTAACGGACGTCCTGTTGCGCCATGGCGAAGCTGGTGCGCTCGATCAGTCGGCGCAGGCGGCTTTGCTCCAAGCTGCAAGTCAGCGAGCCCGGGCCTTCTTCCACGGTCGGGAAGTCATTGGCAGGCAAGGTGGACAGGGTAAAGCGGCTGCGACCTGCCTTGACCACGAGCTTCTGCTCATCGACCTTGATGTCGATCAGTGCATCGTTTGGCAGGCTTTTGCAGATGTCCATCAACTTGCGTGCGGGCACGGTGATTTCGCCAGGCTCGGCCGGCTCTTCCAGTTGCACGCGGCCTACCAGTTCGACCTCAAGGTCGGTACCGGTCAGCGACAGCTGCTGGCCTTCGACAACCAGCAGCACGTTGGACAATACCGGCAAGGTCTGGCGGCGCTCGACGACGCCGGCGACCAGTTGCAGGGGTTTCAACAGGGCTTCGCGTTGAATGGTGAAATGCATGGTCTAGTCCCTTGCCTTAATAAGCTGCACTGAGGTCATCAAGTAGTCAGTGTACGCAGCAGGTTCTTGTAGTCCTCGCGAATATCCGCGTCGGATTCCTTGAGTTCATTGATCTTGCGGCACGCGTGCAAGACCGTGGTGTGGTCGCGACCGCCAAACACATCGCCGATTTCCGGCAGGCTGTGGTTGGTCAGTTCCTTGGACAACGCCATGGCTACCTGACGTGGGCGCGCTACCGAGCGCGAACGACGCTTGGACAGCAGGTCGGAAATCTTGATCTTGTAGTATTCAGCCACAGTACGCTGAATGTTATCCACAGAGACCAGTTTATCCTGCAGCGCCAACAAGTCTTTCAACGATTCGCGAATCAGCTCGATGGTGATGTCGCGGCCCATGAAGTGCGAGTGAGCGATCACCCGCTTGAGCGCGCCTTCCAGTTCGCGAACGTTAGAGCGAATACGCTGGGCAATGAAGAATGCTGCGTCATGTGGCAGATCTACTTTCGCCTGGTCGGCCTTCTTCATCAGAATCGCGACACGGGTTTCCAACTCTGGTGGCTCGACGGCCACGGTCAGGCCCCAGCCAAAGCGCGACTTGAGACGCTCTTCCAGCCCTTCGATTTCTTTCGGGTAACGGTCGCTGGTAAGGATGACCTGCTGGCCACCTTCGAGCAGGGCGTTGAAGGTGTGGAAAAACTCTTCCTGCGAACGCTCTTTGCGAGCAAAGAATTGAATGTCATCGATGAGCAATGCATCTACCGATCGGTAGAAGCGCTTGAACTCGTTGATCGCGTTCAACTGCAGCGCCTTGACCATGTCGGCCACGAAACGCTCTGAGTGCAGGTAGACCACTTTGGCGTTGGGGTTTTTCTTGAGCAGGTGGTTACCCACGGCGTGCATCAAGTGAGTCTTACCCAAACCTACGCCGCCATAAAGGAACAGCGGGTTGTAGCCGTGCTTGGGGTTGTCGGCTACCTGCCAAGCAGCCGCGCGGGCCAGTTGGTTGGATTTACCTTCGACAAAATTCTCGAACGTGAACGTGCGGTTCAGGTAGCTGGTGTGCTTGAGCGCACCCTCGACCTGGACGTTGCGTTGTTCCGAGCGCACGGGCGCAGGCTGCGAGCTGGCGCCGGCCATCGAATCAAAGCTGTCGCGCGAAGGCTCTTCGCTATGCGTGGCTGCCGGGGCAGATACGGCAGCGCTGGTTGCAGCAGGGGCCTTGGCCACTGGAGCGGCCTGGGCTTGCTGCGCCGCCTGCGAGGCTGCTGCAGAAGCGGCCAGCGGCGCGTTGGGTGCCGCACGCGGTGCTGAGCTGCGACGGCTACCTATTAATAAGGAAAGGGCAGGCGCGATTCCGCTGCCGTGCTCTCCCAATAATTCGAGCAACCGTGAGAGGTATTTTTCGTTGACCCAATCCAGCACAAACCGGTTGGGCGCGTAGACACGCAACTCGTCGCCTTCGGCTTCGACCTGTAGCGGACGGATCCAGGTGTTGAATTGCTGGGCAGGCAGTTCATCGCGCAGAAGCTCCACGCACTGCTGCCAAAGTTCCACTGACACGGATATCCCCTGAATTGAAAGCCGGAGAGGCAAAAACAATCCCCATTGTACCGACGCCGGGCGGACTTATCCACACGTAGCTTGCTCACAGGCAATGAGAAATCAGCAGCTTAACGTTAAAAGAACCGTTCGATAGGGTGTGAATAAGCTCTGTGGATAACCGCCATTAAGGTCTATGCACAAGTAGGGGGGTTAGCCTGTGGATAACATCGCTGTGGATAACAGGCCGTTTCATGCACAGGTTATCCGAGGTCAGAGCACAGCCGCAGCACCGCTTCCTGACAAGCTACCGGTGCTCTGTACATAGCGGTTTATAAGGCCTAGAGTGGCTTATCCACAGAAAAGTGGCTGCTTAATATCTATAAGTTCTACAAAAAAGCTTTAAATAAGTCCCTTCTCTATTTTTATATTTGATCCGTGAGCCGTGCTACCCAAGCCGTCAGACCAATGGTCATGCTCATGGAAAGGAAAAGCTGGTTGGAAATTGACCTGAGGCCTTGCTTTCAATAGAATCGCCGGTCTCTTAAAACGGGGGCCATTCCGGCCCGTTGTGGACGAACCAGGTAACACGCCATGAAACGTACTTTCCAACCCAGCACCATCAAACGCGCCCGTACCCACGGCTTCCGTGCTCGCATGGCCACCAAGAACGGCCGCGCCGTACTGTCGCGTCGCCGTGCCAAAGGCCGTGCGCGTCTGGCAGTTTGATCATTCGGCACTGGGGGTGAGTCAGGACTTCAGTCGGGAAAAGCGTCTTCTGACAGCCCGACACTTCAAAGCTGTCTTTGACTCCCCAACCGGCAAGGTTCCAGGGAAAAACCTGCTGCTCCTTGCGCGCGAAAACGGTCTGGGTCATCCCCGTCTGGGGCTAGTGATCGGGAAAAAGAGCGTCAAGCTCTCCGTACAGCGCAACCGTCTCAAACGCTTGATGCGTGACTCGTTTCGCCAGCACCAGGATCTCCTGGCTGATTGGGATATCGTCATTGTGGCTCGCAAGGGCTTAGGCGATGTCGAAAACCCAGAATTGCATCAGCATTTCGGCAAACTCTGGAAACGCCTTGCTCGCAGCAAGCCGACACCAGCCAATAAGCCGGAATCTGAAGGGGTAGACAGTCAGAATGCGTAAACTGGCACTCGTTCCGATCCAGTTTTACCGCTACGCCATCAGCCCTTTGATGGCCGATCACTGTCGTTTTTACCCCAGCTGCTCTTGCTACGCGTTGGAAGCCATAGAACACCATGGCCTTCTGCGCGGCGGCTGGCTGACCATCCGTCGTCTGGGTCGTTGTCATCCGTGGAACGCCGGTGGTTTTGACCCGGTTCCGCCTGCCCCATCTCCCCGTACTTCTTCGATAGCCGAGTAATCATGGATATTAAACGCACGATCCTGATCGTCGCCCTGGCAATCGTGTCCTACGTCATGGTCCTTAAGTGGAACCAGGACTACGGCCAAGCTGCCTTGCCGACTCAGAATGTTGCTACCAACTCTGCCGCCTCGGATTTGCCCGAAGCGCCATTGGCTAACAACACTCAAGCGAGTGCCGACGTACCCAACACCAACACTGCCGCTACCGCGCCAGCTTTGGCTCCGGACGCTGGCAGCAAGAACCTGATTCGCGTCAAGACCGATGTCCTGGATCTGGCTATCGATCCGAACGGGGGCGACATTGCCCAGCTGACTCTGCCGGAATATCCGCGCCGCCAGGATCACCCTGACGTGCCATTCCAGCTGTTCGACAACGGCGGCGAGCGCACCTACCTGGCGCAAAGCGGCCTGATCGGCACCAACGGCCCGGATTCGCGCCCTACCGGTCGCCCGCTGTACACCAGCGAGCAAAAAAGTTATCAACTGGCTGACGGTCAAAACCAACTGGTTGTGGACCTGAAGTTCTCCGATAACGGCGTGAATTACATCAAGCGCTTCACTTTGGACCGCAATGAGTACGACCTGAAGGTCACCTACCTTGTGGATAACCAGAGCGCACAGCCTTGGTCCGGCAGCCTGTTCGCGCAATTGAAGCGTGACGCCAGCGCCGACCCATCGTCGAGCACCGCCACCGGTACCGCGACCTACCTGGGCGCCGCCCTCGGTACGCCAGCTGAGCCCTACAAAAAGATATCGATGAAAGATATCGACAAGGGCAGCCTGAAAGAGACCGTGCAAGGTGGTTGGGTAGCCTGGCTGCAGCACTACTTCGTCACCGCGTGGATTCCGAACAAATCGGATAACAACGCGATGTCGACTCGTAAAGACAGCGCCGGCAACTACATCATTGGTTTCACAGGCCCGACGCTGACTGCAGCGCCTGGTGCAAAAGTCGAAACCAGCGCTGTGCTCTACGCCGGTCCTAAGATCCAGGACCGCCTGAAAGAACTGGCACCTGGCCTGGAACTGACCGTTGACTACGGCATTCTGTGGTTCATCGCTCAGCCGATCTTCTGGTTGCTGAAACATATCCACATGCTGCTGGGCAACTGGGGCTTCTCGATCATCTGCCTGACCATGCTGATCAAGTTGTTCTTCTTCCCGCTGTCGGCCGCCAGCTACAAGTCGATGGCGCGTATGCGTGCCGTTGCACCGAAACTGGCAATCCTGAAAGAGCAGCATGGCGACGACCGGCAGAAAATGTCGCAAGCCATGATGGAGCTGTACAAGAAAGAGAAGATCAACCCGCTGGGCGGCTGCTTGCCAATCGTCGTGCAGATGCCGGTTTTCCTTTCGCTGTACTGGGTTCTGCTGGAAAGCGTGGAAATGCGCCAGGCACCGTGGATGTTCTGGATCACCGACCTGTCGATCAAGGATCCGTTCTTCATCCTGCCGATCATCATGGGCGCGACCATGTTCATCCAGCAGCGCCTGAACCCGACTCCGCCGGATCCGATGCAGGCCAAGGTGATGAAGCTGATGCCAATCGTCTTCACCTTCTTCTTCCTGTGGTTCCCTGCTGGTCTGGTTATGTACTGGGTGACCAACAACACGCTGTCGATTCTGCAGCAGTGGTACATCACCCGCGGCATCGAGGCGAAAGCCAAGAAAGCTGCCGCCTGACAGGTTTGATCATCTAACCTGTGGATAAACGCCCCCTCGTGGGGCGTTTTGCTATCTGTCGTTTCCATCGAGGGGCCGTACCATGAACACTTCCAAAGAAACCATCGCAGCGATTGCCACGGCCCAAGGCCGCGGTGGCGTGGGTATCGTGCGGATCTCCGGCCCCTTGGCGGAACAGGCGGCACTGGCCATCACCGGCAAAACCCTGAAGCCTCGCTATGCCCATTACGGCCCGATGCTTAGCGATGCCGACGAAGTGATCGACGAGGGCCTGGCGTTGTATTTCCCCGGCCCAAATTCGTTTACCGGGGAAGATGTCTTGGAACTGCAGGGTCACGGCGGCCCCGTGGTATTGGATATGCTGCTGCGCCGCTGCCTGGAACTGGGCTGCCGTTTGGCCCGGCCGGGCGAGTTCAGCGAGCGGGCGTTCCTCAATGACAAACTCGACTTGGCCCAGGCCGAGGCAATCGCCGACCTGATCGAAGCCAGTTCCGCACAGGCGGCACGCAACGCCGTGCGTTCCTTGCAGGGTGCTTTTTCCCGGCGTGTGGATAACTTGACCGAGAAATTGATCAACCTGCGTATCTACGTAGAGGCCGCGATCGACTTCCCCGAAGAGGAAATCGACTTTCTTGCCGATGGCCACGTACTGGGCATGCTCGATAAGGTACGCGAAGACTTATCCACAGTGCTGCGCGAAGCTGGGCAAGGTGCCCTGTTGCGCGATGGCATGACCGTAGTGATTGCCGGTCGGCCCAATGCCGGTAAATCCAGCTTGCTGAATTTGCTGGCGGGCCGTGAGGCGGCGATCGTGACGGATATCGCCGGTACCACCCGGGACATTTTGCGTGAACATATCCACATCGACGGCATGCCATTGCACGTCGTGGATACCGCAGGGTTGCGCGATACCGATGACCAGGTGGAAAAGATCGGTGTAGAGCGTGCGCTCAAGGCCATTGGCGAGGCCGATCGAGTGCTGCTGGTGGTAGACGCCACGGCCCCGGAAGCCAGCGACCCCTTTGCCCTGTGGCCGGAATTCCTCGAGCAACGCCCGGACCCGGCAAAAGTCACCCTGATCCGTAACAAGGCAGACCTGAGCGGCGAAACCATAGCCATGGAGCAAAGTGCCGATGGCCATGTGACCATCAGCTTAAGCGCAACAGCCGAAGGGCAGGGCCTGGAATTGCTGCGTGAGCACCTGAAAGCATGCATGGGCTATGAGCAGACTGCCGAAAGCAGCTTCAGCGCTCGCCGGCGGCACCTGGAAGCGCTGCGCCATGCCAGCCAGTCCCTGGAGCATGGCAGGGCGCAGTTGACCCTGGCAGGGGCCGGTGAGCTGCTGGCAGAAGATTTGCGTCAGGCGCAGCAGTCATTGGGGGAGATCACCGGTGCGTTCAGCTCCGATGACCTGTTGGGGCGGATTTTTTCCAGCTTCTGCATCGGCAAATAGTCAGGCAACCGCCAGATCAAAGCGCAATACGGTCCCTGAAGGTTGCCCAGGGACCATCTGAATGTCGCTGCCATTGAGCTGCAGCATCCGTTTGACGATGATCAATCCCAATCCGCCGCTTTCCGAGGACGTGCGCCGCAACGCCGAGGCCCTGGAAAACAGCCCATCGCGCAGGCTTGGGTCGATACCGCCGCCGGTGTCACTGACCTCCACTTGGACTTTTGCCGATTGCCCCTGCATGCGCACCACGATTTGGGTGCCCGGCGGGTTATGGCGAATGGCGTTGTCCAGCAGGTTGGTCAGTACCCGCTCGATCATTGCCAGGTCGGCGCTGACGATAGGCACGGCGTGAGGCATGTCGACCTGCAGCAACTGATGCCGCGCCTCGGCCGCCAATTCAAATTTTTGCAGTACGTCTTGCACAAGGTCTGGCAAGGCGAATGCCTCGGTATCCGGCTGTACCAGCCCCGATTCCAGGCGTGCCAACTCGAACAGTTCCTGGGCCAGGCGCCCTACCTTGCGGCTTTGCCCCAGCGCCACGTCCAGATAATGCCGGCGTTCTGCCTGGCTGAGGGTTTCGTCCTTCAGGCGCAGGGTTTCCAGGTAGCCGTGCAGGGAGGTCATCGGGGTGCGCAGGTCGTGGGAAATGTTCGCCACCATGTCGCGACGCTGTTGGTCCTGGCGGGTCAGTTCACGCCATTGCTCGGAAATGCGTTGGCCCATCTGTGCGAAAGCACCGCGCAGCACGGCGATTTCGTCACCTTTACCATCGGCAGGCAGGTCGGTGGCCAACGAAGCCGCCAGCTCGCCATTGCCATCAAAACTGCGGACTGTTTGGGTCAGCGCCCGCAATGGACGGGTGATCAGGCGAAAGGCAACCAGGCCCATGATCAAACTGAGCAGCGCCATCAGGAACATTGTCCACAGGGTGACCCGCAGTACCGAATCTCCCGAGAGGGCGGCAACCAGCGCATCGTGAGCTTCGCCCTGTAGTACCACGTAAATATACCCGGCGTTGCGCCCACCAACTTGCACGGGAGCTGCGCTGAACACCTTCAGCGAATCACTGCGCGGATCTTCGCCCAGCACCGGCAGGCGTGCACCGGACAATAACTTATGCACAGGCTCGAGATCGACCTTGTCCAGCTTCAAATGGCCGTCTGGCGCGGCGTTGCCGACGATCTTGCCGTCGTTGGACAGCAGGTACAGCTCTACCGAAGGGTTGACCGCCATCAGCTTGTCGAACAGATCGCGTATTGCGTCCGGGCGCCAGCCGCTGGTGTCCATCAGTTGCGCGGTGCCGGCGATGTGCCCAGCCAGGCCGATGGACAAGCGTTGCACCACCTCCTGTTCATGGCGGGTGCTGGCGTTGATCTGCAACCAGATGGAAACCCCGCTACAGGCCAGTAACAACGCGGCGAACACCAGCGACAGGCGCTGGGTAAGGCTCAAGGATCTCATGCTGAACTCTCTGCCGAGTTTGGCTCGGCGGCAAATTTGTAACCGCGGCCCCATACGGTGAGGATCCTGCGAGGCTCGGTCGGGTCTTGTTCTATCTTGGTGCGCAGGCGGTTGATGTGGGTATTTACCGTGTGTTCGTAGCCATCGTGCTGGTAACCCCACACCTCGTTGAGCAGGTCCATCCGCGAAAACACCTTGTCGGGGTGCCGGGCAAAGAAAAACAACAGGTCGAATTCACGCGGGGTCAGCGAAAGAATCTTGCCGTCCAGGCTGATTTCCCGCGCCAGCGGGTCGATCGACAAGCCATGGCGTACCAACAGCCCTGAATCCATTCTGGCGTTTTGCGCCAATGCATCGCTGCGGCGCATGAGTGCGCGCACCCGTGCCACCAGTTCAAGCATCGAGAACGGCTTGGCCAAGTAGTCATCCGCCCCCAGTTCCAGCCCCAGGATGCGGTGCACTTCACTGGAGCGAGCGCTGGTAATGATGATCGGTGTATAGCGGGCCATGGCCCGGGCGCGTTTGCAGATTTCCAGGCCGTCCACTCCAGGCAGCATCAGGTCCAGCACCAGAGCGTCCCAATTACCCTCCTCGAGCATGCGCACGCCGACATTGCCGTCCGCCGCGTGCTCTACCACATAGCCTTCGTCACGCAGATGCAGGCGCAGGAGGTCAGCGATGTGGGCGTCATCTTCGACGATCAGGACGTGTTTGAGCCTTTCCATGCGGTGTATTCCCCTTGTGCCATTAGGCCCATTGTTACCAATAAAAGGCCTGGGAGTTATCACATTTAATTTAACTCTGCGTGAGGACTTCGCGATGTGCCAGGGCCAAGACTAGGCTCCAGCAAAACAATAATTCCGGGAGCCGGACATGACCCCACTATCCAGCCACGCCGTTCAACCCGCACCTAGTGCCACCCATCCGCGTTGGTTGCGGTTGACTCATTGGTTGAACGCCCTGGCGGTATTGATCATGGCCACCAGTGGATGGCGCATCTATAACGCTTCGCCGTTTTTTGATTTCACCTTCCCCGCCGGTATCACTCTAGGCGGTTGGCTGGGCGGTGCGCTGCAATGGCACTTCGCAGGCATGTGGCTGCTGTTTTTCAATGGTGTGCTGTACGTACTGCTGAACATCGCCGGCGGCCGGCTGTTCCAGCGCTTTTTCCCGGTGTCACCCAAAGGCGTGCTGCGCGATGCCTTCGCTGCACTGCGCGGCAAACTGGCCCATGACAACCTGCGCGATTACAACCAGGTGCAGCGCTTCGCTTACCTGTTCGCCATGTTGGATATCACCGTGCTGGTCCTGTCAGGCCTGGTGCTGTGGAAATCGGTGCAGTTTCACCACTTGCGCGACTTGCTCGGCGGTTACGAAGCCGCACGCCGGGTGCACTTCATTGCCATGGCCTTGCTGATGGCGTTCGTGGGGGTACACCTGATCATGGTGGCCCTGGTACCGCGCACTTTGCGCGCCATGATTACTGGCCGCTAGGCAGAGGGAACTGACATGAATTTTGGCAAACGTCCTTCTGATCTGGATGGCCCCGAGGTCCTGCGTGAAGCTCGCAAAGTCTTGGCCCCACGGATCGAATCAAGCTCGCGACGCAGTTTTTTGATGCGCTCGTTGACCCTGGGCGGCGTGGCGATGCTGTCGGGTTGCAGCCTGAGCGACAACGACAGCGTGGAAACCGCGCTGTCGGCCATCTCGCGGTTCAACGACCGGGTACAAGGCTGGATATTCGATCCCACTGCGCTGGCGCCCACCTATGACGCGTCGATGATCACCAAGCCGTTTCCTTTCAATGCGTTCTATGGGGTGGACGAGGCGCCGACGGTTGAAGAGCAGAACTACCGCCTAGAAGTGACAGGCATGGTGGCCGACAAACGCAGCTGGCGCCTGGAAGAACTGCGCGCCATGGCCCAGGTGGACCAAATCACTCGGCATATCTGCGTGGAAGGCTGGAGTGCGATCGGGCGCTGGGGCGGGGTGAAGTTCTCCGATTTTCTGGCGCGGGTGGGCGCTGACACCAGTGCCAAATACATCGGCTTCAAATGCGCAGATGACTATTACACCAGCATCGACATGGCCACCGCACTGCATCCACAAACGCTGCTGGCGTTGACTTACGACGGGCAAACGCTGCCAAGGGAATACGGTTTCCCGATGAAACTGCGCATGCCGACAAAACTTGGTTACAAAAATCCCAAGCATATCCAGGCGATTTTTGTCACCAACACCTACCCGGGCGGCTACTGGGAAGACCAAGGCTACAACTGGTTTGGCGGTAGCTGAACAAAATTTCACCTGCGCAGCGTCCTTGCTGCGCCTTATAACCCTGACGTTCCACGGAGTTCACATGAAAAAGTTATCCACAGTTGTGCTTTCCCTGTGCCTGGCCCTGGGCACCGCTAGCGTGTTTGCTGCTGACACGATGAGCAACGACAGCATGAGTAAGGACAGTATGTCCAAAGACTCCATGTCCAAGGATGCGATGAAAAAGGACTCGATGAAGAAAGACGCCATGACCAAGAAAGATGCGATGAAAAAAGACAGCATGAGCAAGGATTCGATGTCCAAAGACACCATGAAAAAAGATTCTGATGACGGCATGACCAAGTAAACGGGGCAATGACGGGCGACAGAAGTTATCCACATGTCGCCCGAGTACCCTTAACCCGGAGGAAGCACCATGGTTATTTTCATGCGCAGCCTGGCTGCCATCGGCATTACGGCGGCTGCCTTGCTGTCCGGGTCGGCAATGGCGGGGGATCAGGCGTTTATCATCGCCCCGCCAAAGCTGGATGAACCCGCTGGCACGTCCCACAGCGAGACTGCGGTGTTCGCCGGTGGTTGCTTTTGGGGTGTGCAAGGTGTGTTCGAGCACGTCAAAGGCGTGAGCAAAGCCCTATCGGGGTACGCCGGTGGCGTTGCCCAGACGGCCCATTACGATGACGTGAGCGGTGGCGACACCGGCCATGCCGAATCAGTACAGGTCACCTTCGACCCTGCGCAGATCAGCTATGGCCATCTGCTGCAAATCTACTTCTCGGTCGCCCATGACCCCACCCAGCTCAACCGGCAGGGGCCAGACTCGGGTACCCAGTATCGCTCGACGGTGTTTGCGGCAACCCCGGAACAACACAAGGTTGCCCAAGCCTATATCGCCCAGCTCAATGGCTCCGGCGTTTATTCACAACCCTTGGCCACGACAGTGGAGGACTTGAAAGGGTTCTATGCTGCCGAGGATTACCACCAGGACTACCTTGTGCATAACCCCAGCAGCCTCTACATCGTAATCAACGACCAACCCAAGATTGCCAACCTGGCCAAGGTGTTTGCCGACCGCTATCGGTCCGATCCCGTCCTGGTTCAGCCCTGACTGTAGGCCCCTTCAAGGTTTATCCACAGTTCATCGACGCCCTCGCGCTCTGTTCACACACAGACCGAGGGCTTTTTTATGCCTGTCATTCAGGCTTTTTTGTACACAGGGCGAAAATAAGCCCTGTGGGTAACCGCCCTTCAGCCCAGTTGATAAGACGCCCTCAAAGCAGGGGATAAATCCGCCTGTGGGTAAGTAGCACTTTCATCCACAGGCTTAGGCCGCTTATCCATAGGGCTCTTGGGCACATGACCACAACCTTTAATTTCTCTGTACAGTACGTAATATAAGGCCTGTAGCGTTCTATCCACAGAAAAGGTGCTGTATAGAAATAAACATAAAAACAAAGCTTTAATAAATTCTTCTCTCTTTATTTCTATTGCATGCCATTCATCCACAGCTGTTTAAATTTTGTGCAAAAGGTTTCTTTGGAGGGGGGTAAGTCCCTATACTGGTCAGCTATCCCAATTACCCAACACAGAACAGGCACGAGGTGCGTGGTGGATTTCCCTTCCCGTTTTGAAGTGATCGTCATCGGCGGCGGCCATGCCGGTACCGAGGCTGCGCTTGCGTCAGCACGCATGGGCGCAAAAACCCTGCTGCTTACACATAACGTGGAAACCCTCGGGCAGATGAGCTGCAACCCAGCCATCGGTGGCATCGGCAAGAGCCATTTGGTCAAGGAAATCGATGCCCTGGGCGGCGCGATGGCTTTGGCTACCGATAAGGGCGGCATCCAGTTCCGTGTATTGAACAACCGCAAGGGCCCGGCTGTACGTGCCACGCGCGCCCAAGCCGACCGCATCCTGTACAAGGCCGCGGTACGCGAGATTCTTGAAAACCAGCCCAACCTGTGGATATTCCAGCAGTCCTGCGACGACCTGATCGTCGAGCAGGACCAGGTACGCGGTGTGGTCACGCAAATGGGCCTGAAGTTTTTCGCCGACTCCGTGGTATTGACCGCAGGTACCTTCCTGGCCGGACTTATCCACATCGGCATGCAGAACTATTCGGGTGGCCGCGCCGGTGATCCACCGTCCACGGCCCTGGCCAAACGCCTGCGTGAATTCGATCTGCGCGTCGGTCGCCTGAAAACCGGAACGCCCCCGCGCATCGACGGGCGCTCCGTGGATTTCTCGGTGATGAGCGAGCAACCAGGCGACACTCCGATCCCGGTCATGTCGTTCATGGGCTCCAAGGAACTGCACCCCAAACAGGTCAGTTGCTGGATTACCCACACCAATGCCCGTACCCACGAGATCATTGCCGCGAACCTAGATCGTTCGCCCATGTACTCCGGGGTGATCGAAGGCATTGGCCCGCGCTACTGCCCATCGATCGAAGACAAGATCCATCGCTTTGCCGACAAGGAAAGCCATCAGGTCTTCATCGAGCCGGAAGGGCTGACCACTCATGAGCTATACCCCAACGGTATTTCCACGTCGCTGCCATTTGACGTGCAGTTGCAGATCGTCCAGTCGATCCGCGGCCTGGAAAACGCCCACATCGTGCGGCCAGGCTATGCGATCGAATACGACTATTTCGACCCTCGCGACCTGAAGTACAGCCTGGAAACGAAAGTCATCGACGGCCTGTTCTTTGCTGGCCAAATCAACGGCACCACCGGCTACGAAGAAGCCGGCGCCCAAGGTTTGCTGGCCGGGACCAACGCCGCACTGCGTGCGCAGGGCCGCGACAGCTGGTGCCCGCGCCGAGATGAGGCGTACATCGGCGTGCTGGTCGACGACCTGATCACCCTGGGTACCCAAGAGCCTTACCGCATGTTCACTTCGCGGGCCGAGTACCGCTTGATCCTGCGCGAAGACAACGCCGACCTGCGCTTGACCGAAAAAGGCCGCGAACTGGGCCTGGTCGATGACGCGCGTTGGGCCGCGTTCTGCACCAAGCGCGAAGCCATCGAGCGTGAAGAACAGCGCCTGAAAAGCACCTGGATCCGCCCTAACACCGCGGTCGGCGATGCCGTGGCCGAGAAGTTCGGCACGCCACTGGCCCATGAATACAACCTGTTGAACCTGCTGACCCGTCCGGAAATCGACTATGTCGGCCTGATCGAAGTGACAGGCGAAGGCGCCAGCGACCCACAGGTGGCCGAACAAGTCGAGATCAAGACCAAGTACGCCGGTTACATCGACCGCCAGCAGGACGAAATCGCCCGCCTGCGCGCCAGCGAAAACACTCGCCTGCCGGCAGACATCGACTACGTTGGCATTTCCGGCCTGTCCAAGGAAATCCAGGGCAAACTCGGCGCCACCCGCCCGGAAACCCTCGGCCAGGCATCGCGTATCCCCGGCGTTACCCCGGCAGCGATTTCGCTGTTGATGATCCATTTGAAAAAACGCGGCGCAGGCCGTGAGTTGGAGCAAAGCGCTTGAGTTCCATGGTTACCTCGCAGCACGCCCAGGAGTTATCCCAAGGCGCAGAACAACTGGGCGTGGCCCTGAGCGAAACCCAGCACAGCCAGTTGCTGGCGTACCTGGCCCTGCTGATCAAGTGGAACAAGGCCTACAACCTGACTGCTGTGCGCGACCCCGACGAAATGGTCTCGCGGCACCTGCTCGACAGCCTGAGCGTGATCCCGCACATCGGTGATTCGCCGCGCTGGCTCGACGTCGGCAGTGGTGGCGGCATGCCAGGTATACCGCTGGCCATCCTGTTTCCCGAGAAGCAAGTGACCGTGCTGGACAGCAACGGCAAGAAAACGCGCTTTCTCACCCAAGTGAAACTGGAGCTGAAACTCGACAACCTGCAAGTTATCCACAGCCGCGTCGAAGCCTTCCAGCCCGCGCAGCCATTCACCGGGATCGTTTCCCGGGCGTTCAGCAGCCTGGAGGATTTCAGTAACTGGACGCGCCACCTCGGTGACCTGAATACACGATGGTTGGCAATGAAGGGTCTGCATCCTTCCGATGAACTGGTAGCATTGCCGCAAGATTTTCACCTCGACAGCGCACAAGCCTTGACGGTGCCCGGTTGCCAAGGCCAACGTCATCTGCTGATACTGCGCCGCACGGCATGATTGGGAACACAAGCAAGAATGGCTAAGGTATTCGCGATAGCGAACCAAAAGGGTGGTGTGGGCAAGACCACCACCTGTATCAACCTCGCAGCATCGCTGGTTGCTACCAAGCGCCGGGTGCTGTTGATCGATCTCGATCCACAGGGCAACGCCACCATGGGTAGCGGTGTGGATAAACACGCCCTGGAAAACTCGGTATACGATCTGTTGATCGGCGAGTGCGACCTGTCCCAGGCCATGCACTATTCCGAGCATGGCGGCTACCAACTGCTGCCGGCCAACCGTGACCTGACTGCCGCCGAGGTGGTCCTGCTGGAAATGCAGATGAAGGAAAGCCGCTTGCGCACTGCGCTGGCGCCGGTTCGCGAAAGCTACGACTACATTTTGATCGACTGCCCCCCGTCGCTGTCGATGCTGACCCTCAACGCCCTGGTGGCGTCCGATGGCGTGATCATCCCGATGCAGTGCGAGTACTTCGCCCTGGAAGGCTTGAGCGACCTTGTGGATAACATCAAGCGCATCGCCGAGCTGCTGAACCCGGAACTGAAGATCGAAGGCCTGCTGCGGACCATGTACGACCCGCGCCTGAGCCTGATCAACGATGTGTCCGCGCAGCTCAAGGAGCACTTCGGCGATCAGTTGTACGATACCGTGATCCCGCGCAACATCCGCCTGGCCGAAGCCCCAAGCTTCGGTATGCCGGCCCTGGCATACGACAAATCCTCCCGTGGCGCGCTGGCCTATCTGGCCTTGGCGGGCGAGATGGTTCGTCGGCAGCGTCGTCAACCACGCACTGCAAAGGCTTAAGGAATCCGCATGGCCGTCAAGAAACGAGGTCTCGGACGTGGACTGGATGCACTGCTCAGTGGTCCGACCGTCAGTGCGCTGGAAGAACAAGCCGTACACATCGATCAAAAAGAACTGCAGCACCTGCCCCTGGACGTGATGCAGCGTGGCAAGTACCAGCCGCGCCGGGACATGGACCCGCAGGCACTGGAAGAACTGGCCAGCTCGATCAAGAGCCAGGGCGTGATGCAACCGATAGTGGTCCGCCCGATCGGCAACAACCGCTACGAGATCATCGCCGGTGAACGCCGTTGGCGTGCCAGCCAGCAGGCCGGCATGGAAACCATCCCGGCCATGGTTCGCGATGTGTCCGATGAAACCGCCATCGCCATGGCGTTGATCGAGAACATCCAGCGCGAAGACCTCAACCCGATCGAGGAAGCCGTAGCCCTGCAGCGCTTGCAGCAGGAGTTTCAGCTGACCCAGCAACAGGTCGCCGATGCCGTGGGCAAGTCCCGCGTGACCGTGGCCAACCTGCTGCGCCTGATCGCGTTGCCAGAAGTCATCAAGACGATGCTGTCGCACGGCGATCTGGAAATGGGCCATGCGCGTGCATTGCTCGGTTTGCCGGACGAACAGCAGGTGGAAGGGGCGCGACATGTTGTCGCACGCGGCCTGACCGTGCGCCAGACTGAAGCGCTGGTTCGCCAGTGGCTCAGTGGCAAACCTGATCCGGTCGAACCGAGCAAACCTGATCCGGACATCACCCGCCTTGAGCAGCGCCTCGCAGAGCGGCTGGGCTCTGACGTGCAAATCCGTCATGGGCACAAGGGCAAGGGGCAACTGGTGATCCGTTACAACTCCCTCGACGAGTTGCAAGGTGTGCTCGCGCACATTCGTTGAAACAATCCTTTTGTAGCGTGCAGTCGGAAATCACTACCCGGCAGTTGAATAGGGGCTGAACCGCCCCTATACTCTGCGCGCATTTTGTCGGCACAAATTATGCCAAGTCACTGACGTTGGCATGCCGAGTATTGAGGAGCAGTTTTGATGGAAACCCGCACGCCAAACCGCTTGCCGTTCCATCGTCTGCCGGTTTTTCCGGTGCTGTTTGCTCAATGTGTCGTGTTTCTGTTGGCAGCCTTGGCGTTGTGGCAGTGGCGCGGGGCAGTCAGTGGATATTCAGGTCTCCTCGGGGGGCTGATTGCCTGGTTGCCGAATCTGTATTTTGCCCACAAGGCTTTCCGGTTTACCGGAGCGCGGGCAGCGCAAGCCATCGTGCGGTCGTTTTACGCCGGCGAGGCAGGCAAATTGATTTTGACGGCAGTGCTTTTCGCGCTGACGTTTGCAGGAGTGAAGCCATTGGCGCCGCTGGCAGTATTCGGCGTCTTCGTGCTGACCCAGTTGGTCAGCTGGTTTTCACCCCTGCTGATGAGAACAAGACATTCGAGACCTTAGGGCGTTTGAGGCAACCATGGCAGCAGAAACCGCTTCGGGCTATATCCAGCACCACTTGCAGAACTTGACCTTTGGTCAATTACCAGATGGCGGCTGGGGCTTTGCCCACACCGCAGCACAAGCCAAGGAAATGGGCTTTTGGGCTTTCCACGTCGATACCCTCGGCTGGTCGGTTGCCCTGGGCCTGATTTTCGTCCTGATTTTCCGCATGGCGGCAAAAAAGGCGACTTCCGGTCAACCTGGCGCTCTGCAGAACTTCGTTGAAGTGCTGGTCGAGTTCGTCGATGGCAGCGTGAAAGACAGCTTCCACGGCCGCAGCCCGGTGATTGCACCGCTGGCGCTGACCATTTTTGCCTGGGTGTTCCTGATGAACGCCGTCGACCTGGTACCGGTGGACTGGATTCCGCAAATCGCGGCCAAGATCACTGGCAACCACGAGATTCCGTTCCGTGCAGTGTCCACCACTGACCCGAACGCAACCTTGGGCATGGCGTTGTCGGTCTTCGCACTGATCATTTTCTACAGCATCAAGATCAAGGGCATTGGCGGTTTCATCGGCGAGCTGACCTTGCACCCGTTCGGTAGCAAGAACATTTTCGCCAAGATCCTGCTGATCCCAGTGAACTTCCTGCTGGAATTCGTGACCTTGATCGCCAAGCCGATCTCGTTGGCACTGCGTCTGTTCGGCAACATGTATGCCGGCGAACTGGTGTTCATCCTGATCGCTGTGATGTTCGGCAGCGGCCTGTTGTGGCTGAGCGGCCTGGGTATCGTGCTGCAATGGGCGTGGGCTGTATTCCACATCCTGATCATCACGCTGCAAGCGTTCATCTTCATGATGCTGACCATCGTTTACCTGTCGATGGCTCACGAAGATAACCATTAAGACCCGCCTGGCGTGTCTGATGCCCCTCACGCTTGCTGTGTGAGGGTGCCCCGGGGGGATTCATCCAGGGCTGCTGCAAAAACGATTTGTTTTACCGCTTTAATCTAAGAAAACCTAACCAATACGACGTAAAAGTCGGGAGGAAAGATGGAAACTGTAGTTGGTCTAACCGCTATCGCTGTTGCACTGCTGATTGGCCTGGGCGCACTGGGTACTGCAATCGGCTTCGGTCTGCTGGGCGGTAAGTTCCTGGAAGGCGCTGCTCGCCAACCAGAAATGGTTCCAATGCTGCAAGTTAAAATGTTCATCGTTGCCGGTCTGCTCGACGCCGTGACCATGATCGGTGTTGGTATCGCTCTGTTCTTCACCTTCGCGAACCCCTTCGTTGGTCAACTCGCTGGCTAATCTCTCGAATTCTCGAGGTGATTGGTGTGATGGACAAAGAACGAGCGAGGTGTTGGCGTGAACATTAATGCAACCCTGATTGGCCAGTCCGTTGCGTTCTTCATTTTTGTACTGTTTTGCATGAAGTTCGTGTGGCCTCCGGTCATCGCGGCTTTGCAAGAACGTCAGAAGAAGATCGCGGACGGATTGGACGCTGCTACACGAGCAGCTCGCGACCTGGAGCTGGCCCAAGATAAAGCGGGTCAGCAACTGCGCGATGCGAAGACTCAAGCAGCCGAAATCATTGAGCAAGCCAAGAAACGCGGTACTCAGATCGTCGACGAGGCCCGTGATCAGGCCCGTGTCGAAGCTGACCGTGTGAAGGCCCAGGCTCAAGCCGAGATCGAGCAGGAACTGAACGGTGTCAAAGACGCGCTGCGCGCCCAACTGGGTAGCCTGGCAGTCAACGGTGCCGAGAAGATCCTGGGCGCCACAATCGATCAAAACGCGCACGCGGAGCTGGTTAATAAACTGGCTGCTGAAATTTAAGCGAGGGCGATCATGGCAGAACTGACCACGTTGGCCCGACCTTACGCTAAGGCAGCCTTCGAGCACGCCCAGGCCCACCAGCAACTGGCCAATTGGTCAGCCATGCTCGGCCTGGCTGCTGCGGTGTCGGAAGACGGCACCATGCAGCAAGTGCTGAAGGCCCCGCGACTGACGAGCGCAGAGAAGGCCACCACGTTTATTGACGTGTGTGGCGACAAGCTCAATGTTCAGGCACAGAATTTCATTCATGTTGCCGCGGAAAACGACCGTCTCCTGCTGTTGCCGGAGATCTCGGCTCTGTTCGACCTGTACAAGGCCGAGCAAGAGAAGTCCGTGGATGTGGATGTCACCAGTGCCTTTGCATTGAACGAAGAACAGCAAGACAAACTCGCCAAGGTTCTCAGTGCACGGCTCGGCCGGGAAGTGCGACTGCACGCTGCGGAGGATGCCAGCCTGATAGGTGGTGTCATCATCCGTGCCGGCGACCTGGTTATCGATGGCTCAGTGCGTGGCAAACTCGCGCAACTGGCCGAAGCATTGAAATCTTGAGTTTGAAGGGGCAGCAGAGCAATGCAGCAACTCAATCCTTCCGAAATAAGTGAAATTATCAAGGGCCGCATCGACAAGCTCGATGTGACCTCCCAAGCCCGTAACGAAGGCACTGTCGTCAGCGTATCTGACGGCATCGTGCGGATTCACGGTCTGGCCGACGTTATGTACGGCGAGATGATCGAGTTTCCGGACGGCGTCTTCGGCATGGCACTCAACCTGGAGCAAGACTCCGTAGGTGCCGTGGTTTTGGGCGCCTACCAGTCTTTGGCTGAAGGCATGAGCGCCAAGTGCACTGGCCGCGTTCTGGAAGTTCCGGTTGGTAAGGAACTGCTGGGCCGCGTCGTCGACGCACTGGGTAACCCTGTTGACGGTAAAGGTCCACTGGGCAACACCGAGACCGACGCGGTCGAGAAAGTTGCTCCAGGCGTGATCTGGCGTAAGTCGGTAGACCAGCCTGTACAGACTGGCTACAAGGCTGTCGATGCCATGATCCCAGTCGGCCGTGGCCAGCGTGAGCTGATCATCGGTGACCGTCAGATCGGTAAAACCGCTCTGGCGATCGACGCGATCATCAACCAGAAAAACAGCGGCATCTTCTGCGTATACGTAGCGATCGGTCAGAAGCAATCGACCATCGCCAACGTTGTTCGCAAGCTGGAAGAAAACGGCGCACTGGCCAACACCATCGTGGTTGCCGCCAGTGCTTCGGAATCTGCCGCACTGCAATACCTGGCGCCGTACTCCGGCTGCACCATGGGTGAATTCTT
This sequence comes from Pseudomonas abieticivorans, assembly GCF_023509015.1. Classification (NCBI taxonomy): domain Bacteria; kingdom Pseudomonadati; phylum Pseudomonadota; class Gammaproteobacteria; order Pseudomonadales; family Pseudomonadaceae; genus Pseudomonas; species Pseudomonas abieticivorans. The sequence continues at coordinate 2,617,699 of NZ_CP094975.1, forward strand.
CCGCGACCGCGGTGAAGACGCGCTGATCGTTTATGACGATCTGTCCAAGCAAGCAGTGGCTTACCGCCAGATTTCCCTGCTGCTGCGCCGTCCACCAGGCCGTGAAGCCTACCCAGGTGACGTGTTCTATCTCCACTCCCGTCTGCTGGAGCGTGCATCGCGCGTTTCCGAAGAGTACGTAGAGAAGTTCACCAACGGTGCAGTGACTGGCAAAACCGGTTCCTTGACCGCACTGCCGATCATCGAAACCCAGGCTGGCGACGTTTCCGCGTTCGTTCCGACCAACGTGATCTCGATCACCGACGGTCAGATCTTCCTGGAATCGGCCATGTTCAACTCGGGCATCCGCCCTGCAGTGAACGCCGGTGTTTCGGTATCCCGTGTAGGTGGTGCCGCTCAGACCAAGATCATCAAGAAGCTGTCCGGTGGCATCCGTACCGCTCTGGCTCAGTACCGTGAACTGGCGGCATTCGCCCAGTTCGCTTCTGACCTGGACGAAGCCACTCGCAAGCAACTTGAGCATGGTCAGCGCGTTACCGAGCTGATGAAGCAGAAGCAATATGCGCCGATGTCCATCGCTGACATGGCCCTGTCGCTGTATGCCGCCGAACGTGGTTTCTTGACTGACGTCGAGATCCCGAAAATCGGTAGCTTCGAGCAGGCCCTGATTGCTTACTTCAACCGCGATCACGCCGATTTGATGGCGAAGATCAACGTGAAGGGTGACTTCAATGACGAAATCGACGCTGGCATCAAAGCCGGTATCGAGAAGTTCAAGGCCACCCAAACCTGGTAAGCCGCAGCGGGGGCCGCGAGGCTCCCGCTTGCTAACCTGATAGGTGTTACATGGCAGGCGCAAAAGAGATTCGCAGTAAGATTGCGAGCATCAAAAGCACGCAAAAAATTACCAGCGCCATGGAAAAAGTGGCGGTCAGCAAAATGCGCAAGGCTCAAATGCGCATGGCTGCTAGCCGTCCCTACGCGGAGCGTATCCGCCAGGTGATCGGTCATTTGGCCAACGCCAACCCGGAATACCGCCACCCGTTCATGATCGACCGCGAAGTTAAGCGCGTCGGTTATGTCGTGGTGAGCAGTGACCGTGGTCTGTGCGGCGGCTTGAATACCAACCTGTTCAAGGCCCTGGTCAAGGACATGGCGGTAAACCGCGAGCGCGGCGTCGAAATCGATCTGTGCGTGGTCGGCAGCAAAGGTGCGACGTTTTTCCGCAGCTTTGGCGGCAATGTCGTCGCTGCGATCAGCCACCTGGGCGAAGAGCCGTCGATCAATGATCTGATCGGCAGCGTCAAGGTGATGCTGGATGCCTACCTGGATGGCCGTATTGACCGCCTGTCCGTGGTATCCAACAAGTTCGTGAACACCATGACGCAACAGCCAACGGTCGAGCAGTTGATTCCGTTGGTCGCAACCCCGGATCAGGAACTCAAGCACCACTGGGACTATCTCTACGAACCCGACGCCAAGGAGCTGCTGGACGGCTTGATGGTTCGCTACGTGGAGTCGCAGGTCTACCAGGCGGTGGTCGAGAACAACGCAGCTGAACAAGCCGCGCGGATGATCGCAATGAAGAACGCTACCGATAACGCCGGTGATTTGATCAGCGATTTGCAACTGATCTACAACAAGGCGCGTCAGGCTGCGATCACCCAAGAGATCTCGGAAATCGTCGGCGGCGCTGCCGCGGTTTAACGGTTCAAATATTCAGAGGATCCAGCTATGAGTAGCGGACGTATCGTTCAAATCATCGGCGCCGTGATCGACGTGGAATTCCCACGCGAACACGTACCGAGCATCTACAACGCGCTGCAAGTACAAAGCGCGGCTGGCACCACCCTCGAAGTTCAGCAGCAGCTGGGCGACGGCGTGGTCCGTACCATTGCGATGGGTTCCACCGAGGGCTTGAAGCGCGGTCTGGAAGTCACCGACTCTGGCGCAGCCATTTCCGTACCGGTCGGTAAAGCGACCCTGGGCCGGATCATGGACGTCCTCGGTAACCCGATCGACGAAGCTGGCCCGATCGACACCGAAGAGCGCTGGGGCATTCACCGTGCCGCTCCGTCCTTCGCTGAGCAAGCGGGCGGCAACGACCTGCTGGAAACCGGCATCAAGGTTATCGACCTGGTTTGCCCGTTCGCCAAAGGCGGTAAAGTCGGTCTGTTCGGTGGTGCCGGTGTAGGCAAAACCGTAAACATGATGGAACTGATCCGTAACATCGCGATGGAACACAGCGGTTATTCCGTGTTCGCCGGTGTTGGTGAGCGTACTCGTGAAGGTAACGACTTCTATCACGAGATGAAGGACTCCAACGTACTGGACAAGGTAGCGCTGGTTTACGGTCAAATGAACGAGCCGCCGGGTAACCGTCTGCGCGTTGCACTGACCGGCCTGACCATGGCTGAGAAGTTCCGTGACGAAGGTAACGACGTTCTGCTGTTCGTCGACAACATCTATCGTTACACCCTGGCCGGTACCGAAGTATCCGCACTGCTGGGCCGTATGCCTTCGGCAGTAGGTTACCAGCCGACCCTGGCCGAAGAGATGGGTACTCTGCAAGAGCGTATCACTTCGACCAAGAACGGCTCGATCACCTCGGTACAAGCTGTATACGTACCTGCGGACGACCTGACTGACCCGTCGCCAGCGACCACTTTCGCCCACTTGGACGCAACCGTCGTACTGTCCCGTGACATCGCCTCCCTGGGTATCTACCCAGCGGTCGATCCACTGGACTCGACTTCGCGCCAGCTGGACCCGAACGTGATCGGCCAAGAGCACTACGACACCGCTCGCGGCGTTCAGTACGTGCTGCAGCGCTACAAAGAGCTGAAGGACATCATCGCGATCCTGGGTATGGACGAGCTGTCGGAAACCGACAAGCAGTTGGTATCCCGCGCTCGTAAGATTCAGCGCTTCCTGTCGCAGCCGTTCTTCGTGGCTGAAGTCTTCACCGGTGCATCGGGCAAATACGTTTCCCTGAAAGACACCATTGCTGGCTTCAAAGGCATCCTCAACGGTGACTACGACCACCTGCCAGAACAAGCGTTCTACATGGTCGGCGGCATCGAAGAAGCGATCGAGAAAGCCAAGAAACTGTAATTCCCGGCGCCCGGCAACGGGCGCTAATCAGGTTGAGGCAATCAGATGGCTATGACAGTCCATTGCGATATCGTCAGCGCGGAAGGGGAAATTTTCTCCGGCTTGGTAGAGATGGTGATTGCACACGGTGAGCTCGGCGACCTGGGTATTGCCCTGGGCCACGCACCGTTGATCACTAGCCTGAAGCCAGGTCCGATCCGTTTGATCAAGCAGGGTGGCGAAGCCGAGGTGTTCTACATCTCCGGTGGTTACCTCGAGGTTCAGCCGAACATGGTGAAGGTCTTGGCCGACACCGTGCAACGTGCTGCCGACCTGGACGAAGCCGCCGCTTCGGAAGCCGTCAAGGCTGCCGAGAAGGCTCTGCACGAGAAAGGTGCCGACTTCGACTACAGCGCTGCTGCTGCACGTCTGGCCGAGGCTGCAGCCCAGCTGCGCACCGTCCAGCAAATCCGCAAGAAGTTCGGCGGCTAAGCCAACGGCTTCAAGTGTGATTGAGTAAAAGGGTAGCCTCGGCTACCCTTTTTCTTTTTCTGCGTTTTCATTTCTGGTCACAGCGCTGACCGCCCGGATTGGTAGCCTTTCAATGTCCCTCGATATCGTTATTCTCGCCGCTGGCCAAGGCACCCGCATGCGTTCGGCCCTGCCCAAGGTGCTGCACCCGGTGGCTGGCAATTCCATGCTGGGGCATGTTATCCACAGCGCCCGCCAGCTTGAACCACAAAGCATTCACGTGGTTATCGGCCACGGTGCCGACCTGGTACGCGAACGCCTGCAGGCGGACGACCTGAACTTCGTGCTGCAAGACAAACAATTGGGCACCGGCCACGCCGTGGCCCAGGCCCTGCCCGAGCTAACCGCCGACACCGTGCTGATCCTCTACGGTGATGTGCCGCTGATTGAAGTGCAGACCCTGGAGCGCTTGCTCAAGCAAGTTACCCACAGCCAGCTGGGCCTGTTGACCGTAACCCTGGCCGACCCAACGGGTTATGGCCGGATCGTGCGCGATGGCGCCGGCAACGTCAGCGCCATCGTCGAGCACAAGGATGCCAGCGACGCGCAGAAAGCCATCACCGAAGGCAATACCGGCATCCTGGCGGTGCCCGGCAAGCGCCTGGCGGAGTGGCTGGGCCGGCTGTCGAACAACAATGCCCAGGGTGAGTATTACCTCACCGACGTGATCGCCATGGCGGTGAACGACGGCCTGGTGGTGGCCACCGAACAGCCGCTGGACCCAATGGAAGTGCAGGGCGCCAACGATCGCAAGCAACTGTCCGAGTTGGAGCGCCACTATCAATTGCGCGAAGGCCGCCGCCTGATGGCCCAGGGCGTAACCCTGCGTGACCCTGCGCGCTTCGATGTGCGCGGTGAAGTCAGCGTGGGTCGTGACGTGTTGATCGACGTCAACGTGATCCTTGAAGGCCGCGTAGTGATCGAGGACGACGTGGTCATCGGCCCTAACTGCTACATCAAGGACAGTACCCTGCGCAAAGGCGTGGTGGTCAAAGCCAACAGCCACCTCGATGGCGCGGTGATGGGTGAGGGCAGCGACGCTGGCCCCTTCGCGCGTTTGCGCCCCGGTACCGTGCTGGAAGCTCGCGCCCATGTGGGTAACTTCGTCGAGCTCAAGAATGCCCACATGGGCGAGGGCGCCAAGGCCGGCCACCTGACCTACCTGGGCGATGCGGTGATCGGTGCGCGTACCAACATTGGTGCCGGTACCATCACCTGCAACTACGATGGTGCCAACAAGCACAAGACGGTGCTGGGCGAGGACGTGTTCATTGGTTCCAACAATTCGTTGGTGGCGCCTGTGGATATCCTTGATGGTGCGACCACGGCAGCCGGTTCCACCATTACCCAGCAGATCCCGGCCGGGCAATTGGGCGTAGCCCGTGGGCGCCAGCGCAATATCGAAGGCTGGAAACGCCCCGAAAAGATCAAGAAATAGTTATCCACAGCCACGACCACATAAATACCCTGTAGGAGCGGATTTATCCGCGAAAAGGCCGCCCAGTTGCACCTGTTGCTGCGTGGGGCGCTTTTCGCGAATGAATCCGCCCCTACAGGGTTCACATCGCCCGTATAAATGGGGTTTCAGCTTCCTGAACCGTAGCTGTGGATAACTGAATCTCCATCTTCCTGGGTGACTGTTCACTTGACGTATCTTCCGATTTAGGTTTTGATTGCGTTCGTTATCTTTCGAACCGAAACTTAAATCCCCATGTCGAAACGCAACACTCCACAGCGTCGCCATAACATCCTCGCCTTGCTCAGCGAGCAGGGTGAAGTGAGTGTCGATGAACTGGCCAAGCGCTTTGAAACCTCCGAAGTCACCGTGCGCAAAGACTTGGCGGCGTTGGAGGCCAATGGTTTGTTGCTGCGCCGCTATGGGGGCGCGGTCACCATGCCTCAGGAACTGATCGGCGATGACAGCCAACCCGTTTCTATCCACAAGCTGGCAATTGCCCGTGCGGCTGTGGATAAGATCAAGGAGCACGCACGGATCATCATCGACAGTGGCAGCACCACCGCCGCCATGATCCCGCAGTTAGGCCTGCAACCTGGCCTGGTGGTCATGACCAATTCCTTGAATGTGGCCAATGCGCTGTCCGAGCTTGAGCACGAACCCGTACTGTTGATGACCGGTGGTACGTGGGACCCGCGCTCCGAGTCCTTTCAGGGCCAGGTCGCCGAACAAGTGCTGCGCTCCTACGACTTCGACCAGTTGTTTATCGGCGCCGACGGCATCGATCTGGTGCGTGGTACCACCACCTTCAACGAACTGCTTGGCTTGAGCCGAGTGATGGCTGAAGTCGCCCGCGAAGTGATCGTGATGGTCGAGTCCGACAAGGTCGGGCGCAAAATTCCCAATCTGGAACTGCCCTGGAGCAGCGTCCATACCCTTATTACCGATGATCGCCTGCCCCTGGAGGCACGCGAACAAATTCAGGCCCGCGGCATCAATCTGATCTGCGCCGCTGTCAGCTAGGAGAACAAACATGTGTGGAATCGTCGGCGCTATCGCTGAACGCAATATCACGGCCATCCTCCTCGAAGGCCTGAAACGCCTCGAGTACCGTGGCTACGACAGCGCCGGCGTGGCGTTGGTCAGCCACGCGGGCAACCTGGAGCGCTGCCGCCGTACCGGCAAGGTCAGCGAGCTGGAGGCAGCCCTGGCTGCTCACCCGTTGACCGGCCAACTGGGCATCGCCCACACCCGCTGGGCCACCCACGGTGCGCCGAACGAACGCAACGCCCACCCGCATTTCTCGGGCAGCGAAGTGGCGGTGGTGCACAACGGCATCATCGAAAACCACGAAGTGCTGCGCGAACAGCTCAAGGCCCTGGGTTATGTGTTCACCTCGGACACCGACACTGAAGTGGTCGTGCACCTGATCCACCACACCCTTAAAACGGTGCCGGACCTGGCCGATGCCGTGAAGGCCACCGTCAAGCAATTGCACGGTGCCTATGGCCTGGCGGCGATTAGCACCCATCAGCCTGATCGCTTGATCGCCGCGCGCAGTGGCAGCCCGTTGGTGATTGGCTTGGGCCTGGGCGAAAACTTCCTGGCGTCGGACCAAATGGCCCTGCGCCAGGTGACTGACCGCTTCATTTACCTGGAAGAGGGTGACATCGCTGAGATCACCCGCGACAGCGTGCATATCTGGAACAACGCCGGCGTTGCCGTGCAGCGTGAAACCGTGCAGTACCACGAGGGTGCAGAAGCGGCCGAGAAGGGCGAGTACCGTCACTTCATGCTCAAAGAGATTCACGAGCAACCGAAAGTGGTACAGCGCACCCTGGAAGGTCGTTTGGGTGAGCAGAAAGTGCTGGTACAGGCATTCGGGCCGCAAGCCGCCGCATTGTTTGCCAAGGTACGCAACGTGCAGATCGTAGCCTGTGGTACCAGCTACCACGCCGGTATGGTTGCGCGTTACTGGCTGGAAGGTTTGGCCGGCATCCCTTGCCAGGTTGAAGTGGCCAGCGAGTTCCGCTATCGCAAGGTAGTGGTACAGCCAGACACTTTGTTTGTCTCGATCTCGCAGTCTGGCGAAACCGCCGACACCCTGGCCGCATTGCGCAACGCCAAGGAACTCGGTTTCTTGGGTAGCCTGGCCATTTGCAACGTGGGCATCAGCTCGCTGGTGCGCGAATCGGACCTGACCCTGCTGACCCAGGCCGGCCCGGAAATCGGCGTGGCCTCGACCAAAGCCTTCACCACGCAACTGGTCGCGCTGATGTTGCTGACCCTGTCCTTGGGCCAGGTTCGCGGCACATTGGAAGCCGGTGTCGAAGCTGAATTGGTTGAAGAGCTGCGCCGCCTGCCGACCCGCCTGGGTGAAGCCCTGGCCATGGACGGCACTGTGGAGGGCGTCGCCGAATTGTTCGCCGAGAAGCACCACACGCTATTCCTGGGCCGCGGCGCGCAGTTCCCAGTCGCAATGGAGGGCGCCTTGAAGCTCAAGGAGATCTCCTACATCCACGCTGAAGCCTACCCGGCCGGTGAACTCAAGCACGGCCCTCTGGCGCTTGTGGATAAAGACATGCCGGTGGTTACCGTGGCGCCGAACAACGAGCTGCTGGAGAAACTGAAATCCAACCTGCAGGAAGTCCGCGCACGCGGTGGCGAACTGATCGTGTTCGCCGATGCCCAGGCGGAATTCAAGGATGGCCCCGGTACCCACGTGATCGCCATGCCGCACATCCTCGATGCGCTGGCGCCGATCCTCTACACCATTCCGCTGCAGTTGCTCTCTTACTATGTGGCAGTGCTCAAGGGTACGGATGTGGATCAGCCGCGTAACCTGGCGAAGTCGGTGACGGTTGAGTAAGTGACCTGATTGTTGACGCTGTTGCGATTTTGACCCAGGGAGCTGATTTTGGCTGACCCAAACGCTGCCACCGAAATCACCCGCAAGGCCATTGTTTTTTGAGTACTCGGGTGGATCAATGAATTCCGGTAGCCTGGTTCAAAATCTCATCAGCGCCAACAAGTACCGCACCCGGCCCGGCGAAACCCAACACTATGCCGGTGAATCTGGATGTGGTGCTGATGCCGGATGCCATTGCCGGCACGAATCTAAGGAGTTGCGCCCATAATCGCCTTTTGGGTTTCGCCATTGAGCAATCCACCGCCTGTTCTCAAAATGTAGTGGTGCACCATCTGCGAGACAGGCTGTATCTTGCAGTTACATCGGATCGGCGTTTCGAGACCTACGATATAGCGGAGAAGGCTAGAATGATCCAATCGTATTAGGCCCCGAGAGCGCTATGGCTAGCAGACCTTCAGTAGAACAACGACGCGAGTTCGGTAAGTTCCTCTCCAGCCGACGTGCTCGCCTTGAGCCTAAAGATTTTGGCCTTCCCGAAGGACCCAGGCGTACGCCGGGATTGCGTCGCGAGGAAGTGGCGGTGCTGGCAGGGGTCAGCGTCAGTTGGTACACCTGGCTGGAGCAGGGCCGTGATATCCAGCCGTCTCCCGACGCGCTGCGGCGCATTTCGAAAGTTCTCAAGCTTGATCGCGTAGAGTCCGCGCATCTGTTTGCGTTGTCCTCACTCGATGCACCTCAGGCCGAGACCGGCGGCGGGGTCAGCGCAGGGCTGGAAATGCTAGTGCGGGCGATCAATCCCATTCCGGCCTACGTGCGTAACGCTCGACTCGACATCCTGGCGTGGAACGATGCTATCGCCGATCTGTTCGTCGATTACGGTTCGCTGCAGCCTCATGAGCGCAATACGCTGCGCCTGCTGTTCCTGTACACCCCCTATCGGACCGTGATCCTAGATTGGGAGCAGATGGCGCGGGGAATGATCAGCGCCTTTCGCGCTTCCCGCGCGTGGGCTCAGGACAAGGCCCCATTCGACAGCATGATCGAGGAGCTGTCAGCGTTAAGTCCGGAGTTCCGCGAATGGTGGCAGGACACGGAAGTCAAAGGCTTCGACGAAGGAAGAAAGCGTCTGCTGCATCCGGTCAGTGGCTACATCGATTTCACCTACGTGGCACTGACGCCAGAGGGGCGGCCGGATCTTTCGCTGGTCACTTACATCCCTCGACACACTGCCTATGACTCCGAGTCATAGGATAACAACACGCCTTCCTGACCCTGTCGGGCTTACCTAGAGTGACGGTCATCGCAGCGCAGACAGCCCTGCACCACCGCCTCCGAGGTGATACCGATGACTAACCTGAATGCAACTTCGACCCCTCCTGCCTTCGCCACATCGCGTAACCCGGCGACCGGTGAACTGATCGCGACTTACCCGTTTCAGACGCAGAGCGAAGTCGAGCAACTGCTGGATGTAAACACCGCTGCCTTCCGTTTGTGGCGCGCCACTCCGATGCGCGAACGTGTCACAGCCTATCGTCGTCTGTCCGCCATTCTGCGCGAGCGTTCGGAAATCATCGCTGCGCTGATTACTGCTGAAATGGGCAAGACGCTGGTTTCGGCGCGGGCTGAAGTGGAAAAGTGTGCGGCGACCATCGACTGGATTGCCGACAACGGCCCGACCATCCTGGCCGATGAGCCAGTCAACGTAGACGGTGATGACGAGGTTCACGTTTCCTTCTTGCCGATCGGGACCGTTCTGGCGGTGATGCCCTGGAATTTCCCGCTGTGGCAGGTGATTCGCGCATCGGGCCCGATCATGCTGTCGGGTAACGGTTTCATGCTCAAGCATGCGCCGAATGTCATGGGCTCGGCCTACGCCCTGCAGGACGCCTACGAGGCAGCGGGCTTTCCCAAAGGTCTGTTCGTCAATCTGATCGCTGACAACGACACCGTTGCTCGCACCATCGAAGACCCACGCATTGCCGCTGTGACGCTGACGGGCAGCATGCGCGCCGGTTCGGCTGTCGCGGCCACGGCGGGAAGGGCGCTTAAAAAGAGTCTTCTGGAACTGGGCGGCTCCGATGCCTTTATCGTGCTGGCGGACGCCAATATCGACCTGGCGGTGAAAGCTGCGGTTGAAGCGCGCTTCCAAAATGCCGGTCAGGTCTGTCTGGCGGCAAAGCGCTTCATTGTTGAGCAGCCGATTGCGGAGGAGTTCACCCGCAAGTTTGTCGCGGCGGTGAAGCAACTGAAAGTCGGTAACCCGCTGGACAGCGTCAACAATGTCGGCCCAATGGCTCGCGGCGATCTGCGCGACGAGCTTGATGGTCAGGTACAGCGCACCCTTGCCGCCGGCGCGACCTTGCTGCTCGGTGGCAAGAAGATTGACGGTCCGGGCAACTTCTACGCGCCAACGGTGTTGGCCGATGTTCAGCCTGGCATGGCCGCGTTCGATGAAGAAACGTTCGGCCCCGTCGCAGTGATTACCGTTGCCAACAATGCCGAGCACGCCGTCGTTCTGACTAACACCAGTGATTACGGTTTGGGTGGCAGCCTGTGGACCCAGGACATGGATCGCGCACAACGCATCGCGCGTCGCCTGGAGACGGGTGGGGTCTTCATCAATGGCTTCCCTGCAACCAATGCGCGCATTCCGGTGGGTGGGGTGAAGAAGAGCGGTTACGGTCGCGAGCTCTCGCATTTCGGCTTGCGGGAATTCACCAATGCGCAGGCCGTATGGGCCAAGACCGTTGACTGAACACCTCCATAACGTGCCTGAATTGTAGAGAGAAAAAATCATGAGTGATCGTTTCGCAAGCCCTGTCCTGCAGCCCGTCAAATTGGGCGGACTGCAACTGAAGAACCGAATTGTAATGGCGCCGATGACCCGCAGCCGCGCTGACGACGCCGGTGTTCAACCCGGCTACGTTGCTGAGTATTACGCCCAGCGGGCAAGTACCGGGCTGATTGTGACGGAAGCGACCAATATTTCAGCCCAGGCTCGTGGCTACTCGCGAACACCAGGGATCTGGACCGAGGCGCAAATCGTTGCTTGGAAGCGTGTGACCGAGGCGGTGCATCGTCAGGACGGCAAAATTTTCCTGCAACTCTGGCACACCGGACGCATGTCGCACCCTGACATGCAAGACGGCGGCCTTCCCGTAGCGCCCTCTGCGATCAAGCCTCACGGGCAGATTCGGGTGCATGACGGGATGAAGGATTTCGTCACGCCCCGGGCACTGGAAACCGATGAAATTCCTCTGATCGTCGAGGATTATCGTCAGGCCGCTGAAAACGCCAAAATGGCCGGTTTTGACGGTGTGGAGGTGCATTCGGCGAACAACTATCTGCTTGAGCAGTTCGTTCGCGACAGCACCAACGCTCGAACGGATCGTTACGGCGGCTCGCTGGAAAACCGCCTGCGCTTTCCTCTGGAGGTGGTCAAGGCAGTGATCGATGTGTGGGGCGCCGAACGAGTCGGCATCCGCATCTCTCCGGTGACCACCACGCCCGGCGAAACGCCGCTGGACAGCAACACCATGGCCACCTTCGGCGCCTATGTTGCCGCGCTGTCAGACCTTGGTCTGCTGTACATCCATGAAATCGAGGGCGTCACTCAGCTTAGCCGCGAAGAGGTCAATGGCGTCAACTTTGCCGAACTGCGGCAGCGTTTCAGCGGTGCCTATATCGCCAACAATCAATACACCTTGGATCTGGCCGAGAAGACGCTGGCGGCGGGGGACGCTGATTTGTTTAGTATTGGTCGTCCTTTCATTGCCAACCCGGACCTGATCCATCGCCTGGGCAGCGGAGCGCCGCTGGCGGAAGCGCCAAAAGTCTATTGGTACGGCGGCGACTCCACCGGTTACTCGGACTGGCCGGCAATGGCCTGACCCTGCCGTTTAACTTTGATTCCCGCATCACCCAAAGCCGTCGCACATGCCACGGCTTTATTTGCCTGTTAGATATCACTAGCCCGTCTTTGTACCAATGTGACGATGGCTGCCAATCAGTTGAAGCGCTTGTATGCAGGCGAGCCATGTACCAGAGGCTTCCACCGGATGATCATTCGTCATTCGTCATTCGGGATCATTAGTTCCTTTTAAATCGATATTCAATGTCTTGCGCGGTGCCCATTCAAGGGTTGTTGGCGCTTATAGAGAGTCGGCTATGAAAACGCTTTTAGTTAACGGTATTGAACGATCGATTGAAGTGCCCGAAGAGATGCCTTTGTTGTGGGTGCTTCGGGATGTCATCGGTTTAACCGGAACTAAATACGGGTGCGGAATTGCACAATGCGGCGCGTGTACGGTGCACGTTGACGGACAACCTGTTCGTTCTTGTGTATTGCCCGTGTCGAAAGTTGCCGGTAAGTCAGTCACTACCATTGAAGCGATTGAAAACGATGCCGTGGGCAAACAAGTGCAAGAGGCCTGGCTCGCGGCCGAAGTTGTTCAGTGTGGATATTGCCAGTCAGGGCAGATCATGAGCACTGTTGCACTGCTTCATAAAAACCCGCACGCCAGTGAGTCCGATATTGTGACCGCCATGTCGGGCAACTTGTGCCGTTGCGCGACGTACTCGCGCATTCGCAACACTATTAAAACAATCACACTTAGCTGAGGCGCCCCATGGCCAAGTCAAAAGCATCCGTGGGTGCTGTCTCGCGCCGTCATTTCCTACAAGGGTCGGCGGCAACGTTTGCCGGATTGACCGTCAGTGCCTGGCTGCCGGTCGCCATGGCGCGCAGCGCTGCCGCCGAAACGGTGGCCAATGCGCGATTGGGCGATAACTCCGACGGTTTCGGCGCATTCGTCCGTGTAGACATTCAAGGTAATGTGACGGTCATCTCGCCAAAAATCGAGATGGGGCAGGGCATTCAGACCGGCATCGCCATGATGGTCGCCGAAGAGCTTGAAGTGCCGCTGAGCCACGTTACGATTCAGGAGGCACCGCCCAACGAGGCGCTGTATGCCGACACCATTCTTCATAGGCAGGCGACCGGTGGATCGACATCCACGCGTTATGTCTGGAATCCGCTGCGCACTGCAGGTGCCACCGCGCGAATCCTCCTGACCCAGGCCGCCGCGATACGCTGGAACATCGCCCCGAGCCAATGCGTCGCGAAAGCCGGATTCGTGATTGCACCCGATGGCCGCAAGTTTGGCTACGGTGAGCTGGTGCGCGAGGCATCGCTGCTCCCTGCGCTAACCAATGTGCCGCTCAAGTCGCCCAAGGACTTCACGCTGCTGGGCTCGCCTGCGCAGCGCCTCGACACGCCGCACAAGGTCAATGGCCATACCAAATTCACCATCGACCTAAGGGTCCCTGAGATGCGCTACGCCTCGACCTCAGCGTGCCCGGTATACGGCGGCAAGCTGAAAAGCGTTGACGATTCGGCTGCCCGGCGGGTGCCGGGGGTAGTCGAGGTCGTCAAGCTCGACAACGCAGTGGCCGTGATCGGCGTTCACACCTGGGCCTGTTTCGAAGGCCTCAAGGCGCTTGAGATCGAATGGGATTTGGGTGAGTTCGCGGCGATGAACTCCGAAATCATCGAAGCCGGCCTGGCGAAAGCGATCACTACCGACGGTGTGGTTGCCGTCGAAAAAGGCAATATTCGCAAAGCCCTCGACGGAGCTTCTTCCCGATTCGAGGCGACGTACGAACAACCTTTCTGGTCGCACTCGCCACTGGAACCCATGACCTGTGTCGTTCACGTCCGCCCTGACGGTTGCGACCTCTGGGTGGGCACCCAGGTGCCGGGGGCGGCGCAAGCGACGGCCTCGAAGGTCACCGGTTTGCCGCCCGAGAAAATCGTGGTGCATAACCAACTGATCGGCGGGTCGTTCGGACGACGTCTGGACTTTGACTTCATCACTCAAGCGGTGCAGATCGCTAAGCAGGTCTCATACCCGATCAAGATGACGTGGTCCCGTGAAGAGGACATGACTCATGACATGTACCGCCCTCACTACTTGGATCATCTGGTTGCCGCGCTGGACGAACACAAGATTCCGAACGGCTGGGAGCACCGCATTGCCGGTTCATCCGTCGTTGCGCGCTATGCCGGGAAGCTGCCACCGACTGGCATCGACCGGGACGTCGTCGAGGTCTCGAAAGACCCTATCTATGCGCTGACCAATCACACCCTGCGTTACATCCGGGAAGAGGCGAAAGTCTTGCCAGTATCCTGGTGGCGGGGCGTGGGTCCGTTGCGGGGCACTTACGCGCTGGAGAGCTTCATCGATGAGCTGGCTCGCAATGCGGGTGTCGATCCGGTCCAGTACCGTTTGCAGGTTTGCGAAGATCCACGTGCCCGTGCGGCCCTTAGCCTCGTCGCGGAAAAGGGTGACTGGAGCCGCCCGTTGAAAAAGGGTGCGGGTCGCGGCGTTTCCGTCAGCGCGGTGTTCGGCAGCTATGTCGCCACGATGGTAGAGCTGGAGATGGTTGGGGAGTTCGGCATTCGGATCACCCGTCTGGTCAGCGCTGTTGACTGCGGTGTGGTGACGAACCCGACCTCGATCATGGCGCAGATTGAAGGGGGAACACTGTTTGGCCTTTCGGCCTCCTTGTTCAATGAGATCACCGTGGCTGACGGTAGGGTCCAGCAGAACAACTTCCACAACTACCGGCAGATCAGGATGAGCGACGCCCCGCCGGTCGAAGTGCATATTATCGCCAGCGAGGCATCGCCTGGCGGTGTAGGGGAGGCGGGCACGGCGTTGATTGCGCCTGCGTTGGTCAACGCGTTGCATGCCGCTTCTGGCAAAAGGATTCGGCAGCTGCCGTTGAAACGTTCCGGCTACTACATCGTCTAGGTGTTTCTATGAAAAACATTACATCTTATGTGATTGCGTTGTCCCTGCTCGGGTGGGCTTTGTCGGCAAGTGCGACGGACGAGGACGTCATCAAATTTGGCGAATATATCGCCAACGCCGCTGACTGCGTTGCCTGTCACACCGTTCAGGACGGGAAGAAGTTCGCGGGTGGACGTGAGTTCAAGCTGCCGTTCGGCTCGCTGTTTACCCCCAACATCACTTCGGACAAGGAAACCGGTATCGGTACCTGGTCCGATGATGATTTCGTCAGCGCTGTGCAACAGGGCGTGGGCAAGGACGGCAAGCATTACTACCCGGCCTTCCCTTACACCTCGTACACGTTAATGCCGCGCGAAGACATTCTGGCAATCAAGCAGTACCTGTTCAGCCTGCCGCCGGTTCACGAGAAGTCACGGCCTGACACGCTGGCGTTCCCGTTCAACCAGCGTTGGGGCATGGCCATCTGGAACTGGATGTTCTTCGACAACGCCCGTTTTGCCGTGACGCCTGAAAAGTCGGCCGAGTGGAACCGGGGTGCGTATCTGGTTGAAGGCCCTGGTCACTGCGGTGAGTGCCATACCCCGCGCAACCTGATGCAGGCGACGATCAGTTCGAAAGCGCTCGGCGGTGCCGAGATCGAAGGCTGGCGTGCTTACAACATCAGTTCGGATGCGCAAACGGGTGTCGGGAACTGGTCCATCGAAGAGCTGACCCATTACCTGACGCATGGCTATCAGCCGGGTCGCGGCGTCGCCGCTGGGCCGATGTCTGAAGTGGTGGAGCACAGTCTCAGCAAGCTTGATCCTGCTGACGTGCGCGCCATTGCGGTTTACCTCAAAGACTCGAAACCTCAGCAGGGCGGCGTACCGGTACCGCGCAGCGCGGCCACTCCGGTGTACGGCACGGCCGATCCACAGATGGTGCTGGGTCAGAAAATCTTCGCAGACGCCTGTGCGGGTTGTCACAAGGTTACGGGCGAGGGCAATAACAGCGACGTCGCGACCTTGTCGGGCACCAAAACCGTTAATGACAAAACCGCCGCCAACCTGCTCGGCATCTTGCTGACAGGCCACACCTATCCGGGCATGCCGCGCGACCATTTCATGCCGGATTTCGCCAAAAGCTATAGCGATCAGGAGTTGGCAGCAGTGAGCACCTTCATCCTCAATCGCTTTGGGGACAGTGGCGGGGCCATCACGGCTGAACGCGTACAGGAACGGAAAAAAGAGCTCTGAGCACAGGCGGCAGGGAGGGTTAGTATGTCAGATATCACCGCGGTGCTGGACGCCATCCGGCAGCATCAGCGCCGGGATAACGAGATGGTGCTGGCCACCGTTGTGAAGACGGTCGGCTCGTCCTATCGCAGAGCCGGTGCGCGAATGATCATCCCAGCCGTCGGTACGGCGGTCGGGATGGTCAGTGGCGGGTGCCTTGAGACTGATCTGGTCAAAAAGGCGTGGTGGCGTACCTCGGACGGCGCGACTCTGTTGGTGTACGACACCAACGAGGACGGCGACACCATCGACGGCATTGCTTCCGAAGGTTTCGGAACGGGCTGTCACGGGCAAATCACGCTGCTGCTGGAACGTGCTGGCGACCCCGGCGCGGCGCTGCTGATCGATGTTCTCGATCGTGTGGTCCGCGAGCGTAACCCGGCGGCGGTGGCCACGATCGTGTCCGGCAACGCGGGCGTCGGCGATCGCCTGGCGCTGGATTCGGATCACAACGTTCTTGGCGCTCTGGCGAATCCTGATCTGCAAATGCTCGTCGAACAGCATCTGCTGAAAGCGCTGACCGCACGCAAATCGTCGTTCCATTCTGTTCCGCTCGGGCGGAGCACGGCTTCGTTTTTCCTGGAGTTCATTCAGCCTCCTCAACGCCTGGTGATCTTCGGCGCGGGCAACGACGTGCCGCCGCTTGTGCAGATTGCCAAAATATGGGGGTGGCACGTGTCGGTGATTGACAGTCGCTCGCACTTCGCAAAGGCCTCGCGATTTCCTGGCGCCGATGTGGTGCTTCACGCCCCGCTGAATGAGCCTTTCGATTTCACGGAGCATGTGACAGGGGCTGCCGTAGCGGTCATGACCCACAGCCTGGCCCAGGATCAACACTGGTTGGCCCATTGCCTGCGCGAAGACACGGCATACATCGGGCAACTGGGGCCGATCGAGCGAACCGAACGGTTGCTCAAGGCCATGGCGCCGGTTGATCGGGCCGCCGCCAAAACACGGCTTCACTACCCCATCGGCTTGGACATCGGTGGGGACTCTCCGCCGTTCGTTGCGGTGTCCATCCTCGCGGAGGCCAATGCGGCCCTGGAAAAACGCAGCGCCTATTCCTACAGTGTTCAGCGTCGGATGACTGCGGACGCCGGTTTCCAAGCGTTAGGCTGATCGACCTGCAAGACGTCGGATGATCGTCGCCGGGATGAGCGAAGATCGTTCGGTGGCGAGTTGCGCCAGACCGCCGCGCGACACAACGTGTAAAAGATTAAATTCTGCACGATGTTCATGAATAGTCTAAGACCTTGGTCTGACCCAGCAGGACAGTTCCAGCTTTTGTACTACCCTTTTTTCGGAGAAGTCCGATATAGGGGGGATCGTTTATGCTCGCGCAATTACCACCGGCCTTGCAGAATCTTCAGCTACCGCTTCGCTTGAGACTCTGGGATGGCCATGAATTCAACCTTGGGCCGGAGCCCAGTGTCACTATCGTGGTGAAGGACCCGCAACTGGTCACGCAGTTCACCCAACCCAGCCTGGACCTGCTGGGCAGCGCCTTCGTCGAGGGCAAGCTGGAAATGGAAGGCTCCATCAGCGAAGTCATACGGGTGTGTGACGAGCTGAGCCAGGCCTTGATTGGCGAGGACGACGGCCCGCAGCCGACCCGGCTGGTGCACGACAAGGACACCGACGCTGCGGCCATTTCTTATCATTACGACCTGTCTAACAAGTTCTACCAGCTGTGGCTGGACGAGGACATGGCCTATTCCTGCGCCTACTTCCAGACCGGTACAGAAACCCTGGAACAAGCCCAACACGCCAAATTCCGCCATCTGTGCCGCAAGCTGCGTTTGCAGCCAGGCGACTACCTGCTGGATGTTGGGTGTGGCTGGGGTGGGCTGGCGCGGTTTGCTGCGCGTGAGTTCGGCGCCAAGGTGTTCGGTATCACCTTGAGCAAAGAACAACTCAAGCTGGGCCGTGAACGGGTCAAGGCAGAGGGCCTGGAGACTCAGGTCGAGCTGCAACTGCTCGACTATCGCGACCTGCCCCAGGACGGTCGTTTCGACAAGGTGGTCAGCGTCGGCATGTTCGAGCACGTCGGCCATGCCAACCTGCAGGTGTACTGCGAGAAGCTGTTCGGCGCGGTGCGTGAAGGTGGCCTGGTGATGAACCATGGCATCACCGCCAAGCATACCGATGGCCGCCCGGTTGGGCGCGGGGCAGGGGACTTCATCGAGCGGTATGTTTTCCCGCACGGTGAGTTGCCACACCTGTCGATGATTACCGCTGCCGTCAGCGAAGCCGGCCTTGAGGTAGTCGACGTCGAGAGCCTGCGCCTGCACTACGCCAAGACCCTGGAGCATTGGAGCACGAGGTTGGAAGGCAACCTGGAGAAAGCCAGCAAGATGGTACCCGACCAGGCACTGCGAATCTGGCGCCTGTACCTGGCCGGTTGTGCCTATGCCTTCAGCCGCGGCTGGATCAATATCGATCAGATCCTCGCGGTGAAGGCTTACTCCGACGGTAGCCACGGCCTGCCGTGGACCCGTGAAGATATCTACCGATAAAAACAACCGGGCTGCGCATCACAGGATGGGGGAAATCAACCTGGCGATGCGCATGCCCAGCTTCTGCAACCGGTGGGTCTGCCGGGTGTCTTCTACCGTGATCTCCTTGGACACGGCGAAGTCGGCCTCCAGCATGCTCTCTACCTCGCTGGCGAATTGACTGTCGACGGTCAATAGCATGATCTCGAAGTTGAGCCGGAACGAACGGTTGTCCATGTTGGCGCTGCCAATGGCGCTGATATCGCTGTCTACCAACACCACCTTCTGATGCAGAAAGCCGGGCGTGTAACGGAACATGCGCACGCCGGCACGTACCGCGTCGAACGCAAACAGGCTGGAGGCGGCATATACGATCTTGTGATCGGGCCGCGATGGCAACAGGATGCGCACGTCCACGCCGCGTAGTACTGCCAGGCGCAGCGCGGCAAACACTGCTTCGTCCGGGATGTAATAAGGCGTGGTTATCCATACCCGCTCCGTGGCGGCATGGATGGCTTCCACGAAAAACAGCGAGCAGGTCTCTTGCGGGTCGGCGGGGCCGCTGGCCAGCACCTGGCACAGCACGCCGTCGTCTTCGTAGGTGTCGGGAAGTATCAGTGGCGGCAGATGCCGGGAAGCCCAGAACCAGTCCTCGGCAAAGGACTCCTGCAAACAGGCGATCACCGGCCCGCTGATTTTCACGTGGGTATCGCGCCACGGGGACAACTTTGGGTTGGCCCCCAGGTATTCGTCACCCACGTTATGACCACCGACGAACCCGGTCACGCCATCCACTACCACGATCTTGCGGTGGTTTCGAAAGTTGACCTGGAAGCGGTTCAGCCAGCCACGGCGGGTGGCGAACGCGCGCACCTTGACCCCGGCCTGGCGCAGCACCTCACTGTATTCATGAGGCAGTGCATGGCTGCCGACACTGTCGTAGAGGACGTAGATCTCCACGCCCTCGGCAGCTTTTTGCAACAGCAGTGCCTGCAGTCGCTTGCCGAGTGCATCGTCATGGATAATGAAAAACTGAATCAACACCACCTGGCTTGCCTGGCCGATTGCATCGAAGATGGCATCGAACGTCGCCTTGCCATTTATCAGCAGGCTGACCTGGTTGTTGGCCAGGCACGGCATGCGTCCCAGTTTCGGCATGGCGCGCAACGAGGCGTAGGAAGCTGAACTGCGTGCCGCCAGTGCTTCTTCCACCCATGGGCGCCAGTTAAGGTCGGCGATGGCGGTGTGCATTTCCTGGTTCGCTTGGCGCCGCGCATCGATGTAGGCATCGAAGGTGCTGCGGCCAAATACCAGGTAGGGGATCAGGGTCAGGTAGGGGACGAAAATCAGCGACATGGCCCAGGCGATGGCGCCTTGCGCGGTACGTACGGTGAACACCGCATGGATCGCTGCTATCAGACCCAGCAGGTGAATCAGGCCAAATAGATAGCCAAAAAAATACGGACTGTGGAAATCCATGCGTGACCCCGCTCCTGAATACATGATCCCTAACAGACCACGTTATGCTGCTCATGTCTCGAATTAATTGCGCCTGCAACCGAACGGCGAATTGTGCGTCAAAGTCTATTATCCGGCGAAGCCCGGAGCCCCGAGGAGTTGTTCATGAAGATTCGCGTTCCGCTTGCTGCGTTGGCATTGAGCCTGTCGGCCACGTTTGCCCAGGCACAGATGCTCCAGCCTGGTCTGTGGGAATTGACCACCAGCAACATGCAAGTCGACGGCAGCGCCTTGCCCGACCTGAATGTCATGCTGGGGCAAATGCAAATGCTCTCGCCTGAACAGCGAGCGATGATGGAACAAACGCTGGCCAAGCAAGGGATCACCTTGGGCGGCAAGGGCATCCGCAGCTGCCTGACCCAGGCGCAGGTGCAGTCCGACGATATCCCCCTGCAAGACCCGCAGTCCGGTTGCACCCAAAAGATCACCAAGCGAAACGGCAATGTCTGGGACTTCACCTTCAACTGCCCCAAAGCCCAAGGCGCTGGCCAGGCGACTTTCCTCAGCCAGCGTGAGTTCACCACGCGGGTCAACGGTACGTTCAACGCCACCGGTACCCAGCAGAAGGGCAGCATGGAAACCCGCGCCGTCTGGCTGGGGCAGGATTGCGGCACCGTCCGCCCACGCAGCTAGGCTAGAACTCGTTTTGTAGCGCCTTGTAGCCGCGGACCAGATCCACATTGGTCCGCGCCACGTCTTCGGAGAATTCGCTGGCGCTGACGCTTACCGGTGGGAACTGCGACAGGTCGGTGCCCTTGCCGATCCGAGTGGTGGAGGGTACGTAAAAGTCTGGCGGCAAATCGCAACCGTCTACCACCGAGTTATGCCGCACCACACTGCCGTTGCCCACCTCGCAATTAAACAGCACGCTATTGAAGCCGATGAACACTTTGTCGCCGACCTTGCATGGGCCGTGGACGATGGAGCGGTGGGCGATGGAAGTGAACTCGCCGATGGTCACCGCCGCACCCGACTTGGAGTGGATCACCACGCCATCTTGGATATTCGAATTGGCGCCGATGGTGATCGGGTCCATGCCGCCGCTGGCGTCTACTTCGTCGGCGCGTATCACGGCATAAGGGCCGACGAAGACGTTTTCGCCGATCACCACCTTGCCGCAAATGATCGCGGTCTTGTCCACGTACGCTGACTCGGCGATCACGGGGAGGTCGCCTGAAGGGTTTTTGCGAATCATCGTTTTGCTCTCCTTACCAGTTCCAACTTGTATGGGCGACGGCGTCGTGGGCGTGCAGGCTTTCGGCGTGGGTGATGCCGACCTTGAACGCCGTCAGGTTCGGCATACGTCGTAAGGCTTCATCCACCCTTCGTGCTGCGTCTTCACAGAACATCAGGTTCTGGCCGTTAGCCAGGGCGAAGGCCTGTTCATCCGCACGCTTTACTGCAGTTTGTACGGCGGTACCTAGCGCGGCTTCGATTTCATCAATCAGTGTATAGGCTGGCAGGTCGGCTGCCAGGGTGGCCAAGCGCACTTCGACGATGGCCGTGCTGCGTTGGCTGTGAGGTGTTGCGACGATCCCTTCAGCGCTGCCTAGCCAAGCGTTCAGAGCCTCGTGGCTCAGTGGCTGATCAGCAAAGTCCTTGGCAAATTGCTGTTGTATCAGTTGCCGGGCCAATGCGGCCGAACACGGGCAGGTAGAGGAGTACTCCACCTGCACCGATAGTTCCACGTGGAACACTTCATCTCGTAGGCGGGCATTGATTCGAATCGGGTAACTCTTCCATCCGGCAAGGGGGCTGATCAACGCAGGTCGCTTGATCAGCGCGTCGAAGTCCAATTGCAGATAAGCCGTGGCGGATAAGCCTTCATGGCTGACCAGGAATTGTTGGAGCACATCATGGATCGACTGTGGCGTCAGCTCCTCCTGCTCCAGCGCCGCCAACGCCAGGTACAGCCGGGACATGTGAATCCCCCGCGCACTGGCATCGTCCAGGCTGACCCCGGCACGAGCCTTGGCGTTCACCAGTTGGTCGTGGAACATCAAGGGCAGTGCGATGCCACCCATGCCTACCCAATCCAGCGTGCGGGCCCGTGCCAGAGCTTGAGAAGCGATATCCGGAAGATTCAGGTCTGTCATGGCATTGTTCATCTTCGAGGTAAAAACGGCATGTTATATTATAACTTTTAAGTTAAATGTAACTTTTTCTGTCGATCCTCTCGCGGTGTTTGCCATGCACAGACGTCAAATGCTCCACCTGATTTTGGCCAGCGCGGCCTTGACTCTACCTTTGGGCGCTGCGGCCAGTGTGATTCGCAATGCGCGGGTATGGCAGGCGAATAACAAGGTCCGCCTGGTGCTGGACCTCAGCGGACCGGTGCAATACAAGACCTTCACCCTGACCGCGCCAGACCGTCTGATCATCGACGTGGCCGGCTCGCAACTGAGCGGCAATTTCGCCCACTTGAGCCTGGCCGGCACGCCGATCAAGGCAATCCGTTCCGGCGCCTATGGCCATGGCGATACCCGGGTGGTGCTGGACCTCAAGGAACCGCTGCAACTGTCGAGCTTTTTGCTGGGGCCACAGGGCAGCGAAGGCCATCGATTGGTGCTGGACCTGAGCAGTGCAACCCGCCCGGCCGCCCAGGTGGTCGCTGCGCAGATGCCGGTACCGCAACCGCAACCGCCTAGCGCCGCAGCGGCGGGCCACCTCAAGCGCGATATTATCGTGGTGGTCGACCCCGGCCATGGCGGCAAAGACCCGGGTGCAGTGGGCTCCAAAGGCGAGCGCGAGAAAGACGTGGTGCTGTCGATCGCCCAGTTGCTGGCGCGCCGGCTCAAGCGCGAGAAAGGCTATACCGTGCATTTGGTGCGCAATGATGACTTCTACGTGCCGCTGCGCAAACGCGTGGAGTTCGCCCACCAGCGCAATGCCGACATGTTCATCTCGGTACATGCCGATGCGGCGCCACGCCTCACGGCATCGGGTGCTTCGGTATTTGCCTTGTCGGAAAACGGTGCGACCTCGGCGACGGCACGGCTGATGGCGCAGCGTGAAAACGGCGTCGACCTTCTGGGTGCTGCCAGCCTGCTCAATCTCAAGGACAAAGACCCGATGCTGGCCGGGGTGATCCTCGACATGTCGATGAACGCCACCATCGCTGCCAGCCTGCAACTGGGCAGCACCATGCTCGACAGCCTGTCTGGCATCACCACGCTGCATCAAAAGCGCGTGGAGCAGGCCGGCTTTGCTGTGCTCAAGTCACCCGACGTGCCGTCGATTCTGGTGGAAACCGGCTTTATCTCCAACAGCGAAGACAGCCGACGGCTGGTCACCGCCCGCCATCAACAAGCCGTGGCCGACGGTCTGTTCGTGGGTTTGAACCGTTTTTTCGAAAAAAATCCTCCGCTCAACAGCTACATGGCCTGGGCTCAGGAACAGAAGAGGGAAGCGCAGGCCTGAGAAAAACCACAGGTAGGTGAAAAGGTCATTGGCTAATCTGTATTGTTATAATATAACATTGCAGAAATTCTGGCGCCGACCAGAAGCTGATGAGGACAACCCCATGCCCAACCGCCTTCCCGTTACCGTGCTGTCCGGCTTCCTGGGCGCCGGCAAAAGTACCTTGCTGAACCATGTGTTGCGAAATCGCGAGAACCTCAAGGTTGCGGTGATCGTCAACGACATGAGCGAGATCAACATCGACGGCAGCGAGGTGCAGCGCGATGTAAGCCTGAACCGCGCCGAAGAAAAACTGATCGAGATGAGCAATGGCTGCATTTGCTGCACCCTGCGCGAAGACTTGTTGGAAGAAGTTGGCCGGTTGGCCCGGGAAGGCCGTTTCGATTACCTGCTGATCGAGTCCACGGGTATCTCCGAGCCACTGCCCGTGGCCGAGACCTTCACCTTTCGTGATGAAGAAGGCCGCAGCCTGTCCGACCAGGCCCGGCTGGACACCATGGTGACGGTGGTGGATGGGGTTAACTTCCTGCTGGACTACCAGGCGGCTGAAACTCTGGCCAGCCGTGGCGAAACACTGGGTGAAGAAGATGAGCGCTCGATCACCGACTTGCTGATCGAGCAGGTCGAGTTTGCCGACGTGATTGTACTCAGCAAAATTGACTTGATCAGTTCTGCCGAACGCCAGGAGTTGATCGCCATCCTGCAACGTCTGAACAGCCGGGCACAGATCATCCCCATGGTGATGGGCCAAGTGCCGCTCAAGCGCATTCTCAATACTGGCCTGTTTGACTTCGAACAGGCAGCCCAGGCGCCGGGCTGGTTGCAGGAGTTACGTGGCGAGCACCTGCCGGAAAGCGACGAGTACGGGATAGCCTCCACCGCCTACCGGGCGCAGCGGCCGTTCCACCCGGAGCGCTTTTACCAGCTGCTAAATGGCCCATGGGCCAATGGCAAATTGCTGCGCTCCAAAGGCTTCTTCTGGCTGGCCAGCAAGCACCAGGAGGCTGGTAGCTGGTCCCAGGCCGGTGGTTTGATGCGCCATGGCTTTGCCGGCCGCTGGTGGCGCTTTGTGCCCAAACAGCAGTGGCCACAGGATGAGGAAAGTGTCGCGGCGATCTTGGCCAACTGGGCCGCCGAGACCGGTGATTGCCGGCAGGAGCTGGTGTTCATCGGGCAGAACATGGACTTCAGCCTGCTGCATGCCGAGTTGGATGACTGCTTGCTCACCGATGAGGAGATGACGTTGGGCGTGGCCGGTTGGCAACGCTTGCCGGACCCGTTCGGGCCTTGGCACGATGAGGATGCTGCGTGATGCTGGCGCTCAATACCTCGCGCCCTGCGCCACGGCAGGTGTTTGGCGAAGCCCCTGATGTGATGACCCAGGTGCTGCTGGAAAGCGTCAACCTGGCGGTGTGGCAGCGTCGCTTGCCCGCGCACATCGAAGACTTTGGCGCACTGGTGCTGGCACTGGGCGAGCCGCTGGCGCATACCCTGTACCTGGACCTCGCCGACCCGCAGGCGCCGGTTGACTTGACGGGGTTGGCCAGCGGCCTGCGCGACCTGCAAGGCTACGAGGGCTTCCTGGCTGACGTGACCTGGCTGGTCGAGGCATACGCCTGCCTGCTGGGCGCACGCAGGGTTGGCTTGCGCTTGCGGGTCTTGGACAAGGCCATGTGCCCGCGCTTTCACGTGGACCATGTGCCGGTGCGCCTGCTGACCACCTATGCAGGCGTTGGCAGCCAATGGCTGGAAGAAGGCACGATGCGGCGCGCGCAGCTGGGCAATCCTGCGGCCGAGCCTACCGCGCCCGAGCAGGTGCGCAACTTGATGTGCGGTGATGTGGCGCTGCTCAAAGGTGAAAAATGGCAGGGCAATGAAGGCGCCGGCCTGATCCATCGCTCGCCGGCCACGCAGGGGGCTCGCCGTTTGATCCTCAGCCTCGACTGGCTGGCCTGATCACGGCGCTTGCCACTGCCCTTGGCTTTTCTGCTCGCAGAAGGGCTTCAGATAGGCGGTATCGCTGGCCACACCGTAATAGTGGATATCTTGCCGATAAGGCATATTGTCCACATGAGCGTCGCTGCAAACGCCGAAGGCACCGGTAGGGCACTGGTCGACATAGTCCACCGTCACCTTCTGGCCCGGCAGGTTGGGCTCGCAGAATCCGTCGTGGAACATCTTCTCGGGAATGTTGCGGTTTTGCTGGCACAGTTTCACGTCCAGCCGCTCGCCATGGCTGTGGATAACACAGGCCTGTGCCCATACCTGGCTGCTGCCCAGTAGCAACAGGGCAAAACCCCACACACGCATCATTCACCTCTCATTAAAGTTGGCCGGCCATGCTGCAGAACATTCCCACACATGTGATCGCCGGTCCATTGGGTGCCGGCAAAACTAGCCTGATCCGCCAATTGATGGCGCAGCGCCCCGTCGATGAACGTTGGGCCGTGCTAATCAACGAGTTCGGCCAGATTGGCCTGGATGCCGCGCTGCTGGCCACGGACGACGATGGTATCGCACTGGGCGAGGTGGCAGGGGGCTGCCTGTGTTGTGTGAATGGCGCGCCGTTTCAGGTCGGCCTGGGGCGGTTGCTGCGCAAGGCCACGCCGGACCGGCTGTTTATCGAACCCTCGGGCCTGGGGCACCCGGCGACGCTGATGCAGCAACTGCAGGATGCGCCCTGGCGCGGGGTATTGGCGGTGCAGCCGGCGGTGATGGTGCTGGATGCTCAGGCGCTGGCCTGTGGAAAAGATTTGCCCGCCAGCCAACAGGAGGCTTTGGCTGACGCCGGCATGATCGTGCTGAACAAGGCTGAGCATCTGGAGGCTTCCCAGCGCTTGTGGATAGAAAGCAAGTTACCCACAGGGCCTCTGTACTGGACCGATTATGGCCGGTTTCCGCTTCAGGACCTGCCGCACCAGCACCGCCAGCCTCGCTCGACTGTGGACAACTTTACCGGAGAATCGAAAGCCTCGAGTATTCAGGCGGTTTGGGCCGATCCGGCTGAGCCCATTTGCTTGTGGCAAGACAAGCCAGAGGGCTGGAGTATTGGCTGGCGCTGGCATCCAAGCCGGCAGTTCGCTGTGGATAAGTTGGAGAAGTGGCTGGCCACGATGGACTGGAAGCGTGCCAAGTTTGTTGTCCACAGCCCGTCCGGCTGGGTATCGATCAATGCTGTGGATAATCATCAGGGGGCGTGGAAGCCCAGCGAATGGCGGCGAGACTCGCGCCTGGAGCTGATCTTCAAAACGCCCCAGGACCCCGCGAGCCTGCAAAAATCATTGCGCGCGTGCCTGCTAGCCAATGGCGGGTAACGCGCCAATATATCCGCTGTTACGGCAGGCCCATCAAGGCCGCCAGCGCTTGTGCTCCTGCCGCCACTGGTCCATTTCGATGACCTCGGCGCTTGGCTGGGTCTTGATTTCGAACGGGTAGGGCGCCAGCTCGATCTGCATCGAGTGGGCGCCAAACTGCGTCACGGTACCGGGGTGGCGCTGCTCGCCGGTTACCGTGAACTCAAAGTTATACACACGGGCAAAGCGCCGACGGCCATTGGCGTCGCGCACAAAGCCGATGCGCTTGAGTGCAACGGCGCCGTCCAGCAGTTCCAGGTCAAGCTTGGCGCAATGCTGCTTGACCCGCTCCAGGGCTTTTTCCCGCAGCCCGTGGTTATGCCACAGCCAGGCACAGCCCGATGCCAGCAGCATCAGCACGAACAAATTTCCGAGGGTGAACATTGACGAGTGCTCCAACTGATTATGCCCAGCTTAACTGTGTCTCCGGCCTGTCGTACAGGCGGCATTTAGCGCCATACTGCGCGCCTGGAAATTCACCGGGATACTTGCATGAAACGTACACCACACCTGCTCGCCATCCAGTCCCACGTGGTCTTTGGCCACGCAGGCAACAGCGCAGCTGTGTTTGCCATGCAACGCGTCGGCGCCAACGTCTGGCCGCTGAACACGGTGCAGTTCTCCAACCACACACAGTATGGACAGTGGGCGGGAGAAGTGTTGGCGCCGCAACAAATTCCAGCGCTTGTGGAAGGGATTGCGACGATTGGCGAGCTGGGCAATTGCGATGCAGTGCTCAGCGGCTACCTGGGCAGTGCGGCCCAGGGCAGGGCGGTGCTGGAGGTGGTGCGCAAGGTCAAGGCGGCCAACCCCAAGGCACTGTACCTGTGCGACCCGGTAATGGGCCATCCGGAGAAGGGTTGCAGCGTGCCGCAAGAGGTCAGCGATTTTTTGCTGCACGAAGCTGTGGCCATGGCCGACCTGTTGTGCCCCAACCAGCTGGAACTGGACAGTTTCTGTGGGCGCCGCGCGCAATCGCTGGAGGACTGCGTACAGATGGCGCAGTCGCTGCTGGCCAGGGGGCCCAAGGCAGTGCTGGTCAAGCACCTGGCCTATCCGGGCAAAGCGGGCGAAGATTTCGAAATGCTGCTGGTAACGGCTGCCGGTAGCTGGCACTTGCGTCGGCCGCTGCTGGCCTTCCCGCGCCACCCGGTGGGTGTGGGCGACCTCACGTCCGGCCTGTTCCTGGCCCGAGTGCTCTTGGGTGATGAGCTGGTAGCGGCGTTTGAATTCGCCGCCGCGGCGGTGCATGAAGTGCTGCTGGAAACCCAGGCCTGCGCCAGCTGGGAACTTGAGCTGGTGCGGGCCCAGGATCGCATCGTGCATCCACGGCTGCGGTTTGAGGCGGTCAAACTGACGGCTTAGAGCGCGTCGTCCTTGATTTCCTGGTAGCGCTTTTCCAGCTCCTGGCGGATCTGGCGGCGCTGCTGGGCCTGGATGAAACGGCGCTTGTCTTCGCTGGTGAGTGGCTGCAAGGGCGGTACTGCAGCCGGCTTGCGCTGGTCGTCCACGGCCACCATGGTGAAGAAGCAGCTGTTGGTATGACGTACCGAGCGCTCGCGGATGTTTTCCGTGACCACCTTGATACCCACTTCCATCGAGGTATTGCCGGTGTAGTTCACCGAGGCCAGGAAGGTGACCAGTTCGCCAACATGAATCGGCTCGCGGAAAATCACCTGGTCAACCGACAGGGTCACCACGTAGCGGCCGGCATAGCGGCTGGCGCAGGCGTAGGCCACTTCGTCGAGGTATTTGAGCAAGGTGCCGCCGTGTACATTGCCAGAGAAATTGGCCATGTCCGGGGTCATCAGAACGGTCATCGACAACTGGGCGTTTCCGGGTTCCATAGTGCGCTCACGGTAAGGTTGCAAGGGTAGTGGGGGTGCCGCCTATGTTGGCGCTGCCCTTTTAAACAGGTCCCATCATTATCGGGACGCTGGCCGACCGACTGTCGTCACGCTTGAACCGCCAATTAGGAGGGCGCTTCGGACGTTCTGTTTCCGCATATTGCGCAGGCTTTTTGTTACGTGTCGCGGTGTTAATCTGCATAAGCCCGATAGCGCGGGCATCCTGGACTATTTAACCAGCAATCTGCCGTAACTCAATCGCCTTCAGGGCGAACGGGCTACGCGGGATTCGTTTGCCCGGCAAAAAGGAGCTCAGCCATGCATGCCATCAGTTTCATTCAGGACCTGGCAGTGATCATGCTGGTCGCGGGCGTGGTGACGATCCTGTTTCACCGGCTCAAACAACCGGTGGTGCTGGGCTACATCGTCGCGGGCTTCATCATCGGCCCGCACACCCCGCCGTTTGGGCTTATTCACGACGAAGATACCATCAAGACCCTGGCTGAACTGGGGGTTATCTTCCTGATGTTCTGCCTGGGCCTGGAGTTCAGCCTGCGCAAGTTGTTCAAGGTGGGGGCCACTGCATTCATCGCCGCCTTCCTCGAGATCGTGCTGATGATCTGGATCGGCTACGAGATTGGTCGCTGGTTCGGCTGGAGCACCATGGATGCATTGTTCCTGGGGGCCATCCTGGCCATTTCGTCCACCACCATCATCGTCAAGGCACTCAACGACCTGAAGATGAAGAATCAGCGTTTCGCGCAACTGATCTTTGGCGTGCTGATTGTCGAAGACATCCTGGGCATCGGCATCATCGCCCTGCTGTCCGGCATCGCGGTCAGCGGCACCGTCAGTTCTGGCGAGGTGTTTTCCACGGTGGGCAAACTGTCGTTGTTCATGATCGTGGCCTTGGTAATCGGCATTCTGCTGGTGCCGCGCTTGCTGGAATACGTGGCCAAGTTCGAAAGCAACGAGATGCTACTGGTTACGGTCTTAGGCTTGTGTTTCGGCTTCTGCCTGTTGGTGGTCAAGCTTGAATACAGCATGGTGCTGGGCGCTTTCCTGATCGGTGCAATCATGGCCGAGTCCCGCCAGTTATTGAAAATCGAGCGGCTTATCGAGCCTGTTCGCGACATGTTCAGCGCAATCTTCTTCGTTGCCATTGGCCTGATGATCGACCCGCAAATCTTGCTGGATTACGCCTGGCCCATCGTGGTCATCACCGTTGCCGTAGTGCTGGGCAAGATGCTGTCTTGCGGCCTGGGTGCTTTTATCGCCGGCAACGACGGCCGCACCTCGTTGCGCGTGGGGATGGGGCTGTCCCAGATTGGCGAGTTTTCCTTCATCATCGCGGCGCTGGGGATGACCTTGCAGGTCACCAGCGACTTCCTTTACCCGGTAGCCGTGGCGGTGTCGGCGATTACCACCCTGCTGACGCCTTACTTGATACGCGCCGCAGACCCGTTGTCGCTCAAATTGGCCCAAGTGATGCCTACGCGGCTGGCGCGGGTGTTCGGGCTGTATGGCGAATGGTTGCGCAGTATCCAGCCACAAGGGCAGGGCGCCTTGCTGGCATCGATCATCCGCAAGATCCTGCTGCAGGTTGGGGTCAACCTGGCACTGGTGATCGCGATCTTTTTCAGCGGCGCCTTCTTTGCCGGACAAATCAGCGGCTACCTGCAGGTGTGGATCGGCGACCCCGGTTGGCACAACGCGTTGATCTGGGGCGCGGCGTTGCTGGTGTCGCTGCCGTTCCTGATCGCGGCTTACCGCAAGCTCAAGGCACTGTCGATGCTGTTGGCGGAGATGGGGGTCAAGCCTGAAATGGCCGGGCGCCATACCCAGCGCGTACGACGTGTGATCGCCGAGGTGATCCCGCTGGTGTCGCTGCTGGTGATCTTTTTGCTGCTGGCAGCCTTGTCCGCCAGCATCTTGCCGACCAGCGAGCTGTTGCTACTGATCGCCGTGGTGGCTGCTGCGGTAGTGGCGGTGCTGTGGCGCTGGTTTATCCGCGTGCACACGCGCATGCAAGTGGCGTTGCTGGAAACCCTGGGCAATAACCAACAGGATTCGGCCGGGCACTGACAAGGCCCGGCCGGCTGGAAGGCCTCAGCTCTCCAGCCAAACGTCCCGGGCCCAGTGCCAGACCGACTCCCAGCTCTCTTCGGTGACGAGCTCTTCTTCGGCCGACCAGAGCACCACGGTGCCGTCTTCTTCGACGCAGTAATAGTCGTCGCCGTCCTGGCAGATAGGGATCAACTCACGCGGAACGCCGACGTCCCAGGCGTTGGCAGCGACTTCCGGCAGGTAGGTGTGCGACTGCGGGTCGGTGATGGTTACCGGCTCCAGGCTGCCGTAGACCACATCGCTGACCGTCAGCAAAAATTCCTTGAAGACGAACGGGATGTTGATGAACAGTTGTTCTTCGACTTCGACCAGTTGGTCTTCGTCGGGCAACTCGAGAGGCACAGGTACTGGCTCATTGGCTTCTCGGAGTTGTTCGATTACTTCTTCCACGGCGTGTGTCCTCTCAACGAATTGCGCGGTGCGGTTTATACCTTAGCTGGATATTTTCGCAATGCTAAAAATGAAATGCCCTGTTGCAGCCCACCGGCCTAGAGCGGGTATTGGGCATTGTTCAGCTGCGCACGCAAGCCATCAGAAAACCGTAATCGCCAGAATCCGCTGAGCGTAGGGACTGGATGTAGCGATTTCTGAGTCCAGCTCGCCCTGGGTACTGATATGCCTCGGTCTCAGGTTCGCGGCTTCGTCATGGTCCGGAGGCGTTTGGCCTGGTTTCAGTTCTTGTTCTACCGCCATAGTCGAGTCCAGGCTCCAGCAAGAAGTTCCTGACACCGCTCTTTAACGCTCAGGAAGGGCTCAAGCGACCGTTCGACCTGTGCCAAGCGCAGCCTGTATAGCGATGAGTTACAACATACTTTTGACAAAAAAAAACACCCCAACCAGTGGGGTGTTTCTGTGCAATGCCTTTGTATCAGCCGTTCTGGCGAATACCTGCAACCAGCCAAGGCTGATTGTCGCCTTGCGGGCGTTCCATGTTCCAGCTTTCGCTGAACACTTCGCCTTGGTCGAAGCGCGAGGATTTCGACACGCCGTTGAAGGTTAGCGTGGCGATGGTCTTGTCGGCGCGGTCGTCGACGCCATCCAGTTGCACCTGCAAGTTGTCGATATAGGTGGACTGGAAGCTGTCACCCAGGTCGGCACGTTCCTGCTTGAGGAACTGCAGCATTTGCGGGGTAACGAACTCGGCGATCTTGTCCATCTCGTTGGCGTCCCAGTGCTGCTGCAGCGCTTGGAAGTGGCCACGGGCGGCGTTCAGGAAGCTTTCTTCGTTGAACCAGGCCGGTGCGTTGATGACCGGGCGCGCAGCAGGCGCCGCCGAGCCGCCGAAGATAGGCTGCTGTGGCTGGCCGAAGGCTTCACGCTGCATCGGCGCGCCCGCTGGAGCCATTTGCTCCTGTTGCTTGCG
This sequence comes from Pseudomonas abieticivorans, assembly GCF_023509015.1. Lineage (NCBI taxonomy): Bacteria > Pseudomonadati > Pseudomonadota > Gammaproteobacteria > Pseudomonadales > Pseudomonadaceae > Pseudomonas > Pseudomonas abieticivorans. The sequence continues at coordinate 2,649,860 of NZ_CP094975.1, forward strand.
GCGACGGGAGGCGATGAAGCGGAACACCATGAAGGCGATCAGCGCCATGATCAGGATGTCGAAGATCTGCATGCCCTGGAAGCCACCGCCCATGAACATGGAGGCCAGCAGGCCGCCAGCGGCGATACCGGCCAATGGGCCGAGCCAGCGCGAAGCACCACCGGCCGCCGGTGCGGCGCGGCCAGGGGCTGCAGCTGCAGCGCCGGCGCCGGCCGACGGAGCCATTTGTTGGGTTTGGTGGGTGGGCGCTGCGCCCATGCTCTTGCCGCCACCAAAACGCTTGGCCTGGGCGTCTAGGCTCATCGTCAAACCGATGACCAGCGCCAGGGCGATGCTTAGAAAACGTTGCATAAGGGGATTCCCATTTATGGATTGCACGCGCGCCATGTTGCACATGTGTATGTGACAAGGCCAGTGACAGAGTGTTTCGAGCTTTTGCTGCGAAGTAACTCACGCGTGATGATCAGAGCGTTGTGCCGGCAGGTTCGCGGATGAATCCGCTCCTACAGGAGCGGATTCATCGGCCAACAAATACACGCGCCGGTAGGAGCAAGTTCATCCGCGAAGCAGGCGCCGCGAACTCAGCTCAGATCGCTTCGAGCTTGGCGTAACCCATCATCAACCACTTGCTGCCTTCGCTGAAGTTCACCTGCACCCGTGCCTGGGCGCCGGAACCTTCGAAGTTGAGAATCACGCCTTCGCCGAACACCGCGTGGCTGACGTGCTGGCCCAGGCTGAATTCGGTTTGCGGGATGCTCGCGCCGCCGAACAGGCTGCTGGAGTTCTGCTTCTGACCTGAGCCGTACGGCCGGCTGACACTGTTGGACAGCCGCACTTCCTGGATCAAGCCACCCGGAATCTCGCGCACGAAGCGCGAAACCTTGTTATAGGTCTCGCTGCCGTACAGGCGCCGGGTTTCGGCATAGGTCATCACCAGTTGCTGCATGGCCCGGGTGATGCCCACGTAGGCCAGGCGGCGCTCCTCTTCAAGGCGGCCGGGTTCTTCCAGGCTCATCTTGTGCGGGAACAGGCCTTCTTCCATACCCACCAGGAACACGTGGGGGAACTCCAGGCCCTTGGCGCTGTGCAGCGTCATCAACTGCACGCTGTCCTCATGTTCGTCGGCCTGGGTATCGCCGGCTTCCAGCGAGGCATGGCCGAGAAAAGCGGCCAACGGGGTCAGGTCTTCGTCTTCTTCGCTGTTTTCGAAGTTGCGCGCGGCGCTGACCAGTTCCTCAAGGTTTTCTACCCGTGCCTGGCCCTTTTCACCTTTTTCTTCCTGGTGGTAGGTGATCAGCCCGGACTGCTCGATGACAGTTTGGGTCATCAGGTGCAGCGGCATGTCCAATACCTTGGCCGCCAGGTTCTCGATCAGCTCGATAAAGGCACCCAGGGCATTGGCCGCGCGACCGGTCAGGCCCTTGTTGGCCACCAGTTGGCGCATGGCTTCCCACATCGACACTTCGGCATGGCGGGCATGGTCACGGATCGCTTCCACGGTTTTTTCGCCGATGCCGCGCGGCGGCACGTTGATCACCCGCTCCAGGGCCGCGTCATTGCCGCGGCCTTCCAGCAGGCGCAGGTAGGCCATGGCGTTCTTGATTTCGGCGCGTTCGAAGAAGCGCTGGCCACCATAGATGCGGTACGGGATGCGTTCGCGCAGCAAGGCCTCTTCCAATACCCGCGACTGGGCGTTGGAGCGATACAGAATGGCGATGTCACTGCGGGCCATGCCGGTCTTGATCGCGCTTTCGATGGTCTCGACCACGTAGCGGGCTTCGTCGTGCTCATTGAAAGCTGCGTACAGGCTCAACGGCTCGCCGTCGCCGCCGTCGGTCCACAACTCTTTGCCCAGGCGCCCGGTGTTGTTGGCGATCAGGGCGTTGGCAGCCTTGAGGATGCCGGCGGTGGAGCGGTAGTTCTGTTCCAGGCGGATGACTTCGGTGTCGGGGAAGTCGGCCGAGTATTGGTGAATGTTCTCGATTTTGGCGCCGCGCCAGCCATAGATCGACTGGTCGTCGTCGCCCACCACCATCAGGCTGTCGCCACCTTTGGCCAGCAGGCGCAACCAGGCGTACTGCACGGCGTTGGTGTCCTGGAACTCGTCCACCAGCACGTGACGGAAGCGCCGCTGGTAGTGTGCCAACAGGCCAGCGTTGTCGCGCCACAGGTCCAGGGCGCGCAGCAGCAGCTCAGAGAAATCGATGACGCCGGCGCGTTGGCAGGCGGCCTCATAGGCCTCGTACACCGATTTCATGGTGGCCAGGAACAGGTCGCCACCGGCCTGGATGTGTTGTGGTCGCAGGCCTTCGTCTTTCTGGCCGTTGATGAACCACTGCGCCTGGCGGGCCGGCCATTTCTGTTCGTCCAGGCCCAGCTCGCGCATCACGCGCTTGACCAGGCGTTGCTGGTCGTCGCTGTCCAGGATCTGGAAGTTCTGGTTAAGCCCTGCTTCCTGCCAATGGGCCCGCAGCAAGCGGTGCGCCAGGCCGTGGAAGGTGCCCACCCACATGCCGGCGGGGTTGATCCCCATCAGCTGTTCGATGCGGTGGCGCATCTCGGCGGCGGCCTTGTTGGTGAAGGTCACCGACAAAATCGAGTGGGGTGAGGCCTGCTCGACCTGGATCAACCAGGCGATACGGTGCACCAGCACTCGGGTTTTACCGGAGCCGGCACCGGCCAGGACCAACTGACGGCCGACGGAGGCCGCTACGGCCTGACGTTGGGCGTCGTTGAGAGAGTTCAGCAGAAGGGAGAGGTCATCGCGCATCCGCCCATTTTAGGGTGCAGGACAAGTTTGGAGCAAACCCGGCTTGCGAGCGGTCGAAAAAGTTTGGTTGGGACCTACGCTTGTGTATGCTCCGAACCACGTTTCAGGCGCCACACAAAACAAGAATACAGCCTATGACACTTGCTTCAGGCCTGCCGGGTACCCCCGAGCCGGGCCAACGCGACATTCGTCGAAAATACGCCGCACAATTGGTGGTCGAGCGCACGCGCCTGCTTTACCAGGGCTCGCTGCTGCCCACCTTGTTCATGCTGCTCAACGGCCTGGTCTGCGCCTGGCTGCTGTGGAGCCCGCAACATTACCTGATCGTCAGCATCTGGCTGGTCTGGTTGATGTCGCTAGTGGCATTGCGGGTGATTCAGGTCGCGGCGTTCGACTCGGCCATCCCGGACCGCCAGGCCCACCCCAACTGGCTGCGCATGTTTCTGTTTGGCTCGGCTTTCAGTGGGCTAACCATCGGTTGCGCGGCGATCATGCTGGTACCTACCGACAATTTCGTGCAACAGGCCTGGGTGTTCGGCCTGCTGGGCGCCGCCACGCTGTCGGCCAGCGTGGCCTATGCGGTCAGCCTGCCAGCGTTCCTGACCTTCGCCTTGCCCTGCCTGCTGCCGCCGATCATTTATGTGTTCTACGAGGGCAACGACCAGCAGCAAGGCTGGGGCTGGCTGGCGTTGATACTGCTGATCGCGTTGTTTGTAGTGGCCTGGCAGGTCAACCGGTTGATTGAGCGCAGCCTGCTACGACGCTTTCAAAACCAGGAACTGATCGAGGATCTGCAGCATGCACAGGCCCAAGGCTTGCGACTTAATCTGGAGCTGGGCACCGAGGTTGAGCAACGCCGGCGCGTAGAGGCCCAATTGCGTGAGGCCCAGGCTGGCCTGGAGAGCCGCGTGGCCCAGCGCAGTGCCGAGCTGGACACGGCCAACCAGGCCCTGGGCAAGAGCGAGGCACGCCTGGCCATGGCCTTGCAGGCCAGTGAGTTGGGGCTGTGGGACTGGAACCTGCGCACCGACGAGGTTCACCACACCCGCCTCAAAGAGCTGTTCGGGTTGGAGCCCGACTACGTCAAGGCCATGCTGCGCCACCTCAAGCCACGCCTGCACCCCGACGACCTGCCGTTGCTCAAGCGCACGCTGGTGGAGCACATGAAGGGGCGCAGCGAGGACTATCGCATCGAATACCGCATTCGCCACAGCGATGGCCGCTGGCTGTGGGTCGAGGACCGTGGCCGAGCCGTGGAGCGTTCGGTCACCGGGCGGGTACTGCGCATGCTCGGTACCCGTCGCGACATCAGCGCCCGCAAGGCGTTGGAAGAGCAGCAGCGCTTGTCGAGCATGGTGTTTGAGGCGGCGGGCGAAGGGATTTTGATTGTCGACGCGGACTACACTCTGCTGGCCGTGAACCAGGCGTTCACGCGCATCACCGGGTATGCCGATGGTGAGGTACTGGGCCGCAACCTGATCGATCTGGCGTGCAGCCGTGACGCGCGCCGTCACCTGCCAACGTTTCAGGCTGCGCTGCAAGAGACCGGCCAGTGGCAGGGCGAGCTGGTGGAGGCGCGCAAGAGTGGCGAGCTCTATCCGCAATGGCTGCAGCTAAGCGTAGTGCGCGATCATCGGCAAAATATTAGCCATATAGTGGGCTACTTCGCCGATCTATCAGCCCGCAGGGCTTCTGAGGAGCGCATGCGCTACCTCACCCACTACGATGAGCTGACGGGCCTGGCCAACCGCTCGCTGTTCCGTGATCGGCTGCATGAGGCCAGCCAGCGGGTCCGCCAAGGGGGGCGCAGCCTGGCCTTGCTGCACATCGACCTGGACCGTTTCAAGCTGCTCAATGACAGCCTGGGCCATGAACAGGCCGACCAGTTGCTCAAACAGATGGCGCGGCGCATCAGTAATGCATTGCCCGAGGCCGACACCATCGCGCGGCTTTCCGGTGACGAATTCGCCGTGTTGTTCGACGCCTACGCCAACCTGTCGAGCCTGGCCCGGGTTGCTGGCCGGTTGCTGGCAAAACTGCGGGTGCCGCAGTTTATCAACGATCAGGAGCTGGTGATCAGTGCCTCGGTGGGCATCAGTCTGCTGCCGGATAACGCGCGGGAAATTTCCGCACTGGTCAGCCAGGCCAACATGGCCATGCAGCACGCCAAGCATCTGGGCGGCAATAACTTCCAGTTCTACACGGAAAGCCTGCAGGCCAGCACGCTGGAGCGCCTGCAATTGGAAAACCAACTGCGCAAGGCCATCGACGAAAAGCAATTGGAAGTCTACTACCAGCCCAAGCTGTGCCTGGCCTCCGGGCACCTGAACGGTGCCGAAGCCTTGGTGCGCTGGCGGCACCCGACATTGGGCATGATCGCGCCTGGCGAATTCATCGGTCTTGCCGAAGAAACCGGGTTGATCGGGCCCATCGGCGAGATGGTGCTGCGCCAAGCCTGTCGCCAGGCGTGCGAGTGGCAGCGCATGGGCCTTGCGCCCATTCGCATGTCGGTCAACCTTTCGGTGCATCAGTTGCGCCAGGGCAAGCTGGTCAGCCTGGTACGCCAAGTGCTCGAGGAAACCGGCCTGGCGCCAGCCTTGCTGGAGCTTGAGCTGACGGAAAGCCAGTTGCTGGACAGCGTGGAACACATCATCGCGACCTTCCACCAACTGCGGGCATTGGGCGTAAAGTTGGCCATCGATGACTTTGGCACGGGCTATTCATCGCTCAGCTATCTCAAGCGCTTTCCCGTGGATTACGTGAAGATCGACCAGGCGTTTATCCGCGGGTTGGCCGAAGGTAGTGAAGATGGCGCGATTACCCGCGCGATCATCGACATGGCCCACAGCCTGCACCTCAAGGTTGTTGCAGAAGGTGTCGAAACTCAGGAGCAATTGGACTTTTTGCGGGCCCACGGGTGTGACGAGGTGCAGGGCTATTTGATCAGCCGGCCCGTAGAAGCCGAGGCTTTGGCGCAATTGCTAGTCTATGATCGAATACGTGATGGGCGCGATGGTTAGCCGCAGTTCGAAGTCGAACATCGTTTAGCTGGGCGTACCCAAGGTCATGTAGTATAACTACAAGAAAGCTACAACCCGGTCCATCTGACCCTAATCGAGTCTTGCCCATTGAACCTGTTGCAACACATCGCCCAGTCTCGCCATCTGTTACGCAAGTCGGAGCTCAAGGTCGCTGACCATGTGCTGCTCGACCCTGCGGCTGTGATGCACAGTTCCATGGCCGACCTGGCCCACAACGTGGGCATCAGTGAACCGACCATCGTGCGCTTCTGCCGTGCGATCGGTTGCTCCGGTTTTCAGGACCTGAAACTCAAGCTGGCGCAAAGCCTGGCGGCAGGCGCCAGTTTCGGCCAGTTCGCGATCCACGAGGATGACTCGGTAGCCGACTACAGCCTGAAGATCTTCGACACCACGTTGCACACGCTGATGGAGGTGCGCGAGCACCTGGACCCGCATGCATTGCAACGCGCGGTGACGGCCATGGCGGCCGCGCAGCGGGTCGAGTTCTACGGTTTTGGTGCGTCGGGCGCGGTGGCGGCAGATGCCCAGCATAAATTCTTCCGCTTGTTGCTGACCGCGGCGGCGTATTCCGACCCACACATGCAGGCAATGTCGGCAGTCACCCTGAAAACCGGTGACGTGGCGATCTGTATCTCGCAGTCAGGCCGCTCCAAAGACCTGCTGATCACCGCCAACCTGGTCCGCGAAAGTGGTGCCACGCTGATCACCTTGTGCCCGAGCCAAACGCCGTTGGCCGAACTGTCCACGGTCAACCTGGCCATCGACGTGCACGAAGACACCGAGATCTATACCCCGCTGACCTCGCGTATTGCCCACCTGGTAGTGATCGACGTGCTGGCCATGGGCGTTGCCATGGCCCGCGGCCCAAGCCTGGTCAACCACCTCAAGAGCGTGAAGCGCAGCTTGCGCAGCCTGCGGTTGTCGCCCAAGTCGATCAAGGCGTTGGACGATTGAAATCGGTGATGCCTGGTTCGCGGATAAATCCGCTCCTGCAATAGGAGCGGATTTATCCGCGAAAAACTCACCACGGTTTAACAGGATATTCATCCGCGCGACCCAAAACCGTCACCGCCAAAGCCCACCCTGAACTCCCGAACTCGAACTGGGAGACAGGCAATGGCTCGTTACTTCGATGGCTCGCAAGAACCTGGCAACAAACAAAGCAAACGTCAGCAGGAAGATCAGCGGCGCATGGAGTTTCGCCGGGCGATCGAGAGTTACTCCGAGCAGCGCCGCCTGCTGCAGGAAATTTCCGACTACCCCGATATTCAGGGGATCAACTACTGGGCCGCGCCTGCGGCTGGCCGGAAAAGCGCTCAACCAGCACGCTGATCTGCGCACGTTCGGTGCGAATGAACGCCAGGAATGCCAAGGCCACCGGTGATTGCCGCTTGGCCTTGGCCTGCACGATGCACCAACTGCGGTAAAGCGGCAGCTCCTCCACTGGCAGCTCCACCAGCGTGCCCATGCTCAGCTCCATGTTCAGCGCATGCCGGGTCAGCATGGCCAGCCCAAGGCCGGCGATCACACATTCACGCTGGGCTTCGGCCGAGGCCACCTCCAGTGTCTGGGTGAAGTGCACGCGTTTGTCCTTGAAGAACTCTTCGCAGGCCTTGCGCGTTCCCGAGCCTTGCTCGCGGATCAGCAGCGTGTGCGGCTCCAGGTCTTGCAGGCGCAAGCGCTCCAGGGCACACAGCGGGTGACCCGGGGGAGCCACCGCGACAATCGGGTTGTTCAGGAAGGGCATGAACTCCAGGCCCATGTCCTGAGGCACCATGGACATGATGATCAGGTCGTCACGGTTGTCCGAAAGCCTGCGAATGGCTTGCGCCCGGTTGACCACGGTCAGGGTCAGGTTGACCTCCGGGTGGAGCTTTTTGAAAGCGGCAAACAGGTGCGGCACGAAATACTTGGCGCTGGACTCCACCGCCAGCTTCAATTGCCCTTGCAGCGAGCCTTGCATGTCGGACAACTGCATGTCGAAGCTCTCCAGGCGCCCAAAGATATCGCGGCTGGCCCGTTGCAAGGCCTCGGCGGCCTCGGTGAGGTAGAGTTTTTTGCCCACGTATTCGAATAATGGTTGGCCCACCAACTCTTCCAGCTGACGAATTTGTAGGCTTACGGCGGGTTGCGTAAGCGACATTTCTTCTGCCGCACGGCTGTAAGAGCGTAAATCACACACCTCGTTAAAGATCTGTAATTGACGCAATGTCATACGCATCAATGACTTACGCATGTATTTGCCCGCCTGCCAGTTATTCGAAAAATCAACTATAAGGTTTAGCTAATGCTGGACCTAACAATTATTGATTTTTGTTTATCGATGATGAGCGATAGTGTGAATACGCGGCTGGCCAGACACATCTGGTCACGCAACGAACGGCGTAGCCGATTCGATAGGTCCAACGGTCGAGGAAGTCCAAGTGATAAAAAAGATCCTGATCGCCAACCGTGGTGAGATTGCAGTGCGAATCGTGCGCGCTTGCGCCGAGATGGGCATTCGCTCGGTCGCGATCTACTCCGACGCCGACCGGCATGCCCTGCATGTCAAACGGGCTGACGAAGCCCACAGCATCGGCGCCGAACCGCTGGCTGGGTATCTTAACCCACGCAAGCTGGTGAACCTGGCTGTCGAGACCGGCTGCGATGCCTTGCACCCAGGCTACGGCTTTCTTTCAGAGAACGCCGAATTGGCCGACATTTGCGCCGAGCGCGGGGTCAAGTTCATCGGCCCTTCGGCTGAAGTGATCCGCCGCATGGGCGACAAGACCGAAGCGCGTCGCAGCATGATCAAGGCTGGCGTGCCGGTAACCCCGGGCACCGAAGGCAACGTTGCGGACATCGAAGAAGCACTGGTGGAAGGCGAGCGTATCGGCTACCCGGTGATGCTCAAGGCCACCTCCGGCGGTGGCGGCCGTGGTATCCGCCGCTGCAACAGCCGCGAAGAACTCGAACAGGCCTTCCCCCGGGTGATTTCCGAGGCCACCAAGGCCTTCGGTTCGGCCGAAGTGTTCCTGGAAAAATGCATCGTCAACCCCAAGCACATCGAGGCGCAGATCCTCGGTGACAGCTTTGGCAACGTGGTGCACCTGTTCGAGCGCGATTGCTCGATCCAGCGCCGCAACCAGAAGCTGATCGAAATCGCCCCAAGCCCGCAGTTGACCCCCGAACAGCGCGCCTACATCGGCGACCTGTCGGTGCGCGCCGCCAAGGCCGTGGGTTACGAAAACGCCGGTACCGTGGAGTTTTTGCTCGCCGATGGCGAGGTGTACTTCATGGAAATGAACACTCGGGTGCAGGTGGAACACACCATCACCGAGGAAATCACCGGGATCGACATCGTTCGCGAGCAGATCCGCATCGCCTCCGGGTTGCCGCTGTCGGTCAAGCAGGAAGACATCCAACATCGTGGTTTCGCGTTGCAGTTTCGCATCAACGCCGAAGACCCGAAAAACAACTTCTTGCCCAGCTTCGGCAAGATCACCCGTTACTACGCACCCGGCGGCCCCGGCGTGCGCACCGACACGGCGATCTACACCGGCTACACCATCCCGCCGTTCTACGATTCGATGTGCCTGAAACTGGTGGTGTGGGCCCTGACTTGGGAAGAGGCCATGGACCGCGGCCTGCGCGCGCTGGATGACATGCGCCTGCAGGGCGTGAAGACCACTGCCGCGTACTATCAGGAAATCCTGCGTAACCCGGAATTCCGTAGCGGCCAGTTCAATACCAGCTTCGTTGAAAGCCACCCTGAACTGACCAACTACTCGATCAAGCGCAAACCCGAAGAGTTGGCCCTGGCCATCGCCGCCGCCATCGCCGCCCACGCAGGCCTATGAATAGCAGCTGCGAGCTGCAAGTTGAAAGCTGCAAGGTGAAGCAGATCTGCTTTTACCTGCAGCTTGTAGCTTGAAGCTTGCCGCTCATGAGGAGATACCAATGTCCAAGAAGATCTTCGTAACCGACACCATCCTGCGCGACGCCCACCAGTCCCTGCTGGCTACCCGCATGCGCACCGAAGACATGCTGCCGATCTGCGACAAGCTCGACAAGGTCGGCTACTGGTCGCTGGAAGTCTGGGGCGGCGCCACCTTCGATGCTTGCGTGCGCTTCCTCAAAGAAGACCCGTGGGAGCGCCTGCGCCAACTGCGCGCCGCGCTGCCCAACACACGCCTGCAAATGCTGCTGCGTGGCCAGAACCTGCTGGGCTACCGCCACTACAGCGATGACGTGGTCAAAGCCTTTGTTGCCAAGGCGGCGGTCAACGGCATCGACGTGTTCCGTATTTTCGATGCCATGAACGACGTGCGTAACCTTCGCGTGGCCATCGAGGCGGTAAAGGCTGCCGGCAAGCATGCCCAGGGCACCATCGCCTACACCACCAGCCCGGTGCACACCATCGGCGCGTTCGTGGCCCAGGCCAAGCAAATGGAAGCCATGGGTTGCGACTCGGTGGCGATCAAGGACATGGCCGGCCTGCTGACCCCATACGCCACTGGCGAACTGGTCAAGGCGCTGAAAGCCGAGCAGTCGCTGCCGGTGTTCATCCACTCACACGACACCGCTGGCCTTGCCGCCATGTGCCAGCTCAAGGCTGTCGAAAACGGCGCCGACCATATCGACACGGCAATCTCCAGTTTTGCCTGGGGCACCAGCCACCCAGGTACCGAGTCGATGGTCGCCGCCCTTAAAGGCAGCGAGTTCGACACCGGCCTGAGCCTGGAATTGCTGCAGGAAATCGGCCTGTACTTCTATGCCGTGCGCAAGAAGTACCACCAGTTCGAAAGCGAATTCACCGCCGTCGATACCCGCGTGCAGGTGAACCAGGTGCCAGGCGGGATGATTTCCAACCTGGCCAACCAGCTCAAGGAGCAGGGCGCACTGAACCGTATGGGCGAAGTGTTGGCCGAGATCCCGCGCGTGCGTGAAGACCTGGGCTTCCCGCCACTGGTGACACCGACCTCGCAAATCGTCGGCACCCAGGCATTTTTCAACGTGCTGGCCGGCGAGCGCTACAAAACCATCACCAACGAAGTGAAGCTGTACCTGCAAGGCGGCTACGGCAAGGCACCAGGCACGGTCAACGAGAAGTTGCGGCGCCAGGCCATCGGCAGCGAAGAAGTCATCGACGTGCGCCCGGCTGACCTGCTCAAGCCGGAAATGACCAAGCTGCGCGCTGAAATCGGCACCTTGGCCAAGTCCGAAGAAGACGTGCTGACCTATGCCATGTTCCCGGACATCGGGCGCAAGTTCCTGGAAGAGCGTGCGGCCGGCACCTTGACCCCGGAAGTACTGCTGCCAATTCCCGAGGCGGGCGGCGTGAGCTCGGCCGGCGGCGAAGGCGTGCCTACCGAGTTCGTCATCGACGTGCACGGCGAGACCTACCGCGTCGATATTACCGGCGTGGGCGTGAAGGCCGAAGGCAAGCGCCACTTCTACCTGTCCATCGACGGCATGCCGGAAGAAGTGGTGTTCGAACCGCTCAACGAATTCGTCGGTGGCGGCAGCAGCAAGCGCAAGCAGGCCACTGCGCCAGGCCACGTGAGCACCACCATGCCGGGCAACATCGTCGACGTGCTGGTCAAGGAAGGCGACACCGTCAAAGCCGGCCAGGCCGTGTTGATCACCGAAGCGATGAAGATGGAGACCGAAGTGCAATCGGCCATTGCCGGCAAGGTCACCGCCATTCACGTGGCCAAGGGCGACCGGGTCAACCCGGGTGAAATTCTGATTGAAATCGAGGGCTGATTAGCCGCCTTCGACACAACGTTTAACCTCGGGGGGGCTTCGGCCTCCCTTTTTTTTGCCTGGGGTTTGGGGTGAGTCCTTCGCGGATAAATCCGCTCCTACAAGCCATGTAGGCGCAGATTTATCCGCGAAGGGGTCCTCAAAACCTGAACTGATATTGCCCTATTACCGCATGATTTTGGCTATTACTGCCCATCTCCCCGCTATACCCCAACCCGACGCTTTGCCGTGCGGTCAGCCCTACATCCACTCCGGCCTCGACCAGCAGACTGTCCCGGTCCAGCGCCGTACCCTGCACGCTGAAGGCACTGCCACCCTGCAGAAACGCCTGCCGGGTGGTGCTGTCGACATCGCCATAAGTGTGCCGCCAGCCCAGGCTCATGCGCGGGGTCAGGCTGATGCCGTTGTCCAGTTGGCTCAGGTGGGCAAGGCGCACGCCCAAGGTGCTGCTGAAGTTGTCCTGGGTGGTGGCATCCACCTGCAATGCTGCGGCGCCGCCTTTTTCGCTGTAGCGGTCGCGGTGGTAGCGCTGGTAACCAAGGTTGGCGAATGGCTCGGCGCTGAGGCGGCCGCGGCCCAAGCTGTAGCCCAGTTCGGCAAAGGCCTGCTGGCTGTTGGCGTCGTAGTCGCCGCGTGGTGTGTCCGTGAAACCATTGAAGGCCACTTCACGTTTACTGTCGCCATCGTGGGTGCTGTAAGCCGCGCCCAGTCGCAGGGCGTATGGGCCGCTCAAGCGTTGTGCGTAGGCGCCCAGGTGCCAGCTGTCTACCGAGCCGTCGACGCCGGTGGTGTCCAGATCGGTTTTGGAATAGCCGCCCAATACGCCAATCCGCCAGTCGCTGGTGGCTGCCCAGTCGGCGCCAAGCACGCTGCCGCGCGTGCGTTGGGTGAGCGCGCTGCCGCCGTTTGCACCGTCGAGCTTGCCATAGCTGCCCAGCGCCTGAACCCAAACGCGCGATTGTGCATTCGGGTCATTGAGGTTGCGGGCGCTGTCGGGCACGCCATTGGAGGCCAGCACCGGGCCTTCCTTGGCGTTGAGCCCCACCAGCAGGCTGCTGCCGCTACCCATCTGTTGCATGGCCGCGAGCATGGTGCTGCCTACTTGGGCCGCGCCAGTCAACGTGGCAGCGCCCAGGCTCGCGGTGCTGTTGCCCGACAGTTGCTCGATAGCGGCGCCTGCGGTCGCGGTGGTGGTATTGAGCAAGGCGTTGTACAGGGCGCCTTGGCTCAGGCCCGCCAGGCTGCTGGCGGCATTGGCGCCATTAGCGGTGCTGGCGTAGCTGGCGAAGGCAATGTCGTTGCGATCGTATTCCAGGTCGACCTGGGTCGGCGTATAGCTTAGCGTTGGGGTCAGGAAGGCATAGTCGCTGGTCACCTTGGCGAAGGTGCCATTCACGCTACCGGCCTGCAGTACGGCGTAGTGGTTTTGCCAGGGGTACTCGCCTGGGCTTGGATTGATCGCCAGCGTTGCGCCATTGAGGTTTGCAGTGCCGGTGACCTGCACCGGCGTGCTGCTGCCATCGGCGCTGACGGCAAAGGCCAGGGTGGCGCCGCTCGCGAGGGTCAGGTTACCGACCCGTCCGCCTCCGGCATACACGCCGCCGCTATCGACGGTCAGGGTGCCGGCAATACTGCCCTGGTTGATCAGCTTGGCCCCGCTGGCCACTTCGCCGCCGTCGCTGAAGTCGCCCAGTCCGGTAAGGGTCCAGGTGCCTTGGCTGACGTTCAGCCACTCGAAATTTTGGCTGGCGCCAAAGCTGCCACCCCGCGCATCGTCGAGGATCACACTGTCGTAGCCGCTGCCACCGTCCACCAGGCCGTCGAAGCGGCTGCCGCTGCGCAGGATCAAGGTGTCGTTGCCGCCACCCAGGCTCAGGGCCAGGCCATTGCTGCCACTGATCAAGCCGTCGTTGACCACGGTGTCGGCGTACTCGCCCACGAACTTCACGCCAAAGCCAGCCAGGCCCTGGATGGTGCCGTGGTTTTCCAAATAGGTGGCCGCCACCCCTGGGCCATCGCTGCCGTCGTCGACCAGGATGGCGTTATTGGCGCCGCTGATCAGCGCACCGCTGGCGTTGAGAATATAGCCGCCACCCATGGCAATCCCTTCGCTGCCATTGGCAAAGCCGTTTTTATCCACACCGCCGGCGCCGGTCCCCTGGATCACGCCATAGTTTTCCACATGGCCGACACCATCGATGTCCACGCCGTCCCCATCGCCGTTGGTTTTCAGGCCCGAGTAGGCGCCGGTGATGGTGCCGTGGTTATACACCGTGCCATCGCCATCCGAGCCGAAGCCTGAGCCATTGCGCCCGGTCAGGGTGCCGTAGTTGTAGAGCGTGGCGCCCAAATCGGTGGTGATGCCGTGGCGGCCACCGCTGATATCGCCGTAGTTGTACACCGTCACGCCGGTTGCGGAGTCGATGTCCACGCCGTCGTATTTCTGGTCGTCGGTGAGCGAGTCACCTGTGGATATCTTGCCGTAGTTGTAGAGCGTCGCGTTGCCGCCGGTCTTGATACCGTCGCTGGCGTCGCCGCGGATCAGCGCGCCAGCACGGTTGTAAATGGTGGTGGTCACGCCGGCACTGCGCACTGCGTCCAGGTCAATGCCTTGGCCAGTACTGGAGCGGATCGTGCCGCTGTTGTCGATCAGGATGCTGCCGCTGGCGAAATTGCTGTTGATGCGCAGGGCGTCGTCATATCCCAGTATCGACGCGCCGCTGCGGTTGGTGATTGAGTAATTGCGCGCCTGCGTTATGTCGCCGCTGCTGTCGATGGCCCGCCCGCCACTGGACTGGATCGTGCCGGCGTTATCCACCACCACGCCGGCGTCACTGGTGGCGTCTTTCAAGCTCACGGCCTTGCTGGCGTTGGTGATGCTGCCGGTCGACGTCACCGTCAATGCCGTCGCACCGCTCAGGGTTTGGCTGGCCGTAGTGGCAGTGCTGATGACAATGGGCGCGGCGCTGGCCAGGCCGCTGCCGCCAAGCAAGGCGAAGGTCAGGGCGAGACGATTTTGCGCAGGGGGCATAAGGACGGCCTTGTTCTTATTGAAAGGGCCGTCCTGTATAGCGAAGGGTTCTTACAGAATTATTTAACGTTGCTGCGAGTAGGCTTTGCCGTAGTGCTTTTCCAGGCGCGATTGCAGCAATTCCAGGCCGATCGACATGATCCAGTAAATGATTGCAGCCGTTGTCAGCATCTCGATGTAGCGATAACTGGAGCGGCCATAGCTCTGCGCCAGGAACATCACTTCCCACACACCCATCACCGAGATCAGTGAAGAGTCCTTGAGCATCGAGATAAATTGGTTGGTGGTGGGTGGGATGATGGTGCGCATCGCCTGGGGCAGGGTAATGCGCCAGAAGATCACTGCCGGGCGCAGGCCCAGGGCGCGTGCCGCCTCGCCTTGGCCGGGGGCTACGCCGATGATGCCGGAGCGGAAGATCTCGCTCAGGTAGGCGCCATAGTTCAGCGACAGGGCGATGATGCCCGCACTGATGGCTCCGGGTACCACGCCCAGTTGCGGCAGCCCCAGGTAGATCAGCAGGATCTGGATCAACAGCGGCGTGCCACGGAAGAACGAGGCGTAGAAACTGGCGATGCCAAAGGCCACCGCGCTGCTCGACAAGCGCGCCAACGCAGTGACGAAACCCAGCAGCACCGATGCCACGATCGAGCACAGGCACAAAAACAGCGTCAGCGCGGCGCCCTGCAAGAAGCCGTTGGGCGCCAGGTGGTAGCCCACAAGATTTGGCAGCTTGTCCAGGATTACCGAGAACTTCAGGTCAAAGCTCAGGAAGAACCCGGCAAACAACACAAACATCGCCGCCCAGGTCAGGTACAGCCGGGTGCGAAAGCCGAAGATGCGCTGCAACAGGGTTTCGTTTACCGGTTGCGGTGGGCGAGGGGGCTCGAAGGAAGTCATTTACTGATGTCGGCGCCAATCCATTTTTGCGACAGTTTGCTCAGGGTGCCGTCCTGTCTCAAATCGGCAAATACCTGGCGCACCTTGGCGTCCCACTCGGCATCGCCTTTCTCGATGGCCACCGAATTGGGTTCTTCATACAGCGGCGCGCCGGCGATCTTGAAGCGCTTGTCCTGGTCCAGCCGTGGCTGTGCAGTCACCAGGTTGGTCAGGATGGCGTCCAGGCGCACGCCGGCGCCAAGGCCCAAGTCCTGGAAGGCGACGTTGTCGGTGTCGTACGGGGCGATCTGCACGTTGTCGAACGGGTACACCAGGGGGGTGTCTTCCTTGCCCTCGATCACCAGGTTCTTGTTCAAGTAGCTCTCGTAGCTGGAGGCGCTGGTAAGGCCGACTTTCAGGCCGCTGAGGTCTTTGGCCGAATGGATGCGCTCATCCTTGGCATTGACCACGATGACGGCGGGCGAAGCGTAATACTCGACGGGGAAATCGAAGACCTGCGCGCGGGCCTTGCTCGGGGTCATGGAGCAGATGCAGATGTCATAGCGCCCGCTCCAATGGCCTGCGGCGATCACGTCCCAGGACGGGGTTTCCAAGCGTAGCTTGACGCCCAGTTTCTGCGCCACGGCCTTGGCCACGTCGACGTCAAAACCATCGAGCTGGTTCTGATCGTTGAGGAAAGAGAACGGTGGATAACTTTCCATCAGCACGCCGACCAGCTCTTTTTTCTGTTCCACGCGCTGCAGGGTGGCACCCGCCAGGGCTTGAGTGGATGCGGCCAGCGTGACAAGGCCAATGCCCAGCAAAGTGCGAAGTTTCAAAACAGACCCCAGGAAAAAATAGTTGTGATTTAAACGATTCAGCGTATTAAATAGTTATAAGAGAACTACTCATAGTGAGTTTTTTTCATATACATATAACCGGGCGGCATATGAGCGAAAATTCTGTAGTGATTCTCGATGGCGGCATGGGCCGCGAACTTCAGCGTCGCGGGGCGCCGTTTCGGCAGCCCGAGTGGTCGGCCCTGGCGTTGACCGAGGCACCACAGCACGTTCAGGCCGTGCACGCGGCCTATATCGAAAGCGGTGCCAACGTGATTACCACTAACAGTTACGCGGTGGTGCCGTTTCACATCGGCGAGGCTCTTTTCGCCACGCAAGGGCAGGCGTTGGCGGCGGTAGCCGGCACTTTGGCGCGCAAGGCGGCTGATGCGGCCCAGGGCACGGTGCAGGTGGCGGGTTCACTGCCACCGCTGTTTGGTTCCTACCGCCCCGACCTGTTTGAAGCGGCGCGCGTGGGTGAAATCCTTCAGCCGTTGGTCAATGGCCTGGCCGAGCATGTGGACCTGTGGTTGGCGGAGACGCAAAGCTCGATTGCCGAAGCCCAAGCCATTCGCGCAGGGCTGCCGCAGGACGGCAAGCCGTTCTGGCTGTCGTTCACCCTTCAAGATGAAGACACCGATGAAGTGCCGCGCCTGCGTTCGGGCGAACCGGTTGCTGAAGCGGCGCAAGCGGCTGCAGCGCTGGGCGTGGCCACACTGCTGTTCAACTGCAGCCAGCCGGAAGTGATCGGCGCGGCCATCGACGCTGCCAAAGCCACGTTCGAGCGCCTGGGTGTGGATATCAAGATCGGTGCCTATGCCAACGCCTTCCCGCCGCAACCCAAGGATGCCAAGGCCAACGATGGCCTCGACGAGTTGCGTGATGACCTCGACCCGCCGGGCTACCTGCATTGGGCGAGCAACTGGCGCCAACGCGGCGCCAGCCATTTGGGCGGTTGCTGCGGTATTGGCCCGGAACACATTGCCGTGTTGGCCGGGCAGTTGAAATAACTTACGCCTGACGCAGTTCGGCCAGGGTTTTGACCTGGCCGCTGGGGGCCTGGTTGTCTTCTGCCAGCCAGGCCTCGAAGGCCTGGGCGATGGCCGGCCATTCCTGGTCGGTGATCGAATACCAGGCGGTATCGCGATTCTTGCCTTTTACCACCATGTGCTGGCGGAAGATGCCTTCGAAACTGAAGCCAAAACGCAGCGCCGCCGATTTGGAGCGGGCGTTGTCGTTGTTGCACTTCCACTCCAGCCGTCGGTAACCCTGGTCGAACGCCAGCTTGCCCAGCAGGTAAATGGCCTCGGTGCCCTTGGGCGTGCGCTGCATGGCGGCGCTGAAGGCCACGTGGCCGATCTCGATACGCCCGTGCTCCGGCACGATGGACATCAGGCTGAGGATGCCTTGCGCTTGGCCGGTGTCCTTGTCGATCACGCAAAAGCCCATCGGGTCATTGCTGATGGCATAGGTGTCGAGCCAGATGTCGAAGGGCTCGCGCTCGGTGAAGGGCCCGTAAGGCAGGTAATCCCAGAGCTTCTGGTCGCGCAGTTCGCCTTGCAGTACTTCCCACAGGTCGGCGCCATGGCGGCGCGGGTCGAGTTTTTCCAGGCGCATGTAACGCCCTTCCAAGGTTTTTGCCACCGGGTGTACGGCAGGTTTCCAGTGTAATTCGGTCGTCATGGGGGTTCCTAAAGAGCCTGGCGAAATTGAATGAAGCCGGGTCGTTCGGCAATACGCTCGTATAGCAGGATAGCGGTCGCATTGGTTTCGTGGGTGAGCCAATGCACTTTGACGCAATCGTTTTCGCGAGCGGTCGCGTACACATGTTCGATCAACTGGCGGCCGATGCCTTTGCCGCGCTGGCCGTCGGCCACGATCAAATCCTGCAAGTAACAGGAGTTCTCCACCGTCCAGCATGAGCGGTGGTAGATAAAGTGGACCATGCCAATGGCCTTGCCGTTCTCCCAGGCCAGCGCCGCGTTGATCGGCTCTGCCGGGTCGAGCATGCGTTGCCAGGTGACGTCGCTCACCTGCTGCGGTATCTGGGTCTGGTAAAAGCGTTGATAGGCCTGCCACAACGGCAGCCAATGTTGGTGGTCGGCGCTGCTCACTGGGCGGATCTCGATAGCGGACATGCTGGGCTCCTCAGGTGTTCATTAATTGAGCAAGTTGCCGATCTTGCGGGTCGTCGCTGGCGGCCAAGCCCTGGGCCACCCCCTGAACATCGGCCTGGCTGCGGTTCTGGCTAAGCTTGCGCTTGCCCTCCAGGCGGCTGATCGGCAGGGCGAAGCCGACAATGGCCTTGAGCATGCCGTCGATGTAGTCCGCCGGGGCATCGCTCACCGCCCAGGGTTTCGCCTGGCCGGCTTCGTGGCGGTCGGTCAGTTCGCTGACCAACGCTTTCAATCGCGCAGGCTCGCTGAATACTTCGGCCTGACCGTAGGCGTGCACCGCCAGGAAATTCCAGGTGGGCACCGCCTTGCCGTGTTCCGCCTTGCTGGGGTAGAAGCCCGGGCTGACGTAAGCGTCCGCGCCACTGAAGATCACCAGGGCTTGCGCGCCATCTGCCAGGTCTTGCCACTGCGGGTTGGCCCGCGCCAGATGGCCGTGCAAGGTGCCATGGGGGCCTTCGTCGGCATGCAGAAGCAGTGGGATATGGTTGGCCAGCAGGCCGTTAGCCCCCTGGGTCACCAGAATCGCCAGGCGCGTCTGCTCGATCTGCTGGTGCAGGCGGGCAAGGTCTTGGTCTTTAAATGCGCTAGGTATGTACATATCGATCTTCCGTCAGGGCTGTGTTAATCCTAGGCAGCGGATTGGACCTTTGTAAGATCCATTAACAATCATTTTTATAGAGCCATTTGCATGCAAGCCTTGTCGTTGCCCTTTGATCCGGCTGGCCTGGTGCTGGACCGCCGTCGTGGCTTGAGCCGCCAGCTTTACCAAGCGTTGCGCCAGCGGGTGCTGGAGGGGCAGTTGGGTGGTGGCACGCGCATGCCGGCCAGCCGCGATCTGGCCGCAGCCTTGGGTATTTCGCGCAATACGGTGATGCGTGCGTACGATCAGCTGTATGCCGAAGGCTTTATTGAAGGCCGTGTTGGCGACGGGACTTACGTTGCGCAACTGGCGCACATTGGCGGCCCTGCAAAAAAACTATCCACAAAACTGTCCACAGGGTTATCCCTGGGGTTATCAACAGGTTTATCCACAATTTCATCAGAAATCACTGGAGTTACATCCAGTAAAAAGGCTGAAACCCGTGCCTTGGAAAACCTTGAGACGCATCATTTGCCGCCTTTCAGGCAGGGTGCTCCACGCGCATTCCGGGTGGGCCTGCCGGCCATGGATCTGTTTCCATTTGAGGTGTGGGCCAAGCTTTACGGGGCTTTCTGGCGAAACCCGGACCTGGCCAGACTGGGCTACGGCGATCCGGCCGGCGAACCAAAATTACGCCAGTTGATAGCTGCTTACTTGCGCAGTTCGCGGGGGATGAATTGCACGGCTGAGCAAATAGTGATCACCAGTGGCGCACAGGAGGCCATAGGGCTTTGTGCACAGCTGCTGCTGGACGCTGGCGACCGCGTGGCAATCGAGAATCCGGGCTACCGCGCCGCTGCACATGCCTTTACCAATGCCGGTGCCACCTTGTGCGGCGTGCCTGTGGACAACGATGGCCTGGACTGCGCAGCATTGGCGCAAATGGCACCCTGCCGGATGGTCTACACCACCCCCGCGCACCAGTACCCCACCGGCGTTACCCTGAGCCTGGCGCGGCGCCTGGCGTTGCTGGCGTGGGCCGAGCAGCACCAGAGCTGGATTATCGAAGACGACTACGACAGCGAGTACCGCTACAGCGGCGCACCACTGGCGCCGTTGGCGGCACTGGATCGCCAGGGGCGCGTGCTGTATGTGGGCACGTTCGGCAAGGTGGCCTTCCCGGCGCTGCGCCTGGGCTACCTGGTTTTGCCTGCGGCGCTGGTGGAGCCGTTCGCGCGCCGGCGTAGTGTTTCGGTACGGCACTCGGAAATAGGCACCCAGGCGGTGATGGCCGAGTTTATTGCCAAGGGCCATTTCCAGCGGCACATTCGCCGTATGCGCCGCGCTGCCTTGAGCCGCCGGGATACCCTGCTCAAGCATTGGCCCGTGGGTATCGCCGGTATAGGGCCGATGCCCGAAGTCGCGGCCGGGCTGCACTTGAGCGTGCCGGTCGAGAGCCTGGCGCGCGAGCAGCAATTGATTCGGCTGGCAGAACAGGTGGATGTCGAAATCAATGGCTTGAGCAGTTACTGGCTTCCTGCTTCACCCGAGCCACACGCTGGCCTGGTGCTGGGTTTCGCGGCTGTGGATAGCTCTGCCATCGTTGCGGCGTTGGCCCGGCTGCGGGAGGTGTGGCGGAGTTGAGGGGTTATACTGTGGCGCTTGAAAACTTCACGAGACATCGTTCATGAGCCTGACCCTTTCCGCGACGCCTGAGCGCAAGCTGGGTGCGCCGCTGGTAGCGTTCGCCCTGCTGCTGGCGGGCGGCTATTTCCTCTATGCCAATGTTGGCTCGCGCCAAGTGTGGTTGCTGATCGTCGGCGCTGCTCTTGGCGTAACTCTGTACCACGCCTCGTTCGGCTTTACCTCGGCCTGGCGCGTGTTTATCCGCGAGCGTCGTGGCGCGGGCCTGCGTGCGCAGATGGTGATGCTGGCGTTGGCCGTGCTGCTGTTTTTCCCGGCCTTGGGCGCTGGCAGCCTGTTCGGCCAGCCGGTGGTTGGCCTGGTGGCCCCGGCGGGTGTATCAGTGATCTTCGGCGCGTTCATTTTTGGCATCGGCATGCAATTGGGCGGCGGCTGCGCTTCGGGCACGCTGTTCACCGTGGGTGGCGGCAACGCGCGAATGCTGGTGACGCTGCTATTTTTCATCTGTGGCTCGCTGATCGCCACCCATCACGTCGGCTGGTGGTTCTCGCTGCCTTCGCTGCCGCCCACTTCCATCGTGCAAAGCCTGGGCGTGATGCCTGCGCTGGTATTCAGCCTGGCGCTGTTTGCGGTCATTGCCGCAGTGACCGTTCGCCTGGAAAAACAGCGCCACGGCAGCCTGATGCAGCCAGTGGGCAGTGCCCATTACGGCTTGGCGCGCTTGTTCCAAGGCCCATGGCCATTGGTGTGGGGCGCGGTGGCGCTGGCGTTGCTGAACTTCGCCACCCTGGCCCTGGCAGGGCGCCCTTGGGGCATCACTTCGGCGTTCGCCTTGTGGGGTGCCAAGGTCGCCAGCGGCCTGGGTGTGGATGTCGCAAGCTGGGCCTTCTGGCAGAGCGCGGCAAATGCCAAGGCACTGGCCGCACCGGTGTGGCAAGACATTACCAGCGTGATGGACATCGGCATCGTGCTGGGCGCGTTGATGGCGTCGGGGCTGGCCGGGCATTTCGCGCCCAGCCTGAAAATCCCACCCCGTTCGCTGGTGGCCGCGGTGATTGGCGGCCTGTTGTTGGGCTACGGTTCGCGCCTGGCATATGGCTGCAACATTGGCGCGTACTTCAGCGGCATCGCCTCGGGTAGCATCCACGGTTGGTTGTGGCTGGTGGCGGCATTTATCGGCAATGGTGTGGGCGTTCGGTTGCGGCCGATGTTTTTCGCCGGCGAGCGCTGAACACCCTGCTACAGGGCGCTTTCAAAACCTTCCAGCACGTTGACCGCGTTGATGCCGATTTCTTCCACCGCGTAACCGCCTTCCATCACGAACAGCGTGGGTTTGCCGAGGGCGGCGATGCGCTTGCCCATGGCCAGGTAGTCCGGGCTGTCGAGCTTGAATTGCGAGATCGGGTCATTCTTGAAAGTGTCCACGCCCAACGATACGACAATGATGTCGGCGGCGTAGTCATCGATGCGCTGGCAGGATTGCTCTAGGGCGGCGCTCCATACGTCCCAGGCGCTGCCCGAGGCCAATGGGTAGTTGACGTTGAAACCTTCGCCTGCGCCCTCGCCGGTCTCGTCGGCATAGCCCAGGAAGAACGGAAATTCGAATTCGGGGTGGCCGTGGATCGAGGCGAACAACACGTCGCTGCGCTCGTAGAAAATCGCCTGGGTGCCGTTGCCGTGGTGGTAGTCCACGTCCAGGATCGCCACGCGTTGCTTGCCCGAATCCAGGAAGGCCTGCGCGGCGATGGCGGCGTTGTTCAGGTAGCAGTAACCGCCCATCACGTCGCTGGCGGCGTGGTGCCCCGGTGGGCGGCACAGGGCGAATGCGCTGTAGGCGCCGGCCTGCATCTCGGCTTGGGCGGTCAATGCAACCTGGGCGGCGCTGTAGGCGGCCTGCCAGGTACCGGCGGTGATCGGTGCGCCACCATCAAAGCTGTAGTAGCCCAGTTCGCCCAGTAGGGTTTGCGGCTTGATTGCACGCAGGGTACGGGCGGGCCAGGTGAAGGGCATCATGTCTTCGCTATTGCCCATCTCGGCCCAGCGTTGCCAGGCGCCCTGGAAGAAATTCAGGTAGTCGTTGCTGTGAATACGCTCGATCGGCCCGCGGCCGTAGTCCCGGGGCGCCTGTACTGGGCCCAGTTCGCGATCCTTGACCCGCTGCAACACGTGGTCGGCGCGCGACGGCATTTCGAAGCAGGGCATCAATTTCCCGTCGATCAGCTCGCAGCGGCCATGATGCAGGTGATGGTCATCCGAATAGATCGTCAGCATTTTCTTGTTCTCCGAGGGCTAGTACACGCCGCTATTCTTGATGCGAGAGAGCCCCCGAGTGAACGTCAGGAATGGCCAAAAGGGGATCGATATGGCCAGGGCGCATGTCCGTATTTCGCCCTTTTTTAAACCGTTATGCACTGTTCAAGTGCGGAAGTGGCTTGGGGCGACGCCGCTCCAACGGACAAATGCGTGGCGGAAACTGGCGGTTTCACTGAAGCCCAATTCCTCGGCGATTCGGTAAACCGGCAGTTCATCATTATTGAGCAACTGCTTGGCGCGTTCAAAGCGCAGTTCGTCCAGCAGGTCTTGGTAGCTGCTGCCCAGCTCCTGCAAGTGCCTGCGCAAGGTGCGCGCCGAGCACTTCATTTGTCGGGCCAGGCCCTCCAGGCCGGGGGCGGCGTTCAGTTGCGCGGCCAGCAGTTGGCGGATGCGCCCCAGCCAGGCTTGGCGGCCAGTGTATTCAGTGTTTTCCCGCCGGCAACGCTCGGCCATGGCCCGATGAGTCACGGGGTCGGCGAGGGGCGAAGCGTGTGCCAACCAGCTTTTCGAGAAGGCAAAGCCATGCCCGATGGCGTTGAATTCAACCGGGCATTCAAAGCTTGGGGTGTAGTCGGCCTGATGCTTGGGGGCTGGATGGGCAAAGCGCACACCTTCCAATTGCAACGGCCTCCCGAGAATGTCGTCACAAATCACCTTCATCGACATCAGGCACAGCTCGGCATTGAACACGGCAAGTGACGGGCTATCGTTGTAGTCGTTGGCGGTCAGCCAGATCAGCTCGCCGTGCTCTTCCAGGCGCAGGTCGAAAAGTGTTCCCAGCAGTGCCGGGTATTGCAGGGCCAGGCGCAAAGCGTCACCTAAGGTGGCACTCGAGAGCAGGGCGTAGCCAAGCATGCCATAGGCCGAAACGTGCATGCGCTTGCCCAGTTCCAGGCCGATTTCCGGGCGCAACGCCACGGCATTGGCACACACCTGCATTTCCTGGCTGGTGGTGATGCGTGGGTCGGAACGCTCAAGGTCTGCGGGGCTGATGCCGCTGCCGGCCAGCAACGCCGCGCTGGAAAGGCCTTCGGCCTTGAAGGTATTCAACACCAGGGACACGGCGTTGAGGGTAGTGAGGTGCGAGTGGAGCATGCTCGGTATCCGCTGAGATAACGGCAAATACCGAGCAAGGTTTATGCCCTAGAGCAGCTCACCGCATAGATCAAGTTCCACCAGGCGGCGAATCTCGTCCACGGGCAGGCCTGCGCCCAGCAATGCATGCAGTTTGCCGAAAGCGGCTTCACGGGTCATGCCGCCGCCAGACAACACGCCCACTTCACGCAGGCGGCTGCCGGCTTCGTAGATATCCAGCTCCACGCCACCTTCGTGGCATTGGGTGACGGCGACCACCACAATGCCGCGCTCGTGGGCGCTGCGCAGGGCGTCGAGGAACTGGGCATTGTCGCAAGGGCCAGTGCCGCTGCCAAAGCATTCGAGGATCAGCGCCTGGGTACCGCTGGCCAACACGGCCTGCAAAGGCTGGGCGCCAAAGCCTGGGAACAACGGCAGCACCGTAACATTGGCCGGCTGCTTGGCAGTGCGATAGCCAAGGGCTTGGGGCAGCGCGCCAACCGGTGTGCCGCCGCCGAAGCGCTGCAGGTTAGCGAACGGGTTGCGCCCGTAGCTGCGCACCTTGGCGCAGCGGGTAGGGGTCAGCAGTTCGCCGTGAAAGTACAGGCGCACGCCTGGCGCCATGCCCAAGCCCAGGGCGATCAGCGCGCCGTTGAGATTTTCCCAGGCATCGCTGTCGGCTACACCGGCCGGCAGCATGGAGCCGGTGAACAGCACAGGCGCCGGTAGGCCCAGTAACTGGAAGCTCATCGCCGCAGCGCTGTAGGCCAGGGTATCGGTGCCATGCAACACCAGCACGGCGTCGCAGCCGTCGACGTCCACGGCTTCGATGATCGCTTCACGCAACTGCTGCCAGTAGCCCGGTGTCATGTTGGCGCTGTCGATCAGCGGCTGCATTTCGCGAAATGACCAGGCCGGTACGACCAAGTCGGGCACATGGGCCAGTTGCTCGCTCATCCGCGCTTCAAAACCGGAAGCCGGGGCCAGGCCGTTGGCGCTGGCTTGCATGCCGATGGTGCCGCCGGTATAGATGACCCGGACATGCTGTGCGGGGTGTGCAGTGACTGGGTTCATTGCCCATTCTCCTTGGTCTTCAGGCCAGTGTGGTCGAGCATTGCCTCGACCACCAATTGAGTGACATCGACCAGAGTCTTGTCTGTCGCAATATCGGCGATCAGCGGCAATTCGGTGCAGGCCAGCAGCACGGTGTCTGCCTGGATACCGGCCAGCAGTTCGGCAAAGCGCGGGCGCAGGCTCGAGTGCCCGGCACCCAGCGCCTTGATGTCATAGATCAACTGATGCAATTGTTCGGCCGCAGGCACCGCTTCGCACTCAACGATGTCCACCAGGCCCCGGTACGGTGACCAGATGCCCAGTTCCGCCACCGGGCGGGCGCCCAGCAGGCAGATGCGTTGGGTGCCAGCCTTGTGCAGGTGCGCCTGCAACACATCGTAAAACGAGATGAACTCGCTTTGCAGGTCCAGACCGCGAATACGTTCGGCAAAAAGATTCAGGGTGTTGCAGGCAATGCTGAAGGCGCTGACCCTGCCGTTGAGCGCGTAAATATCATCGCGCAACGCTTGCCAGACTTGCTCCTCGGTCTTTTCCAGCTCCATCGACAGGCCCAGTTCGGGGTCTGAGACGATGGTCAGTGCCGGTGCGTCGAGATCGCCGCGAAAGGCTGCGCCCAGGCGGCGGCGGTTCTCTCCAAGCAGCTTGGCCCACATATCCATACCGGCTTCGGGACCCGAGCCGGTAATGATCCCGAGCCTGGGCCGGGCGACATAGTCGCTGCGGCTCAGGTCGGTGGGCAGGTATGCCCCGGCCACTTAGCGCTGGGTCTGAACCACGCCGTGCGGCAGTGGTTCGGCAGTGGCAGCGGTGGCTGGCAGTGCAGGCCAGGCTTTGGTGTCCAGGTCCAGGTCAGCGAACTGGCTGGAATCGAACACCGGGGTTTTTACACCGGCTTTACGCTGGGCGTCGTAGTCCTTGAGCAGGCGCAGGCCAATCTTGAACAGCATCGCCAGGGCGATCAGGTTGACGAAGGCCAGCAGGGTCATGGTGATGTCGGCGAAGGCGAACACGGTGCCCAGGTCTTCCACGGCGCCCCACAGGATCAGTGCCAACACCAGGCCGCGGTAGCCGATCAGTGCCTTGCGGTTTTCACCGAGGATAAAGCGCAGGCTGTTCTCGCCCAGGTAGTAGTTGTAGAGGATCGAGGTGAACACGAACAGGGCCAGGGCCACGCTGATGAACATCCGGCCCCAATCGCCCACTACGGCCGCCAGGGAGTTCTGGGTCAGGGCGATGCCGTCACCTTCGAAGCCCGGGGTGTAAAAGCCTGACAACAGGATCAGCAGGGCGGTACAGGTGCAGATCACGAAGGTGTCCAGGAACACGCTAAACGCTTGCACCACGCCTTGTGCCACCGGGTGCTCGACCTGGGCCACGGCAGCCACGTTAGGCGCGCTGCCCAGGCCGGCTTCGTTGGCGAAAACACCACGTTTCACGCCCATCACGATGGCGCTGCCCACCAGGCCACCGAAGGCCTGGTCCAGGCCAAAGGCGCTTTTCACGATGGTTTCCAGCATGGCGGGCACGTGATCGAACTGCAGCACGATGACGTACAGGGTCACGCCGATGTACACCAGGGTTTTGACCGGTACCAGCAGGTCCGCCACCTTGGCGATACGCTTAATGCCGCCGACGAACACCAGCCCCAGCAGCACGGCCAGGCCGATACCGGTGTAGGTGGTGTTCAGGCCGAATGCATTGTTCAGCGAGTGGGTAACGGCGTGGGACTGCAGGCCGTTGAAGGCGAAGCCGAAGGTCACCAGCAGCAACACTGCCATGACCATGCCTAACCAGCGTTTACCCAGGCCATGCTGGATGTAGTACGACGGGCCGCCGCGGTATTGCCCTTGCGAGTCGCAGCGTTTGTATAGCTGGCCCAGGGAGCATTCGAAGAAGCTACTGGACATGCCGACCAGCGCGGTCACCCACATCCAGAACACTGCGCCCGGGCCACCCAAGGTCACGGCGATGCCCACACCTGCGATGTTGCCGGCGCCTACGCGGCCAGCCAGGCTGAGCATCAGTGCCTGGAACGAGCTGAGTTGCCCGGCGCTGCTTTTCAGGCTGTCGCGGAATACCGCGAACATGTGGAAAAAGTGGCGAAGTTGAACGAAACGCGAGCGAATCGTGAAGTAGCTGCCCAGCCCGACGATGAGCAGGATCAGTACTTTGCCCGAGAGGAAGTCGTTGATGACTTCAAGCATGGATATTTCCTCGCTGTTTTTCTTTTGATGGCGAATTTGACTGGCTCGGATGCAATCGGCAGCGTCCAGTTTCCAGGGCGCAAATGGTTCGCGATTGATCAAGCTGGAGCAATTTCGCTGGTTGTTAGAAAATGATGCTAGTTGATGCTACCTTCGCGCTCTCTAGCGCCAATCCGACGAGCAGTGCCATGCGTGAATACCTCCCCGCCAATTTGCAGCTGCTTTGTCGGCATTACCCATCGATCGCCGAGGTGTGCCGGCGCCTGGACATCAACCGCGCCCAGTTCAACAAATACCTGAACGGGCAAAGCCTGCCGACGCCTTACAACCTCAAGCGCATCTGTGATTTCTTCGGTGTAGAGGAATATGAGATCGGCTTGCCGGCCGAACAGTTCGCTCGCCTGATCGGCGTGCGTTCAAAGCCTTCTACCGAGCAGTCCGAAGCCACGGCCCCGCAGCGTATTCTCGATCACCTGCGCCAACGCTCGTCGTCCGAGCTTGCGGCCCACGTGGGGTACTACCACGAGTACTACCACTCGATGTCGGCACCCGGACACATCCTGTGTTCATTGGTCCACTTGCGCGAAGAGGGCGGGCACTATACCTACGAGCGCAGCGAACGTCTGCAAACCCGTACCGGCAAGGGCGAGGAATACGAGCGCTACCGCTATTTGGGCGTGGCGTACTACCTGCAAAATCGGCTGTTTTTCATGGATTACGAGTCGCTGACTTCGAATGAAATCTGCCAGACGGTTTTGATCCCCAGCTACAAAAGCCGCATCACCCGGCTCAACGGCCTGAAGATCGGCGTGTCTTCCAACGACCAGCGCACGCCTGCATGCTCAAGGGTGGTGTGGGAGTACCTGGGCGAGCAGGTCAACCGGGTCAGCGCCTACCGCAAAGTGCGCCTGTACCGCCCGGATGACCCGGAGATCGATGCCGACCTGCGTGAGCGGCTGGCGCAGACGCAGGTGGTGGATGGGTTGTTTCAGATCGGTTGATGTACCGCGCCGCAATTCGCCTGATGCACCGCGGTGTGCTTTTCGCGGATGAATCCGCTCCTACTGGTATTTGTGCGCCTGACGCACCGCCGTTTCGATCAGAAGTAATACCCAATGTTAACGTTGGTGCGGTAATACCATTCATTGCTGCCAACCGACGAGGTGCTCGTCCACCCGGTGCCGTTCTCCGCGCCACCAAAGGGGTTGGCGTTTTTCGCCCAGGTGAAGTCCACCCACGCCATGATCGGCATCGCAATGAATTGCGCGCCCACGGTGAACATCTGCGAGTCGTCCCAGCCGCTTTTGTCTTTCATCATGCGGCTGTAGTCGTTGTAGAGCTTGATCTTCTTCAACTGGCCCAGGCTTGGGGTGTAGATGTCGTAGCCCACGTTAAGCGAGGCAATGGTGGCCTTGGCCGCGATCAGGTACGCCGGGGTCAGGCCATTACCGCCCATCAGCACTGAGTCGTTGCTGGTGCCGGTGGGGTTTTTCGGGTCGTACTCGTAGCGGATGCCCTGGGTGGTGACGGTCCAGGGGCCGGTGTTGAAGATCGCATGCACGCCGCCAGCCCAGTAGCTGCCGTTATCGTGGGTGGTGTCGTTGTACAGTTGTGAGGCCGCCAGGGAGGCGCCGATTTCGCTGGACCAGTCCTCACCCTTGAAGGTGCGTGCCACGCGGGCGTTGACCTGGTTGCGTTTCTCGTTGTCCTGGCGCGACTGGGTGAAGGCCACGGCGTTATCTTTAAGGTCGGCGTACCGGCCGATCTCCGGCGAGTAGCGGATGTCGGTGGGCAACATGCGCGGGAAGAAACCCAGTTGCACGTCCCAATCCTTGTCTTTGTAGGAATACTTGAGGCCCGCGCCAGCGCTGACGCCGTAACCCATAAAAAAGGGGATGTGGTAGCTCCAGCCGAACTGTGGGTAAGGTTCCAGGCCGAACGGTTTGAACGGGGCACCCAGTTGCAGGTTGGACGCGCTGTTCAGTTTGTAACCGGCGAACCCGTGGTCCACCGAATGTTTACCGTCGTCCTGGAACCAATAGCTGATATCGCCATAGGCCTGCTTGTAAGTGGCTTTGACATCCAGGCGGAAGGTGTCGAACAGGAAACGGCCATTGTTCTCGGTGGTGGTCCAATGTTCGTCGCGGTAGTTGGTGCGCAGTGCGCCGCCGATGTCCAGGCTGCTGTCGCCATCATCACTGCGCCAGGCAATGTGCGGGAAAGGCTTTTTTACACTGGCCGGTTGATCCGGCGCGGCAGGGCCAGGTTCGGATGCGAAACTGGCGACACTGCTGACCATCAGACCCAGACACACTACAAACTTGTTCATCACGACCTCACCGGGTTAATCGAATGTATCAAGTGATTGGCAACACTTTCCCGTCTGCGTAAATACTCGCAATGACTGAAGTGTTTTATAGGTGGCACACTGTGTTAAGTGTGAACTCAATTAGAAATAGCAGGAACTATGCCAGCTCTGGCATTGGCTATTTTATTAAAATAAAGTCTTTATTATCAGTGGATTATATGTGGAACGCGGCCGTCCGTGTCACCCGTGAAACGCCCGCAACCCTTGGTAACAGCGGTGCCCAGCGCCGGTGCGCACTGTGTGCGCCATGGACACTTATGGGCCGTCTCATTAAACAGCGCCCATGAAAAAGCCGGCTGGAAGGGCCGGCTTATTAATAACGCCAGCGGTTATATATCAAGTACCAACCGACGGCTCTTGCAACCGGAAACACACACCATCATTGATTTATTGGCCGCGCGCTCCGCTTTGGTCAATACACCGTCGCGATGGTCGATATCGCCGTCCAGTACTTTTGTTTCGCACGAGCCGCAGACCCCTTCGCGACAGCTGTATTCAATATCGCAACCGGCCTGCAGCAAAACATCTAGCAGATTAAGACCCGGTTCCACGTTGAGTGTCTTGCCGGACTTCTTCAGCTCCACGCTGTAACTGCTGTGTGCATCGTCTGCTGGCGGCAGTTCGGCTGCCGTGAAGCGTTCGATATGGGCATGTGGATAACCCAGGCCTTCGCAGGTGTTTTCAAAGGCATCGAGCATCGGCGTGGGGCCGCAGCAATAAAAGTGCGTATCGCTCGGCTGGCCCGCAAGGTAGGCGGCCAAGTCCGGCGCCAGGCCTTTCTCGTCGTTGAAGTGGTAAACCACCTTGGCCTCCACACCGCTCAGGTGCTCCAGCAGGGCGGCTTCCTTGCGCGACCGGGCGCAGTAGATCAGCTCGGCGGATTTACCCAGCGCCAGCAATTGGCGGAACATGCAGTAGATCGGCGTGATACCAATGCCGCCTGCCACCAGCACGCTGTGCTTGGCGTTCAGGTCCAGGGCAAAATTGTTGCGTGGCTGCGAGATGCTCAGTTGCATGCCCACGCGCAGTTGCCCGTGTACGTACTCCGAGCCGCCGCGGCTTTTGCGGTCGCGCAAAATGCCGACCACATAGCGGCCTTGGTCGCTCGGCGAATTGAGCAGCGAGTAACTGCGCACCAACCCATTGGGCAGGTGCAGGTCGATGTGCGAGCCGGCTTCGAACGGCGTGAAAACCGTATCACCGTAAGGCCGCAGTTCCACGCTGATGATCCCTTCGGCTTCGTAGCGCAGGGTGTGCACCAGCGCTGTGATGGTAGTTGCATTGGACATCGGTCAGCTCTCCTGCGCAGTGCGCAAATCAACATCGAGCCGGGCGCTGGCTTCGATTTCCACCCGCAGTTCCGGGAACACCAGGGCGCTCACTTCAACCAGGGTGGAGGTAGGGTAGGCGGCAAAGCCGTGGAAAAAATCGCGGCGGGCACGGCCCACTTCATCCTTGTCGGCGATGGCTGTGAGGTAAATCGTCAGCCGGTAGATATTGCCCACATGCCCGCCAGCCGCTTCCACCAGCGAGCGCGCTTTGTTCAGCACTACCAGCGTTTGCGCATAGGCGTCCAGCGGCGCGCCGGCCAGGGCTGCGGTGCGGGTGGCGGGATGCCCGGTCATGCCGGACATCACCACCTCGTTGCCGATCAGCAGGGCGTTGGACCAGGTGGCGGTGGCCAGTTCGGTCAACTGCGACGCCTTGATGCGCTGAACGGCGGTACTCATGACAGCTGCTTCGCGTCGATCAGTTCCAGCTGGGCCTTTGCCTTGCCTTTCAGGTAACGGCGCAGGCGCACCACGCCCAGGTCGTGGGCGTAGAGGTTTTCGCGCTGGTTGGCGTCGGCTTCCATGAACTCCAGCAGCACACGGTCCTGTTCCAGCACGGCCCAGTGGCGGGCTTCCAGGCGGTTCTTGTAGAGGAAGCGCCAGGTGTCACGCTGCCAGCCGGTCAGTGGGCGGCAACGCCAGTGGAACACTGCAGCCAAGTTGCGGCTGCTGGGGGTGTAGCTGCCGATGATGGTGAAGTTGCCGCCCGGGCCACCGGTTTTCGGGTAAGGGATTTCCAGACGCAACCAGTGGCAGCCATTGTCGACGAACTCGGTCCAGTCAAAGTTCACGCCACGCTGGCCTTCTTTCTCGAAGAAGAAACCCTGCTCGGTGTCACGGGTGACGAACTTGGCGGTGGCTTCACCTTCACTCATCGAGTGCGACATCTTGTGCAGGTAGGTGCCGTGCATCGGGTCCATGACGTTGTCGAGCACGTAGCGGTAGTCGCCTTTCCACTCGGTATAGCAAACGAAGCTGCTCCACTCGGGCGAGGTCAACTGTTCGGGCAATTCAAGCTGCGGCGGCGTTTCCAGGTGCGGGTCGGTGGCGTTGAACAGAAAAATCGCACCGGCGGCTTCACGGGTGTGGAACATGCGGGTAGGGCGGGCACCCTCAAGTTTGCAGCCTGGGCTGCCGGGCACCTTGGTGACGGTGCCGTCGCAGCGCACTTCCACGCCGTGGTAAGGGCATTGCAGGCGATCGCCCAATACCGGTCCTTGGGACAGCGGGGCACCGCGGTGCGGGCAATGGTCTTCCAGGGCATGGACGCTGCCGTCGTTGTCGCGCCACAGGGCGATCTTGTAGCCCATGCGGCGCACGGAGACAGGTTTTTCGCCCAACTGGTCGGAGGGTAAAACAGGGAACCACAAGTCTTTCAGGCCGTTGGCCAGGAGGTTCTCAACAGGATCAGCGGTCACGTGCATATTCATGTCTTATCTACCTTTGGGCGTCTTACGCGCCCAGCCGGGCCATCAGGGTCTTGTAGGCGTCTTCGGTCCACTCGCCGGTGGTCAGCGGGCAGGGCGGGCCGGCGTGGTTCAGGTGCGCCAGCAGCGCGGGCAGGTCGGCAATGCCACTGCCGTAGGCGCGCTCGATGGAGTCGCCCAGCAGTTCTTCAAACTGGGTGTTCGGGCGCTGGCGGGCCTGATGGGGCTCCAGGTAACGTTCGGTGGTGCTCATGTCATTGACCTCCATTGCGTACCCGTTCGCGGATCATTTCGCGCACGGGGATAAAGTCGTAGGTGGCGTAGCATTCGGTGCGGAACACACCCCAGGCCGAGCGCTCCAGCTCGACGTTGACCTTGCCCAGCAAGTGCGGCGGCAAGCGCAGGGTGACGATCTGGCCCAGGCCCATGGCGACGGTCCAGGACACCACTTCCACGCCCTGCGGCGGGAAGCTGTCCCACCAGCCCATTTGCTTCATGTGGGCCTGGATCTGTTCCAGGTTCTTGCTCTGGTCGTGCTTGAGCACGACCGTCAGCAGCAGGGTTTCGCTCATGGCTTGGGTTTATCCGTAAGGAATTTGCCTTGCGGCGCTTCGACGTTTTGCTGGCGACGGGTGTTGCCATCGATGCCGCCGGCAATTGCCCACTCGGCGAAAATAGTCGGGCCTGGCTCGAACTCGCGAGGCTCCCACTCGCCGGTCAGTTGGTCTTCGTCGGCGTAGTATTCGATCAAGGCGCCGGCCGGGTTTTTGAAGTACCAGAAGAACGCCGACGACACCGGGTGGCGCCCCGGGCCGATCTCTGTGGCCCAACCGCTGCGCGAGATGTGCATGCCACCGCCAAACACTTCATGCACGTCGCGCACGGTGAAGGCCACGTGATTAAGGCCGGCACGCGGGGCAGGCAGCTGCAGCATGAACAGGTCGTGGTGGCCACCTTCCTCGGCGGTGCGTAAAAAGGCGCCGCGGTTGGGGTAGCGGTCCGAGGCCTGGAAGCCGAAGCGCTCGTTGTAGAAGGCTTCGCAGGCGTTGACGTCCTTGACGAAAAACACCACGTGGCCGACTTCGATGGGTGTGGCGCGCTCGTAGATGGGCGCAGGCTTGTTGATGCGGCCCTTGGTTTGCCAGGTGTTGTGGCCGCTGCATTCGATGTCCAGCTCGCGTTTGCGGGTTACCTGCAAACGGATCGCCAGGCCATTGGGGTCGGTGCAGCCGATGCGCCCATTGCCTTCGACAAAGCCTGGGTCGTTGGCGATGCGCTCGCTGTACAGCGCCAAGTCCGCTTCGCTTTCCACGCCCCACACCACTTCGCGCACGGTGGAGCCGGCTTCGATGGCGTCTGGCAAGCCTGGCTTGTCGATGGCGGCCAATACCACGCGGCAACCGTTGAGGGTTTCGAAGATCACCTCGTCGGGTTGTTCGCTGACCTTATTCAGGCCCCAGTCGCTGAAGAAGCGTGCACAGGTGTCGAGGTCCTCGACGCCGTAGGTGACTTCATCAATACCTAAAACGCTCATGACGCTACCTCTCGGTGCCCGCTGGCCCAGGCCAGTGGCTGTTCGTTCATGCCCCAGTAGAGGCTCTTCTGTTCCATGTATTGCAGGATCCCCAAGCGGCCTTTTTCACGGCCCAGGCCGCTGTCGCGCCAGCCGCCAAAGGGTGTGGAAATCGAGAACTGCTTGTAGGTGTTGATCCACACCGTGCCCGCCTGGATCTTGCGGCCCAAGGCCCAGGCGCGTTTGTAGTCGCGGCTCCAGATACCGGCGGCCAAGGCGTACAAGCTGTCATTGGCCTGCTCGATCAGGTCGGCTTCGTCATCGAACGGCATGGCCACCAACACCGGGCCGAAGATCTCTTCCTGGCAGGTTTGCTGGCTGTTGCTCAGGCCCTCAAGGATGGTCGGCGGGTAGAAAAAGCCTTGGTCGTAGATCCCCCCGGTGGGGCGCTGGCCACCCAGGCGCAAGGTGCCGCCTTCGGCTTGGCCCAGGGCCACGTAGCGTTCCACGGATTCGCGGTGGGCGGCGCTGATCAGCGGGCCCATCTGGGTGTGCTCATCGGCTGGGTCGCCAACACGGATCTTGGCGGCCGCAACCGTCAGGCGCTCCATAAAGGTTTCGTATAGCGGGCGCGCCACGAACAGCCGCGAGCCGGCGATGCAGGCCTCGCCCGATGAGCTGAAAATGCCGTACAACACGCCAGCCACTGCGTGGTCGAGGTCGGCGTCATCGAGCACGATGGTCGGCGACTTGCCGCCCAGTTCCAACGACACCGGCATCATCTTGTCGGCGGCGATGTGGGCGATGTGCTTGCCGGTCTTGGTGCCACCGGTAAACGACACACGCTTGATCAGCGGGTGCTGGGTCAGGGCATCACCCAGCAGCGAGCCCTTGCCCGGAAGTACGCTGATCAAGCCTTTGGGCAGGCCCGCGTCTTCGCAGATTTGCGCCAATTGCAGGGCCATCAGTGGGGTGATTTCCGCCGGTTTAATCACTACCGCGTTGCCGGCTGCCAGGGCAGGGGCGACCTTTTGCGCTTCGCTGGCAATCGGTGAGTTCCACGGCGTGATGGCCGCGACCACACCCATCGGTTCGTACACGCTCATGGTGACGAAATCACCGCGCGACGGCGTGATGGTTTCTTCCAGGGTTTCACAGGCAGCGGCAAAAAACTGAAAGGTACCGGCTGCGCTGGCGACCAAGGCGCGGGTTTCGCCGATGGGCTTGCCGTTGTCCTGGCGCTGCAGTTGGGCGAGTTCTTCGCTGCGTTCACGGATCAAGGTGGCGATACGGTACAACACGCTTGCGCGTTCGTGGGGCTTGCGCTGGGCCCAGCCACTGTTGAGAAAAGCTTGATGCGCACCTTGCACGGCGTCTTCCACATCGTCCAGGTTGGCGGCGTTGAGCCAAGCCACGGGTTCACCGGTGGCAGGGTAGCGTGTGGCGTAGCGGTCGCCACGGCCCAGGCGCCAGGTGCCGGCGATGCAGATGGGCAGAGTCTGTTCGAGAGTCATCGGCTTCCCCTTAGATGGAAATCGCATGGGCGTGGTTACCCAGGGCACGGACCACGCTGTAGACGGTCAGGGCCGAGGTCTTGGGGTTGGCTTGCAACGGTTTGCCGCGCAGGCTCAGCTCGAAACCGCCAAAGGCGCCGCGGGCTTCGAACTGGTGCACGTTTTCGTCGCTCAACGGGTCGGCGATCAGCGTGACTTGGGTGCGATCCAAGCCGATGCCCGCCAAGGACAAGGTGGCCGCCACGTTGGCGTTTTTCGGGTACAGCTGCGCAGCTTCGCGGGCGCTGCCCTGGAAAATCACCGTGGCTTCGGTGATGGTGTCCAGGTCGCAGGCCAGCTCACCCGGCGTGTTTTTCCAGGCGCGGGCCGGTTTGCGGCCGGTGTAGCTGACCGAGTCCAATCCGCCAACCTTGGCCGCCGACAGCGCATCGATGCCACCGATGGCGCCGGGTAGCAGCTCGATGCGGGTGTTGCCGCGATCTGCCGCAGCCTCCAGCCGCTCAACCAGGCCAACTTCTGACAGTGCACCCACCGACACGATCAGGCAGGCAATACCGCGTTCCAATGCGGGCAACACGTGCTCTTCAATGGCCTTGTGGCCGGCGCACTCAACCAGCAGGTCGGGGCGTGCATTGGCCGGCAAGGCAGTGAGTACCTGCGGCGGGTTCTTGAAGCTGGCCAGGCGCTGGCGCACCAGGTCCTCGGACCCGGCCGAGGCGATGACGTGGTCAACGCACAGGGTAGGGTCCTTCTCCAGCAGTTCCAGCACGCCGACGCCAATGGCGCCGCAGCCGATCATGGTGATATGCAACATGGCGCGGTCCTCAGGCAGTGGCCTTCTGAGCCTTGGTTTCGCTGTTGGGCGGGCCGGCGAACTGGGTGGCGAAACCGCCAACCGCAAGCATGTCCACTTCCAGCAGGAACGGGCCCGGTTGGGCGAGGGCGCCTTCGATAACGCCGCTAAAGTCCTTAAGGTCGCTGACCACTGCGTGGCGCAGGCCCATGGACTCGGCCAACTGGGTGTAGTTCGGGGTATGCAACTCCACGTAGGCGTGGCGGGCGCCATAGATCGCGTCCTGGATGTTGCGGATAACGCCATAACGCTGGTCGTTCATTAGCAGGATCACCACATTGGCCTTCTCCTGCACCAGGGTCGCCATTTCACCCAGGTTGAGGATGAAGCCGCCGTCGCCTGCCAATGCGAACACTTTGCGCTGGGGTGCGGTTTCTGCCGCTGCCACTGCGGCGCCAATGCCCATGGCCAGCGCTTGGCCGATACCGCCGCCCAAGGCGTGAACACCGGCTTGCGGGTGGTACAGGTTAATCAAGCGGTTGCCCCAGATGCTGTTGGACAGCGTGACGTCGCGCACCCAGGAAAAGTTGCGGCCGGTCACGGCTTGCAGTTGTTCCACCAAGGCAGAGTAGGGCCCCAAGTCGGCCGTCAGTTGCTCACGGGACTTGGCACGCACCGCATTTAGTTCCACGTGGAACATTGGGTCTATATTCAGGCGACCTGCCAATCGATCGGCCAAGCCGTCCAGTGCCAGGGCGGTATCGCCACAAACGAACAAGTCGCTGGAGTAGCTGCGGCCTTCGATTGCGGGGTTGGCGTCGATGCGCAGGGTGGTTTGCGGCAGTTTCAGCGCGTACTTGAAGGTCTCGTTGGAGCGCAGGCGCGAGCCGGCCACCAGCAGCACGTCGCACGACTGCATGAACTGTTCCACGGCGCGGTTCTGCGAGAAGGCGCCCAGGCAGCGCAGGTCATCTTCGTTGACCACGCCGCGGCCTTGGGTAGAGGTGATCACACCGACGCCCATGTCCAGCAAGCGCTTAACTTGCTTGCCGGCGTGACGAGCACCGCCGCCCAACCAGAGCATCGGGCGCTTGGCACCGGCCATGCGCTCGGCTAAAGCGTCCAGCGCCTCAGTTGCGGGTACGGCCACCGGGATCGGCAGCGGCGCGAGGTCGGTCGGCATGGTGATGAAGGTGGATTGGATGTCGATCGGGATTTCGACGCTCACGGGGCCAGTCGGTGCCGTGAGGGCCGTTTGCACCGCCAGCTTCATGGTGCTCAGCGCGGTTTCCACGCTACGCACGCGGAAGGCCGCTTTGGACACGGCTTTAAGCATGGTCAGCTGATCACGGGCTTCGTGGATGTAAGCGAACTCCTGATCCAGATACTGGGTTTCGATCTGGCCGGTGATGTGCAGCAGCGGGGTGCCTGCGGTCTGTGCTTCGACCATGGCACCTGCGGCGTTGCCTGCCGCCGTGCCGGTAGAGGTCAGGCACACGCCCAGGCCGCCAGTGGTGCGAGCATAGGCATCGGCCATGTTGGTGGCGCCGGCTTCGCCGCGAGCCATCACGAAGCGGATGTTGCCACGTACGGCGAAGGCGTCGAGGATTGGCATGTTGTGGATCGAGATCACCCCGAACGCCGCCTTGACGTCGCATTGTTCGAGGAACGCGGTAATAGCAGCACCTACGGTGACTTGGTTGTCGTTACGCATGGCGGGACAGGCCTCCGGAAACATCGATATGGCTGCCTGTGGTGTAAGCCGACAAGGGCGAAGCCAGGAACAGGATCGCGCGGGCTGCCTCTACGGGCAGGCCCAGGCGGCCCAGGGGAATGTGTTTGCGTTGCGCCAGTTGGGCGGTCCATTGCGACCAGTCGAGTTCGCGCTCTTCACGGGCTTCGAAGCGCCGGCGCCACTGGCCGGATTCCACCAGGCCAATGAGGATGCCGTTGACTCGGATGCCATTTCCGGCGAACTCGGTAGCCATGGAACGCACCAGGTTTTTAAGCCCGGCGCGGGCGGCCGAGGTGGCGACCATGTGCGGCTCGGGTTGGCTGGCCAGCAGCGAGTTGACGCAGACAATGGCCGCGCTCGCTTGGCTCTCAAGCTGGCCCATGAAGGCGCGGACCGGGTTGATCACCGAGAAGAACTTCAGGTTCAGCTCTTCGGTCCAGGCTGCATCGGTGGTGTCGGCAAAGGTTGATACGCGCCCTTGGCCGGCGTTGTTGATCAGCATTTGTGCCGGGCCGAACGCGGCCAGGCTGGCGGTGGCGAAAGCCTGTACTGATGCTGCGTCGAGCACATCGCAGCGCTGGGCCAACAGGTGGGCGTTGGGAAAGCGCTCGCGCAGTTGCGCTTCGGCGCTGCGCAGGCGGTCTTCGTTACGGCCACAGAAGGCGACTTTGGCGCCGGCTTCCAGTAACAGTTCCACGCAGGCCAAGCCGATACCGGAGGAGCCCCCGGTCACAATCGCGGTGCGGCCGTCGATTTGATAAAGGCTCATCTCAATCCCTCATCAGCGCAGTGACGCGGTTGTGGTGTTGGTGGGGCGTGTAGTTGAGCAGGCGCGAGAGTTCATCGGCGCTGCGGCGAACCTGGGCCAGGGTTTCTTCAAAGTTGACGTGGCCGATCTGCGAGGTCGGAATGGTTACGCCCAAGGCCGCGACCACGCCACCGGTGTGGTCACGTACCGGTGCCGCAACTGTGGAAATGGCCGATTCAAAAAAGCCTTCGCCGCTGACAAAACCGCGCTGACGGTCTTTCTGTACCAGGTCGAACAGGTCGAGCACGGTGCTTGGGGTGCAGTCGGAGTGGCGTTCCAGATGCTCTTCCGGGTACAGCTCGCGCAGGTCGGCCAGGGACAGATCTTCCAGCAGGATGCGGCCCAGCACGGTGGCGTGGGCGGGCAGGCGGGTGCCCACGTTGACGGCGCTGGAGAACACCGACGGTGGCGAAACCTTGGCCACGTAAACGATCGAGCGGCCGTCGCGCACCACTAGGTTGCTGGGGTAGTTGAGCTTGTCGCACAGGCGCGCCAGCAACGGTTGGCCCAGCTCGGTGAGTTCCAGCGAAGCGAGGTATTCGAAGCCCAGACGCAACACCGACATGCCCAGGCGGTATTCGTTGCCGGTACGGGTGACGAAGCCCATGGTCTCCAGCGTGGTCAGCAGGCGGAAGATGGTCGAGCGCGGCAGCTCCAGGCGACGGGCCAGTTCGGGCGCTGTGAGGGTGCGGTTTTGCCGGCTGAATTCACACAGCAGCAACAGGCCGCGTTCCAGGCCGGGCACGATGTACTTGTCCTGGGCGTCTTTGGTCAGATCCGAGTCATTCATTGAGCGCTACCTGTCATGGATTGCTGGACGGCAAAGGCCAGGCGGCCTGCCACCACGTAGGGTTGTTCGATGGGGCTGGCGTGCCCGGCATCGGGAATCAGGGTGAAGCTCACGCCCAAGGCTTTGGCCAGGCTGTGGCACGTCTCGGGGGTGGTGATGGAATCGGCTTCGCCGCAGTGCACTTCGCACGGCACGCTGAGTGGGGTGTGGCGCAACAGGTCATCACCGCACAGCAACTCGATGGCTTGGCGATAGCCCTGGTGGTTTAGCCGCGCCATGTTCCAACGCACCCAGGCCAGGGCCTTGGCGCTGGCGCGAGTGGACAGCATGTGGCTGCTGCGTTGCTCGGCCATGGCCGGGATACCAAGGGTTTCCAAGCTGTGCAGGCGTTTGGCACGAACCTGCAGGCGCTGGGTTTCGCGCGCTGGGTCGCCGTAGCCTCGGGCTGGGCTGAGCAACACCAGGCGGTTGACGCGTTGCGGGTACAGTTGGCTGAACGCAGCGGCGGTGATGGCCCCCAGTGAATGGCCTACCAGCACGCAGCGTTCAATATTCAGGGCGTCGAGGGTTTGCAGCAGTCGCGCGGCGTAGTCCTCGGCAGTGGGTGCAGCGGGCGCCAATGGCGTGGAGTCGCCATAGCCGGGGGCGTCCCAGGCAATCACCCGGGCGCCCTGGCTAAGCTGCAATGCCACTTCCAACCACGACGCCGCGCCCGAGCCGATGCCGTGCAGCAAGACGATCACGGGGCCGTCGCCGGCTTCACGTACGGCTTGTTGGCAGCCATCAAGCTTGAGTGTGCGCTGGGCAAAGCGGCTGTCCAGCAGGCCTTGCAGTGCAACGGTCGGGTTTTCAGTGGCGTTGAGCATGGTCTTATCCGCGCTTGATCGAGGCCAGGGGGTGTTCTGGCGGATAGGTCGGGGTAACGGGCTTTTTCGCGCCAAGCATCACGCACATCAGTGCGTCCTCATCGCCGATGTTGATCTCTTCGCGGTACACGCCTGGCGGCACCGAAATCACATCACGGTCGGTGAGGATGGTTTCGTAGCGCTCGCCGTTCTGCTCGATCACTACTTTGAGCTTGCCGCGCAGCACGAAAAACACTTCTTCCACGTCGGTGTGCAGGTGCGGTGGGCCTTCGTGGCCGGCCGGGATCACCATGGTGGAGAAGGTAAAGTTCTCTGACGGGATGGTGTTCATGTCGGTGCTGACGCCCGTACCGCCGGTGCCGATGTAGCGCATTTGCGCGCGGCGGAACTTGGGGTCGTAGTCGGCCTGGAACTTCAGCGCGTTCCAGTCGTACTTGCGCGTCTGGTAACGGGCGACGCGGCTCTGCATCCAGCTTTCCAGGCTGGCGCCTTCTGGGCGTTCCCAGCTTTTCGGGGCATCTTGTTGCACGGATAGATCAGTCATGGCTGTCTCCTTATCAAGGCATGACAAACCCGCCGTTGACCGGCAGGGTTTGTCCAGTAATGAAGCGGGCAAGGTCGGAAAGGGCGAAGATCACCGCGCCGCTGACGTCGTCGGGCAATTGCGCGCGTTGCAGGGCGCGTTGTTCGGTGTACAGGCGGTGGCGTGCTTCGGGCACGTAGGCAGTGGCCTCCACCAACACCAGGCCGGGGGCGATGGCGTTGACGGTGATGTTGTCCTTGCCCAGCTCGCGGGCCAGGCTGCGGGTCATGGCAATGACCGCGCCCTTGCTGGCGACATAGGCCAGCAGGTTGGTTGCGCCCCACAAGGGGGTGTCCGACGCCAGGTTGACCACTGCGCCGCGGCCGCTTTCACGCAGTGCCGGTAGGCAGGCGACGGTCATCAGCCAGGTGCCGCGCACGTTCACCTGCATCACCTGGTCGAAGGTGTCGATGCTCAGCTCTTCGCACGTTTTGCCGCCGGAGTTAGTGATCGAGGCGTTGTTCACCAGGCCATCCAGGCCGCCCAGGCGCTGCACGGTTTCGGCCGCGCAGGCAGTAATGGAGGCCGGGTTGGCGAGGTCGACGGTTACGCCACTCACGTCCAGGTCCTGGGCTTGCAGTTCGGCTGCCGCTTGTTGCACGCGCTCGGAAAGGATGTCGGCGATCACCACGCGAGCACCGGCCGTGGCCAGCGCCTGGGCAAAGGCGAAGCCCAGGCCGCGGGCGCCACCGGTGACCAGCACGCGGCGGCCTTCGAGTAGTCGATGGGTTGTCATTATTGGGTACTCAGCATGGCTTTGGGCATGTAGTGCAGGACGCGCTTCTCGGCCCAGACCACTGCGCCGTAGGCCAGTACGCCAATCACGGTGAGCATCACGATGGCGACGAACACGCCACTGGTGTTGCCTTGGCCTTCAGCGTCCACCAGCAGGAAGCCCAGGCCCTGATTGCCGCCAACCAACTCGCCGACGGTCACGCCGATTACCGCCAGGGTGGAGGCAATGCGCAGGCCGGAGAACAGTGCGGCCATGGCCGAGGGGAACTCCACCAGGCGGAAGATCTGCCAGCGGCTGGCGTTCATGGTGCGCACCAGGTTGATCATGTCCGGGTCCACGGTACGGATCGCCGACAGCACGTTGATCATTACCGGGAAGAACACGATCAATACGGCGATCAGGATCTTCGGGTAAATGGTGTAACCCAGCCACATTACGAACAGCGGCGCGAAGGCCACCTTAGGGGCGATTTGCAGGGCCAGGATGTAGGGCGAAAGCATCGCTTCGGCGGCAGGCGACAAGCCCAGCGACACGCCGATCATCACGCCTAGCAGGGCGCCAAGGCCGAAGCCAACGATGATTTCAAACGCGGTGATCAGGGTGTGTTGCAGCAGGCTGCTGGACTGCCACATCACCACGCTTTCTTGCGCCACGCGGCTGAGCTTGGGCATCACGAACTCCGGCATGCCCAGCAGGCCAGGGCCCCATTGCCAGGCGGCGAGGAACAGGATCATCAGGGCCGTGCTGCCGAGCACGGAATTGTTCAGGCTTTTCATCGGTTGCGTACCTTCTATGTCCCGCGGCTACTTGGCGGCCGTCGTGGTTTCGATGAATTGGTTGGTGTACAGGTCGTCCAGCTTGGGCTCCTTGCTGACGATGCCTTCGCTGACGTAGAACTGGCGGACCTTGTCCAGGCGCGCCGGGTCGATCTGGCCGAGCACGGTCTGGTTGGCGTAGACGTGGTCGATGTAGAGTTTGAAGGTGCGCTCAAGCGCCGCTTCCTTGCCGGCGTAGGCCGGTACTGCTTTGGCGAAGGTGGCCGCGGCAGCGTGTGGGTCCTGGATGATGTCGCGCATGCCTTGCAGGGTCGCTTGCACCACGCCGCGCACTACGTCCGGGTGGTTTTTGATGGCGTCGTCGGAAGCCAGGATCGCCTGGGCCATGCTTTCAAAAATTTGCTCCTGAGGGATCAGGCTGACCTTGAGGCCGGCATCCTGGGCATCGATGATCCAGTCCGGCACGCCGGCCATGGCTTCGGCTTTTTTCGCCGAGAACAACTGCCACACGCCGGCAGGCCCGGCAGCCTGGATGTTCACGTCGGTCTTGCTCAGGCCGGCTTTGCGCAGCGAGGCCAGCAGGGCGTAGTAGGTGGTATCTGAGTAGGACATCACCGTCAGCGTCTTGCCTTTGAGGTCGGTGATGGCGTTGATGTGCTCGTCGGCATTGGTGGCAATCATGGTCACGCCACCGGCGCCCAACACGGCCACCGCGCGCACCGGGATGCCGTTGGGGCGTACCACGATCGGGGTATCGCCAATGGCGCCGCCCACCATGGCGTTACCGGCGCCAATCTGCTTGGCCACGTCGACCCCGCCCCTGGCGGCAATAAACTCTACGTTCAGGTCCTTGCTGGTGTAGTAGCCCTTTTCCTTGGCGATGATCCACGGCGCGAACGCCGGCGAGTTCGGCGGCGCCGGCAACAGGTAGGTGACGTCGGTCTGGGCCTGGGCCTGCAGCGCTACGCTGAAGGCCAGCGCGGCAAGTGAAGTGGTGAGCAAGGACTTGAACATACTGACTCCTGAATTCGTTGATGGCCGTGTGGCGTGGATCAATGCAGGTCGCTGTCTTCGCCGACTTTTAAAAGCTCCATCAGGCGCCCGG
Organism: Pseudomonas abieticivorans; assembly: GCF_023509015.1. NCBI lineage: Bacteria > Pseudomonadati > Pseudomonadota > Gammaproteobacteria > Pseudomonadales > Pseudomonadaceae > Pseudomonas > Pseudomonas abieticivorans. The sequence continues at coordinate 2,693,576 of NZ_CP094975.1, forward strand.
CCAGCGGGCCGATTTCCGGCAGCTTGCGGCGCTCCAGCGGGTTCTCACGGAAGGGCAGGTCGACAACGATTTCTTCGACGATGGTGCCGGGGCGGGCACTCATCACCAGCAGGCGGTCGGACATGGCGATGGCTTCCACCAGGTCATGGGTAATGAACAGCGCAGTTTTCTTTTCCTGGTGGAGCATCTGCGCCATGTCCTGCTGCAGGATCATCTTGGTTTGCGCATCGAGGGCCGAGAACGGCTCGTCGAGGAACAGCACCTGCGGATCAATGGCCAAAGTCCGCGCCAGGGCTGCCCGCTGGCGCATGCCACCCGACAACTGGAAGGGGTAGTGGTCGGCGAAGCCTTGCAGGTGGCAGCGGTTGAGCAGATCTTCAGCGATGACCTTGCGCTGATCCCTGGGCATGCCTTGGATCTCCAGCCCCAGCTCCACGTTGCGGCGGATGGTGCGCCAAGGCATCAGCAGGTCCTTTTGCAGCATGAAAGCCACCTTGCGCACGGGGCCTGTTACCGGCTCACCGCCCACAAAGACTTCGCCTTCACTCGGGCGATAGAGCCCCGAGCCCATGTTCAGGATGGTGCTTTTGCCGCAGCCCGATGGGCCGATGATGGACACCACTTCGCCACGGCGAATCTTGAAATTCACACCACGGATGGCGAAAGGAGCTTCTTTCTGCCCTTTGGCCGGGAAGCATTTGCCGACGTTACGGAACTCGATCTCGGTCGGTTCCAGGTGTTCCTTTGGAGTGGGGTCATTCCATTGCGGGGTGATGGCGAACAACTCTTTCACAGCCATTGGGTAAGTTCTCTGGTCTGTTTTATAGGTGATACGGTGTTTAGTGCATGAACAATGCCAGCTCGTTTAATAGCCAGATTAATTAAAAAACCTGTCTTTAATCATATGGTTATAAGAAAACGGTTGTTTAATGAGCGTTTCATATATGAAACAAGGTTTTCTATATGGCACGAAACTGCACAGTCCTCGGGCGTGGAATGTGTAGTTGCGAGAAAAGAGTGCTTTTTGAAGTAACGGCGGGGATGGCGGCTAAGTGCCAGTTTGTTTCATGGGTGAAAAATGAAAGGTTTTGCCCTTTTTCATCTACCCAGATCCTGGCCAATAACAGGCATAAAAAAAGGGCCCGCGGCTATTAACCGGGGCCCTCAAAAGGTGAGAGGTGTCTAGTCCCTCGACCTGGTGAGCGTGGTACCGCTTAGGCCTTCAAAGGCACCAAGCGTGGAGCAATCATGTTTTCCGGGCGCAGGATGTCGGCGAGCATGGCGTCGTCGAGCAAGCCTTCTTCACGGACCAGTTCCAGAACGCCGCGGCCGGTTTCCAGCGCGATGCGGGCCACGCGGGTGGCGTTCTCGTAACCGATATACGGGTTCAGTGCGGTGACCAGGCCGATGGAGTGTTCCACCAGCTCGCGGCAGCGTGCTTCGTTGGCGGTGATGCCGACGATGCAGTGCTCGCGCAGCATGTCCATGGCGCGTTGCAACAGGCGGATCGAGTCGAAGATCTTGTAGGCGATCAGCGGCTCCATCACGTTCAACTGCAATTGGCCGCCTTCGGCCGCGATGGTTAGCGCCAGGTCGTTGCCCATGATTTCGAAGGCGCACATGTTCACGGCTTCCGGGATCACCGGGTTGACCTTGCCTGGCATGATCGAGCTGCCTGGCTGGCGAGCCGGCAGGTTGATCTCGTTGATGCCGGTGCGTGGGCCGCTGGACAGCAAGCGCAGGTCGTTGCAGATCTTCGACAGCTTGACCGCGGTGCGCTTGAGCATGCCGGAGAACAGCACGAAGGCGCCCATGTCGGAGGTGGCTTCGATCAGGTCGGCGGCGGGTACCAGCGGCTGGCCGCTGATGGTGGCCAGGCGCGACACGGCCAGGGCTTGGTAGCCCGGGTCGGCGTTGATGCCAGTACCGATGGCGGTACCGCCCAGGTTCACTTCGGTCAGCAGTTCCGGTGCCAGGCTGCGCAGACGGTTGAGGTCTTCGGTCAGCGTGGTGGCGAAAGCGCGGAACTCCTGGCCCAGGGTCATCGGCACGGCGTCTTGCAGTTGGGTACGGCCCATCTTCAATACGTGTGCGAATTCTTCACCTTTGCCGGCGAATGCCTGAATCAGGCTGTCGAGGCTGGCCAGCAGCGCATCGTGGCCCAACAACAGGCCCAGGCGGATGGCAGTGGGGTAGGCGTCGTTGGTCGACTGCGCCATGTTCACGTCGTTGTTGGGGTGCAGGTACTGGTACTCACCCTTCTGGTGGCCCATGGCCTCCAACGCGATGTTGGCAATGACTTCGTTGGCATTCATGTTGGTTGAAGTGCCAGCGCCGCCTTGAATCATGTCCACTACGAACTGCTCGTGGAAGTCACCGCGGATCAGCCGTGCACAGGCTTCGCTGATGGCGGCGTGCTTGGCTGCGCTGAGGTGGCCCAGCTCGCGGTTGGCATCGGCGGCGGCCTGTTTGACCATCGCCAGGCCCACGACCAGCTTGGGGTAGTGCGAGATCGGTACGCCCGAGAGACGGAAGTTGTGAACCGCTCGCAGGGTCTGGATGCCGTAGTACGCTTCAGCGGGGACTTCGAGAACGCCAAGCAGGTCTTTTTCGATGCGCAGTGATGCAGCAGAGGACATGATAGAGATTATCTCAATGTGGACCCGGCATTTGCCGGAACACTGCCAATGCTAGGCCTGTGGCCGATTGGCGGCCAATGCTGTTGCACACTACCGTATGCATAAACGGCATAATAGCTGCTGTGACGCGATCAGCTGATCGAACGTATGGCGCCCCGGAGGTCGCAATGAATCTTGAGAGCAAATGGCTGGAGGACTTCAGTGCCCTGGCCGCAACCCGCAGCTTTTCGCAGGCCGCCGAGCGGCGCTTCGTGACGCAGCCCGCCTTCAGCCGGCGGATCCGCAGTCTGGAAACCGCCCTTGGCCTACAACTGGTGAACCGCTCGCGCACGCCGATCGAACTGACGGCGGCGGGGCAACTGTTCCTGGTCACGGCGCGCACGGTAGTCGAGCAACTGGGCGAAGTACTGCGCCACCTGCATCACCTTGAAGGCGGGCAGGGCGAGGTCATGCAAGTCGCCGCAGCGCACTCCTTGGCACTGGGCTTCTTCCCTCGCTGGATCGCCCAGTTGCGCAATGAAGGCCTGAACATCGCCACGCGGTTGGTGGCGACCAACGTCGGCGATGCCGTGCATGCGCTGCGTGAAGGCGGCTGTGACTTGATGCTGGCCTTCTACGACCCGGATGCCGCGTTGCAAATGGACGCAGAAATCTTCCCTTCGCTGCACCTGGGCCATACCGAGATGCTCCCCGTATGCGCCGCCGATGCCGACGGCAAGCCGCTGTTCGACCTGGAAGGCGATGCCAGCGTGCCGCTGCTGGCCTACAGCGCCGGCGCGTTCCTGGGCCGCTCGGTTAATCTGTTGCTGCGCCAGCGCAACCTGCGTTTTACCACCGTGTATGAAACGGCCATGGCCGATAGCCTGAAAAGCATGGCCCTGGAAGGCCTGGGCATTGCCTGGGTGCCTCAGTTGAGTGCCCGTGCGGAGCTGGAGCGGGGTGAACTGGTGGTGTGCGGGGGCCCGCAATGGCACGTGCCGCTGGAAATTCGCTTGTATCGCTGTGCGTTGGTGCGCAAGGCCAACGTGCGGTTGTTGTGGCGCAAGCTTGAGGGTGGGGCTGCGCAAACGCCGGTCCAGGTAGCGTGAAACTCTCGCAAGCGTCGCCCGCAAACAGGCCGCTGTGTGCGGGCGACGCTTGCGAACTACAGCCACGCCGCACATTGCAATAACGTAGGATTTATCAGGGGTCACAGCTTACCGATCGGCCGTAACTGCGCCCATTTTTGCCCGTTTCTGAGTGTTATAAAACACCCATAAAGAAAGCAGCGCCAGCCCGTACCAACCATACGAGTAGGTCCCAAGAGCATCCTTGGCCAAACCGATGGTTGGCGGCACCAGTACCACGCCAATCTGGTTGGCGGTCATTGCCATTCCGAGTGCAAAACCTTTCCGGTCTGCTGGTGCCGAATCGGCTATATAGGCAACCCAAGGGCCATACCACCCATACGTAAAAAAACCAGTAAATGCCATGTATAACGCTAAAATCAACGAATTTGAAGTATGCAATATCGGCAGTAAAAGTAATGCAATCGCAGCACCACATAAACAGGTGAGTACGGGAAAAAAACGACCGTGTCGACACTGGTCGCTCCACGCAGCCAAGACAATTCTGCCGATCACACCAAAGCCCAGTACAATGAAAAACATTGTCGTTGCCAAGGAGCTAGTTAATTCCAGGGAGGTGTATAGATAGAGGACTAAAAATACCGATATGCCGTACTGCGACGCCGTTAAGCATACACCCGACATCATTATATTTATCATTGAAGGTTCTTTCGCCATTGAAAGCCTCGCAACGACAGCTGCTTTCAAATTAACCGACTTTTTGGCCTGCGCCGACTTGAGCGGCGGCGGCCGATACAGAAGCATAAAAAACAGCCCCCCGGCGATCGCGATTAATCCACTGTAGAAAAATGCTGACTGCAAAGAAAAGCGCTGCGCAATGTAGGGTAAGAGCAACGTGGCTACGGCGCCACCAAGGGGCAAGCCGGCTTGGCGAATGCCCATGGCAAAGCCTAAATGCTTGTTTGCGAACCAACCCGAGACAGACTTGCTACCACCTGGCTGAGCAGTGCTATAGCCTAACCCTAATATCACAAATAACATCAGCAATATACTGTAGTCACTGGCAATTGAAGCGCCACACAAACTGGCGCCAACAATTAACGTACCGATGCCTACGACAAATCTCTCGCTGTAACGATCAAGCAATTCACCCGCCACAAGTAATCCCGCTAACGGAACGAGCTGAGCGGCGGATACCAATAAGCCGATTTGCCAATCACTCAATAACATCGCCTGCTTGATGTTCAAGGCAATTGAACCAAAACCTTGCACAAAGAAACAGGCGCACGCTTGCGCCAGCGTTGCCACTGCAAGGACAACCCATTTGTATTGAGTGTCGCCAGCAAGTGCTTTAATTGTCATTTTGACGTACTCAGTTTCGGGTAGTAAAACGCGTCATACGGATGGTCGTACAAGCCATGTTTAAAGGCTCCAAAAATCGACCGCTCAAGGGACAGCGACGAATGGAGGGTAGGATGTCCCGCGCAAGGGGTACAAGTACCAAGGCAAGCCAGTAGGGTTTTTCAGAAAATTCCTACAAGTGGCCGCGGTGAACTGGCCGTGGCCTGGCAGGTTTGGCATGGTATTGCCTCTCAGTCCGCTGTATTGCTGCGCGCAAGTCGAAAGCGCCGCACAGCCCCCGGTAGGAGCGGATTTATCCGCGAAAAGCGCGCCTGCGAATTCCTGACGCCGCGCGGTGCAATTTTCGCGGATCAATCCGCTCCTACAGGCTGACTTTCGGGTCAGTTAAATCGCTGTTTCGGGGGCTGATGGAAGGTGCATTCAACCCCCATCTTTGCGGTATACTGCGCGGCCTTTGGCCGGCTCGACCGGCTATAATTCGCATAACAAGCCACGCCGGTCTTCCCGCGTGGCTTGTTGTTTTTTGACGCGCCTGCGGGCGCCCAAGAGAAGAGGCTCGACGATGAGTGCATTGGTTGGCGTGATCATGGGCTCCAAGTCCGATTGGTCCACCCTTAGCCACACCGCCGATATGCTGGAAAAGCTCGGTATCCCTTACGAAGTCAAGGTGGTCTCTGCCCACCGGACGCCGGACCTGCTTTTCCAGTATGCCGAGGAAGCTGAAGGCCGCGGCATCGAGGTGATCATTGCCGGTGCCGGTGGCGCTGCCCACCTGCCAGGCATGTGCGCCGCCAAGACCCACCTGCCGGTGCTGGGCGTTCCGGTGCAGTCGTCGATGCTTTCGGGCGTCGACTCGCTGCTGTCGATCGTGCAGATGCCTGCGGGCATCCCGGTGGCTACCCTGGCCATCGGCAAGGCCGGCGCGATTAACGCCGCGCTGCTTTCGGCGAGCATCCTGGGCGCCAAGCACCCGCAGTTCCACGCCGTGCTCAAGCAATTTCGCGCAGAGCAGACAGACAGCGTGCTGGACAATCCAGACCCGCGTCAGGCCTGAGGTTTCGACATGAAGATCGGTGTAATCGGTGGCGGCCAACTGGGCCGCATGTTGGCCCTGGCGGGCACCCCGCTGGGCATGAACTTCGCGTTCCTGGACCCGGCGCCTGACGCTTGCGCCGCCGCCTTGGGCGAGCACCTGCGCGCCGACTACGGCGACCAGGACCACCTGCGCCAGCTGGCCGACGAAGTCGACCTGGTGACGTTCGAGTTTGAAAGCGTGCCGGCCGAGACCGTGGCCTTTTTGTCGCAGTTCGTGCCGGTGTACCCGAGCGCCGAAGCCTTGCGCATCGCGCGTGACCGCTGGTTCGAAAAGAGCATGTTCAAGGACTTGGGCGTGCCGACGCCGACCTTCGCCGACATCCAGTCGCAGGCTGACCTGGACGCCGCGGTGGCCAGCATCGGCCTGCCGGCGGTGCTGAAAACCCGCACCCTGGGTTACGACGGCAAGGGCCAAAAGGTCTTGCGCACTGCCGCAGACGTTGAGGGCACCTTCGCAGAGCTTGGCAGCGTGCCTTGCCTGCTGGAAGGCTTCGTGCCGTTCACTGGTGAAGTCTCGCTGATTGCCGTGCGCGCCCGTGATGGCGAAACGCGCTTCTACCCACTGGTGCACAACACTCACGAAAGCGGCATCTTGCGCCTCTCGGTTGCCAGCACCGACCACCCGCTGCAAGGCCTGGCCGAAGACTACGCCTTGCGCGTGCTCAAGCAGCTGGACTACGTGGGCGTGCTGGCGTTCGAGTTCTTTGAAGTGGACGGCGGCCTGAAGGCCAACGAAATCGCCCCGCGTGTGCACAACTCCGGGCACTGGACCATTGAAGGCTCCGAGTGCAGCCAGTTCGAGAACCACCTGCGCGCCGTTGCCGGCCTGCCGCTGGGCTCCACTGCCAAGGTTGGCGAGAGCGCTATGCTCAACTTTATTGGCGAAGTGCCGGCAGTCGATAAAGTGATCAGCATCGACGATTGCCACCTGCATCACTACGGCAAAGCCTTCAAGGTCGGCCGCAAGGTCGGTCATGCAACTGTCCGCAGCGCCGACCTGCAAATCTTGCAGGCACAGATCAAGAAAGTGGAAACACTGATCAACGCCTGAGGGAACGATTATTTCCTGTAACCCTCAGATGGCAGGATGCCAAAGCGCTGACTAGGCTTTGGCAATTCATCCAGATAGAGGAAATCACATGGGAATTATCGGCACCATTTTCATCGGCTTGATCGTGGGCCTGCTGGCTCGATTCCTGAAGCCTGGCGATGACAGCATGGGTTGGATCATGACCATCCTGCTGGGTATCGGCGGCTCGCTGGCGGCTACCTACGGCGGCCAAGCCCTGGGTATCTACCAGGCCGGGCAGGGCGCTGGCTTCCTGGGTGCGCTGATCGGCGCAATTGTGCTGCTGGTGATCTACGGCATGATCAAAAAAGACTGACTTTTGGTCTGGGCCCTCTCTGCTGCGCCGCAGAGAGGGCTAGAATGCTCGACTCTTTCCAAGTCATATTTTGTCGAGTCCTCCATGCGCCGCCTTTTATTCATTGCTCTTGCCCTGTGCAGCAGCCTGGCCCATGCCCAGCTGCCAGAAACCGATTGGCTGACGCTGATGCCCAAGTCAGATCAGAAAGCCCTCGAAGCCATGCCGGAAATCACTCACAACACCCCCGAAGGCGACGGCAACTTCACCCATAAAGGTGGGCTGAAGCAAAGCAAGGGCTTGGCGCCGGTGATGTATTCGACCAAGACCGTGCCAGAAATGGACGGCAAGGAAATCCGCATTGGCGGCTACCCAGTGCCGTTGGAAACCGACGCCAAGGGCCGCGCTACCTCGTTCTTCCTAGTGCCTTACCCAGGCGCCTGCATCCACGTGCCGCCACCGCCACCCAACCAGATGATCCTGATCCGCTACCCCAAGGGGCTGAAGCTGGACGACATCTACACGCCGCTGTGGGCAATCGGTAAGTTGAAGGTCGAGAAAGTCAGCAATGACATGGCCGATGCGGCCTATGCGATGGATGCGGAGAAGGTGCGAGTGGTCGTCGAATCAGATTTGTAATCGCCGGGCAAGCCTTGGCGCCTGGTTCGCGGATGAATCCGCTCCTACTGTAGGAGCGGATTCATCCGCGAACCAGGCGCCGCGATCAAAGCGGATAGCTGGTCAACGTAAACCCAAGCGTATGCGACCCACCGGGCAGCAACGTGACGATGTCATCCATCACGTTGGCCGTCTCGATGCACAGCATGCGCTGCCAGCCGTCGTCGGCCATGTCGCTCAATTGCGCGGCGCGATCGATCCACGGGTTCCAGATAACCGCAGAATTCGAGCCTTCGCTGGTGATCTCGATGCGTCGCTTCCAAGTCGGGTCGATGATGCTCAGTTGCTTCGGCGCCTTTTGGTAGATGCGGTCGGTTTCGCCGCTGAAGCGCAGGTCGCCAGTTTGCGTGCGGGTTTGCCAGCCTTCCAGGGTCTCGATGTAGTTCAGCCCATCCACGCCCTGCACGCTCACGTCACGCACGTCGCTCACGGCAAAATAGCTGTGTAGCGCCTGGCTTAGGCTCACGTCGCTGTCGCCCAGGTTGGTGGTGCTCAGCTTGACCACTAGCTTGTCACCCAACTCGATGCTTAGTTTGAGCTCTACCGAGTGCGGCCAGCCCGGCAGTTTGCCCTTGGTTTCGGGCAAGGTCAGGTCCACGCGCAGGTTGCCATCGGAGCTGTCGATGCCCAGCAATTGCCATTCCTGCGCCCGCACCAGGCCATGGGCCGGCGCTTCGTCATTGGCGGTACGCATGGCCTGCACGGCCTGCGGGTTGCGGGCAAAGTTGCCAAACCACGGCCAGCACACTGGCACGCCGGTACGGATCGGCGTGCCCTGCTTGAACACGGCCTGCTCGTTGAGCCAGATCAGCGGTTGGTCGCCGTCGCGCTGGTAACTGAGGATCTGGGCACCTTGCTGGGCAATCAACAGTTCCGCACCGCCATGGCTGATACGCCAGCAGTTCAGTTCATCGAGTTTGACCGATTCGACCTGGGGGTTAGACATGCGCGCTTCTCGCTTCCTGACGACAATATATAAGACATGAGACCGGCAAACCGCCGCCGGGTTTCCGCGTGCGATTTGCCGAAGGCCAGGTCAGCGGCGCGCCGGCACCGAGCGGGTGCGGCCGCTGCCATCGATGGCGACGAACACGAACACGGCTTCGGTCACTTTGCGCCACTCGCTGGACAGCGGGTCGTCGCTCCATACTTCCACCATCATCTGGATCGAACTGCGGCCGATTTCCAGGGTTTGGGTGTAGAACGACAATTGTGCACCGACTGCAACTGGAACCAGGAAGGCCATGCGGTCGATCGCGACGGTGGCAACACGCCCACCCGCCACCTTGCTCGCCATGGCTGTGCCCGCCAGATCCATCTGCGCAACCAGCCAACCGCCGAATATATCGCCGAAGCCATTGGTTTCGCGGGGTAAAGCCGTAATCTGCAAGGCCAGGTCGCCTTGTGGAATCGGGTCTTCTTGTTCGAGTTCAATCATGCCTGGGGTGCCTCTGACCCATGACTCTTCATTGGTTGGCGCGGTTCATTGACGTCCCGTGGGAGACGCTCCAAGGGTAACTCTGCGAAATCGGCTATCTAACTAGCGACGTCTTCGCACAATACCCTACGCCCTTTCTCTACTATCTCTGTTACCGCCCAGTATATAGAGCCCGTCTAACAAGAACGACCGTTCGGTGCCCATATTGACCGCCGATTAAGTCTATCCATGTGCATTTTCAAGCAATTTGCTATGGTGCCGCACCTGCCAAGCCGCACGCAGCCCGGGTGAGGGCTGCCGAAACGCCTATAAAGAGAAAGACGCCCATGACTTCCATGCCCTCAAGCATTGCGCAGCCGCCGCGCCCCTTGACCCGCAACGACTACAAGACCTTGTCGCTTTCCGCGCTAGGTGGCGCACTGGAGTTTTACGACTTCATTATCTTCGTGTTCTTTGCCGCCGTGGTCGGCAAGCTGTTTTTCCCGGCCGACATGCCCGAGTGGCTACGATTGATGCAAACCTTCGGCATTTTTGCCGCCGGTTACCTGGCCCGGCCGTTGGGCGGCATCGTGATGGCCCACTTCGGCGACCTGCTGGGGCGCAAGAAGATGTTCACCTTGAGCATTTTCATGATGGCGGTGCCAACCCTGATCATGGGCTTGCTGCCAACCTATGCGCAGATCGGCCTATGGGCGCCGATCCTGTTATTGCTGATGCGTGTGATCCAGGGCGCTGCCATTGGTGGTGAGGTACCCGGCGCCTGGGTGTTTGTGTCCGAGCATGTGCCGGCGCGCCATGTTGGCTATGCCTGCGGCACGCTGACATCGGGTTTGACGGCGGGGATCCTGCTCGGTTCCCTGGTGGCGACACTGATTAACAGCCTTTACAGCGCCACCGAGGTGGCCGATTACGCCTGGCGTATTCCTTTCTTGCTGGGCGGTGTATTCGGGCTGATGTCGGTGTACCTGCGCCGCTGGTTGCACGAGACCCCGGTGTTCGCCGAGTTGCAGCAACGCAAGGCTTTGGCCGAAGAGATCCCGTTGCGCGCCGTACTGCGCGATCACCGCGGGGCAATCCTGATCTCGATGCTGCTGACCTGGTTGCTGTCGGCCGGCATCATCGTGGTCATCCTGATGACCCCGACCGTGCTGCAAACCGTTTACGGGTTCACCCCGCGCGAAGCGTTGCAGGCCAACAGCCTGGCCATCGTATTTTTGAGCATCGGTTGCGTGGCCGCAGGTGCCCTGGCCGATCGGCTGGGGGCTGGGCGGGTATTCGTGATAGGCAGCCTGTTGCTGATGGCCAGCTCCTGGGTGTTCTACCACAGCCTGCATGAGCATCCCAATTGGCTGTACCCGCTGTACGCCTTGACCGGTTTGTTTGTGGGTACCATCGGCGCGGTGCCTTACGTAATGGTCAAGGCCTTCCCGGCTGTCGTGCGGTTCACCGGGCTTTCGTTCTCGTACAACCTGGCCTACGCCATTTTCGGCGGCCTGACCCCGATGGCCGTGACCCTGCTGCTCAAGTCCGACCCCATGGGCCCGGCTTATTACGTGGCCGGTATCTGCCTGATCGGCCTGTTCGTGGGCCTGTACCTGATGGCGAAGAAACGCTGACCCCTCCACGCGGGCGCCATGCCCGCGTTTGCTGGCCATTCCTGAAATATCTGGTAATGGCCAGTCATCCTTTTGTCACATTCCTTTCATAGAGTGTTCACGCGGCCGAAACATACTCAGGCCCGTTCCATCCAACACACCCTTTGCCAGGAGCAAGGTATGACAATCAAACGTTTGATGGCGGCCCTGACCTTTGTCGCCGCCGGCGTAGCCACTGCCAACGCGGTAGCGGCAGTTGACCCCAGCATTCCCGCCTACGTGAAAACCACCGGCGTCTCGGGCAACCTCTCCAGTGTCGGCTCCGACACCCTGGCAAACCTGATGACCTTGTGGGCCGAGGCCTACAAAAAAGAATACCCGAACGTAAACATCCAGATTCAGGCCGCCGGTTCTTCCACCGCGCCGCCAGCGTTGACTGAAGGCACTTCCAACCTGGGCCCGATGAGCCGCAAGATGAAGGATGTGGAACTGCAGGCGTTCGAACAGAAGTACGGCTACAAGCCCACCGCCATTCCGGTGGCCGTCGATGCACTGGCCGTGTTCGTGCACAAGGACAACCCCATCCAGCACCTGACCATGGAGCAAGTGGACGCGGTGTTCTCCTCCACCCGCCTGTGCGGTGCCAAGGCTGAAGTCAAGACCTGGGGCGACCTGGGCGTGACCGGCGACCTGGCCAACAAGCCGGTGCAGCTGTTTGGCCGCAACTCGGTATCGGGCACCTACGGCTACTTCAAGGAAGAGGCCCTGTGCAAAGGCGACTTCAGGCCTAACGTCAACGAGCAGCCAGGTTCGGCCTCGGTGGTGCAGTCCATCAGCAGCTCGTTGAACGGCATCGGCTACTCGGGCATCGGCTACAAGACCGCCAGCGTGAAAACCGTGGCACTGTCGAAAAAAGGTAGCACCGAGTTCATCGAGGACACCGAGGAAAACGCCCTGAACGGCAAGTACCCGCTGTCGCGCTTCCTCTATGTGTACGTGAACAAGGCGCCGAACAAGCCGCTGGCACCGCTGGAAGCGGAGTTCGTGAAGCTGGTGTTGTCGCAAGCTGGTCAACAAGTTGTAGTAAAAGATGGTTACATTCCATTGCCTGCCAAAGTGGCAGCCAAGGCCCTGGCTGATCTGGGCCTGGCCGAAGGTAATGCAGGCGTTGTGAAGAACTGAGATTGACCCAGGATCGGGCCCTGAAAGGGGTCTGATTCACCCCGCGTGAGCGTTTGCTGCCAGGAATACTTGGGCGGCAGACATTGTTGCGTCAGCTCACTGTCATGTTTCTGTAATACGAGGCCGCTAGGGTGTGCCCATGAATGATCTGGCCAACTCCGCAATGACCCCGAAATCTCCGCCGGCGCGTATCGACTTCAATACGCCCGAGCTGCAACGCAAGCGCCGCATGCGGGCGCTCAAAGACCGCCTCACCCGCTGGTACGTGCTGGTGGGCGGCTTGGCCGTGCTCGCGGCCATCACGTTGATCTTCTTCTACCTGGCCTACGTGGTATTGCCGCTGTTCAAGGGCGCGCACCTGGAACAGGAAGCGGCCATGACCCCGGCCTGGATGCAGGATGCCGGCAAGCCGCTGATGATTGCCCTGGAAGAGCAGAACATGGTCGGCCTGCGGATTTCCGACAAGGGCCAGGCATTGTTCTTCGCCACCGAAGACGGCAAGGAACTCAAGCGCGTCGACCTGCCGATCCCGGCCGGTGTCAGCATTGCCTCGATCGGTGAAGACCAGCCTGGCACGCCGCTGGTGACCGTCGGCCTGTCCAATGGCAGCGCGTTGATCCTGCATTACAGCTACAAGGTCACCTACCCGGACAACGTCAAAACCATCACCCCGGCCATTGACTACCCCTACGGTGAAACGCCGCTGAGCCTGGATGAACAAGGCCGGCCACTGGAGCATGTCAGTGCCAGCATCGCTGATTCCAGCCTGATCCTGGCCGGCTCCACCGGTTCGCAACTGCATGTGCTGTCGCTCAAGCAGGAAGAGAACATGCTGACCGGCGAGACCACCAACGAGCAGGCCCGCATCGAGCTGCCACAGATGACCGAGGCAGTGAAGGCAATCTTCATCGACCCGCGCCAGCAGTGGTTGTACGTGATAAACGGGCGTGCCCAGGCCGATGTATTCAGCCTGCGCGACAAGAGCCTGAACGGTCGTTACAAGCTGTTGGAAGATGCCAACGCCGAAGTGACGGCCAGCACCCAGTTGGTGGGTGGCATCTCGTTGGTGATCGGCAACTCCAAAGGCGGCCTGGCCCAGTGGTTCATGGCCCGTGACACCGATGGCGAGTTGCGCCTGCAGCACATCCGCGACTTCCAGATGGGCACCGCGCCCATCGTCGATATCACCGCCGAACAGCGTCGCAAAGGCTTCATTGCCCTGGACGCCACTGGCCACCTGGGCGTGTTCCACAGCACCGCGCACCGCACCTTGCTGGTCGAGCCGGTAGCGCAAGGCCCAGGCGTATTGGCCATGTCGCCGCGGGCCAACCGTATATTCATCGAAGAAGGCGGCAAGCTGCTGCCCATGGGCCTCGACAACCCGCACCCGGAGGTTTCCTGGAGCGCGTTGTGGGACAAGGTGTGGTACGAAAACTACGATTCGCCCAAATACGTGTGGCAGTCGACCGCGTCCAACACCGACTTCGAGCCCAAGCTGAGCCTGGCGCCGCTGACGTTCGGTACGCTCAAGGCGGCGTTCTACGCCATGCTGCTGGCAGCACCCATCGCCATTGCGGCCGCCATCTACACTGCCTACTTCATGGCCCCCGGCATGCGCCGCAAGGTCAAGCCAGTGATCGAGCTGATGGAAGCGATGCCTACGGTAATCCTGGGCTTCTTCGCCGGGCTGTTTCTGGCGCCGTACCTTGAAGGGCACCTGCCGGGCATCTTCAGCCTGTTGCTGATGACGCCGATTGGCATCCTGGTCGCCGGTTTCGCCTGGAGTCGCCTGCCGGAAGGTATTCGCCTACGCGTGCCGGACGGCTGGGAAAGCGCGATTTTGATTCCGGTGATCCTGCTGGTGGGCTGGTTTTCGCTGTTCATGAGCCCGCACCTGGAAAACTGGTTCTTCCAGGGCGACATGCGCCTGTGGATCACCAACGACCTGGGTATCACCTATGACCAGCGCAACGCTCTGGTGGTGGGCCTGGCCATGGGCTTCGCGGTCATCCCGAACATCTACTCCATTGCCGAAGACGCCGTGTTCAGCGTGCCCCGTGGCCTGACCCTGGGCTCCCTGGCGCTGGGCGCCACGCCGTGGCAGACCCTGACGCGGGTGGTGATCCTGACCGCCAGCCCAGGCATTTTCTCGGCGCTGATGATCGGCATGGGCCGTGCGGTAGGCGAGACCATGATCGTGCTGATGGCCACCGGCAACACGCCGATCATGGACATGAACCTGTTCGAAGGCATGCGCACCCTGGCCGCCAACGTGGCGGTGGAAATGCCCGAGTCGGAAGTCGGCGGCAGCCACTATCGCGTGCTGTTCCTGGCCGCTCTGGTACTGCTGATGTTCACCTTCGTGATGAACACCGTGGCCGAGCTGATCCGTCAGCGGCTGCGCAAGAAATACTCGTCGCTTTAGTAAAAAGGTAGAGATCCGTGAAACAGGATTCCCTGAAAAGCTGGTTCAAGAGCGGCGCCCCCGGTGTCTGGATGAGCGGTGGCGCAGTGTCCATCGCCGTCATCATGACCGTCGGCCTGCTCGCCGTGATCGCCGTGCGCGGCCTGGGCCACTTCTGGCCGGCCGACATCCTGCACGCCACCTACGATGTGCCGAATGCGGCCAGCCAGGTGGTCGTGGGTGAAGTGGTACAGCGTGAAGAAGTACCCCGTGCACAGCTCAAGGGCGCCGGTTTGCCGGTGCCCCAGCAAGGCCCGGAGTTCATGACCCGTGAGCTGATCAAGGTCGGCAACCGCGACCTCTACGGCAGTGACTTCACCTGGGTGGTGGGCGACTGGCTGAACAACCAGACCAAGCCTGCCGAGCTGATGACCCTGGAACGCCGCGAGTGGGGCAACTTCTACGGCTACCTGGTCAACGTAAAAGAAAACGGCAAGGTGGTGGGCGAGGGCGAAGCAGCCTGGCCTGAGTTGCAGGCGCGGCTCAAGCGCAATGCCGCCCTGGCCAGCCAACTGAGCACGCTGGAGAAGAAAGACATCGGCGCCATCAACCATGGCCTCGAACGCCTGCGCCTGCATGGCCGCAAGCTGGAACTGGAGGGCAAGCTGGATGCCGCCGCCCAGGCCGACATGGACGCCGAACGCGCCGAGCTCAATGGCCGCTACAAAGACATCGAAGCGCGCCTGGGCGACCTGCACCAGCAGTTTGCTCGCGACAGCCTGACCGCCCGCGATGGCACCGGCAAAGAGGTGGAGATCAACCTGAGCAAGGTGGTGCACGCCTACCAGCCGAACGCCATGGGGACTTTCACCAAGGTGGGTTTCTACTTCAGCAAGGTGTGGGAGTTCTTGAGTGACGACCCGCGTGAAGCCAACACCGAGGGCGGCATTTTCCCGGCCATTTTCGGCACCGTGATGATGACCCTGATCATGGCCGTGATCGTCACCCCGTTTGGCGTGCTGGCGGCAGTCTACCTGCGTGAATACGCCCGCCAAGGCCCTGTCACGCGGCTGATCCGCATTGCCGTGAACAACCTGGCCGGGGTACCGGCGATTGTCTACGGGGTGTTCGGCCTGGGCTTCTTCGTCTACGTGCTAGGCGGCTCCATCGACCGGCTGTTCTTCCCCGAAGCCTTGCCGGCGCCGACCTTTGGTACGCCGGGGCTGCTGTGGGCCTCGCTGACCCTGGCGCTGCTGGCGGTGCCAGTGGTGATCGTGGCCACCGAAGAAGGCCTGGCGCGTATCCCGCGTACCGTGCGCGAAGGTTCGCTGGCCCTGGGCGCCACCAAGGCCGAGACGCTGTGGAAGATCGTGTTGCCCATGGCAAGCCCGGCGATGATGACCGGCATGATCCTGGCCGTGGCCCGTGCTGCCGGCGAGGTGGCGCCGCTGATGTTGGTAGGCGTGGTGAAACTGGCGCCGTCGCTGCCGGTGGACGGTAACTACCCCTACCTGCACCTGGACCAGAAAATCATGCACCTGGGCTTCCATATCTACGACGTCGGCTTCCAGAGCCCCAACGTCGAAGCCGCACGGCCGCTGGTGTACGCCACGGCGCTGCTGCTGGTGATGGTGATCGCGACGCTGAACCTGTCGGCGGTGGCCCTGCGTAACCACCTGCGCGAGAAGTACAAGGCGCTGGATAGCTGATCGAATTGCAAGCACCGCCCCCTTGCGAAGGAGGGCGGTCAACTGAAACGAATTGTGAGCGTATGGAGCAACCCATGCAGAACGAACCACACACCCACGGCATCAACATGAGCGCCCTGGGCCGCAGCAAGCAGAGCCTGAACATGGCCGACGAAACCGTCGCCATCGATGTGCCGGGCCTTAACCTGTTCTACGGCGACAAGCAGGCCTTGTTCGACGTGGGCATGACCATCCCCAAGCAGCGCGTCACGGCGTTCATCGGCCCGTCGGGTTGCGGCAAGTCGACCCTGCTGCGTACCTTCAACCGCATGAACGATTTGGTGGACGGTTGCCGGGTGGAAGGCGAGATCAACCTGTACGGCCACAACATCTACCGCAAGGGCGAAGACGTGGCCGAGTTGCGTCGTCGCGTGGGCATGGTGTTCCAGAAGCCCAACCCGTTCCCCAAGACCATCTACGAGAACGTGGTGTACGGCCTGCGTATCCAAGGCATCAACAAAAAGCGCGTGCTCGACGAGGCCGTGGAATGGGCGCTCAAGGGCGCGGCGCTGTGGGAAGAGGTCAAGGACCGCCTGCACGATTCGGCCCTGGGCCTGTCTGGCGGCCAGCAACAGCGCCTGGTGATTGCCCGCACCATCGCCGTGGAACCGGAAGTACTGCTGCTGGATGAGCCATGTTCGGCACTCGATCCGATTTCTACGTTGAAAGTTGAAGAACTGATCTACGAACTGAAATCCAAATACACCATTGTGATCGTTACCCACAACATGCAGCAGGCCGCGCGGGTTTCCGACTACACGGCTTTTATGTACATGGGCAAACTGATCGAGTTCGGTGACACGGATACGTTGTTCACCAACCCGGCGAAAAAGCAGACCGAAGACTACATTACCGGCCGCTATGGATAGCGGCAGCTTCGAGCTGTAAGCCGCAAGCTGCAAGTTGGAGCTGCGCGGAGTTCTGAATCACTACATCACCACTTGCAGCTTGTAGCTTGAAGCTCAAAGCTGTCGCGGAGCGACCCCATGATTGATAAAGACAGCCTCACGCACCACATCTCCCAGCAATTCAACGCCGAACTCGAAGAGGTCCGCAGCCACCTCCTGGCCATGGGCGGCCTGGTCGAGAAGCAAGTCAATGACGCTGTTACGGCGCTGATCGAGGCCGATTCGGGCCTGGCCCAACAGGTGCGCGACGTTGATGAGCAAATCAACCAGATGGAGCGCAACATCGACGAAGAATGCCTGCGCATTCTGGCCCGGCGCCAGCCGGCCGCGTCTGACCTGCGTTTGATCATCAGCATTTCCAAGTCGGTGATCGACCTTGAGCGCATCGGCGACGAGTCGACCAAGATCGCCCGCCGTGCCATCCAGCTGTGCGAAGAGGGTGAATCGCCACGTGGCTACGTGGAAGTGCGGCACATTGGCGACCAGGTACGCAGCATGGTCCGTGATGCGCTGGACGCCTTTGCCCGATTCGACGCTGACTTGGCCCTGTCGGTGGCCCAATACGACAAGACCATCGACCGTGAGTACAAGACCGCGCTGCGCGAGCTAGTCACCTACATGATGGAAGATCCCCGCTCGATCTCGCGCGTTCTCAACGTGATCTGGGTGCTGCGTTCGTTGGAGCGCATCGGCGATCACGCGCGCAACATCTCGGAGCTGGTGATCTACCTGGTACGCGGCACCGACGTGCGCCACCTGGGCCTCAAACGCATGAGCGAAGAGGTTCAGGGCATTGCCAAAAAGGCTAATGTTCTGGGTGGTCCGGGCGATAAGTAAGACTGCCCGAGAATAAATGCCCGGCCCCGTGCCGGGCATTTTCGTTTTGCGGCGCACGTATTCAAGGCACCCGCGAGCGAATTAAAAGTCCCGGCGTGACCCAAGATTTGGCAAATGGCCATCAGTCAGCGCTATGCTTGCCGGGATTTTAGAGGAGTGGTCGATGAGTAAGGTCAGTATTCTGGTAGTGGACGACGCGCCATTCATTCGCGATCTGATTAAGAAATGCCTGCGCAACTACTTCCCCGGCGTAGTGATCGAAGACGCAGTGAACGGCCGCAAGGCCCAGGCCTTGATGATGCGCGATAGCTTCGACCTGGTGTTGTGCGACTGGGAAATGCCAGAAATGTCGGGCCTTGAACTGCTGACCTGGTGCCGCGAGCAGGACGCGATGAAAACCCTGCCGTTCATCATGGTGACCAGCCGGGGCGATAAGGAAAACGTGGTGCAGGCCATTCAGGCCGGCGTTTCTGATTTCGTCGGCAAGCCCTTCACCAACGAACAGCTGCTGACCAAGGTCAAAAAAGCGCTGACCAAGTCCGGCAAGCTCGACACCCTGCTGGCCAGCGCGCCTACCCGCGCCAACTCGGCGTTCGCCAATGATTCCCTGAGTGCGTTGACCGGTGGCAAGGCCGAGGCCGTGCGCCCGGCTGCGGCCCCTGTTGCAGCTGCACGCCCTGCGAGCGTTGCGCCAACATCGGCGCCCGTGTCAGGTGGGCGCGGCCAGGGCCAGTTGCGGTTGTCCAGCGGCAACCAGCAATGCGTCATCAAGGCTTTGAGCCTCAAGGAAGCGCTGTTGGTAGTACGTCGCAGCGAGGTCCTGCCACAGGTATTGGAAGGCGCCGTGCTGGACCTGGAACAGGGCGATAACGCCGAAATCGCTCGCCTGAACGGTTACCTGCACGCGGTGGTGGCCTTCGAGCCCAAGCCCGATAGCGACTGGTTACAGCTGACGTTCCGCTTTGTGGACCAGGATGCGCAGAAGCTCGATTACCTGTCGCGGTTGATTGCCCGGGGTACGGTGCAGAAGCACTTTGTGCCTGGGGCTTGATCGGGGGCGCCTGCTGGCCCTCACCCCAGCCCTTTCCCAGAGGGCTGGGGTGAGGGCAACTGCCTCACCCGTGCTACGCTTGGCACAGCTCGCTACTCAGAACCCAACGCCATGCCGCTGCGCACACTCCTGATCTGTGGTCTTTTCCTGGCCTCCAGCCATGCTGCGGCCGCGACCATCTACAAATACACCGACGCCAATGGTGTAACCACTTACACCGACCGCCCCACCCGCAACGCGCAGGTATTCGTGTTCCGCGACCAGATGGTTGAGCACTTGGAGCAACAGGTGCACCTGGACGTGCAAAAACACAATGGTGCCACCACCTTTGCCGCCCGTAACGAGCTGTTCGCCCCGGTCGAGGTCCAGTTGCGCCTGGACGGCCTGGGCAATGTGCGCGGCAGCCAGCCCAAGGTCATCCACCGCATCGTGCCAGCGCGCGCCACGGTGGCCCTGGCCACGCTGACGGCGCAGCAGCCCGGACAGCCGGTGCGTTACGCACAAAAGTTTCGCTACGCCCTGGGCGACCCCTCAGCCACCCCGCGGGCCTATCGCTACCCCTTGCCGTGGCTGGGCGGGCCGTTCCGGCTGACTCAGGGGCCTAACGGCAAGTACAGCCATTTTGGCCCCAAGGGCCGCTATGCCATGGACATCGCCATGCCTGAAGGCACGCCGATCGTCGCGGCGCGGGCCGGCACGGTGGTCAAGGTCGAGAACAATCAGATGGCCGGGCAGGGTGGTGAACCCTCGGGCAACTTCGTGCGCGTGTTGCACGACGACGGCACCATGGGCGTGTACCTGCACCTGATGCACGGCTCGGTCAGCGTTCGCGAAGGCCAGCACGTGAACATCGGGACTGCGCTGGCGCGCTCGGGCAACACTGGCAACAGCAGCGGGCCGCACCTGCATTTCGTGATCCAGCGCAACGTAGGCCTGGCGCTGGAGTCCATCCCGTATGATTTCAACCAGCCGGTAGGGACGTTGCCCAACTTTGCGCTGGGCAACCAATAACAGGGCTCATGTGGGAGCAGAGCTTGCTCCCATAAGAGCGTGGAGTTATTCCTGCAGCAGCACCTTGGCGAGGATGATCTTCGGGCCTTTCATCTTTTTGATGATGATGCGCAAGCCTTCCACATCCAGCACTTCTTCCTCTTCCGGCACGCGCTTGAGCGTCTCGTACACCAGGCCCGCCAGGGTTTCCGCCTCGATGTGGTCAAGGTCCACGCCCAGCAGGCGCTCCACCTTGAACAGCGGCGTATCGCCACGCACCAGCAATTTGCCCGGCTGGTAGGCCAGGATGCCGCGCTCGGCCTTGCGGTGTTCGTCCTGGATATCACCTACCAGCACTTCCAGCACGTCTTCCATGGTCAGGTAGCCAATCACCTTGCCATCGGCTTCCTCGACCAGCGCAAAGTGCGCGCCGCCCTTGCGGAACTGCTCCAGCAGGCGTGACAGCGGCATGTGCCGCGACACGCTTTCCAGCGGGCGGGTCAGCTCGGCCAGGTTGAAGGTTTCCGGCAGGTGGTCCAGCGCGGCCAGTTCCAGCAGCAGGTCCTTGATGTGCAACAGGCCCACGAACTCGTTGCGCTCGGCGTCATACACCGGGTAGCGGCTGAACTTGTGGCGGCGGAACATCGCCAGGATTTCCTTGAGCGGTGCCCTGGAATCCAGGGTTACCAGGTCTTCCCGGGAGTTGGCCCAGTCCACCACTTCCAGTTCGCCCATCTCCACGGCCGAAGCCAGCACGCGCATGCCTTGGTCGCTGGGATCCTGGCCGCGGCTGGAGTGCAGGATCAGTTTCAATTCTTCACGGCTGTAGTGGTGCTCGTGATGCGGGCCAGGCTCGCCTTGGCCGGCGATACGCAAAATGGCGTTGGCGCTGGCGTTGAGCAGGTAGATGGCCGGGTACATGCTCCAGTAGAACAGGTACAGCGGCACCGCGGTCCACAGCGACAGCAGTTCGGGCTTGCGGATGGCCCAGGATTTTGGCGCCAGTTCGCCCACCACGATGTGCAGGTACGAGATCACGAAGAAGGCGCTGAAGAACGAGACACCCTTGATCACTTCTGGCGACTGCACGCCCAAGGCGCCCAGCAGCGGCTCCAGCAGGTGCGCGAAAGCCGGCTCACCGACCCAGCCCAGGCCCAGCGAGGCCAGGGTGATACCCAGTTGGCACGCAGAGAGGTAGGCGTCGAGTTGGCTGTGCACGGTACGCAGAATGTGCCCGCGCCAGCCGTTCTTTTCGGCGATGGATTCAACGCGCGTTGAGCGCAGTTTGACCATGGCGAACTCGGCGGCTACGAAGAAGCCGTTCAGTACAACCAGCAGCAGAGCAAAAAGAATCATGCCGAAATCGGCGAAGATGGAAGCGAGGGTAATGCCGGGGGAAGGGTCCATGATGGAGTTTTACGGGTTCCGTTTTCAGAAATAAGGGGGTGGTGCCGTGCCTGAAGTGCAGGCACAAGACACCCAATGTAGCGGCTGCAAGGTCACTTGCCTAGTGGCTTGGCCGTGGTCGGCTCTGCCGGGCGACTGCTGGAAACTCGTTGCGCCGGTGGGAAGTGGCAGGTGAAGGTGCTGCCCTGGCCCGGGACACTGCTGATTTCCAGGGTGGCGCGGTGGCGCAGCAGCACGTGTTTGACGATCGCCAGGCCCAGCCCGGTGCCGCCAGTATTGGAGGCGCGGCTGGAATCCACCCGGTAAAAGCGCTCGGTCAGGCGCGGCAGGTGCTTGGGGTCGATGCCTATTCCCGAGTCCTGCACGCTGAGGTGCGCGCCTTGGCTGTCGCTCCACCAGCGAATACGGACTTGGCCTTCGTCCGGCGTGTATTTTACGGCATTGAATACCAGGTTGGAGAAGGCGCTGCGCAGCTCGCCCTCGCTGCCCTTGAGCCGCAGGCTGTCGTCTGCTTCCAGAATGATCTGGTGGTTGCGTTGCCCTGAAAGCGCCTTGGCGTCGCTCTTGATCGACTGCAAAAGCGTGGGTACCGCCACGGGCTGGCTATCCGAGGGGTAGTCGGTGGCTTCCAGTTTGGCCAACAGCAACAGGTCGTTGAGCAGCGTCTGCATGCGCCCACCCTGCTGGTGCATTTGCTTGAGGGCGCGGACCCAGCGCGGGTTCACCTCTTCGACGTTATCCAGCAATGTTTCAAGGTAACCCGATATGACGGTGAGCGGCGTGCGCAGCTCGTGGGACACGTTGGCGACGAAATCCTTGCGCATCTGTTCCAACTGGTGAATACGCGTCACGTCGCGCACCAGCATCAAGTGCTCGTTGTTGCCATAGCGGGTGATCAGCAGTTGCACGCGCAAGTGGTCGTTGATCGGCGATGGGATCTCCAGCGGTTCGGCGTAGTTTTCGTTCTCGAAATACTCCTTGAAACGCGGGTGGCGCACCAGGTTGGTCACCGGCTGGCCGCTGTCCTGGGGCGTCTTGAGGCCCAGCAGGGTCTCGGCGGCGCGGTTCCACCATTCCAGGTTGCCGTCGCTGTCGAGCATGATCACCGCGTCTTTCAGGGCCGCGGTAGATTCCTGCACGCGGTCGATCACCGCCTGCAGGCGGCCACGCACGCGTTGGTCGCGCCGTTGCAAGTGGTAGATGCTGTCGAACACGTCACCCCACAGGCCACGGCCGTCGGGCGGTGCTTCGTCGGGTTGGTGGTTTTTCAGCCACTGGTGCAGGCGCAGCAGCTGTTTGAGGGTCCAGGCCAGGTACAGCCCAAGGCCAATGGCCAGGCTCCATCCATAATGGCCGCTGACCAATCCAATCAGCAGGCAGGCCGTCACCAGGAGCAGCATGTGGCGGATCAATATGCTGTGCCAGTTCTGGTTCAATTAACGTCGCGTCCTTTCGAGTTATGGCAGTGTCGGTGCAGCTCAGCTCTTGGTGGAGAACCGGTAGCCTGTACCGCGCACGGTTTGTACCAGATTCTCGTAGGCCGTGCCGAGGGCCTTGCGCAGGCGGCGGATATGAACATCGACAGTGCGCTCCTCGACGTAGACATTGCCGCCCCACACTTGGTCCAGCAACTGGCCGCGGGTGTAGGCGCGCTCTTGATGGGTCATGAAGAATTGCAGCAAACGGTATTCGGTGGGGCCCATCTCGGCCGGCTTGCCGTCGATGGTCACGCGGTGGCTGATCGGGTCCAGCAGCAGGCCACCCACTTCGATCTGTGCTTCACCGTCGCTGGGGCCGGCGCGGCGCAGCACCGCCTTCAGGCGCGCCACCAGCTCACGCGGCGAGAACGGCTTGGTGATGTAGTCGTCGGCGCCCACTTCCAGGCCCTGGATCTTGTTATCTTCCTCGCCCTTGGCGGTGAGCATGATGATCGGAATGTCGCCGGTCAACTCGTCGCGTTTGAGGCGACGGGCCAGTTCGATGCCCGAGGTGCCGGGCAGCATCCAGTCCAGCAAGATGAGGTCGGGCTTGCGATCGACGATGATCGCGTGGGCCTGCTGGGAGTTTTCCGCTTCCAGGCAGTCATAGCCAGCCATTTCCAACGCAACGGCGATCATTTCGCGAATTGGCGCTTCGTCGTCAACGATCAGAATGTTCCTGCCAACCATGCTGCAAACCTCTTGTCATTCAAGTGTCTTGGGCCGCATTAGATAACGGAATTATTGCAGTCGTGTGACAGCCGCATGCCAGCCTAACAAGTTCGGGGGTCTCGTCTAAGCTGTAATTTCACTTACCAAGAACAACAAGAGGTAAATCCAATGACACGACATACGCTGAAATGGATGGCCTTATGCGGCGCTGCCGCCCTTAGCTTCCCAGCCCTGGTACAAGCCGCGGAGCCGGCCATGACCAAAGACGGCATGTTGGTGGACCACCACGGCATGACGCTTTACACCTACGACAAGGACAAGGAGGGCATGTCCAACTGCATGGACAAGTGCGCCGAGAACTGGCCGCCGCTCAAGGCTGATGCCATGGCCAAGGACGATGGCAAATGGACCGTGCTCAAGCGCGCCGATGGGACCATGCAGTGGGTGTATGACGAAAAACCCCTGTACACCTTCAAGATGGACAAGGCCGCCGGCGACAAGATGGGCGACGGCAAGATGGACGTCTGGCACATCGCCAAGCCTTAACCGCTCGTTTTTGCGCTGGCCGCCTGGCGGTCAGCGCATCGCGTAATCAGCGACGATGCCGAGGAAAATCGACAGCCCCGCCCAATGGTTGTGCAAAAACGCCTTGAAGCACGCCATGCGCTCGCGCTCGCGGGTTTTCCATGATTGCCACACAAAGCACAGCGCCGCTCCCAGCAGGCCCAAGTGGAACCAACCACCCAGGTCGAAGCGCGCGCCGGCCAGCAACAGGCAGCACAGGGCCAGGCCTTGCAGCAGGCCGATGATCACCCGGTCCGAGTCACCAAACAGAATCGCCGTGGACTTGACCCCGATGCGCAGGTCGTCATCGCGGTCGCACATGGCGTAATAGGTGTCGTAGCCTACGGTCCACAGCAGGTTGGCGATCCACAGCAGCCAGGCGGCTGCCGGCAGTTCGCCGGTTTGCGCGGTGAATGCCATCGGCATGCCCCAGGAAAACGCCGCGCCCAGCACCACTTGCGGGTAATAGGTGTAGCGCTTCATGAATGGGTAAGTGGCCGCCAGTGCCAGGCCGCCAAACGACAACCAAATGGTGCTGGCATTGGTGCACAGCACCAGGGCGAAACTCAGCGCGATCAGCACGGCAAAAAACACCAGCGCCTCTTTCGAGCTGATCTTGCCACTGGCCAAGGGCCGCTGGGCCGTGCGCTTGACGTGGCCGTCGACCTTGCGGTCGGCATAGTCGTTGATCACGCAGCCCGCCGCGCGCATCAATACCACGCCCAACACGAAGATCACTATGTTGGCCAGCGACGGCGAGCCTTTGCCGGCAATCCACAGCGCCCACAGGGTAGGCCACAGCAACAGGTAGATGCCGATGGGTTTGTCCATGCGGGTCAACTGCACGAAGTCCCAGGCACGCGGATTGATGCGGTTCAGCGATTTGAGCAAATTCTGGTACATCGTCGGGCACTCTCCGAATCAGTGGCGGGCGGCCTGCCACAGGCTGGGCAAAAATACTTCGGCCACCAACACGCTCAGCGGGCCGCGATCAAAGCGCGAGCGCCGGCCCCATAACCCCTCGGTGGCCTGGTCGGCGGGCAACCAGGCAGCGGGGTAGCGGCATACTTCGATGGGCTGGCGCTGGAATGCCTGGTCGCAAAACAGCAACTCGCCCAGCGAGCGGCTGCCCAGGGCATCCAGCGCCAGGCCGCCTTCCAGCAAAGCCTGATGGCCGGCCACGCTGCGGGCAAACACCCAGGCCTGGCCGTGGCCGCGCAAGTACACCTCGCGCACCCAGCCCAGGCTACCCTGCGGCAGGCCGAGGGTTTCGCACTCCTCGGCGCGCAGGGTTTCCCAGTCTTCGTAAAGGGGTGTCACGCTGAAGTGATCGGCGGATAATTGCGTCAGGCGGCGGGTCAGCGAGCCTTGGTCGAACAGCCAGTCACGGGTGGTAGGGTCGGCCGCCGAAGGCGTTTCGAGGGACCATTGCGCGGTGATGGCAGCGGGAGAGGGATGCGACACGGTAGGCGTTTTTCGTCAGCCACAGAGGCGGCGAGCTTAGCATGTTTGCACTTGGGTTTTGACCTGCGCGGGCCGATGCCACTTGCATCCGCCGCCATGGGTCAGTACAAAACGCCCTGAGCCGGCGATCGACCGGCCAGAGCCTGGTTATTAGAGGAACAGCAATGAAAAAGTGGCAGTGTGTGGTGTGTGGCCTGATCTATGACGAAAAAGACGGTTGGCCGGACGATGGCATTGCCCCTGGCACCCTCTGGCAAGATGTTCCAGAAGACTGGCTATGCCCTGATTGCGGCGTGGGCAAGATGGATTTCGAAATGATTGAAATCAACTGATACCTCAACATTCAAAGGAACAGCAGGCATGACGGCACCGGTGGTGATAGTGGGCACGGGCCTGGCGGGCTACAACCTCGCCCGGGAATTTCGCAAGCTGGATGGCGAAACGCCGTTGCTGCTGATTACCGCCGATGATGGGCGCAGCTATTCCAAGCCGATGCTGTCTACCGGCTTTGGCAAAAACAAGGGCGCCGATGGCCTGAGCATGGCCGAGGCCGGCGCCATGGCCGTGCAACTCAACGCCGAGGTACGCACCCATACCCGCATCAGCGGCATCGACCCGGGCCACAAGCGCCTGTGGATCGGTGAAGAGCCGGTGTATTACCGCGACCTGGTGCTGGCCTGGGGCGCCGAGACCGTCAAGGTTCCGGTGGCGGGCGATGCTGGCGAGCTGATCTTCCCGATCAATGACTTGGAAGATTACGCGCGCTTTCGCCTGGCCGCCGAGGGCAAGCAGCGGGTGCTGATCCTGGGGGCGGGCCTGATTGGCTGCGAGTTCGCCAACGACCTGATACTGGGCGGCATCGCCGTCGAATTGGTCGCGCCGTGCGAGCAGGTCATGCCGACCTTACTGCACCCGGCCGCGGCCGCTGCTGTGCAAGCCGGGCTGGAAGGGCTGGGTGCAGTCTTCCATTTGGGTCCGGTGCTCACCCGGTTGCTGCGCGCAGGCGATGGCCTGCAAGCGCACTTGTCCGACGGTACCGTCATCCCTTGCGACCTGGTGGTCTCGGCCATCGGCTTGCGCCCACGTATCGACCTGGCTACTGCCGCAGGCTTGCAAGTGGGCCGTGGCGTCAGCGTGAACCGCCAGCTCAAGACCAGCCACGACAGCATCTACGCCTTGGGCGACTGCGCCGAGGTCGACGGGCTTAACCTGCTGTACGTGATGCCACTGATGAGCTGTGCCCGTGCCTTGGCGCAAACGCTGGCCGGCAACCCCACCCATGTGGCTTACGGCCCTATGCCTATCACCGTTAAAACGCCGGTGTGCCCATTGGTCGTCTCGCCGGTGCCCCGCGGCCTTGAGGGCCAGTGGACGGTGGAAGGCGAGGGCGCCAACATTAAGGCGTTATGCCATGACCCCGACGGCAATCTGCTGGGCTACGCCCTGACTGGCAGCGCGGTGATGGAGAAATTGGCCCTGAACAAGCAGTTGCCCGCCCTGTTGGCGTGATTAAAGGACTTTCTGTCGGAATAACCCTGATTTTGCCCCTACAAAGGTGACCCAGAGGCTGGCGCCGCCCCCGGAGCCGTGCCATCCTCACTCGGTCTGCCGCAGCGTAGAGCCTGCGGCGCGCTGGGCACTGTTCCGGAAGAACAGTTCGGACATAAAAACAAAAAACCTCAAAGAGGCTTCACTATGCGTAAACCAGAACTCGCAGCCGCCATCGCTGAAAAAGCGGACCTGACCAAAGAACAAGCCAACCGCGTGCTCAACGCCGTACTGGAAGAAATCACCAACGCGTTGCACAAGAAAGACAGCGTTACCTTGGTCGGCTTCGGCACTTTCCTGCAACGCCACCGCGGCGCGCGCACTGGCAAAAACCCGCAAACCGGCGAGCCGGTTAAAATCAAGGCAAGCAACACTGTTGCGTTCAAGCCTGGGAAATTCCTGAAAGACAGCGTAAACCCGTAAACGGCGTTTTCGCCCTCCTGTAGGAGCGGATTTTTCCGCGAAAAGCACGATGCGGTCTTTCAGTTATATCGTGTTGTGATTTTCGCGGATAAATCCGCTCCTGCTAGATCGCGCCTATCGCTATCTGCCTCATCCTCCCGCTACACTTTCGCCTCTTTTCCCCCCTCGAGGCGCCTACATGAAGTTCCGCTTTCTCCTCTGGGCCATGGGCCTGCTGATGGCCAAGGCCAGCCGCATCAACCCGGCGTTCCAGCAGCAACTCAAGGACCGGGACCTGGTGTTCCAACTGCAAACCCTGGACGGCAAGGTCGCGCGGCACTTCATCGTCAAAGACATGCGCATCACCAGTAAAGGCGGCAGCGTGGCTGAGCCTGCGTTTGCCATCGCGTTCAAGGATGCAGCGTTTGGCTACCAGACGATGCAGGCCAAGAACAAGCAACTGGCGTTTATGCAGGGGATTCAGGACAAGACCATCCAAATCAAGGGCAACCCGGCGCTGGTGATCTGGTTTCAGGGGCTGACCAAGTATTTGAAGCCTAAGAAGAAAGGGTGACTGTCTAACTACCTCTGCAAAATTCGGCTAATACTCTGCACCTAACGGATATCGCCGCACCTTGAGCCTCCCTAACCTCGTTATTGCCTGAACAATAACAACGGAGGCCCCGGCCATGTCCCTGGGAATCGAGTACCTGAATGCCTTGCTAGAGGAAGATCGGGAGAAGGGCGTTTACCGCTGCAAGCGGGAAATGTTCACCGATCCGCGGCTGTTCGACCTTGAGATGAAGCACATCTTCGAAGGGAACTGGCTGTACCTCGCCCACGAAAGCCAAATCCCCAACGTCAACGACTACTACACCACGCAAATGGGCCGCCAACCCATTTTCATCGCCCGCAACAAGGCCGGCGAGCTGAATGCCTTCCTTAACGCCTGCAGCCACCGTGGCGCGATGTTGTGCCGGCACAAGACCGGCAATCGGGCGTCTTACACGTGCCCGTTTCACGGCTGGACGTTCAACAACTCCGGCAAGCTGCTCAAGGTCAAAGACCCGGCCGAGGCCGGCTATCCGGCCAGTTTCAACTGTGAAGGCTCGCACGACCTGACCAAGGTGGCGCGGTTCGAGTCTTATCGCGGCTTTCTGTTTGGCTCGCTCAACCCCGACGTGCCGTCGTTGGTAGAACACTTGGGTGAGTCGGCGAAGATCATCGACATGATCGTCGACCAGTCCCCCGAGGGCCTGGAAGTGCTGCGCGGTTCCAGCAGTTACATCTACGAGGGTAACTGGAAGCTGACCGCCGAGAACGGCGCCGACGGCTACCACGTGAGTTCTGTGCACTGGAACTACGCCGCCACCCAGCAGCAGCGCAAACAGCGCGCCGCCGGTGAAGGCACCAAGACCATGAGCGCTGGTGGCTGGGCCAAGCAGGGCGGTGGTTTCTATTCGTTCGACAAGGGCCACATGTTGCTGTGGACGCGCTGGTCCAACCCCGAGGACCGCCCGTTGTACGAGCGCCGCGACGAGTTGGCGCAGAACTTCGGCTCGGCCCGCGCCGACTGGATGATCGAGAATTCGCGCAACCTGTGCCTGTACCCCAACGTGTACCTGATGGACCAGTTCAGTTCGCAGATCCGCATCGCCCGGCCCATCGACGTGAACCGCACCGAAATCACCATTTACTGCATCGCGCCCAAGGGCGAGAGCGATGCGGCGCGCAGCCAGCGGATCCGCCAGTACGAAGACTTCTTTAACGTCAGCGGCATGGCCACGCCCGATGACCTGGAAGAGTTCCGCTCTTGCCAGGTGGGTTACCAGGGCAGCACCACGGCGTGGAACGACATGTCCCGCGGTGCCGAGCATTGGGTGGAAGGCGCCGACGCGGCCGCGCAAGAAATCGACCTGCATCCGCTGTTGAGCGGCGTACGCACCGAAGACGAAGGGCTGTTTGTGCTGCAGCACAAGTATTGGCAGGAAACCATGCTCAAGGCGCTGCAAAAATCCCTGGCCCAGCGTATCGACGTGGAGGTGGTGCTATGACGATCACCTACGAACAAGCCCGGGATTTTCTGTACCGCGAAGCGCGCTACCTGGACGACAAGGACTGGGACAACTGGCTGGAGCTGTACGCCCCCGAAGCGACTTTCTGGATGCCCAGTTGGGACGACAGCGACACCCTGACCGAAGACCCGCAGCGCGAGATTTCGCTGATCTGGTACGGCGGCCGCGATGGCTTGGAAGATCGGGTGTTCCGCATCAAGACCGAGCGCTCCAGCGCCAGCATCCCCGACACCCGCACCTCGCATAACCTGAGCAATATCGAGCTTTTGGAACAAACCGATGGGCAGTGCACCCTGCGTTTCAACTGGCACACCCTCAGCTTTCGCTACAAGACGGTGGACAGCTATTTCGGCACCAGCTTCTACACCCTGGACACCCGGGGCGAACAACCGCTGATCACTGCCAAGAAGGTGGTCCTGAAGAACGATTACGTTCGCCAGGTCATCGACATCTACCACCTCTGAGGGCCGCCATCATGACCTACAAGATCGCGCTCAACTTCGAAGACGGCGTTACCCGCTTCATCGACAGTAGCGCCGCCGAAACCGTGGCAGACGCCGCTTACCGGCAAGGCATCAACATCCCGCTGGACTGCCGCGATGGCGCCTGCGGTACTTGCAAGTGTTTTGCCGAGGCGGGCCAGTACGACCTGGGCCAGGAGTACATCGAAGACGCCCTGACCGAGGACGAAGCCAGTGAAGGCTACGTGCTTACTTGCCAGATGCGCGCGCAAAGCGACTGCGTGATCCGGGTGCCAGCCTCGTCCGATGTCTGCCGCACTCAGCGGGCCAGTTTTAGCGGTGAAATCACCGCGGTACAGCAGCTGTCCGACAGCACCATCGCGTTGAAGATCAAGGGCGACTCCCTGAGCAAGCTGGCTTTTCTGCCGGGCCAGTATGTGAACTTGCAGGTGCCGGGTAGCGAGCAAACCCGGGCGTATTCATTCAGTTCGTTGCAACGCGATGGCGAAGTCAGCTTTTTGATCCGCAACGTGCCTGGCGGGCTGATGAGCAGTTTTCTCACGGGGCTGGCCAAAGCCGGCGACAGTATGAACCTGGCCGGCCCTTTGGGCAGCTTCTACCTGCGGGAGATCCGCCGGCCGCTGCTGTTGCTGGCAGGCGGCACGGGGCTGGCACCGTTCACGGCGATGCTCGAGCGGATTGCCGAGCAGGGCAGTGAACACCCGCTGCATTTGATCTACGGGGTGACCAATGACTTCGACCTGGTGGAGCTTGACCGGCTTGAGGCACTGGCTGCGAGCATCCCCAACTTCACCTTCAGCGCTTGCGTGGCCAACCCGGACAGCGCCTACCCGCGCAAAGGCTACGTGACCCAGCATATCGAGCCTGCGCACCTGAACCAGGGTGACGTGGACGTGTACCTGTGCGGGCCGCCGCCGATGGTTGAGGCGGTCAGCCAGTACATCCGCGAGCAAGGCATCACACCGGCGAATTTCTATTTCGAAAAATTCGCCGCCAGCGCCGCCTGACCGCGCTTGTGGGAGGCAAGCCTGGCTCCCACAAAATCCCGTTCAACCTTAAATCGGGTTAACCATCATGCAACGATTCCAATCCAAAACCGCCCTGGTTACCGGCGCCGCCCAGGGCATTGGTCGCCGTGTGGCCGAGCGCCTGGCCGAAGAAGGCGCGCAGCTCATTTTGGTCGATCGCTCGGAACTGGTCTTCGAGCTGCAAAGCCTACCGGGCAACCCCTTGATCCTCACCGCCGACCTTGAACAATACGCCGAGTGCGAGCGCGTGGTGCAGGCCGGTGTCGAGCGTTTCAAGCGCCTGGACATTCTGATTAACAACGTTGGTGGCACCATCTGGGCCAAGCCCTACGAGCATTACGAGCCCGCGCAAATCGAAGCCGAAGTCCGCCGCTCGCTATTCCCCACGCTGTGGTGCTGCCACGCCGCGTTACCGCACATGCTGGCGCAAGGGCAGGGCGCCATCGTCAATGTCTCGTCGATTGCCACCCGCAGTATCAACCGCGTGCCTTATGGCGCGGCAAAGGGTGGGGTGAATGCCTTGACCGCATGCCTGGCTTTTGAAAATGCCGGGCGTGGCATCCGGGTCAATGCCACGGCCCCGGGTGGTACCGAGGCGCCGCCACGGCGTATCCCGCGTAACGCAGCGCTGCAAAGCAGCGAGGAGAAAGTCTGGTACCAGCAAATCGTCGATCAGACCCTGGATACCAGCCTGATGCATCGCTACGGCAGCATCGAGGAGCAAGTGGGCGCGATCCTGTTCCTGGCGTCTGATGAGGCCTCGTATATCACCGGCGTAACACTGCCCGTGGGGGGCGGTGACCTCGGCTGACAAGACCGGTTTGTCCTGAAAACCACTGTTCGCGAATGATAGCGATATGCCGCCAAGGCGCAACCGGGTTGCGCCTGGTCACTTTTGCGTTGGTTTTAAAAATTAAAAGGTTCTACTTAGTTGCCCCTTTTTAGGGGCAAGCAAAATCTCTCAAAAAGAGCAACTAGGTTGCGCCTTGAGTCTGGAGGTAAAGCAACTTTGTGCTTAAATTCCTGTAATTAAGCATTATAATTCATAAAAATCGTTGAATGTGCGCTTATCGTGCAAATTTTAACGCTCGTTGACTCACTCCTCAAAAAGCATCCCAGGCCAGGCCCGTCTATAAACAACGGAGCCCAATCGGCCATTGCGTGGTCAATAAACGTGCACATGGCCCATTACAACTATTGACGCCCGGCACTGCTTGGTCGAACATAGATAGTTAGCAAACTATGAATATAAGGTGCTACTGTCCGGATGAATCTCGACAAGCTCCACCAGAACATCAGCAGCGGAATGGTCACGGCGGCCCGCCATTGGCGGCGCATCTGCCAGACAACGCTGGCCAACTACGGCATTTCCGAAGCGTGCGCGGTGCCTTTGCTGATCATCGTGCGCCTGGGCGACGGTGTGCGTCAGGTCACTGTGGCCCAGGCCGCAGGTCTGGAAAGCCCGTCTCTGGTGCGCCTGCTCGACCAGCTGTGCAATTCGGGCTTTGTGTGCCGCACCGAAGACCCCACCGACCGCCGCGCCAAGGCCCTGAGCCTGACCGAAAAAGGCCGGGAGCTTGCCGAAGCCATCGAAGGCGAGCTGGTGCGCCTGCGCCGCGAGGTGCTCACCGACATCGCCCCAGCCGACCTTGAGGCGGCACTGCGCGTGGTGCGGGCGTTTGAGGAAGCGGGGCAGGGCACGGCGGGCTTGCCATCTTGAAAGGCTTTTTCAGTGATATCCCGCCGGCGCGGGATTGGTTTTACGGGTTGCGTACCTTTATTGCGTCCATGCTGGCGCTGTATGTGGCGATGAAACTGGAAATGCCACGGCCTTACTGGGCCATGGCCACGGTGTACATCGTTTCCAGCCCCTTCGTCGGCCCTACCGTTTCCAAGGCGGTTTACCGTGCGGTGGGCACTTTCGTCGGTGCCGCCGCGGCGGTGCTGTTCGTGCCGCTGTTCGTGCAGACGCCCATGCTGCTGGCGGTGGTGGTCGCGGTATGGACCGGCACCTTACTGTTCCTTTCTTTGCACCTGCGCACCGCCAACAGTTATGCGCTGATGCTGGCCGGCTACACCCTGCCGCTGATTGCGCTGCCGGTGGTGGACAACCCGCTCAACGTGTTCGAGATCGCCTCGGCGCGTACCCAAGAGATTTTCCTCGGCATCATCAGTGCGGCCCTGATCGGCTCGATATTCTGGCCCCGGCGCCTGGCCCCCGTGCTGGCCGACGCCACCGGCAAGTGGTTTGGCGAAGCGGGCACCTACTGCGAGCGCTTCCTGTCGCGCACCGTCACCCCCGAAGAAATCGGCACCCTGCGCGCGTCCATGGTGGTGACGTTCAACTCGTTGGAAATGATGATCGGGCAGATCCCCCACGAGGGCGCGCACGTGCAGACGGTGCGCAACGCCAAGGAGTTGCGCGGGCGCATGATCCACTTGCTGCCCACCATCGACGCACTGGACGATGCCTTGATTGCCCTGGAACGGCGCACCCCGGACCTGGAGGCGCAGATCAAGCCCTTGCTGGCAGACGCCATCGCCTGGCTCAAGCTGGGCCATGAGGCGCCGCTGGCCACCTGGACCCAATTGCACAACCGCCTGGAGGCCCTGCAACCCAGCGCCGAAGCCCTGGATGATCGCCGCCAGTTGCTGCTGTCCAACGCGCTGTACCGCCTGGGTGAGTGGATCGACCTGTGGCAGGATATGCGCAGCCTGCAACTGGCGATCCTGACCGAAGACCAGTCGCAGTGGCGGGCGGTGTACCGGCATTGGCGCCTGGGCCGGCTGTCACCGTTCTATGACCGCGGCATGATGCTGTACTCGGCGTTTTCCACCATCAGCGCGATTGTCGTGGCTTCGCTGATCTGGATTCTCACCGGCTGGTCCGATGGCGGTGGCGGGGTGATCCTGGCAGCCGTGGCCTGTAGCTTTTTCGCCGCCATGGACGACCCGGCCCCGCAGATCTACCGGTTCTTTTTCTGGACCCTGATCGCGGTGATCTTCGCCAGCCTTTATCTGTTTCTGATCCTGCCCAACCTGCATGACTTTCCGATGCTGGTGCTGGCGTTCGCGGTGCCCTTCATCATTGTCGGCACCCTGACCCTGCAGCCGCGCTTCAACCTTGGGATGATGCTGACGCTGGTCAACGCCTCCACCTTTATCAGCTTGCAAACGGCCTACGATGCCGACTTCCTGGCGTTCCTGAACTCCAACATCGCCGGCCCCGCAGGCTTGCTGTTTGCCTTTGTCTGGACGCTGATCATGCGCCCATTCGGCGTGCAACTGGCGGCCAAGCGCCTGACTCGGTTCAGCTGGCACGACATCGTGCGCCTCAGCGAACCGGCCACCCTGGCCGAACATCGCGGCATGGGCGTGCTGATGCTCGACCGCCTGATGCAGCACCTGCCTCGCTTGGCGCAAACCGGCCAGGACACCGGTGCCGCCCTGCGCGACTTGCGCGTGGCGCTGAACATGCTCGACCTGCTGGCCTACGCACCGCGCCTGCCGGCAGGCCCGCGGACCTTGCTGCGCCAGGTGGTGGATGAAGTAGGCGCTTATTTCAAGGCGTGCCTGAAGGCGCGTGAACGCCTGGGCGCACCCATGGGCCTGTTGATGAGCATGGACCGGGCCCGCCGCGCCTTGAACGTAGAAACCATGAATGACGCACGGGACGCTCGCCCCCACGTGCTGCACGCCCTGAGCGGCCTGCGCCTGGCGCTGTTGCCGGGCGTGGAAGTGGTGATCGAGCCGGCCGAAGCCGAAGAACTACCGCCCCAAGGCCTGGACGGAGCGCCCCTATGATTGGTGAACTGGATGTCAGTGGGATCTTCCTGCCGACCCTATTGGTGATGATGGGTATCACCTACGTGCTGTTTTTGTTGGTGCATGCGGTGCTTAACCGTGTGCATTTCTATCGCCTGGTCTGGCACCGGGCTCTTTTCAACGTTGCGCTCTACGCCGTGTTGCTCGGCGCAGTCGACATCATCTGCCGAAACCTGATGCCATGAAAAAACCTTTGCTGACTTTAGGCCGTATCGTTTTGACCTTGCTGGTGGTGGTGCTGGCCAGCTTCGTGGTGTGGCGCATGGTGATGTACTACATGTTCGCGCCCTGGACCCGTGACGGTCATATCCGCGCCGACGTGGTGCAGATCGCCCCCGACGTATCCGGCTTGATCCAGAACGTTTCGGTGCACGACAACGATGTGGTCACCCGTGGCCAGGTGTTGTTCACCATCGACCAGGACCGCTTCCAACTGGCGCTGCGCCAGGCCCAGGCCACCGTGGCCGACCGCAAGGAAACCGTGGCCCAGGCCCAGCGTGAAGCCAAGCGTAACAAGGGCCTGGGCAACCTGGTGGCCAAGGAGCAACTGGAGGAAAGCGACTCCAAGCTGACCCGAGCGCAATCGGCCTTGGTCGAAGCGCAGGTGGCGGTGGACGCGGCCCAATTGAACCTGGACCGCTCGGTAATTCGCAGCCCCGTGGACGGCTACCTCAACGACCGCGCACCGCGTGAGCATGAGTTTGTCAGCGCTGGCCGGCCGGTGTTGGCCGTGGTCGACGGTGCCTCGTTTCACATCGACGGCTATTTCGAAGAAACAAAACTGCCGCTGATTCACGTCGGGCAAAAAGTCGATATTCGCGTGATGGGCGACAACGCCCGCCTCACCGGCCACGTGCAAAGCATCGTCGCTGGCATTGAAGACCGCGACCGCAGCAGTGGCAGCAACCTGTTGCCCAACGTCAACCCGGCCTTCAGCTGGGTACGCCTGGCGCAACGGATTCCGGTGCGCATCGCCTTCGACGAAGTGCCGGCGGACTTTCGCATGATCGCCGGGCGTACCGCCACGGTCTCGATCATCGACGACGCCCCCCCGCAGGAGACCGCGCGATGAAACCCGCTGCGCGCCTGTCGGTATTGACCCTGGGCCTGATGCTGTCGGCCTGCCAGATGGTCGGCCCCGATTACCATTCGCCCAAGGATGGCGCCATCAACCGTCCGGATTTCCAGGGCAACCTTGCCGAGCAGAACAGCAACGTGGTGTCGGCGCCGGTGCCGCAAGACTGGTGGCGGCTATACCAGGACCCGCGCCTGGACCAACTGGTACGCCAAGCAATCGCCTCCAGCACCGACCTGCGCGTGGCGGCCGCCAACCTGAGCCGCGCCCGCGCGCAAATCGAAGAAGCCCAGGCCGAAGGCGGTTTCACCACCAAGGCAGAGGCCGGCGCACAGCGTTTGCAGGAGTCCGGTGAAGCCTACCTGCTGGCCGACAAGGTGCCGGTGGCCACGGTGGGCAACGTGTCGCTGAGCACCTCTTACCAGTTCGATTTTTGGGGCACGCTCAAGCGTGGCGTGGAAGCGTCCCAGGCCAACGCCGACGCAGCCCAGGCGGCGGCCGATACGGCGCGCATAACCCTGGTGGCCGAGGTAGTGCGCTCCTACACCCAAATCTGCGCGGCCAACGAAGAGCGCAACATTGCGCAGAAGTCGCTAGACCTGCAGATGGAAGGCGTGAAGTTGACCCAACGTCTGCGCGACGCCGGCCGCGGCGACGAAACCCAGGTCACGCGTACGCAAACCCAGTTCAAGTCGTTGCGCGCCGACATGCCGCGCTTCGAGGCCGAACGCCAGGCCGGGCTGTACACGCTGTCGATGCTGCTGGCCAAGCCGGTCGAGCAACTGCCGGCCGGTACCGGCGAGTGTGCCGAGCTGCCGCACATGGCCCAGCTGTTGCCAGTGGGCGATGGTGCCGAACTGCTCAAGCGCCGCCCGGACATCCGCCAGGCCGAGCGCAAGCTGGCCGCCGCCACTGCCGAAATCGGCGTGGCCACCGGTCAGCTGTACCCGAACATCAGCTTTGGTGCGACGGTTGGGTCCGTGGGCTTTCTCAAGCACCTGGGCGACCAATCGGCCAACCGCTGGGGCTTTGGCCCGCTAATCAGTTGGACCATCCCCACCAATGGCTCGCGCGCGCGGATTCGTGAGGCGGATGCTGCAACCCAGGCCGCACTGGCGCATTTTGATGGTGTGGTGTTGAGCGCGGTACGTGAAACCCAGACGGGCCTGGCGCAATACACCGCCTTGCTGGACCGGCGCGATGCCCTGGCCGATGCCGACGAATCGGCGAAACAGGCGGCCGACCAGACCCACCGCTTCTACCAGGCGGGCCGTGCGTCGTTCCTCGCGGACTTGCAGGCGACCAAGACCTATACCGATGTGCAAGCGCAGTTGTCGGCGGCCAACACCCAGGTGGCGATGCAGCAGATCAAGCTGTTCCAGGCGTTGGGTGGTGGTTGGGAGAGTGGTCGCTGAAACCTTTGGGGGCGGATTTATCCGCTCCTATTTGCGCGACAAATCCGCCATCCCCTTCAGCAATTCGATGGGCAGCGGGAACACGATGGTCGACGACTTGTCGCCGGCAATCGAACTGAGCGTCTGCATGTAGCGCAACTGCATCGCGCCCGGCTGGCGCCCGAGCATCTCGGCGGCTTGCATCAGTTTTTCCGAAGCCTGCAATTCACCTTCGGCATGGATCACCTTAGCCCGCCGTTCGCGCTCGGCCTCGGCCTGCTTGGCAATCGCCCTTACCATCGACTCGTTCAGGTCGACATGCTTGATCTCGACATTGGCGACCTTGATGCCCCACACGTCGGTTTGCGCATCCAGCACCTGCTGGATGTCCATGTTCAGCCGTTCGCGTTCGGCCAGCAGCTCGTCCAGCTCATGCTTGCCGAGTACCGCGCGCAGGGTGGTCTGCGCCAGTTGGCTGGTGGCCATCAGGAAGTTCTCGACCTGGATAATCGCTTTTTGTGGGTCTAGCACGCGGAAGTACAGCACCGCATTGACCTTGACCGAGACGTTGTCGCGGGTGATCACGTCTTGCGGCGGGATATCCAGCACCACGGTGCGCAGGTCCACCCGCACCATCTGCTGCACCACCGGGATCAGAATGATCAGGCCGGGGCCTTTTACCTGCCAGAAGCGCCCCAGTTGGAACACGACCCCGCGTTCGTATTCGCGCAAGATGCGGAACGTCGACATCGCGACGGCCACCACCAGTACCAGCAGTACCGGGAAACCCAGTTGCACGAACATCATTTGTCTCCTTGGCGAGGTGTCGCTTCGAGCGCCCCGACTTCCAATTGAACCCCGCGGCGCGCCAGTACCTTGACCGGTTGCCCGGTGTGCAAAGGGGCGGCGCTCAGCACTTGCCATTGCTCGCCTTGCAAGTGCACCCAGCCGGCGCAGGGGTTACCCTCGCGCAGTGCCGATACCGTGGCCACGGCACCCATCAAGGCGCTGTCGAAACCCACCGGTTTACGCTTGCGGGCCTTGAAGGCCATGTTTACCACCAACACCAGCAAAGCCACCCCCAGTATCGCGATCGCCACTATCAACGGCGCCGACACCAGGATCCCTGGCCCCTGCACGTCTACCATGACCACCAGGCCCCACCAACAGCGCGAGCAACCCGCAGGCACCCACCACGCCGAAGCTGGGCAACAGCGCCTCCAGGGCGATCAGCACCAGGCCGAACACGATCATCCCGAACGCGGCCTGGTGAACACTTAGTACCATGATGCTGTCCACATGATCTCCGTACTGCACTTGAGCTAGACGTGCAGGGCTATCCTTACAGTTTAGTTGACCCCCAGGAGCACACCATGCAATTGCAAGCCAACACCCTGCCTGCGCTGTTCGAACAGCTCGGCCTGGATTCGGACATGACCAGCATCGAGAAATTCGTCACCACCCATTCGCCGCTGAAAAAGGATGAGTACCTGCACCAGGCCGAATTCTGGTCTGAAGGCCAGCGGGCCTTTTTGAAGGAGGGCATCAAGCAGGATTCCGATTGGGCCGTGGCCATCGACGAACTGAACCTGATGCTGCACAAGGTGCGTTAAACGCGCCGCTTATCTGCTGCTCTGAACCATTTGCCACACCCGGACATTTTATTTCAAAGCATTGCTATGCTCTGATCTATCGGGTTCTAGTGGTCTGTTCATGACTGCGCGGCAACACACACGCGGAGCTTTCAGTCATCGCTGACCATGGGTCAATGGGATGATAATAATTATGAAAGACTCCTATGCTCCTGGGTTCTGGTGCGCCACATCGGCACTGGGTTTGCTGGTTGGCACCTACCTGTACGAAGTCATTCAAGCGCACCAGATCGAGAAGGCCCTGGTCTTCCTCAACAGCGCGCTGGCCATGATCGGGGTACTGGCATTCGCAGTGCTGGCCTGGTCTAAATACGAAACTGCCCAAGTCAAGAAACGACAGGAAAACCAAGGCCACACCCTGGTGCGCATCTGGGACACCAAGGTGGCCCTGCGCAAAGTCGAAACCGTGTTCGACCGCTACTTCTGGGGCACTTACTGGCAACCGGGCCGCACCTTCCAGGAGGTGATGGGCGAACTGACCGGCACCCCGTTGGAAAAATCCCTCGAAGCCCTCAAGCGCCACTGCCAGATGCTCGACGAAGAACTGCACAGCAACGACCCGCGCTGGCTGGTCAACGCGCGCGAACTGTCCAGCGTGGCCACGGCGATGGCGCGCCAGCGTTACCTGTTGGACTTTTGCGACCCCGGCACGGCCAACCGCAAGGGCGGGGCGGTGATCGATCGGGAATTGGAGACGCTGGTGTATACGTGGTCGGCGCGGCTACGGGCGTTTGATCATCAGTTAGATGAGTTGGAGAGTGAGTACAGCTGAGCGCCGGTGGGGGCTGCTTCGCGGATCAATCCGCTCCTACAGTCGCTGCGAACCAAACGCCCACAAAAAAGCCCCAAGGCATACGCCCCGGGGCTTTTTCGTTTATATGGTGCACCAGGCGGGATTCGAACCCACGACCCCTGCCTTCGGAGGGCAGTACTCTATCCAGCTGAGCTACTGGTGCAGCGCGGGCGCCATGATACCCATCTAGGCGGTGGGCGTCTATTGCGACGAACGTGTGAGGCATTTCGCACAGTTTGCGGTCAAAACTCCACGCTGATCCGAAAAGGACCGCGCCAAGGGCTTTTTTGTTCTTTTTTTCGAACAGACTATTGTCCTTTACCCCGGTTGACCCTAGGATTCGTTTGAGATTTCAAACGCTCTTGTCTGGGTGCTGATCCGCGCGGGTTACATTTTGTGCGCTATTGATGCTCAAGCCCGGTGGATGAATCCTGACGGCAGTCCTGGAGACGCCCTTACTACAAATCAACAATATGCCCCGTGCGTGCACGGTGCTGTTAAGGAAGCCGACATGCAGCTTAAAGACACCCAGTTGTTCCGTCAAAAAGCCTACCTGGACGGGGTTTGGGCAGACGCGGACAGCGGCCAGACCATCAAGGTCAACAACCCGGCAACGGGTGAGATCCTCGGCACCGTGCCTAAGATGGGCGCAGCCGAAACCCGCCGCGCCATCGAAGCTGCGGACAAGGCCCTACCGGCCTGGCGTGCACTGACCGCCAAAGAGCGCTCCAACAAACTGCGTCGCTGGTTCGAACTGATGATCGAGAACCAGGACGATCTGGCGCGCCTGATGACCCTGGAACAGGGCAAGCCGCTGGCCGAAGCCAAAGGCGAAATCACCTACGCCGCCTCTTTTATCGAGTGGTTCGCCGAAGAAGCCAAGCGCGTCTATGGCGACACCATCCCCGGCCACCAGCCAGACAAGCGCCTGATCGTGATCAAGCAGCCGATCGGCGTGACCGCGGCCATTACCCCGTGGAACTTCCCGGCGGCAATGATCACCCGTAAAGCCGGCCCGGCCCTGGCCGCTGGCTGCACCATGGTGCTCAAGCCTGCTTCGCAGACGCCGTTCTCGGCACTGGCCCTGGCGGAACTGGCCGAGCGCGCCGGCATTCCGAAAGGCGTGTTCAGCGTTGTAACCGGCAGCGCCGGCGACATCGGCAGCGAGCTGACCGGCAACCCGATCGTACGCAAGCTGAGCTTCACCGGCTCCACTGAGATCGGTCGCCAACTGATGGCCGAATGCGCCAAGGACATTAAGAAAGTGTCCCTGGAACTGGGCGGCAACGCGCCGTTCATCGTGTTCGACGACGCTGACCTGGATAAGGCCGTCGAAGGTGCGATCATCTCCAAGTACCGCAACAACGGCCAGACCTGCGTATGCGCCAACCGCATCTACGTGCAGGACGGCGTGTACGATGCGTTTGCCGAGAAGCTCAAAGCCGCCGTGCTGAAGCTCAAGATCGGCAACGGTCTGGAAGAAGGCACCACCACCGGCCCGCTGATCGACGACAAGGCCGTGGCCAAGGTCAAGGAACACATCGCCGATGCCCTGAGCAAAGGCGCCACCGTGCTGACCGGTGGCAACAGCCTGGAAGGCAACTTCTTCGAGCCAACCGTATTGGTGAACGTGCCGAAGAACGCTGCCGTGGCCAAGGAAGAAACCTTCGGCCCACTGGCGCCGCTGTTCCGTTTCAAAGACGAAGCCGAAGTGATCGCGATGTCCAACGACACCGAGTTCGGCCTGGCTTCGTACTTCTATGCCCGTGACATGAGCCGCGTGTTCCGCGTGGCCGAGGCGTTGGAATACGGCATGGTGGGTATCAACACCGGCCTGATCTCCAACGAAGTGGCGCCGTTTGGCGGCATCAAGGCCTCCGGCCTGGGCCGTGAAGGCTCCAAGTACGGCATCGAAGACTATCTGGAAATCAAATACCTGTGCATCTCGGTCTGAGAGCCAGGTAAACCACCGGCGGGGCGCGAGAGCGTCGTCTCGCCGGTTTTGTAATGCAAGAACCCCTTGGTGGCCGGGACGCCGCAGCAGTCGATCATCGTATGCTGTTGCCGCAGATTCCGCCGCTTGATCCTTGAACCACGCCGACCGATGAGCGGCGAATGAGGAAACCCATGAGCAAGACAAACGAATCCTTGATGCAACGCCGCCAGGCAGCCGTTCCACGTGGCGTTGGTCAAATCCACCCGATCTTCGCCGAATCGGCAAAGAACGCTACGGTTACCGACGTTGAAGGTCGTGAATTCATCGACTTCGCCGGCGGCATCGCGGTACTCAACACCGGCCACGTTCACCCTAAAGTGATCGCCGCCGTTGAAGCGCAACTGCACAAGCTCACCCACACCTGCTTCCAGGTGCTGGCGTACGAGCCCTACGTTGAAGTGTGCGAGAAGATCAACGCTCGCGTACCGGGTGCTTTCGACAAGAAAACCCTGCTGGTGACCACCGGTTCCGAAGCCGTTGAAAACGCCGTGAAGATCGCCCGTGCTGCCACTGGCCGTGCTGGCGTGATCGCCTTCACCGGCGCTTACCATGGCCGTACCATGATGACCTTGGGCCTGACCGGTAAAGTCGTGCCTTACTCGGCCGGCATGGGCCTGATGCCAGGCGGCGTGTTCCGCGCCCTGTACCCGAACGAACTGCACGGTGTGAGCATCGACGATTCGATCGCCAGCATCGAGCGCGTGTTCAAGAACGATGCCGAGCCGCGTGACATCGCTGCCATCATCATCGAGCCAGTGCAGGGCGAAGGCGGTTTCTACGTCGCGCCTAAAGAGTTCATGAAGCGCCTGCGTGCCCTGTGCGACCAGCACGGCATCCTGCTGATCGCCGACGAAGTGCAGACTGGCGCTGGCCGTACCGGTACTTTCTTTGCGATGGAACAGATGGGCGTTGCTGCCGACCTGACCACCTTCGCCAAGTCCATCGCTGGCGGCTTCCCGTTGGCCGGTGTGTGCGGCAAGGCCGAGTACATGGACGCCATCGCACCGGGTGGCCTGGGCGGCACCTACGCCGGTAGCCCGATCGCCTGCGCCGCGGCCCTGGCCGTGATGGAAGTGTTCGAAGAAGAAAACCTGCTGGACCGCAGCAAGGCCGTGGGCGAGCGCCTGGTGACTGGCCTGCGCGCCATCCAGGCCAAGTACCCGGTAATCGGTGAAGTGCGTGCCTTGGGCGCGATGATCGCGGTCGAGCTGTTCGAAGGCGGCGACAGCCACAAGCCAAACGCGGCTGCCGTGGCATCGGTTGTGGCCAAGGCGCGTGACAAGGGCCTGATCCTGCTGTCGTGCGGCACTTACGGCAACGTATTGCGCGTGCTGGTCCCGCTGACCGCAGAAGACACCCTGCTGGACAAAGGCCTGGCCATCATCGAAGAGTGCTTCTCCGAACTCTGAGATGTGATGGGCTAGACAAAAAACCCGCTTCGGCGGGTTTTTTTTCATCTATGGGAAAGTCTGGCCGTTAACCTGTAGGTCTACAGCCTGAGGTTGACTATGGTGAAGGTAATGCCCAAGGAGCGAGCTCAATGACTGCAGAGCAAAAGCCGGTGGTGCCGCGCGTGTTGATCGCCGAAGCGGAACCCTGGATGCGCGACCTGCTCAGCCAGTTGCTGTTGAGCGTACGCTGCGATGCCGTGTTGGACGTGTGCGGGGACGGCCGCCAGGCCCTGGCCTTGCTCGACCAGCAGCCTGACCTGATCATCGCGGCCCGCGAACTGCCCGGTATTGATGGCCTGGACCTGCTGCGCAATGTGCGTTTGCGCCCAGCGGCCGCGCCCGTACCATTCATCATGCTCAGCGACCGTGGCGATATCGCCAGCGTGCGCGAGGCCTTGCCGTACCACCCCACGGCGTACCTGACCAAGCCGCTGAACATGGAGACGCTCAAGCAGCGCCTGCACGACCTGCTGCTGGAAGTCGGCCAGGAGGTAGCCTGCGAGATTCCGGCGTTAACCCCTGGCATCCAGCTGCCCCGCTACTTGGAGCACCGTCGCGAGCATTCCGACGGTGGCCCTCTGCTGGCGGACGTGCACACGGCGGTCAAGCGTAGCCTCCACCCCCAGGGCCTGAACCTGAAGTTGCTGGAAGAGGACTTGCGCAAAGACCCGCAGATAACCGCCGTGTTGATCGCCGCAGCCAACAGTGCCGCGCACCATCGCGACGGCGCCGTGCAAACGCTGATGCAGGCGCTGAACAAGCTGGGTGCCACGCAAAGCATGAACCTGGTGCTGGGCCTGACG
Organism: Pseudomonas abieticivorans; assembly: GCF_023509015.1. Lineage (NCBI taxonomy): Bacteria > Pseudomonadati > Pseudomonadota > Gammaproteobacteria > Pseudomonadales > Pseudomonadaceae > Pseudomonas > Pseudomonas abieticivorans. The sequence goes on from NZ_CP094975.1 coordinate 2,738,043, forward strand.
CTCAAACGCAGCGCCAAGCTCAGCGACCCTGACCTTGGCGTGCACGCCGAGCGTTTCTGGCAGCAATCGCTGCACACCGCCGAATATGCGCGCACCTTTGCCCGCTTGCTGGAGCTGGACCAGGAGCGTTGTTACTGCGCGGGGCTGTTGCACTGCCTGGGCGACCTGGCGCTGCTGCGCGCGTTGCAGGAATGGAAATTGGCCGGTGGCGCACTGGAGGCCGCGCAGGTCAGCCAGTCACTGGCCGACTTTGGCGCGGCCTACGGCTCGGCCCTGCGCACCCGCTGGCGCTTGCCGCTGGAGCTGCGCGAGCTGATCGCCTCGATCTACCAGTTGGGGGGTGGGGTGTATTCGCGAGAAGCCTTGGCGATGAACCTGGCCGGGCAATTGGCGCGGATGAAGCCTGAGGACAGCCTTGAGTTAATCGCCAAGGGCAAGACGGCGAGGCTGTTGAAGGTGGGCCTGCCGGAGTTGGTGCGGTTGCGTCGGGTTTGAGGTGTGCTTTTCGCGGATAAATCCGCTGCTACCGGAACGGCGGTCCGGCGTCCCGGCTCATCCGCGAAAGGGGCCTACGCTCAAGCCAAAACAATCTGATTCTTGCCCCGCCGCTTGGCCTGATACATCGCCGCATCCGCCCGCGAAAACAACGTGTCCAATATCTCGTCCTGCGGCTGTATGCCGGTCAGCCCCTGGCTCACCGTCACGCCAAACACCTGCCCGTCATGGGTAAAACTCAAGCGCTGAATCTCGCGTTGCAGGCGCTCGGCGATCTGCTTGGCCATTTCCGGTGCGCAGCCCGGGAACACCGCGGCGAACTCCTCGCCACCGATACGCCCGAACAGGTCGCCACGACGTAATACGGCCTTGCCACTGTCGGCGATGCGTTGCAGCACCAGGTCGCCTTCCTGGTGGCCATAGGTGTCGTTGATGATCTTGAAGTCATCGATGTCCAGCAGCAGGAAGCCGATGGGCGAACCTTGCAAGCGCGCCTGTTCGAACTCGCGGTGGGCGCATTCGAAAAAGTGCCGGCGGTTGCTGCTTTGCGTGAGCACGTCGGTGGTGGCCAGACGCTGCAGTTCGCCTTCCAATTGCTTCTTTTCGGTGATGTCCTCAGCAATGCCGACCACGATTACTCGTTGGCCAGGATCATTCTGCTGGCTGACGAAGCACTTGTCGCTGAGCCAGCGGATTTGCCCGTCGGCGCTGATAATGCGGTACTCGCGGTCTTCGATGGCGCCTTTTTCCAGTACTTCGGCCAGGCTGCGCTCGGCGTAGTCCAGGTCGTCGGGGTAAATACTGTCGCGCCATTCGTTGTAGTCAGCCAACAGCAGCCCGGCCGAGCGCCCGAAAATGCGCTCATAGGCAGGGCTTACGTAGATCATTTGCTGGCTTTCCCAGTCGAACGCCCATAGCACTGCGTTGACGCTGACCAACAGCGAGCTGAACAATTGCTCGCGCTCGCTCAGGCGGGCGACCTCCCCTTGGGCGTGCATCAGCGCCAGCAAGGTTTCGGCGGCCGCTGGCATGTGCTGGAAGGATGGAGCCTGGGGTTTTTTGATGACCATCATCACTGCATCTCGATAGGCGCTGGGCTGGAGCGACTGACAGCCGGCCACAGCGTAGCCGCCGCACTGGCGATCTTTATTAAGATGAAAAAATTGTAACGAAGTTCCAACAAAGGCGCCCCAGAGCGGGGCGCCCCGATGGACGGTGTCAGGCGAGGGCGGGGCGCAGCGAGTAAGTCTTGAGTTGGGCGGCGAAATCGCGCAACGACTGGATGCCACTGGCTTCGGCTTCATGCACCCAGTCTTTCATGGCGGCGAGCATGTCGTGGCCGTTGGAACTGGTACGGGCCCAGATCTGCTGCAAGGCCAGGCGCTTCTCGTAGATCACCTTCAGGGCCTGGCTGTGCTCCAGCATGGTCTGGATGCGTACATGGTGGCGCTCGTCCAGCAGGCTGGTTTCGCGCGACAGCAGGCGCTTGGCGCGGCGGAACTGGTGGCGCACCGATTCGTCGACCTTCATCAGTTCCTGTTGCACCAGCGGCGCGATCACCAGCTTGCGGTACTGGGCCATGATCTGGAAGCGGTTGTTGAGGATGGCCATGGCGGTGTCCATGTCCAGGCTGCCCTTGCCTTCCACGCGGTGGGCAATAGGCGCCACGCGCTGCACCTTGGCCAGGCGCGCCATGCTCAGCAGGCGTATCCACATCCAGCCCATGTCGAACTCCCACTTGCGTACCGAGAGCTTGGCCGAGTTGGGGTAGGTGTGGTGGTTGTTGTGCAGCTCTTCGCCGCCGACGATGATGCCCCACGGCACCAGGTTGGTGGCCGCGTCGCGGCATTCGAAGTTGCGGTAGCCCACGGCATGGCCCAGGCCGTTGATCACGCCAGCGGCCCAGAAGGGAATCCACATCATCTGGATAGCCCACACGGTAAGGCCCAGCGCGCCGAACAGGAACAAGTCCAGCGCCAGCATGATGCCGATGCCGCCCAGGCGGTAGCGCGAGTACAGGTTGCGCTCGACCCAATCTTGCGGGCAGTTCTTGCCGTAGATGCGCAGGGTTTCCGGGTTTTCGGCTTCTTCGCGGTACAGCTCGGCGCCTTTGCGCAGCACTGTGGACAGGCCTTTGATGACCGGGCTGTGCGGGTCATCGACGGTTTCGCACTTGGCGTGGTGCTTGCGGTGGATGGCGGTCCACTCGCGGGTGTTCTGCGCCGTGGTCAGCCACAGCCAGAAACGGAAGAAATGCTTGAGCCCGGCGTTCAGCTCCAGGGAGCGGTGCGCGGAGTAGCGGTGCAGGTAGATGGTGACACTGACGATGGTCACGTGGGTCAGCAGCAGGGTCACTGCCACCAGTTGCCACACGGACAGGTCAAGAAAACCGTTGTACCACATAGGCTTTGGGGCCCTCGAAAGAAAAGATAAACATCAACCCGCATTATCGGCATGCGCGCGGATAAAACCAGCGCGGCTTTTAGATAAGAGTGGCTGAATGTTTCTATTCTATAATGTCCTATCTTTCCGTGTGGCTTCTTTGACCCTATGCCTGGTTTCTATCGCGGCGCTTTGCGCGCGGCTGCGCTTTACCTGCTGGTTTCGGTCATCTGGTTTGTCGCGACTGATCATTTATTGAACAGCCTTTTCGATGAATCGCCTGCGCTAGCAAGGTGGCAGCTGATCAACGGCGCCCTGTGGTTGCTGTTCAGCGCCGCAGTGGTGTTTTTTCTGCGGGTTCGCGCTCCCCGGGCCGATGCCTCCGGGTTGGCCGACCGCGAGCGCCTGCGCATGGCCGCGGCGGTGTTCGACTGCACCCTGGAGGGTGTGCTGGTGACTGATCTGCGCGGGCGCATCGTGCACGTCAACCGCGCGTTCATGGACATCACCGGTTACCGCCAGGGTGAAGTGGTGGGGCATAACCCCAACAAGTTCAAGTCCGGGCGCCATGCCGCCGACTTCTACCAGCAGATGTTCGGCACCCTCGCCGAGGCGGGGCAGTGGAGTGGTGAGATCTGGAACCGGCGCAAAAGCGGCGAGATCTATCCGCAATGGCAAACCATCCGTGCCGTGCGTGATGATCACGGCCAGGTCAGCCACTACGTGGCTGTGTTTTCCGATATCAGCGCGATCAAGCACAACGAATGCGAGCTCAGCCGCCTGGCCCATCACGACCCGCTGACCGACTTGCCCAACCGCCTGTTGTTCAGCGACCGCGCCGAGCAGGCGTTGGCCAAACGCCAGGGCTGCGCCCTTTTGTTGCTGGACTTGGATCACTTCCAGAGCTTCAACGACAGCCTTGGCCATGCCGTGGGCGACCAGTTGCTCAAGGCCGTGGTCGAGCGCTTGCAAGGCCGCTGCGATAGCGGTGTCACCCTGGCGCGCCTGGGGGGCGACGAGTTCGCGCTGTTGGTCGAGGGCTGCGAACAGATCGCGCAGGCAGCGACGCTGGCGCAACGGCTGCTCGACGATTTGAAGCCGCCTTTTCTACTGGAAGGCCACAGCCTGTTCATCAGCGCGAGCATCGGGATAAGCCTGTTCCCCAGTGATGCCTTGAACCCCGAGCAACTGTTACGCAATGCCGACTCGGCGTTGTTCAAGGCCAAGAGCAATGGCCGCGCCGGCTATGCGCTGTACACCGAAGAGTTGACCGCCCACGCGCAGCAGCGCGTCGGCCTGAGCAGTGAATTGCGCCGCGCCCTGGTCCAGGACGAACTGCGGGTTTATTACCAGCCCGTGCACGATCTGCGAAGCCGCCGCCAGGTCGGAATGGAGGCGCTGGTGCGCTGGCAGCACCCGCAACGCGGCCTGGTGCCACCGGGTGAATTCATCCCGATTGCCGAGCGCAGCGGCCTGATTGCCGATATCGATGCCTGGGTGTTGCGCCAGGCTTGCCAGCAGATGTGTCAGTGGCAGGCCGAGGGCAAGGCCCTGGACTTTGTCGCGGTCAATGTCTCCAGCCGGCTGTTTGCCGGCAGGGTGCTGTACCAGCAGATCGCCCAGGTACTGGCAGAAACCGGCCTTGACCCTGCCTTCCTCGAAGTGGAAGTCACTGAAAGTGCGGTCATGGATGACCCGGAAGTCGCGCTGGAGCAGTTGCATCGCTTGCGTGAGCTGGGCCTTACCCTGGCCATCGATGATTTCGGCACGGGTTATTCGTCGTTGCTACGCCTCAAGCGCCTGCCTGTGCAAAAGCTGAAGATTGACCAGGGCTTCGTCGCCGGCCTGCCCGGCGATGACGATGACATCGCCATCGTGCGCGCCATCATCGCCCTGGCGCACAGCATGGGCATGCAGGTGCATGCCGAAGGGATCGAGCAGGCCGAACAGGCCGACTTCCTGCTCAAGCACGGTTGCGAACTGGGCCAGGGCTACTGGTTCGGACGGCCTGTGCCTGCTGGCGATATTGCCTGGGCTTGAGACCGAGGCGGCCGCTTCGTGGATAAATCCGCTCCTACAGATTTATCTGCTAACCACGCAACACCATTCTGGTTATATGAAAATTCTTAAATAGTATTTTTAAGCATAACCGCGCCTGACTACTATGGGCTCCAGGATACCAGCACCCCATTATTCAGGAGCACATCATGAGCGCATCTCTGCGTAGCGTTGACGGACAGGACGAAGCCACCATTCTGCGCGAAATTCAGAGTGCGCTGCGTGACCTGCGTTTTGGCGCGGTGGAAATCACTGTGCACAACGCCCAAGTGGTACAGATCGAACGCAAAGAAAAATTCCGCCTGCAGAATCCAGGTAACAAACCTGGCTGATATCAGCCAAGGGCCTCGCAGCGCGCGACACATAAGAAAAAGCCAACGCATTGGAATTCATTTCGGGGAGCTTCACCATGTCAATCCGTCACTACGCCCTGGCCGCACTCGCCAGCGCCCTGTTCGCCGGTTCCGCAGTCGCCAAGGACTACGAACTGCTCAACGTGTCCTACGACCCGACACGTGAGCTGTATCAGGACTACAACGCCGAATTCGTCAACTTCTGGAAAAAAGCCCACCCGGACGACAAGGTCGACATCAAACAGTCCCACGGCGGCTCCGGCAAACAAGGCCGCGCGGTGATCGACGGCCTGCGCGCCGACGTGGTGACCCTGGCCCTGGCCGGTGACATCGACGAAATCGCCAAGCTGGGCAAGACCCTGCCGGCCGACTGGCAAACCAAGTTGCCGGATGCCAGCACCCCGTACACCTCGACCATCGTGTTCCTGGTGCGCAAGGGCAACCCTAAAGGCATCCACGACTGGAACGACCTGATCAAACAGGACGTCTCGGTGATCACCCCCAACCCAAAAACCAGTGGCGGCGCCCGCTGGAACTTCCTGGCCGCCTGGGCCTACGGCCTGAAAGCCAACGGCGGTGACGAGGCCAAGGCCAAGGAATACGTGCAAACCCTGTTCAAGCACGTGCCCGTGCTGGACACCGGTGCCCGCGGCTCGACCATTACCTTCGTCAACAACAGCCAGGGTGACGTGTTGCTGGCCTGGGAAAACGAAGCCTACCTGGCGCTGAAAGAAGACGGTGGTGACAAGAAGTTCGATATCGTCGTACCTTCCGTGTCGATTCTGGCCGAACCGCCAGTGGCCGTGGTCGACAAGAATGCCGAGAAGAAGGGCAACGAAGAAATCGCCAAAGCCTACCTTGAGCACCTGTACAGCAAGGAAGGCCAGGAGATAGCTGCGAAGAACTTCTACCGCCCACGTGACAAGGCTGTCGCTGCGCAATACGCCAAGCAGTTCCAGGAAGTGAAAACCCTGGCAACCATCGACAAGGACTTCGGCGGCTGGAAAACCGCGCAACCGAAGTTCTTCAATGACGGCGGCGTGTTCGACCAGATCTACCAAGCGCAATAACGGCAGCTTCAAGCTGCAAGTGGTGAGCTGCAAGATGACCTGCTTCTAGCTTGAAGCGGGTGACTTGCAGCTTTTAGCTGCTTCTGAACCAAGGACTTTTATGTCGCGTCGCATCTCCCCCGTCATACCCGGCTTCGGGCTGACGCTGGGCTACACCTTGGTGTACCTCAGCCTGATTGTGCTAATACCGCTGGCGGCCATGTTCATCCATGCCGCGCAGCTGACCTGGGACCAGTTCTGGACCATCGTCACTGCGCCGCGGGTACTGGCCGCGCTCAGGTTGAGCTTCGGCACGGCCCTTTGCGCGGCCATCATCAACGGTATCATCGGCACGCTGTTGGCCTGGGTACTGGTGCGCTACACCTTCCCGGGGCGCAAGATCATCGATGCGATGATCGACCTGCCGTTCGCCCTGCCCACTGCCGTGGCCGGTATTGCCCTGACGGCGTTGTACACGCCCAATGGCATGGTCGGCAGACTGGCAGCGGACCTTGGCTTCAAGATCGCGTATACCCCGCTGGGCATCACCCTGGCGCTGACCTTCGTGACCCTGCCTTTCGTGGTGCGCACGGTGCAGCCGGTATTGGCCGATATCCCCCGGGAAATCGAAGAGGCCGCTGCCTGCCTGGGAGCCAAGCCGCTGCAGGTGTTCCGCTACATCCTTGCGCCGGCCCTGTTGCCCGCCTGGCTGACTGGCTTTGCGCTGGCCTTTGCCCGTGGCGTGGGCGAGTACGGTTCGGTCATCTTCATCGCCGGCAACATGCCAATGAAGACCGAGATTCTGCCGCTGCTGATCATGGTCAAGCTGGACCAATACGACTACACCGGCGCCACGGCCATCGGCGTGATGATGCTGGTGGTTTCCTTCATTCTGCTGCTGCTGATCAATTTGCTTCAGCGGCGCATCGAAACCCCTTGAAGGAGCGTTGAGCATGTCTGCCAATTCCATATCGGCCGCCTCGGTGGCCAACGCTTCGCGCCGCGGTAGCCCGGTTTCGCGCATCGTCCTGATCAGCCTCGGCTGGCTGGTGTTCGCGCTGTTCCTGCTGTTGCCACTGTTGATCGTGGTGTCCCAGGGCTTGAGCCAGGGCCTGGGGGCCTTCTTCACCGCGATCTTCGAGCCAGATGCGCTGTCGGCACTCAAGCTCACGGTGATCGCAGTGGTGATTTCGGTGCCGCTTAACGTGTTGTTCGGCGTGAGCGCTGCCTGGTGCGTGAGCAAGTACTCGTTTCGCGGCAAAAGCATCCTGGTGACGCTGATCGACCTGCCGTTCTCGGTGTCGCCGGTGATCGCGGGCCTTGTCTACGTATTGATGTTCGGCGCCCAGGGCTTGTTCGGGCCGTGGTTGCAGGACCACGACATCCAGATCGTGTTCGCCTTGCCGGGCATCGTGCTGGCGACCATCTTCGTGACGGTGCCCTTCGTGGCCCGCGAGCTGATCCCGCTGATGCAGGAACAGGGCACCCAGGAAGAAGAGGCCGCGCGCCTGCTGGGGGCCAACGGCTGGCAGATGTTCTGGCACGTGACCGTGCCGAACATCAAGTGGGGGCTGATCTATGGCGTGGTGTTGTGCACCGCGCGGGCGATGGGCGAGTTCGGTGCGGTGTCGGTGGTGTCGGGGCATATCCGCGGCGTCACCAATACCTTGCCGCTGCACGTCGAGATCCTCTACAACGAATACAACCACGTCGCGGCGTTTGCCGTGGCGAGCCTGTTGCTGATCATGGCGCTCTTCATCCTGCTGCTCAAGCAGTGGAGCGAGAACCGTATTAACCGTCTGCGCAACAGTGCGGCGGAGGAATAATTCATGTCGATCGAAGTTCGTAATGTCAGCAAGCGCTTCAACGCCTTCCAGGCCCTGAACAGCATCAACCTGGATATCCAGAGTGGCGAGTTGGTGGCCTTGCTCGGCCCGTCCGGGTGCGGCAAGACCACCCTGCTGCGGATCATCGCCGGGCTGGAAACCCCCGACCAGGGCAGCATCGTGTTCCACGGTGAAGACGTGTCGGGCACGGATGTGCGTGACCGCAACGTGGGTTTTGTATTCCAGCACTACGCGCTGTTCCGCCACATGACGGTGTTCGACAACGTCGCCTTTGGCCTGCGCATGAAGCCCAAGGGCGAGCGCCCGAACGAAACGCGCATCGCTGAGAAAGTCCACGAACTGCTGAACATGGTGCAACTGGACTGGTTGTCCGACCGCTACCCGGAGCAGTTGTCCGGCGGCCAGCGCCAGCGTATCGCCTTGGCCCGTGCCTTGGCGGTCGAGCCGAAAGTGCTGTTGCTCGACGAGCCGTTTGGCGCGCTGGATGCCAAGGTGCGTAAAGAGCTGCGCCGCTGGCTGGCGCGCTTGCACGAAGACATCAACCTGACCTCGGTGTTCGTGACCCACGACCAGGAAGAAGCCATGGAAGTGGCCGACCGCATCGTGGTGATGAACAAAGGCGTGATCGAGCAGATCGGCTCGCCGGGCGAAGTCTACGAGAACCCGGCCAGCGATTTCGTCTATCACTTCCTGGGCGACTCGAACCGCCTGCACCTGGGCGAAGACAACCACGTGCTATTCCGCCCCCACGAAGTCTCACTGTCGCGCTCGGAATTGGAAGACCACCACGCTGCCGAAGTACGCGACATCCGCCCATTGGGCGCGACCACCCGCGTGACGTTGAAAGTGGAAGGGCAGAGCGAGCTGATCGAGGCCGAAGTGGTGAAAGACCACGACAGCCTGACCGGCTTGGCGAAGGGTGAGACGTTATTTTTCAAACCCAAGGTTTGGCAAAAAGTGGCGAATATCGCGTGATGCTTTTCGCGGATAAATCTGCTCCTACCGGTTATCTGTAGGGGCGGATTTATCCGCGAAGGCGTACCACCTCACGCCGCCGAACCTCACCGGCTCGCGCCTCTATCTCGTGCTTTAGCCCCTGGCAAAGGCCCAGCAGAAATGCGATTTCCGCCACCACGAACAACGGCCCCACGATCAATCCGCTCAGGTCGTCGACGAACGCCGGTTTACGCCCTTCGTAATGGTGGCCCACGAACTGGATCACCCAGCCCAGTACAAACAGGCCAAGCCCGGCACTGAGCCAGGCCATCGTTGTTTGCACCGCCAACGCCGCGCCAGCCCAAAGGCACAAGGCAAGCAACCCGGTCATCAGCGCACCCAGGCGCAGGTCCAGGCGCAGGTAAAACCACACCGACGCCAGGGCCGCCGGCAACGCCGGTGAAAGCCACAGCCCGCCGGTCGAAAAGCCTGGGCGAGAGAGCAGCACGGTCACCGCGACTACAATCATCGGGATGCCGATAAAGTGGCTGGCAATATTGCGCGGGTCACGGTGGTAAGCCGCGTATTGACTGAGGTGCTCGACGAGGTTTTTCATTGTTATGCCTCTGGTGGGGATGATTGATCATGCGCCCCCGGTGGCCCCATGCTCTGTCAGCTAGCCGACATTCCCTGCACGAGGCGGTTTCGATGAACGAGGTATCTGCCTGGCGGCCACGGCTGTTGAACGGCCATTGGTTCAGCCAGTTGCCCCTGTCCCTTCAGGATAGCCTGCTGCAGGCCGCGCGGTTGCAGCGCCTGGCGGCTGGGGAGTGCCTGTTCCAGCGCGGCGAGCCGCCCAGTGGTCTTTATGCGGTGGTGGAGGGCGCGATGCGCATTGGCGCCGTCAGCGAGCAAGGCAAGGAAGCGCTGCTAGCGCTGGTAGAGGCGCCTCATTGGTTTGGTGAGATCGCCCTGTTCGATGGCCAGCCGCGCACCCACGACGCTTACGCCGAAGTGGCCTGCACCCTGGTGTGGGTGCCGCAACCGGCGTTGACTGCGCTGTTGGCCGAGCACCCACCTTACTGGCGTGACTTCGCCCTGTTGATGACCCAGAAGCTGCGCCTGATGTTTGTGGTGCTCGAACAGCAAAGCTTGATGGCGGCGGCGCCACGGGTGGCCAGCCGGCTGCTGATGATCGCCCAAGGCTACGGCGAAATCGACGGCTCGCGGCGGGTGTTGCAATTGGGTCAGGAGCAGTTGGCGCTGATGCTTTCGCTGTCGCGCCAAACCACCAACCAGATCCTCAAGGATTTGCAGCAGCAAGGCGTACTGCGCCTGGGCTACGGCGAAATCGAGATCCTGGATATGGCCCAGCTAGCCGCTTGTGTCGCAGCGGAATCATCCGCGAAAATCGCGCCACGGTCTCCTTGATGCACCCTGGTGTTCTTTTCGCGGATGAATCGGGACGCCGGGCCGCCACGCCTACCGAGGAGGGGCTAGCCTACGAACCGCGATAGGTGCTGAACCCATACGGGCTGAGCAGCAGCGGGATGTGGTAGTGCTGGTCGGTGGCCTTCACTTCGAAGATCACCGGGATTTGCGGGAAGAACGTCTCGTGCTGGGTGCGCTTGAAGTATTCGCCGGTCTTGAACACCACGCGGTATTCGCCGGCCTTGAACGGCTTGTCTGCCGGGAACAGCTCGGCGATGCGCCCTTGTTCGTTGGTGGTGCCGTGGGCGAGCATCTGCCAGTCCTGGCCGACGTGCTGCTCCAGGGTCACTTCCACGCCGGGCGAAGGCACGCCGGTCTCCAGGTTCAACACGTGCACGCTCAACGGGTTGGCCGCCAGGGCCAGGCCAGAGAGGCCGCTCAGGCTCAATACGGCCAGGGTTTTGCTGATCAGGTTCATTGCAGGCTCCTTCAAGGGTGGGTGTTCAGGTTCAGTTGTTGGGCGGCTTTGATGGCGCAGGCTTCGTCCTGTTCAGCGCCGCCGGCACCGGCAATGCCCAGGGCACCGACCAGTTCGCGGCCCTCGAACAACGGCACGCCGCCACCGAGCAGCAGCAAGGTGTCGAGGGTGTTGAGGTTGGCCGCCTCCGGGTTATTACGGGCGCGTTCGGCGAAGGCGCGGGTCGGGCTTTTGGTCGACAGCGCGGTGTAGGCTTTGCGGCGGCTGGCGTCGGTGTTGTGCGGGCCCACGTTGTCTGCGCGCAGTTGCACGATCAGGTTGCCGCCACGGTCCAGCACGGTGACCGCCGAGGTGCACCGGGCGCGGCTGGCGTCGGCCAGTTTTAGCGCGGTGGCCAGGTCCAGGTCGGGGTGCTGGGGCAGGGCGGCCATGGCGGGCAGGGCGATGGCACTGGCAAGGCTGATAAACAGGGTGCGAACAAGCATGGTCGGGCTCCTTGGGCTGGGGTTGCCACCTTAAGCAGCCACGCCCGACAGGACTCCGTCGGTTCGATTACAACTTTGTAATGGGAATAACGGCCATACAGGCCTAGCCTATGCAATGGATCAAATGAGGTGTGCCATGCGTTTGCTGGTTGTGGAAGACGAAGCCAAGACTGCTCAATTTCTGGCCAAGGGGCTGGGTGAGTCAGGCTTTGTCGTGGATGTGGCGGCCAACGGCCTGGATGGGCGCTATCTGATCGAGCAGCAAGACTATGACCTGATCATCCTCGATGTGATGCTGCCGGGGCTCAATGGCTGGCAACTGCTCAAGCTGATCCGCCAGCGCGGCGAAACGCCGGTGCTGTTCCTCACCGCCCGGGATTCCATCGAAGACCGCGTGCGCGGTCTTGAGCTGGGTGCCGATGATTACCTGGTCAAACCCTTTGCCTTCGCCGAGTTGCTGGCCCGGGTGAAAACCCTGCTGCGCCGCGGCCCGGTTCGGGAGATCGAGGTGTACAACATTGCCGACCTGGAGGTGGACGTGCCGCGCCGCCGGGTCAGCCGCAACGGCCAGCGCATCAGCCTCACCAACAAGGAATTCGCCCTGCTACATCTGTTGGCCAGCCGCCGTGGCGAGGTACTTGCGCGTACCCTGATCGCCTCCCAGGTGTGGAACCTGAACTTCGACAGCGACACCAACATGGTCGAGGTGGCCGTGCGCCGCTTGCGCGCCAAGGTCGACGACCCATATATGCCCAAGTTGATCCACACCGTGCGCGGCGTCGGGTACCAGTTGCAAGCGCCAGATGAGTGAAGCGGCAAGGGGGCGCTCCATGGCCTGGCGGTTGGCCCTGGCGTTCGCACTGGTGTGTGCCGTGGTGTTGAGCGCGGCGGGGGTGTTTCTGTATCGCTCGCTGGCAGCAGAAATTGCCTTTCGTGACGATGTGGCGCTGCTCGGTCGCCTGGAACAGGTGAGTGCCTTGTTGCATGACAGCGACAGCCTGGAAGCCCTGCAAGAACGCCCACGGCTGTACCAGAACATGCTCGGCAGCCAGGAAAGCCTGTTGCTGGTGGACCGTGCCGACGGCAGTTCGGTGATCCGCATCAACCCCCACGGCCTGACCTTGCCGGCACTGGCACCCATCCCTGCCGAGCGTGGGCCACGGCGTGAAGACATCCACGGCGACCCGCTGCTGTCTTGGCTGGCAGGCCTGGCCCAGGGCCCCAATGGCGAGCCGTTGCAGGTGGTGGTGGGCAAGCAGACCACCGAGCGTGATGCGATGCTGGCCAGCTATCGGCTGCGGGTGTATGTCGCCGTGGTAATGGGGGCTTTCCTGGCGTTCGCCATTGGCCTGTTACTGCTGCGCAGGGCCTTGCGACCTTTGCGCAACCTGGCCGACAGCGTCGCCGGTATCGATCAGCGCAGCCTGGACCAGCGTCTGGTGCTGCACGACATCCCCGCGGAAATGCACGCACCGGTGCAGGCCTTGAACGGCATGCTGGCGCGCCTGGAAGATGGCTTCGGGCGGCTTTCGCTGTTTTCCGCAGACCTGGCCCACGAGATCCGCACGCCATTGAACAACTTGCTGGGCAGCACCGGCCTGGCCCTGAGCCAACCCCGTAGCGCGGCGGAATACCAGGACCTGTTGGCCTCCAATGTCGAGGAATACGAGCGTCTCAACCGCATGGTCGAGAACCTGCTGTTCCTGGCGCGGGCTGATTATGGCGAGCGCCTGGTCAATCGCCAGGCCATCGACCTGCACGAACTGGGCGACGAATTGTGCGACTACTTCGAGGCGCTGGCGGCAGATCGCGAACTGACCTTGAGCAATCAGCTCGGTGGCACCCTGCACGCCGACCTGCAACTGCTGCAACGGGCGCTGGGCAACCTGCTGGCCAACGCCGTGCGCCACGCCACGCCGGGCACCACCATCACTTTGAGCGGGCAATTGAGTGTGCATAACCACGGGCCTGCGATCGAGCCGCAACACCTTGGGCGGCTATTCGATCGGTTTTACCGCGTGGATCCGTCGCGTGCCGAACCTGGGGACTCGGGCGGGTTGGGGTTGGCGATCGTGAAGTCGATCATGCTGTTGCATGGGGGAAGTGTCGAGGTGGTCAGCGATGGGCGGGGTACCACGTTTAATTTGTGCTGGCCGCTTCGCGGATAAATCCGCACCCCAGGCTACGGCCTCCCCTGTAGGAGCGGATTTACCCGCGAAAACACCACGGTGTGTCAGGCAAGTTGCGTCGGCGGCTTCGCGGATAAATCCGCGCCTACTACGCGAGGTTGTTGCGGTATTGCCCCGGCGAAATCCCGGTCCAGCGCTTGAACGCGCGGATGAACGTGCCGGCATCGGCAAAACCCAAGCGGTGCCCGATCTCGCTCAGTGGCAGGTCCGGGTCGTTGAGGTACTGCAGCGCCAGGTTCTGCTGGCACTGATCCAGCAAGGCATCGAACCTGCAGCCCTCGTCGGCCAGGTGCCGTTGCAGGTTGCGCAGGCTCAAACGCATTACTTCGGCCACCTCATCGGCTGACGGCACGCCCCGTGGCAAGCACCGCTCGATTGCATCGCCCACGCGGCGTTCCCAGGTCAGCGGCTGGAGCATTTCCGGCGACGCATCCTGCGGGCTGGCGTCGTCCAGGTGGCAGTCGAAATCGGCGCAGGCAAACTCCAGGCTGTCTTGCTCGGCATCGAAGTGGATGGGTGAGCGGAACACTGTGAGCCACGGCTTGGGGTCTTGCGGGCGGGCGCGGGTCAGGCGCACGGCCAGCGGCGCGTAGTCTGGGCCCAGGCGGTTGCGGCAGGTGCGCACGTAGATCGCGGCAAAGGCATCGATGGCTTCGGCTGCGGGTGCCGGGTAATCGTCGGTGGCTTGCAGGCGCAGTACGTAGCGGCCATTTTCGCGGCTTAAGGTGGGGGTCAGGGCATCGCTGGCCTGGTGGTAACGCACAATGCGCTCGAATACCTCGCGCAGGTTTTCGCTGGCGATCAGGGCGTAGCCCAGGGAATGGAAGGTGCTGGGGCTGACGAAGCGGGCCACGCGCAAGCCAATCGCCGGATCACCGCTGGCCTGCACGGCCAGTTGCCACAACGCGTTGGTGGCACTCAGGGGGAACTGTGCGTTGGATTCCTCCACCCGTAGCGGATCAAGCCCGGCCTGAAGGCACAGGGCGGCGCTGTCCAGCCCGATGGCATCCAGCTGCTTACGCAGGGCACGGGTCCAGCTGGCGAGGGAAGTCGGTTCGTTCATGGCCATTCACTGCGTCACGCTCCATGGACGCAGAATGAAAGCATGCGGGGTGTTTTTGCAAGCGCGGCCAGACTGAATGCACAGGTTCACCACCGCCCGGTGGTGAACCTGCCAAGGCTCAGTCGGGTTGGAACGGTGACTGGCTCAGCACCACACCGGTTTCCTCGACGTATTTCTGCCATTCGCCGATCAGGGTTTGCAGTTTCTGCGGTTGGCTCAGGGCCAGGTCGTGGATCTCGCCCGGGTCCTGGCTCAGGTCATACAGTTGCCACGTCGCCGGGCCTGCCGGGCCCGGTATCCACACGGCTTTCCAGTGGCCCTTGCGAATGGCGCGGCGGCCGAACAATTCCCAACCGGTGGCGGTGTTGTCATCGTGCACCTCGTTGGTTTCGCCGCTCAGATACCCCAGCCACGATTTGCCGCGTACGGCCGCCACCTCACGACCCTGCCAGCGCGTGCCGGGGTGGCGAACGCCGGCCAGGTCGAGGATGGTCGGGGTCACGTCCATCACTGTGCCGAAGCCATGGCCGATTTCGCCTTGGCGGGCCAGCTGCGGGTAGCGCACCAACGCCGGCACGCGGATCCCGCCCTCGGTGGTGAAGGCCTTGAACAATCGCGAGGGGGCGGTGGCCGCCTGGGCCCAGCTTGGCCCGTACCAGACGTAGGAATTGGCGCGGCCGACGTTGGCCAGGCTGTTGTCGTAGTGCTTGTTGAGGTAGGTGAGCAACTCCGGGCCGAACTTGGGGAAGGCTTCCAGCAGCGCGCCTTCGGCACCGTTGTCGGACATGAACAGGATAAAGGTGTTGTCCAGTTGGCCCTGGTTGCGCAGGTACTCGACCACTCGGCCGATGTTCCAGTCCATGCGCTCGACCATTGCCGCGTACACCTCCATGGCCCGCGCCGATATTTGCCGCTGCTCGTCGGTCAAGTCGGCCCACTCAAAGCCCAACTCCAGCAGCGGGTGCGCTTCGGTGTCGGCATCTACCAGGCCAAGCTCACGCAGCTTTGCCAGGCGTTCGGCGCGCAGCACGTGGGGGCCGGCGTCGTAGCGGCCCTTGTACTTGGCCACCAGGTCGGCAGGCGCCTGCAGCGGCCAATGCGGTGCGGAAAAGGGCAGGTAGGCGAAGAACGGCCGGCTCTGGTCGCGCTCCTTGAGGTACTGCAATAGCTTGTCGCCAAAGGCATCGGAGGAATAGAAGTCCTTGGGCAGCTCTTGCACGAAGGTGTCGTCTTCGATGTACAGCGCCGGCGTGGATTTGAGCAGGCCAGGGGTCTGGTCGTCGTAGGTGGGCTCGAAACCGTAATGGTTGGCGGCACCGGGCAACAGCGAGAACGAGCGCTCGAAACCCCGGGCGTGGGGCGCCAGTTCCGCGGTCAGGCCCAGGTGCCATTTGCCGCTCATCAAGGTTTGGTAGCCGGCTTCGCGCAGCAGTTCGGGCAGGGCCACCACGCGGTCGTTCAGGTAGCCTTCATAGCCCGGCTTGCCGATCAGGTCGGGGGTCAGCGCCTCGGCCATGGTGCCGATGCCAGCGATGTGGTGGTCGGTGCCGGTCAGCAGCATTGAGCGGGTCGGCGAGCAAGTGGGCGCGGTGTGAAAGTCGGTCAGGCGCAGGCCGTCGGTGGCCAGTTTGTCCAGGTGCGGCGTGGCGATCTCGCCGCCGAAGGCGCCGATGTCGGAGAACCCGAGATCGTCCGCCAGAATTACCAGAAAGTTGGGGCGTTGGCTCATCAAAACCATCCTCTGTTCAGCAAGCGATAAAGGCCGGGTGCAGATCGCGGATCTGCTCGGGCAATGGGGTTACGTAGTGGTCGTCGTTGGTCAGTTCGTGCAGCAATTCTTCACGCAGTTGGTGAAAGTCGAACTGGCTGCGTTGGCGCGGGCGCGGTAGGCCCACCTCGACCACGCGCTTGATGCGACCGGGCCGCGGCTCCATGACCACCACGCGGTCGGCGAGGTAAATGGCTTCCTCGACGTCGTGGGTTACCAGGATGGTGGTGATCTTGGCGCGTTCGCGAATCGCCAGCAGTTCGTCCTGCATTTGCTGGCGGGTCAACGCGTCGAGGGCGCCGAAGGGTTCGTCCAGCAACAGGATGCGCGGGCTGGCGACCAAGCCGCGGGCGATGGCCACGCGCTGGGCCATGCCGCCCGAGAGTTGGTGCGGATAAGCACGAGTGAAGTCCCTCAGGCCCACCAGGTCGATGAAGTCGGCGACGCGTTTGTGCTTTTGCTCGGCGCTCAGGGGCTCGTTGACCAGGCCCAGGCGGATGTTGTCTTCTACGGTCAGCCAAGGGAACAGGCGGTGCTCCTGGAAGACGATGCCGCGCTCGCCACCAATGCCGCTGACCGCTTTGCCGTCCACGCGGATCTCGCCACGCAAGTCCGTGTCCAGGCCCACCAGCAAGCGCAACAGGGTGGATTTGCCGCAGCCGCTGGAGCCGACGATGGCGACGAACTCACCCTCGGCGATGTCCAGGTTGAACTCGCGGATGGCCTCCAGTTGGCCGCCGTCCACCTCGAACAATTTGCCGACGTGGTTGAAGCTGACGATAGGTTGGGTCAATGCGTTCATGCGTGTCTCCAGCGCGTAGCGCGCGCTTCGATGCGTTGTCCGAGGGTGTTTAGCGCTGCGCCGGTCAGGCCGACCAGGAGCATGCCGCTCATGATGGTGTCCATGCGCAGCAGTTGTTGGGCGCCGATCATCAGGCTGCCGATGCCGCCGTTGGACGGCATGAAGTATTCGGCGCCGATGGTGCCCAGCCAGGCGTAGATCAGGCTCAGGCGCAGGCCGCCGAAGATGCCCGGTGCAGCGCCCGGCAGCACCAGCCGGCCCAGGCGTTGCCAGAGGCTAAGGCGCAGCACTTGCGCCGCCTCGGCCAGTTGCGGCGACAGGCTGGCGACGCTGCGTTGGGTGGCGATGTACAGAGGGAAGAAAGCCGCGAGGGCGACGAACACCCACTTGGCGCCTTCGCCCAAGCCAAACCAGGCAGTGAGCAGCGGTACCCAGGCAAAGATTGCGATTTGCCGCATGCCCGCCAGGCTTGGGCCCAACAGGCGTTCGGCGGGCTTGTTCAAACCCAGCAACAGGCCCAGGCCGAAACCGGCCAGGCCGCCTAGCAACAGGCCGCCCAAGGTGCGGCCCAGGCTCAGCAGCATGGCCTGGGGCAGGCTGCCGTCGGCAATCCCGGCCCAGGTGCTGTGCAGCACTTGCAGCGGTGACACCAGAATGTTCGCGTCTACCCATTGCAGTTGATGGCTGACTTGCCACAACGCCAGCAGGGCCAGTGGCAGCCACCAGGACGTCAGGCGCTGCCAGCCTTGCAGGCGTGGGCCGCGCGTCAATTGGGCGGTGGGCGGGTGGGGCCAGTGCACCAGCTTGCGATCGGCCCAGCCGATGCTGCGGTCCATCACTACGCCGACCACGCCGATCACGGCGATGCAAACGAAGACAATGTCGAGCATGAACAGTTGGCGTGCCGACACCATCAGGTAGCCGATGCCTTCGCTGGAGGCCAGCAACTCCACCGCCAGCAACGATGACCAGCCCGCCGCCAGTGCCAGGCGCACGCCGGCCATGAACGAGGGTAGGGCGGCAGGCAAAATCAGCCGGCGGATCAACAGGTGGGTGGGCAGGCGCAATACCGAGGCGGCTTCGCGCAAGCGCGGCTGGGCGTCACGCACGCCGACCAGGGTGTGCAGGGTGACGGGCACCACGATGGCCTTGACCAGCACCACCAGCTTGAGCGTTTCGCCGATGCCGAAGAACACCATGAACAGCGGGATCCAGGCCAGGGTCGGGATCTGCGCCAAGGCGCCGAAGGTGGGCAGCACCAGCCGTTCGGCGCGGCGGCTAAAACCCAGCCAGGCGCCCAGTACCGCACCGCCGGCGATGCCCGCCAGCAACCCCCAGAACAACCGTTGCAGGCTGATCCACAGGTTGCTCCACAGGTCGCCACCCGCCAGGTCCAGCGCGCTCTGCCATACCAGCGAAGGTGCTGGCAGGATCTGTTCGCTCATCCATTGCTCGCGGGCGGCCAGCCACCACAGGGCAAAAATCAGAGCGGGCACATACCAGGCCTGCAGGCGGCGGCCCACGCTGGGCCAGCGCCGTTGCGGTTGCAGTGGCGGCGCTGCCAGGGGCAGGCTGAGAAGCGAATCACGGGCCAAGTCAGACCTCCCTTGCGCTAACAACCAATGCGCATTTAGTTATTCTTTATCGATCTAATAAAATTAAAATCGATGCAATAAAAGGATAAGAGCGTCATTTAATGCTGAGCGGCGTACTGCATCCAATGCATTCGTTGAATATTTTCCATGCTGTTCATGCATGGCCTCGCATTGGTTAGGGTTAGCCGCTTATATTCCCTATAGTTATTAAAATGTTCTTTATTAGTATTTTATTTATAGGCTCAAGTTGTGCCTGACTGGCGCCCTTATCGCGTGATTCAGCCAGGAGCAGCCGTTATGAAAGTCCCCTTCAACCGTGTCGCCAGTGTGTTTGCCGTACCCGTACTCGCGGGCCTGCTTGGCTGCTTTGCGGCGATGGCCCAAGCAGGCGAGGTCAAGGAGATCCGTATCGCCGTACCAGACTTGAGCGCTGGGGCCGAGCACAGCGGCGGTGGCGTGGTCGACGTGTTGCGCAGCCAACAGTTGCTGGAAAAAGCCTTCGCTGCCGACGGCATCAAGGTGCAGTGGAATTTCTTCAAGGGCGCCGGCCCCGTCATCAACGAAGCGTTCGCCAACGGCCAGGTGGATTTCGCCTACCTGGGTGACCTGGCCGCGATCATCGGCAAGTCCAATGGGCTGGACACTCGCCTGTTGAGTGCCACTGGCCGTGGCGTAAAGGAGTATCTGGGCGTGGTCCCGGGCTCGGGCATCAAGACCCTACAAGACCTCAAGGGCAAGCGCGTCGCGGTGTTCCGTGGCACCGCCAACCAGCTGTCGTTTGATGCCGCGCTGGCCAGTCAGGGCCTGAGCGAAAAGGATTTGAAGGTGATCAATCTGGACTTCAATTCAGCGGTGGCCGCCTTGGCTGCCAAACAGATCGATGCCACCTGGGGCCTCTCTGGCCTTACTTCCTTGCAACAGCGCGGCCTGGCTGAGCTGCCGCTCAATACCCTGGACCTCAACGGTGCCGGCAGCGTGCAGAGTGTATTGGTGGGGGCGGGTGGCTTTGTCGACGCCCACCCGGACGTGGTCGCGCACTTGCTCAAGGCCCAGGAGCAAGCCGTGCAGTGGCTAACCCAAGAGCGCAACAAGGAAGCCTATGTGCAACTGGTGGCGGGCCTGTCCAGCTACCCGCCGGCAATCCTGCATGAAGACTTGAAGGGGTTGGATGTAAGCGTGCTGTTCGCCTCGCAACTGGATGCGCCGTTCCTGGCCAAACTGCAGGGCTCGGTGGATCTGGCGGCGCAGCAGCGCTTGATTCGCAAGCCGTTCAAAGTGACGGATTGGGTGGCGGACAAAGCGCTCTGATCGGCGGCGTTTGGTTCGCGGATAAATCCGCTCCTACGGGAGCGGATTTATCCGCGAAAAGGCCACCCCAACTCTCAAGCCGCGTCCTCCACCACATCCAACCTCAATATCGTCTCGATCATCTCCCGCGCCGCCGGCGACAAGCGGAACCCCGTGCGGCTGACGATCCCGCAACGCGCGCTCAGGCTTTCCAGGTTCTGCGGCAAGTTGCGCCAGTGCAAGCGCACCAGTGAGCCGGGTTCGATGTCATTGATGAACGCCTCTTCGCTGCCAATCCCGATGGCATTGGTTTGCCGCACGATCTTCACCAGGGCACCAAAGTGATCGCTTTCGATGTTCACGCTGAAGTCCGCCTTGCCGCTCAGGTTGGCCAACAGCTTGCGGATACCCGGCGGTATGAGCGTGGCGGCCAGCGGGTAGTCGAACATATCGTTGGTCGACAAGCTTTCCTTGGCCAGCAGCGGATGGTCGGGGCGGCAAAAGAACACACCGCGCTTGGGCGTAAGGGCCTGGGTCTGAAAGTTGGGGTCGGCCTCGAAATGGCGGATGTCGGCGATGAAGAATTCGATCTCTTCGCGGTTCAGGCTACGGCTCAATTTTTCCCAGTTATTGACCTCGAAATAGGTCCGCACCTTGGGGTGGGCGTTAATAAACCGCGACACCGCATCCGGCACCAGTTTGATTGCTGGTGCCGGCCCGCAACCGAAGCGCAGTTCGCCAGCATCGAGCTTGGTCATCTGCGTCACTTCACTGCTGAGCAAGGCCGCGCCCTTGACCAGGCTCAAGGCGTGCTGCAGCACTACGTGGCCCTCGGGCGTGGGGCGCAAATCTTTGCTGCCGCGGTCCACCAGCACGCAGCCGAACTCTTGTTCCAAGCCTTGGATGCTGCGGCTGAAGGCCGGTTGGGTGATGCCCATGGCATCGGCCGCACGGACAAAACTGCGGTGTTCGTTCAAGGCGATGAAGTAGCGCAGCTGTCGCAGATCCATATGCATTCCCGGCATTCGAAAAATAGGTCGAAGGTATTGGCCCACAGGCTGGGTAGAGGTTTTAAATGCAAGCTCTTATTCCGTCAACGAAGCATTTGCCTTTTAAATAGAACCGTTTGGAATATAAATAGAGCCAAGCCAAAATCGAGGGTCAACCGATGAGCAATGCCGCATTAGCCGTGAAACCCGTTACCCACGCACTGGATATCCACCCGGTGGCCGGCCGTATCGGCGCCCAAATCCGTGGCGTCACCCTGGGCGCAGACCTCTCGCCAGCCGTGATCGAGGCCATCCAGGCCGCGCTGGTGCAATACAAGGTGATCTTCTTTCGCGGGCAAACCCACCTGGACGACCAAAGCCAGGAAGCCTTCGCCCATCTGCTCGGCGAGCCGGTGGCGCACCCCACCGTGCCGGTGCGCGACGGCACCCGCTACCTGTTGCAACTGAGCGGTGCCGATGGCCAGCGCGCCAACTCCTGGCACACCGACGTGACCTTCGTAGACGCCTATCCCAAGGCCTCGATCCTGCGCTCGGTGATTGCCCCGACATCTGGTGGCGACACTGTGTGGGCGAACACGGCTGCGGCCTACAACGACCTGAGCGAAGACGTCCGTGCCCTGGCCGACAAACTGTGGGCCGTGCACAGCAACGAATATGACTACGCCGGCGCCAAGCCGAATGTCTCAGCCGAGCGCCTGGAAAGCTACCGCAAGGTCTTCACCTCCACCGTTTACGAAACCGAGCACCCGGTGGTGCGCGTGCACCCCATCAGCGGCGAGAAATCCCTGCTGCTGGGGCATTTCGTCAAGCGCATCAAGGGCTACTCGCAAACCGATTCCGCGCACTTGTTCGGCCTGCTGCAAAGCCACGTCACACGCCTGGAAAACACTGTGCGCTGGCGCTGGAGCGTGGGCGACGTGGCGATCTGGGATAACCGCTCCACCCAGCATTACGCGGTGGACGACTACGGCACCCAGGAGCGCATCGTGCGCCGGGTGACGTTGCAAGGTGAAGTGCCAGTGGGGGTGCAAGGGCAGCGCAGTGTCACCACCAAAGGGCGCGACTGATCCTTTCTCTGTAGGAGCGGATTCATCCGCGAAAAGGCCAACGCGGTGTCACAGGTATACCGAGGCGTGGCTTTCGCGGATGAATCCGCTCCTACAGAGTGGGGGGCTACCACACCCCGATCGGCACCATCTTCTCCTCTTCCGGTTCGCCATACCGAAACCGCTGCCCACGTACATCAATCTCTTGGTTGCTGATGGTGGTGCGGCGCTTCAACCCGCGCAGCCAATCGAACAGATACCCCTGATGCTCTTCGCGCACGGCTGAATAAGCCGGGTCTACGCCCAGGTCATGCAACTCTTGCGGGTCGTTCTGCAAATCAAACAGCTGCGGCCGGTAGCCGTCGTACGCCAGGTACTTGAAGCGTTCGCTGCGCACCATGTACATGCGGCAGCGGTCGATCGGTTGGGCCAGCCGTTCGCGGGCGGGGGCCTGGAAGGCGTAGTCGTATTCGGCGATGGCGTACTTGCGCCAGTTTGGCGTGGCGCCGTGCAGCAGCGGTACTAGCGAGCGACCTTCCAGGCGATGATCGGCGGCGGGCAGGCCCAACGCTTCCAGGAACGTCGGCAGTGCGTCGATGGTTTCGGCCAACCGGTCGTCCACGGTGCCTCGGGTGATATCTGCCGCTGGGCGCGGGTCGCGCACGATCAGTGGCACGCCCACCGCCTGCTCCAGCAGGAACTCCTTTTCGCCCAGGTAGTGGTCACCCAGGAAGTCGCCGTGGTCGCTGGTAAATACGATCAGGGTGTCATCCCAGCGGCCATTGCTTTGCAGGTAGTCGAACAAGCGCCCCAGTTGGTCGTCGACCTGCTTGATCAGGCCCATGTAGGTGGGGATCACGTTCAGGCGCACCTCCTCGCGGGAGAAGTTGCGGCTCTCTTCATGCTGGCGGAAAGCGGCGTATACCGGGTGGTCGCTGATCTGCGCAGGCTGCACGGCAGGCAGTACCTGCTCGGCGCCATACAGTGCGTGGTAGGGCGCGGGGGCGATGTAGGGCCAATGCGGCTTGATGTAGGACAGGTGCAGGCACCAAGGTTGCTCGCCCTGTTCGCCGATGAAGTCGATGGCACGATCGGTGGTGTAGACAGTTTCCGAGTGCTGCTCGGGCACGCGCGCTGGCAGGTGCGAGTGGCGCATCTTCCAGCCGCTGAGTATCTCGCCGTTTTCGCCGGCAGCGGCGTTGGCCCAGTCGTGCCATGGGTTTTTACCGGCGTAGCCGAGGCCGCGCAGGTAATGGGTATAGGGCGCCCCCTCGCGCTTGCCATCGAACACCGGGTCGTCGGGGAATAGGCCGTCATGACGGAAATAGGCCTCGAAACCGACCTCGTTGAGCTGCTGCGCCTGAACGCTGTCGGGGGCCATGGCCAAGCGCTGCTGGGCATCGCTGTTGGGCGTGGCGTGGGTTTTGCCGACCAGTGCGGTGCGGATGCCGGCCGGGCGCAAGTAGTCGCCGATGGTCAGCTCGTCCAGTGGCAGCGGCACGGCATTCCAGGCCACTTGATGGCTGCTCACGTAGCGGCCGGTGTAGGCCGACATCCGCGACGGGCCGCAGATGGTGCCCTGTGTGTAGGCCCGGCTGAAACGCACGCCGGCGGCGGCAAGGCGATCAATGTTGGGGGTGTGCAGGTGCGGGTGGCCGTAGCACGACAAATAGTCGCGACGCAGTTGGTCGCACATGATGTACAGCACGTTACGGACAGGCTTGGTCACGGGGCACCTCTAACGTTTTCAATCACGCTATTTCGAGGTGTTCAACCGGCAGCGGCAAGCGCATTCCCTGAATACTTGCCATGCAGGCGCTGCATCACACTGCCAGGTTTTCCAGGGCATAGGGCTCGTTGGCGATCTCTTGCTCATCGATTTGGCGGATCTCGGCGATCATCGCCTCGGCCAGCGGTGACAGCCGGTAACCGCTGCGGCTGACGATGCCGTAGCGGGTGTACAGCTCCTCGCAATTTTCGTCGAGGCCTTCGATGCGCAGCTTGACCAACTCACCCTTGGCCAAGTGCATGGCGTCGCCGTAGGAGCCGCTGATGCCGATGGCGTCCGAACGCAGCACCACGCCCAGTAGGCTGAAGCTGTTTTCGCATTCCACGTTGGGCACGAAGTCTTGCCGCCCGCACAGGTCGACGATCACCTTGCGCAGGTTGGGTGGGCGGATGCTGACGGCCAGCGGGTAACTGAACAGCGCTTGGGCACTGACGCTTTCCAACTGCGCCAGCGGGTGCCCGACGCGGCAGCAAAAGTGCCAGCGGCGTGGGCGCAGCCGCTGGGTGTGGTACTCCGGGTCGGCCTCGAAGTGGCGAGTATCGGCCACGAAGAACTCGAACTCCTCGGCCAGCAACCGCTTGTTCAGGCTGTGCCAGTCATCCACCTGGAACTGCACGCGCGCCTTGGGGTAGCGCCCGATAAAGCTGCCTACCGCCCGCGGAACCAACCCCGAAGCCGGTGCCGGGCCGCAGCCGAAGCGCAATTCCCCGGCCTCCAGGCCATTGAACTGACTGATCTCATTGCTCAGTTGGCGTGCGCCGCTGACCAGCCGACGTGCGTGTTCGAGCACCACCAGGCCCTGCTTGGTGGGGGCCAGGTCCTTGCGCCCACGGTCCACCAGTTGGCAGCCGACGCTGTGCTCCAGCGCCTGGATGCTGCGGCTGAACGCCGACTGGGAGAGGTTAACGGCCGCCGCGGCACCGACGAAGCTGCGGTGTTCGGCCAGGGCGATCAGGTGGCGAAGTTGGCGCAAGTCTATATGCATTTTTCACATAAAAAGTATCGGGCAAATGCATTTGCTCTGCCGCTGGTGGACTCCTTATAAAGGCAATCACTTATGCAGTAAATCTTTAGAAATACATAAATATATAACTGAAAGGAATATTCGGCGATCAACGCCGCATTCAGATTCCTTCACTCAGGAGCCGCTATGAACCAGTCCCGACCCATCTCCCCGATATCCTCAAGGCGACTCAAGCGTCTGCCGTTGGCCTTGATGCTGGCGGGTTGCGCTGGCTGGTCCCATGGCTACGCCGCCGACGAAACCACCAATACCGCAGAGCCCGCCGCTGCCACCAAGGCAAAGGCCGACGACGCGCACCTGAAGACCGTGACCGTGACTGCGCGGCGCCGCGAAGAAAGCTCGCAAAGCGTGCCCACGCCCATCAGTGTGGTCAGTGGCCAGGCGCTGGAAAGCCAGCGTGTGTACCGCATCCAGGACCTGCAGCAACTGACGCCCAGCCTCAACGTGGCCTACATGCATGCGCGCCAGTCCAGCATCTCGATCCGCGGCCTTGGCAACAACCCGGCCAGCGATGGCCTGGAAGGCAGCGTGGGGTTGTACATAGACAACGTCTACCTTGGCCGGCCAGGCATGGCCGTGTTCGACCTGATGGACATCGAGCAACTGGAAGTGCTACGCGGCCCGCAAGGCACGCTGTTCGGCAAGAACACCACGGCGGGGGTGATCAACATCAGCACCCGTCAGCCAACGTTCACCCCGGAGCGCAGCATCGAGACCTCGGTGGGGCAGGATGGCTATTTTCAAACCAAGGGCACTGTTTCCGGGCCGCTGACCGACGAGTTGGCCGGGCGCTTCTCGGCTTATCGCAGCCGCAGCGACGGCGACATCAAAAACGAATACGACGGCCATGACCTCAATGGCGGCTCGCGCGAAGGCTTTCGTGGCCAATTGCTGTTCAAGCCCAACGAAGACTTCAGCCTG
Organism: Pseudomonas abieticivorans; assembly: GCF_023509015.1. Classification (NCBI taxonomy): domain Bacteria; kingdom Pseudomonadati; phylum Pseudomonadota; class Gammaproteobacteria; order Pseudomonadales; family Pseudomonadaceae; genus Pseudomonas; species Pseudomonas abieticivorans. The sequence continues at coordinate 2,764,051 of NZ_CP094975.1, forward strand.
CGCTTCATTGGCGACTACAACGAGGAAAGCTCCAGCGCCGGCACCCGCGTGCTGACCAGTACCGGGCCGACCATCAACGGCGTCAACCGTTACGAGTCTCGTGCCGCAGCGGCGGGCGCCACGTTGGTCGACGGCTCCGATCGCAAGGTCAACCTGGACAGTGATCAACGCGTGACCGTGCACCAGGGCGGCGGCTCGGTGGAAGCCAACTGGAAAATGCCCAACGATTTCACCCTGACCTCGGTCAGTTCCTACCGCTGGTGGGACTTTACCCCGCGCAACGACGACGGCCTGAATGTGCCGGTGTCGTACAACGCCGGCGTGTCAGTGGAAGACAAGCAGTGGTCACAGGAATTTCGCCTGGCCTCGCCCACCGGTGGCGCGTTCGACTACGTGCTGGGCGCCTACTACTTCGGCAACAAGCTGGACAACAAATCCTTCACCTACAACGGGCCGTTGGCCGATATCTGGAACGGCACGCCGGCCGGTGCGTTGGCCAACACCTCGAGCGTGGGCAAGGGCCACATCGAGACTAACAGCTTCGCGCTGTTTGCCCAGGGCACCTGGCACCTCACGCCGAAGCTGGACTTCACCGCCGGGATCCGCGGCACCTACGAAGAGAAAAGCGCTTGGGTGAACCGTAACGCGCCAGTCGGCGGCGCGGCCGTCACCGGCGCTGCGCTGACTGCGCGCAACGCCCGTTATGGCGCCTACGATTCCGGCGACTTGAGCCAGTACAGCGCCAGCCCCTCGGGCTTGCTGAACCTGAGCTACCACTTCACCGATGACGTGCTGGGTTACGCCACGCTGTCCCATGGTGAAAAATCCGGCGGGGTAAACCTGACTGTCGGTACCGCGCCAACGGCCGGCGCCGATTCGCTGCTGATCGGTACCGAACGCGCGAACAACCTGGAACTGGGGGTCAAGAGCACGCTGTGGGACAACCGCCTGCAACTTAACGGCAACCTGTTCTGGACCGAGGTGCACGGCTACCAGACCACCGCCTACGACGACGCCAACCGCGTGCAGTACCTCACCAACGCCGGTGCCGTGCGCTCGCGTGGCCTGGAATTGGAAAGCATCCTGGTGCCCATCCGTGGCCTGACCTTGAACCTCAATGGTTCATACAACGACGTGCGCTACACCTCCTACAAAGACGCGCCATGCCCGCCGGAAGTCAGCTTCCAGGCTGGTGCGCCGGCGTCGTGCGACCTGACCGGGCACCAGGTAGTGGGGGCTTCCAAGTACATCGCCAACGCCAACGGCGAATACAAGTGGAACTGGGATAACGGCCTGCAAGAGTACGTGACCGCCAGCTACGCCTACCGCTCCAAGGCCGTGGGTACGGTCGAGGATTCGGCATACGCGCAGATCCCGGGCTATGGCCTGGTCAACCTGTCCACCGGCTTTCGCGGCGACCTGGGCCAAGGCCAGTGGGACGTTTCGCTGTGGCTGAAAAACGCCTTTGACAAGACCTACTACACCACGCTCTGGAGCGAGGCCAACGGTGGCTACAGCGGCCTGCTGGGCAGCGAACGCACCCTGGGCCTGACCGGCCGCTACGACTTCTGATCGCCCCCATAAGGAACTTGAACATGCGAGTATTCAAAGCAGCTCTGCCACTGGCCATCGCCAGTGTTTTCGCAAGCCTTGCGGCCCAGGCTGCACCCAGTGTGTACCCCACTGGCGTGACCCGCTATGACCCGGCCAAGGCTTACAACCAGTATGTGATCTTCAGCGGCGCCGATAAGCAAACCCACCTGATCGACATGAACGGCAACGAGGTCAAAACCTGGCCCAAGGCCGGTTTCCCCTCGGCCATCATCGACCCCAAGCTGGTGGGCGGCGAGCGTGGCCATGTGTTGCTGCAACTGGCCGACAAGGACGCCGGCAAGCTCGGCTCGGCGGGCAACGGCCTGGGCAACCAGGCGGTCGGTGAGTTGGACTGGGACGGCAAAGTGGTGTGGCAATGGGGCGACAAGGCACCCGGTGGCGCCGCGCAGCAGCACCATGACCAACGCCGCCTGAGCAATGGCAACACCTTGGTGCTGGCCAACCGCGTGCACAAGGTGGACGGCTTCAAGGTGCCGGAGTTGATCGATGACGTGGTGTATGAGGTCAGCCCGCAAGGCGGGGTGAAATGGACCTGGCTTGCCAGCGAGCACCTCAACGAGTTCGGTTTTACCCCGGCGCAATTGAAGCTGGTACGCGCCACCAAGGACGCCGACTACCTGCACATCAATAACCTCAGCGTGGTGGGCCCCAACCAGTGGTTCGACGCCGGTGACAAGCGCTTTGCCCCCGACAACCTGCTGCTGGACTCACGCAACGCCAACTTCATCGCGATCATCGACAAGGCCAGCGGCAAGGTGGTCTGGCACCTGGGCCCGAACCTGCCGACCATCAACCCGAAAACCGCGCAGCAACTGCCGCGCCCGGTGGACCAGTTCGTCGGCCAGCATGACGCCCACATCATCCCGGCTGGCCTGCCGGGTGCGGGCCACCTGCTGGTGTTCGACAACCAGGGCACCGCTGGCTACCCCTCGGCACCGTTGGGCATGATCGCCGGCTCGCGGGTGCTGGAAATCGACCCCATCACCCGGCAAGTGGTGTGGCAGTACAGCGCGGCTAACTCCAAGCAGCCTAACTGGGCCTTCTACAGCTCGTTCATCAGCAGCGCGCGACGCTTGCCCAACGGCAACACGCTGATCGATGAAGGCATGAACGGGCGCTTTTTCCAGGTGACAGACAAGGGCGAGATCGTCTGGGAATACGTGAGCCCTTACCTGGGCAAGGCCCCTGGGGGCGAGGGCATCAGTAATTGGGTGTACCGCGCATTGCCGGTGAGCTACGACTGGGTACCCGCTGGCACGCCACGTTCGGAAACCGCTGTGATAGCGCCTGATGCGGCCATCAAGAACGCCAACGTCAGCCGCTAAGGCCCGGCCCAGAGCCCTCAAAACCCATGCCTTGGCCGAATATTTTGAATGCCGGCAAGGCATGGTGTTTTTGGCGCCGGGCGCAAAGCCTTGAGCCGCGTGGCTTTGCGCGATTTCCAAAAATTGATTATACGTTTTAGTTCTATCCATAACTTGAAAGATTACTTTCGGTGATAAGCAAGACGAGTCGATCATTCAACCCGTGAGGCCAGCCTCGACTTATCGCAGATGAAACGCAGGAGTTGAACAATGGGCAATGTCCAGACCGCAGCCAGTGCACAGCAAGCGCTATGGCGCCACGCACCCGGCGGCGAGTTGGTGGACCTGGGCCGAGCGCACCGCACGCCGCTGGGCCAGTCGCGGCTGCAAAGCACCCCCAAGGGCGTGCTGAGCCGTCGTGAAGGGATTCTGCTAGGTATTTTCGCGCTGGTGCTGCATGGCGCGGTGATCGTTTGGTTAAGCCAGAAGCCCGCCGCCGCGCTACCGATCGTACCGCCGGAAATTCCGCCGATGACCATCGAGTTTTCTGCCCCGACGCCGCCCGCGCCGCCACCACCTGAACCGGTGGTGCAACCGGTGGTAGAGCCACCACCGCCGGTGGAGGACGAGTTGGCGACCAAAAAGCCGCCCAAGCCGATCCCCAAGCCCAAGCCTAAGCCGGTACCCAAGCCTGAACCCAAACCGCTTCCCAAGCCGGTCGAGCAACCGCCTGCCCCACCACAGCCGGCCGCGCCACCCGCGCCGCCAGCCCCGCCCGCGCCCAAACCGGTGACCCCGGCTTCGGCCAACGCGGCGTACTTGAAGAACCCGGCGCCGGAATACCCGTCGCTGGCCCAGCGTCGCGGCTGGGAAGGCACGGTGTTGCTGCGGGTGCATGTATTGGCCACCGGCAAGCCGGGTGAAATCCAGATTCAGACCAGCAGTGGTCGCCAGCAACTCGACGACGCGGCACTGGCCGCCGTCAAGCGCTGGAGTTTCGTCCCTGCCAAGCAAGGCGATGTCGCCCAGGACGGCTGGGTCAGCGTCCCCATCGACTTCAAGATCCGCTAATTCGCGCTAACAGAAGGAATACATCATGAGTACTTTGGCTTCTCCTCTCCAATCCATCGAAGGCGCGGTGATCTGGCTGCTGGTGATTTTCTCGGTTGCTACCTGGGGCCTGGCATTGCTCAAGGGCTTTCAGTTCGCACGCCTGAAGAACCAGGACCGCCGCTTCCACAAACAATTCTGGGCCGCTTCAAGCCTTGATTCGGCGGCAGACCTTGCGCAAACCCAGCCCGGCGCCGCTGCCCGCGTGGCCCAGGCCGGCTATGCCGCCATCCAGGTAGGCGAGCCAGGCCATGCCACTGACCTCAGCCAGTCGATCAACCATCAGGACCGCCTGGAGCGCGCCCTGCGCCAACAGATCGTGCGTGAGCGCCGCTCGCTGGAAACCGGCTTGGCCGTGGTCGCCAGTATTGGTAGCACCTCGCCGTTCATCGGCCTGTTCGGTACCGTGTGGGGCATCATGGAAGCCCTCAAGGGTATCAGCGCGGCCGGCTCCGCCAGCCTGGAAACCGTGGCCGGCCCGATCGGTGCGGCACTGGTTGCCACCGGCGTGGGTATCGCGGTCGCGGTACCGGCGGTGCTGGTTTACAACTACTTCCTGCGCCGCCTGAAGCTGACCGCCGCCGACCTGGATGACTTCGCCCACGACTTCTACAGCCTGGCGCAAAAGAGCTCGTTCCGCGTGCTGGTGCACCCCACTGCCAACAAAGCCGCTCAAGGTGCAGCCGGGCAGAAAGTGAAGGAGGCGTCCTGACATGGCCTTTTCAACCCAGGACAGCGATGAAGTACTGAGTGAGATCAACGTGACGCCGTTGGTGGACGTGATGCTGGTACTGCTGGTGGTGTTTATCGTGACGGCGCCGCTGCTGACCAACTCGATCCCGATCAACCTGCCCAAGACCGAGGCCGTGGCTCCGGTGGAGCAAAAAGATCCGTTGGTCGTAAGTATCAACGGCGAAGGTAAATTGTTCATAAATAAAGACGAGATTCAGGCTGACCTGCTGGAAACCAACCTGCAGGCGGCCAAGACCAAGGACCCACAGGTGCGGGTGCAACTGCAGGCCGATGATGGCGTGAATTACGGCGCGGTGGCCAAGGCCATGGCGCAGATCGAAAAGGCGGGTATCACCAAGCTGTCGGTGATCACCGCGCGGTGAGGGTAGGCCGCATGGTTGCAAGGGTCACTCCTTAGGCAGGGGGTGGCCCTTTTTTTTTGGCTTAACCCCGCTCTGAACCAATGTGGGAGCAAGCCTTGCTTGCGATGGGCTTGCTTGGCGACTCAATAACGGCCACTACCGGCCGCCCGCGCGGCCTATCGCAAGCAAGCTTGCTCCCACATTTGCTGCAACGTGCCGCAGTCTGGTGGAGAGGCGTTGACTGCCTTGGGTGTACTGCAGGTGCATTTTTTAGGGCTTTGTGTGGGAGCAAGCTTGCTTGCGATGGACTTGGTTGGCGACTCAATAGCGGCCACTACCGGCCGCCCGCGCGGCCTATCGCAAGCAAGCTTGCTCCCACATTTGCTGCAACGTGCTGCAGTCTGGTGGAGAGGTGTTGACTGCCTTGGGTGTACTGCAGGTGCATTTTTTAGGGCTTTGTGTGGGAGCAAGCTTGCTTGCGATGGGCAGCTTGCTCCCACATTGGTCGCGCCGTACCGCATTTTGGTAACGCTGCGATATATCGTTATAAGTTATTAACAAATAGCTTCTTATTCCTTAACGAATATATGCGACGCCCCTATACTTTGCTCAAACGCAAACGATGCAGGAGGCGTATCCCATGCGCAACGAGTCTATCCGCTACCTGATTGTGCCGGGCTGGCAGGGTTCGCCACAGGATCACTGGCAAACCCATTGGCAGGACAGCCTGCCCAACAGTACCCGCGTGGAACAGGCCGATTGGATGGTGCCGCAACGCCGCGACTGGGTGGCGGCACTCGACGAAGCGGTGGACGCTGCCGATACGCCGGTGATCCTGATCGCCCATAGCCTGGGCTGCGTGACGGTTGCCCACTGGGCCGAGCAAGCCACACGTAGCGCCTTGCGCAAGGTGCATGGCGCTTTGCTGGTCGCCCCTGCGGACGTCGAGCGGCCGAACTGCCCGCCGGCATTGCAGAACTTTGCGCCGATTCCTCGCCACCTGCTGCCTTTCCCAAGCCAGGTGGTGGCCTCGGATAACGACCCGGCCATCAGTGCGCCGCGGGCGTTGCAACTGGCCCGTGACTGGGGCGCCGAAGCCGGCATCCTGGCCGGGGGCGGGCACATCAACGTCAAGTCCGGGCACCGCCGTTGGGAGCAGGGTTTTGCTTACCTGTATCGCCTGCAAAGCCGCCTGGAACAGCATTCCCTGCGCCGCGCCTGATCACTCGCGCCGCGCTTTATTCTAAAAACGCCCAGGCCCCTCATAGCCTGGGCGGGAGTTTTGCCATGAACTTGCATGAATCGTTTGGCCAGCCCTTGCTGACCTTTCCCGACGCCGACAAAAGCCCGCTGAGCATCCGCGCCAAAGCCCTGGTGTTCGTTGACCCGCGCTCGCGGCAACTTCGCGAAGACCTTGAGCAATTGGCCCCGCGCGCCTTGCCGGTGTTGATCCGCGGTGAGTCCGGTACTGGCAAGGAATTGTTGGCGCGGCACATTCACCGCGCCAGTGATCGGGGCGGCTTGTTCGTGTCGGTCAATTGCGGTGCCATCAGCCCCACCTATGCCGATGCCGAGTTGTTTGGCTACACCGCCGGCAGCCATAGCGTTTCGGCCAGCAGCCGCGCCGGCTGGTTCGGCTCGGCCAATGGCGGCACGTTGTACCTGGATGAAATCGGTGATCTGCCGCTGGCGATTCAGACCAAGCTGCTGGCGGCGTTGGAAAACCATGAGGTGACTCGCGTTGGCGCTTCCCAGCCCAGCCCGGTCGACGTTCGCCTTGTGGCAGCTTCGAGCATCGACCTGGCCCAGGCAGTGGCCGCGGGCAACTTCAACGAGCGCCTGTTCAATTACCTGAGCGAAGGGAGCCTGGACCTGCCGGCATTGCGCGAGCGGGCCGGGGACATCCTCTCGCTGGCCGAATATTTCGTCGGCATTTACAGCCAGCGCCTGAGCCTGCCAGTGCCCTTGATCAGCGAGGCAGCCCAGTCAGTGTTGGAGCGTTATAGTTGGCCGGGCAATACTCGTGAGCTTGAAAACGTCATTCACTTTGCCCTGCTGGTAAGCAGCGGCGACGAGATTCTGCCGGAACACTTGAACTTGCCCGACAGCGCAGAGCCTTTGGACGAGATTGAGCGCACGCTGGCGAAAATTTTCGCCCAAGCCTCTGGTTCGCAGCTTTCGGGGCTCAAGGCGGTGTTGGACAGTGCCGCGTTGCGTTTGGCGCAACAGGGGTACTAGTTGCATGCACCGGGCGCCGAGATGGCGTTTTGCCGGGTTTTGATCAAAAAGGCATAAGCAGCTAAATAAAAGATATTGTCTTGGTATAAAAATAATCGGTATTGTCCGCCCCAAGCCAGCCCTCAAGTCGCTGGCACCCCACACGATTAAGGACATTGCATGAAAAAGGCCCTGTTGTTCACTGCCCTGGCAGCCGCGCTGTCGATCGGCGGTTTTGCCAACGCCAACGAGAAACTGGTGGTCGCTGCCACTCCGGTCCCGCACGCGGAAATTCTGGAGCTGATCAAGCCTACCCTGGCCAAAGAAGGCGTGGACCTGGAAATCAAGGTGTTCACCGACTACGTTCAGCCTAACGTGCAGGTAGACCAGAAGCGTCTGGACGCCAACTACTTCCAGACCCTGCCGTACCTGAAGAACTTCAACGAAGGCAAGGGCACCAACCTTGTGACCGTGGTCGGCGTGCACGTCGAACCCTTCGGCGGCTACTCCAAGAAAATCAAGTCGCTGTCAGAGCTCAAAGACGGCGCTACCGTGGCCATCCCGAACGAAGGCAGCAACAGCGGCCGTGCCTTGCTGCTGCTGCAGAAAGCTGGCTTGATCACCCTGAAAGATCCAAAGAACGCACTGGCCACGCCTAAAGACATTGCCGAGAACCCGAAGCACCTGAAGTTCAAGGAGCTGGAATCGGCCATGCTGCCGCGCGCCCTCGACCAGGTTGACCTGGACATGATCAACACCAACTACGCCCTGGACGCTGGCCTGAACCCAGCCAAGGACGCCCTGCTGATCGAAGGCGCCGACTCGCCGTACGTGAACTACCTGGTTGCCCGCCCGGACAACAAGGACAGCGACGCCATGAAGAAACTGGCCGCCGCCCTGACCAGCCCGGAAGTGAAAGCCTTCATCGCCAAGAAGTACAACGGCGCGGTACTGCCAGCGTTCTGATACGCAGGCACACCTGTTTCAACGCCGACGGCTGGTACAGCGTCGGCGTTTTTTATTGCCCGGCTTTTACCGCACGGCGCAGGGCGGCCAGCAGCTTGAGGGCTTCTTTGGGGTCGAGTTTTTTCAGAGAAGGAGTGTTGTTCATTTTTATCTTCCTTGAGGGTAAAAAAGGCCAAGAAAGATTTGGGCAGCAAGGGCTCAGAAAAGATCCGTGGGTGGCGGGAAATATTTGGATCCGCGTGAGGGCAAAAGGGCACGCACTCAATCCGGCCAATGCCACACCGGCTCATCCAGTATCCCTTGGCCAACGATCTCCGTCTGCCCCAGCGTCTTCTGCAAGCGGATGGCATTGCACTCCGGGTCTTGCTCCAGTGCCGCGATCAGCCGGCTGGCGTGGGACACCACCCATACCTGGCAGCGCTGCGAGGCCAGGATGATCAGACGGGCAAGGGCCGGCAGCAGGTCCGGGTGCAGGCTGGTTTCCGGTTCGTTGAGCACCATCATCGTCGGTGGGCGGGGGGTTAGCAGGGCGGCCACCAGCAGCAGGTAGCGCAAGGTGCCGTCGGACAGCTCGGCGGCCGAGAGGGGGCGCAGCAGGCCGTGTTGATAAAACTCCACGGCGAAGTGGCCGCCCAGTTCAGCACTAATCTTCAGGGTGCAGCCCGGAAAGGCATCGCTGATCGCCTGATGCAAAGCCTCGGGGTCGCCGATTTCAACGATGGTTTGCAAGGCGGCCGGCAGGTCGCGGCCGTCGTGGTGCAGCACGGGCGTGCGGGTGCCGATTTGCGTGCGGCGCGCCGGGGCTTCGGCGTCGGTGCGAAAGTGGTCGTAAAAGCGCCAGCCACGAATGTGCTCGCGCAGCATCAGCACTTCGGGCGAACCGCGCAGGCTGCCAACTTGGTCGAACAGGCTGTCGAAGGTCGGCGTGTGCTGCGCCAGCACATCCCAGCCGCGGCCTTCACGTGCGCGGATCATGGGGCCTGCGCGGTCTACCAATAGGCTGGCGCGGCGGTACGCGGCGCCGGCCCAGATGCACTCGCGCTTGATCTCCGGGTCCAGGGCAAAGGCCGAGAGGTTCATGGGCGGGGGCGGTTCGGGCAGGCCTAGCGAGATCGCGTAGCTGAAGTCTTCGGCGGCGAAGCCCAGGCGAAGGCGCGAAACCTTTTTGCGCGGCCCGCCACCCTGCACCGGCACTTCGCCGCTGAGCATGCGCCGGCTGATTGCCTCAGGCCCTGCCCAGAAGGTCGAATCCAGCCCGCCTTCGCGCGCCAAGGCGTTCACCACACCGCCTTGGGCGGTCTCCGCCAGCAGCCGCAGGGCCTTGTACAGGTTGGATTTGCCGCTGCCATTGGGCCCGGTGATCAGGTTCAAACGCCCAAGGGGCATCACCAACTGGTTGATGGAGCGGTAGTGGGCCACGGCCAGGGTCGAAAGCATTGATCTGCGTCCATGCGCGGTAAGTGCAAGGTATTGAACTATAACAGCGGTTGGGACTGGAACCCTGAACTACGCTGACAGTCGCATGTTCACCGAGCCGAAGCACACGCAAAGGAGCCTGCATGGCTGCTCTTGGATGGAAGTACCTCGCAGGCCTGAGCGTGATCGCTTTGTTGGCCGCTTGCGGCGACAAGAAACCCGCGCAACCCGAGCACCCGCGCGTGCGCGTGCAGGAAGTCGAGACCAGCCAGTTTGCGGCTGCGGTCAACCTGACCGGCGATGTCCAGGCGCGGGTGCAAACCCAGCTGTCGTTCCGCGTGGGTGGCAAGATCATCCAGCGCATGGTCGACGTGGGTGATCGGGTGTCGGCCCGCCAGGTGCTGGCCAAGCTCGACCCCAAGGACCTGCAGACCAACGTCGATTCGGCCAAGGCTTCGGTGTTCGCCGAGCAGGCGCGGGTCAAACAGACCAGCGCAGCTTTTGTGCGCCAGCAAAAACTGCTGCCCAAGGGTTACACCAGCCGCAGCGAATACGATTCGGCCGAAGCCGCCTTGCGTAGCAGCCAAAGCGCGCTGGCCGCGGCCAACGCCCAACTGGCCAGCGCCCGCGAGCAATTGAGCTACACCGACCTTGTGGCCGAGGCGCCGGGGGTGATTACCGCGCGCCAGGCCGAGGTCGGCCAAGTGGTGCAGGCCACGGTGCCGATCTTCAGCCTGGCCCGCGACGGTGATCGCGATGCGGTGTTCAACGTTTATGAATCGCTGTTCGTCGACCCTCCGACCGACCAGCGCGTGCCGGTCAGCCTGCTTGAAGACGCCACGGTGAAAACCATGGGCACCGTGCGCGAAGTCACCCCGGCGGTGTCGGCGCAAACCGGCACTTTGCAAGTCAAGGTCACCCTGGACAGCCTGCCGCCGGGCATGCAACTGGGCTCGGTAGTCAGCGGTGCACTCAGTGGCCCCACCAGCCCTAGCGTCGAGTTGCCCTGGTCGGCGCTGACCAAGGACTTGAGCGAGCCAGCGGTGTGGGTGGTGGATGCTCAAGACAAGGTCAACCTGCACAAGGTCACCGTGGCCCGTTACCTGACGGGCAAGGTGGTGATCAGTGGCGGCTTGCAGGCGGGTGAGAAAGTGGTGGTGGCCGGGGGGCAGTTGCTGCACCCGGAGATGCAGGTTGAAATCGCCGAACAAACGCCACAGAACAAGGACGCCAAACAATGAGTCGCCGGTCATGGCTGTTGCTGGGCGGCCTGTTGCTCGGCGCCTGTTCCAAAGAGCCGCCACCGCCTGAGCCCGTGCGCCCGGTGCTGTCGGTGCAGGTGCAGTCCCAGGACCTGGCGCAGTTGGGGCGCTTTGCCGGGAACATCCAGGCGCGCTACGAAAGCACCCTGGGCTTTCGCGTGTCAGGGCGCATCGCGGCGCGCCAGGTCGACGTAGGCAGCGAGGTAAAAAAGGGCGACCTGCTCGCCACCCTTGACCCCACCGACCTGCAGAACCAATTGCGCTCAAGCCAGGGTGACCTGGCCAGGGTCCAGGCGCAGTTCATCAACGCCCAGGCCAATGCCCGCCGGCAACAGGAATTATTCGACCGTGGCGTGGGCGCCCAGGCTCAGTTGGACGTGGCGCAAACCGACCTGAAAACCTCCCAGGCCTCACTTGACCAGGCCAAGGCCGCGGTCAACCAAAGCAAGGACCAGTTGAGTTACAGCGAGCTGCGTACCGACCACGATGCAGTCGTCACCGAATGGAAGGTCGAAGCCGGCCAGGTGGTCAGTGCCGGGCAGGAAGTGGTCACGCTGGCGCGCCCGGACATCAAGGAAGCGGTAATCGACCTGCCGGCGGGCATGGCCGAGCAATTGCCCGCCGACGTGAAGTTCCAGGTAGCGGCGCAATTGGACCCTGCCATCAACACCAGCGCGACCTTGCGTGAACTCGAACCCCAGGCCGACAGCGCCACGCGCACCCGCCGCGCTCGGCTGACACTGGCCGATACCCCGGCAGGCTTTCGCCTGGGCACGGCCATCAGCGTAACCCTGAGCTCTGCCATTGAGCCGCGCATCGAATTGCCGACCAGTGCCGTGCAGCAGGTCGACGGCCACGCGCAGATTTGGGTGATCGATGCGCAGAACCAGACCGTTGCACCGCGTGTGGTCAAGGTGTTGAGCCAGGCCGATGACCGAGTTGTGGTCAGCGCTGGGGTCAAGAGCGGCGAGCGGGTGGTCAGTGCGGGCGTGAACAGCCTGAAGCCAGGCCAGAAAGTAAAAGTCGATGAGGAAAGCCCGCGATGAAAGGGAGTTTCAACCTGTCCGAATGGGCCATCAAGCACCAGTCGTTTGTCTGGTACCTCATGTTCGTCGCGCTGTTGATGGGGGTGTTCTCCTACCTCAACCTGGGCCGTGAAGAAGACCCTAAGTTCACCATCAAGACCATGGTGATCCAGACCCGCTGGCCGGGCGCGACCCAGGACGAGACCCTCAAGCAGGTCACCGACCGCATCGAGAAAAAGCTCGAGGAGCTGGACTCCCTGGATTACGTGAAAAGCTATACCCGCCCAGGCGAATCCACGGTGTTCGTGTACCTGCGCGACACCACCAACGCCAAGGCCATCCCAGAGATCTGGTACCAGGTTCGCAAGAAGATCGACGACATCCGTGGCAGCTTCCCTCAAGGCCTGCAAGGGCCGGCGTTCAACGACGAGTTCGGTGACGTGTACGGCTCGATCTATGCGTTTACCGCCGACGGCTTGAGCATGCGCCAGTTGCGCGACTACGTGGAGCAGGTCCGCGCCGAGATTCGCGATGTGCCAAACCTGGGCAAGGTCGAGATGATCGGCCAGCAGGACGAAGTGCTGTACCTGAATTTCTCCACGCGCAAACTGGCCGCGCTGGGCATCGACCAGCGCCAGGTGGTGCAAGCACTGCAGGCACAGAACGCGGTGACCCCCGCAGGGGTGATCGAGGCCGGGCCGGAACGAATCTCGGTGCGTACCTCTGGGCAGTTCACTTCGCAGAAGGACTTGGCCGCGGTTAACCTCAGGCTCAATGACCGTTTCTATCGCCTGGCCGACGTGGCCGACATCAGCCGTGGCTACGTCGACCCGCCCTCGCCAATGTTCCGTTTCAACGGCCAGCCGGCCATTGGGCTGGCCATTGCCATGCGCGATGGTGGCAACATCCAGGCCTTCGGCAAGGACCTGCATGCACGCATGAATTCGCTCACCGCCGACCTGCCAGTGGGCGTGGGCGTGCACAACGTGTCCGACCAGGCCGAGGTGGTCGAGGAGGCCGTCGGCGGCTTTACCAGCGCTTTGTTCGAGGCGGTGATCATCGTGCTGGTGGTCAGCTTCGTCAGCCTGGGCGTGCGCGCCGGGCTGGTGGTGGCGTGCTCGATCCCGCTGGTACTGGCCATGGTGTTCGTGTTCATGGAGTACAGCGGCATCACCATGCAGCGGATTTCCCTGGGGGCGTTGATCATCGCCCTGGGGCTGTTGGTGGACGACGCGATGATCACCGTGGAGATGATGGTCACGCGCCTGGAGCTGGGGGACTCCAAGGAAGAGGCGGCTACCTTTGCCTATCACTCCACGGCGTTCCCGATGCTGACCGGCACCCTGGTCACGGTGGCAGGCTTTGTGCCCATCGGTTTGAACGCCAGCTCGGCGGGCGAATACACCTTCACCCTGTTCGCGGTAATCGCCGTGGCCATGCTGGTGTCGTGGGTGGTGGCGGTGCTGTTCGCGCCGGTGATCGGCGTGCACATCCTCAGCCAGAACATCAAGAAGCATTCCGATGAGCCCGGGCGCATCGGTAAGGTGTTTAACCATGGCCTGCTGTTTTCCATGCGCCACCGCTGGACCACGATCATCTTCACGGTCGTGATCTTTGCCCTGTCGGTGTTCTGCATGCGCTTCGTGCAAAACCAGTTTTTCCCTTCCTCCGACCGCCCCGAGATTCTCGTCGACCTGAACCTGCCGCAAAACGCCTCGATTGCCGAAACCCAAAAGGCGGTCGACCGCCTGGAAGCCACGCTCAAGGGCGACCCGGACATTGTGCGCTGGAGCACCTACATTGGCGAAGGCGCCATTCGTTTCTACCTGCCGCTGGACCAGCAATTGGAGAACCCCTACTACGCCCAATTGGTGATCGTCAGCAAGGGCCTGGAGGAGCGCGGTGCGTTGATGGAGCGCTTGCGCAAACGCCTGCGACAAGATTTCGTCGGTGTCGGCAGCTACGTGCAGGCGCTGGAGATGGGCCCACCGGTGGGGCGGCCGATCCAGTATCGGGTCAGCGGTGAAAACATCGACCAAGTGCGCAGGCATGCCATTGACCTGGCGACCCTGCTGGACAAGAACCAACACATTGGCGAGATGATTTACGACTGGAACGAGCCAGGCAAGGTGCTGCGCATCGACATCGCCCAGGACAAGGCCCGCCAGTTGGGGCTGTCTTCCGAAGACGTGGCCAAGTTGATGAACAGTATCGTCAGCGGCTCGGCGGTGACCCAGGTCAACGATGATATTTACCTGGTGAACGTGGTGGGGCGCGCCGAAGATGCCGAGCGCGGCTCGCCAGACACCCTGCAAAACCTGCAGATCGTCACGCCCAGTGGCACCTCGATTCCGCTGCTGGCCTTCGCCACCGTGCGCTATGAGCTTGAACAACCGTTGGTGTGGCGCCGCGACCGCAAGCCGACCATCACCCTCAAGGCGGCGGTGCGCGACGAGATCCAGCCCACCGACCTGGTCAAGCAGCTCAAGCCACAGATCGATAAATTCGCCGCCGGCCTGCCCGCTGGCTACAAGGTCGCCACCGGCGGCACCGTGGAAGAAAGCGGCAAGGCGCAGGGGCCGATCGCCAAGGTGGTACCGTTGATGATCTTCCTGATGGCGACGTTCCTGATGATCCAGCTGCACAGCGTGCAGAAGATGTTCCTGGTAGCGAGCGTGGCGCCCTTGGGCCTGATCGGCGTGGTGCTGGCGCTGGTGCCCACCGGCACGCCGATGGGCTTCGTGGCGATCCTGGGGATATTGGCGCTGATCGGCATCATCATCCGCAACTCGGTGATTTTGGTGACCCAGATCGACCTCTATGAGAAGGACGGCTACGAGCCATGGGACGCCGTGATGCAAGCCACCCAGCACCGCCGCCGGCCAATCCTGCTGACCGCTGCGGCGGCCAGCCTGGGCATGATCCCCATCGCCCGCGAAGTGTTCTGGGGCCCGATGGCCTACGCCATGATCGGCGGCATCATCGTGGCAACGGTGCTGACGCTGATGTTCCTGCCGGCGCTTTATGTGGCTTGGTACAAGATCAAGGAGCCTAGTGAGGCCGAGCGCAATAAGGCGTTATAGCGCGCAGGGTCGGCCATTGACCTCAAACCTTGCGCCAAACACTGGCCAGCCAAGGCTGCTGGTCCCGCGGTAAGCCTGCCGGGCGGTAGTAGTGCTCAAGCTCCACAAAGCCCGCTTGCGTCAATAGTGCCTGCCACGCCGCCAGGTCGTGGTATGACGCATAGCGTTCGCCATTCCAGCCTTCCTGGTTATCACCCCGTGGGTTGGAGCTGAACAGCACGCCGCCGTCTTTCAGCGTGGCATGCAATTGGCCCAGTACGCGGGGCAGTTCCTGGCGGGGGATGTGGAACAGCACGGCGTTGGCGAAGATGCCGTCGAAGCGGCCAGCGGGCAGGTCCAGTTGCAGGAAATTCTGGTGCAGCACTTCGCAGCTGCTGTCTTGGCGGGCCATGGTGGCGAAGCGCTCGGAGCCATCCAGGCCCACGGCGATGTGGCCCAGGCGGGTGAACGTGCGCAGGTCGCGACCCGGGCCGCAGCCGAAGTCGAGGACGTGCACCGGCGCTGGCGCCTGAATGTGCCGCAACAACGCCTCGATGTTCTGGCTCACGTCGTGGTCGCGGGTGCCTTCGCGAAAGTCGTCGGCCACTTGGTTGTAGTGGCCGACGGTGGTGTCGGTGATCTGTTGCAGGTCTTCGGGCTTGAGGGTCATAGCGGGGGCCGGGTGTAGATTGATGGCCCATCATACCTCAGCGCTTGTTCAGCACCTTGGCCAGCCGATCACCGCCAAACTGGATGAACGCCACCAGCACCACCAGCAATACGATCACGGTGAACATCACCTGGCTGTCGAAGCGTTGGTAGCCGTAGCGGTAGGCGATGTCGCCCAGGCCGCCAGCACCGATTGCGCCGGCCATGGCCGAGGAATTGATCATGGTCACCAGGGTGATGGTAAAGCCGCCGACGATACTCGGCCGAGCCTCGGGCAGCAGCACGTGCCAGATGATGTGCCAGCGGCGGCAACCCATGGCCTGCGCCGCTTCGATCAGGCCATGGTCCACCTCGCGCAGGCTGACTTCGGCAATGCGTGCAAAAAATGGCGTGGCAGCGATGGTCAGTGGCACCACGGCGGCCCAGACACCGTAGGTGGTGCCGACGATAAGCCGGGTGAACGGTATCAGCGCCACCATCAAGATCAAAAAGGGAATGGAGCGGAACAGGTTGACGAAGGCACCCAGCACGCGGTTCAGCGCCGGGGCTTCATAGATCCCGCCCTTGCTGCTGGTGACCAGGATCACCGCCAACGGAATGCCCAGCACCAACGCCAGGGCCGACGACACCCCGACCATCAGGAAGGTATCGAGAATGCCTTGCCACAAACGTTCAAGCCACATAACCCAGCACCTCCACCTGTTGCGCCCAGAGCGCAGCGCGCTCGACCAATTGTTCGCGGTTCAGTGGCGACTGCGCGATTGATATCACTAACTGGCCCAAGGCATGGCCCTGAATGCGTTCCACGCCGCCCTGCAACAGGCTGACGCGCCCGCCCAGGCTGTGGAACAACGCCGACAGGTCCGGCGCCTGGCCGTCGCTGCCGGTCAGGCGCAGGCCCAGTACCAGGGCGGCATTGGGGCTCACGGGGTAGTCGTGCAAACGCTCTCGTAACTCGGCCGGCAAGCCATGCTGCAAGGGCGCCAGCAAGGTTTTGCTGACCTCATGTTGCGGGTTGCCGAATACTTGCCACACCGGCCCTTGCTCGACCACCTTGCCGCGCTCCAGCACCACCACGCGGTCGCAGATCTCGCGGATCACGGCCATTTCGTGGGTGATTAGCACGATGGTCAGGCCCAGGCGCTGGTTGATGTCGCGCAACAGTCCGAGGATCGACGCAGTGGTTTCCGGGTCCAGCGCCGAGGTGGCCTCGTCGCAAAGCAAGATCGAAGGGTCGTGCACCAGCGCCCGGGCAATGCCCACGCGCTGTTTTTGCCCGCCGGACAACTGCGCCGGGTACACGTGGTGCTTGTCCTTCAAACCCACCAGCTCCAGCAGTTCGTTGACCTTGCGGTGACGCTCGCCCTGGGGCACGCCGGCTACCTTGAGCGGCAGCTCGACGTTTTGCCACACGGTCTTGGCCGACATCAGGTTGAAGTGCTGGAAGATCATGCCGATGCGTCGGCGCAGGTCCACCAGGCGGTCTTCGTCGAACTCGCCGATGTCCACCTGATCGATCAACACGCGGCCGCTGCTGGGCTGTTCCAGGCGGTTGATGGTGCGGATCAGCGACGATTTGCCCGCACCACTGCGGCCGATGATGCCGAAGACTTCGCCGCGCTGCACGGTCAGGTCGATGCCCTGCAACGCATGCACCGGGCCTTGCTCGCCTGGGTAGGTCTTGCCCAGGTTGATAAAACGCACGTGGGCGTTAGCCAACTCCGGATGCAGCACGGGCTGGTCAGCCGACGGCCTGGACGGACCTTGGTCGGGTAGGCGCTGAGCGCTTGCGCGACTCATGTTCAGCCTTCCCAGCCAGCTTGGTACAGCTTGCCATGAGCTTTATCCAGCGCCGCGCGAACCACGGGCGAGTGCTGGTAGATGTCGACGAACTTGGCCAGGCGTGGGTCGTCCTTGCTTTTGGGCTGGATCACGAACTGAATCACGTATTCCTTGTGGTCCAGGCCGTCGAACAGCAGGGCAGAGGTGGCGTCGAAGGTCTTGGCCAAGCGGATGTAGGCCGGGTAGCCCTGCACCAGGTCGGCATCGTCATAGGCCCGTACCAGTTGCACGGCTTCTACCTGGAGGATCTTCAATTTCTTGGGGTTGTCGATGATGTCGTCTTCGGTGGCCTTGTAGCCCACGCCGTCCTTGAGCTTGATCAAGCCGGCCTTGGCCAGTAGTTGCAGGCCGCGACCACTGTTGATCGGGTCGTTGGCAATGGCCACGGTGGCGCCCTGGGGCAACTCGGCGAAGCTCTTGTACTTCTTGGAGTAGAGCCCGACGTTGTTGATGATGCCGGGGGCATAGGGCACCAGGTCAAAACCGGCGGCGGCCTTGGCGTTCTCCAGGAACGGGATGTGCTGGAAGTAGTTCACGTCGATGTCGCCGGCGGCCAGGCTGACGTTAGGTGCGATCCAGTCGGTGAATTCCACCAGTTCGACTTTCAGGCCTTGTTTACCGGCTTCCTCTACCGCAGCTTCCAGCGGGATGGCGAAGGCAGCGGTGGTGCCGACCTTGAGCGGTGCGTCGGCGGCGTGGGCGGTGGCGGCGAACAGGCCCAGGGCCAGTAGCAGGGACTTGATTTTCATGGGGTGTTTCCAGAAATATTAAGGGTGGGGCTTCGCGGATTAATTCGCGAAGGCGTGCCTGAATTCATTGGCAATATGCCGGGCCGGTAAGCGTGCATCCGCTTCGAACAGCTTCTGGCGCAAGGTGCCGGTGTCGTACGCCGTTTTGTAACGCCCGCGCCGCTGCAGCTCCGGCACCACCAGGTCGATGAAGTCGGCGTAGCTTTCCGGGGTCACGGTGCGGGCCAGGTTGAAGCCGTCCAGGCCGGTTTCGTCGATCCAGGCGATCAACTCGTCGGCGACCTGCTGCGGCGAGCCGATCAGGCAGATGTAGCGCCCGCCCAAGGCGTGCTGGTCGAGCAGCTTGCGGCGCGTCCAGTCGTTGTTCTTCAGGTGGTTGGTGGCCGACTGGATGGCATTGCTTTTCACGTACTGGATCGGCTCGTCCAATGCGTATTGCGAGAAGTCGATGGCGGTGGAGGCCGAGAAGTGCGCGACGCCAGCCTCGGCGCTGGCGTACTCCAGGTACTCGGCGTGCTTGGCCCGTGCTTGTTCCTCTGTCGCGCCAACGATCACCGTCAACCCCATGAACACCTTGATGTCTGAAGGTCGGCGCCCGGCCGCGATGGCACTGGCGCGTACCTTGTCGACCTGGCTCTTGGTCGAGGCCTTGGTTTGGCCGCTGATGAACACGCACTCGGCGTGACGCCCGGCAAACGCCAGGCCGCGCTCGGAACTGCCGGCCTGGAACAGCACTGGGGTGCGCTGGGGGGACGGTTCGCACAGGTGGTAACCCTGCACTTGGTAGAACTCGCCCTGGTGGTCGACCTTGTGCACCTTGCCCGGCTGCGCATACACGCGCCGCGCCGGGTCGTTGCGCACCGCGTCGTCTTCCCAGCTGCCTTCCCATAACTTGTAGAGCACCTGCAGGTACTCGTCAGCCTGGTCGTAGCGGCGGTCATGTTCCACTTGCTCGCTCAGGCCCATGGCCTTGGCGGCGCTGTCCAAATAGCCGGTGACGATGTTCCAGCCCACCCGGCCACGGCTCAGGTGGTCCAGCGTGGACATGCGCCGGGCGAACAGGTAAGGCGCCTCGTAGGTGAGGTTGGCGGTCAAGCCGAACCCCAGGTTGCGCGTGACGGCCGCCATGGCCGAAACCAGCAACAGAGGGTCGTTGACCGGCAGTTGGATGGCCTCTTTGAGCGGCACGTCGACCGAGTTTTCGTAAACGTCATACACCCCGACGATGTCGGCGATGAACAGCCCGTCAAACAGCCCGCGCTCCAACAGTTGGGCCAGTTCAGTCCAATATTCGATGGTTTTGTACTGGTCGGAATTGTCTCGCGGGTGGGTCCACAGACCGTGGTTGATGTGCCCGATGCAGTTCATGTTGAAGGCATTGAGCAAGATCTTTTTAGTGCTCATCAGATAGTCCCTCGCAGTGGCGGCTTCTCGTCGTTGAGGTAGTAGTTGCCAATGGCGTGGTACTTCCAGCGCACAGGGTCGTGCAGGGTGTGCACGCGGGCGTTGCGCCAGTGCCGGTCCAGGCCGTGCTCGGCGAGGGTGGCCTGGCTGCCGGCCAGCTCGAACAGGGTGGAACCGGCGGCGAGGGAGACTTCGGTACTGATGGCGCGGGCTTCGGCAACGGCGATAGAGGCTGCGGCCACGGTTTCGGCATTTGTCTGGCGCTGAGCCAGATCCAGGTATTGGCCGGCGCGCTCAAGCAGGGCTTCGGCGGCGTGCAGGCGTATAGCCAAGTGGCCGAAGGTTTTCAGGCTGAGCGGATCGTCGACGGCTTGGTCGATGCCCGAATCAATCCACGGCCGGGTCTTGCTGCGCACGAAATGCAGGGCATCTTCATAGGCGGCGCGGGCAATACCGGTGTCGATGGCCGCGTGAAGGATCTGTGCCAGCGGGCCCACCGGGGTAGGGCGTTCGAATGCCGACTGGAAGGGCAGCACGTCGTTGGCGTCGACAAATACGTTATCGAACTGCACCGAACCGCTGCCGGTGGTGCGCTGGCCGAAGCCGCTCCAGTCGTCGATGACCTCCAGGCCCTGGCTGTCGCGCGGGACGAAGGCCAACTGTTGCACGCCCTGCTCATCCACCACCGAAGTGGGGATGCGTTGGGCATACAGGGCCCCGGTGGCGTAGAACTTGCGACCGTTGATGCGGTAACCGTCACCGTCGCAGGTTAGCGAGGTGGTGCGGTCGTGGGCGGTTTTGGTGCCCAGCTCTGCCAGGGCATTACCGAAGCGCTGGCCAGCCAGTACCTCGGCGAACAGGCGTTGCTGTTGCGCGGCGCTGCCGTTTACCCGCAGCACCTCTAACGCGTAGAAGTGGTTCTGCGGGATCTGCCCCAGCGAGGCGTCGGCCTGGCTGATGATGCGGATCACGTTGGCCAGGGTGACGTTGGACACGCCCGCGCCGCCGAAAGCTTTCGGCACGCTGATGCCCCACAGGCCCGACTGGCTGAACAGCGCGAGTTCCGCGAGGGGCAGGCGCCGTTCGCGGTCGCGCAGCGGGCTCTCGGTGCGCAGTTGCTGGGCTAGTGTTGTGGCGACTTCAAGGGCCTGGGCGTCGGTACGGATGACGCTGGCCGGGCCCCAGGACTGTGGCAATGAGCTCATGTGTTCTCCAGAGGTCTGGTCAAATCCAGGAATGGCGCGCGGGCAACGTGCCGTTGAGGTGATAGGCGCCCACGGCGTGGTATTTCCAGCGCACCGGGTCGTGCAGGGTGTGCACGCGGGCGTTGCGCCAGTGCCGGTCGAGGTTGAACTCGGCCAGGGTGGCGCGGCTGCCAGCCAGTTCCAGGAGTTTTTCGCTGGCCTGCAGGGCAATCTCGGTGGTCAGCACCTTGGCTTCGGCCACGGCGATGGAGGCGCGGGCGGCAGCGGCGGCGTCGATGGGCGCGGCGTTGACCTGGTCCAGCACTTGGCCGGCCCTGCGCAACAGCGCCTGGGCGGCATGCAGCTCCAGTTTCAGGCGGCCGACGTCGGCGATCACATAGGGGTCGTCGCTGGCGCGTTCAACCTTGGCGTCGACCCAGGGGCGCGAGCGTTCGCGGACGAATTCGATGGCGTCATTGATCGCTTCTTCAGCGATGCCGGCATCGATGGCGGCCTGGATCAGCTGTGACACGGCACCCTGGATGTTCGGCGTATCGCTCAGGCGCCAGTTATCCACCACCCGCGCGGCATCGACCTGCACATTGTCCAGCAGCACGGTTCCGCTGGCGGTGGTGCGCTGGCCAAAACCCGACCAGTCATCAACGATACGCAGCCCCGGGCTACCACGACGCACGAACGCCATGACCTGGTTGCCATCCTCGTTCAGCGCCTTGACCGCTACCCAATGGGCAAACAGGGCGCCGGTGGAGTAGAACTTCTGGCCGCTGATAACAAAACCATCGCCCTGGCGGGTAATGCGTGCCTTGAGCTCCAGGGTGTTCCTGGTGCCGCGCTCGGGGCCGGCATTGCCGATCCGCCAGCCATCGAGCACCGATTGGAACAGCAGCGCCTGCTGGGCCTGCGTGGCGGCGCCCTGCAACAGGTGCAGGATGCCGAATTGATTCTGGGGGATCTGCCCCAGCGCCGGGTCGGCGGCCGAGACAATACGGAACACCTCGGCCACCGTCACGAACGACACCTGTGGCCCGCCGAATGCGCGTGGCACGCTGATGCTGCCCAGGCCGCTGCGGGTGAATTGTTCGATTTCGGCCCACGGCAGCGTGCGCTGGCGGTCGCGTTGGGCGGCTTGCAAGCGAGCGGTCGCGGCCAATTCGTAGGCGGCCTGCAAGGCTTGGGCGTCGTTGCTCAGCACCTTGGCGGGCAGTAATGGCGGGGCGATGTCCAGGTCACTCTGGACGAGGGTTTGCGCAAGGCCCGGCATCAGTACTGCTCCGTGGCTGTACTCAATGCCCTGGCGATGCGCACTGGGGTGATTGTGTTCCTGACCATACCTTCCTCACGTCATGAATAGCGCCGCGCTTGAGTGCTGCGGCGAAAATGCGTTTGTCCGGTGGTCCGGTGTATATACCCTAAACGTGTATAAATATTAAATAAACTAACCTTTGGGAATATGCATAGAAGTCATCGCAGTTCCAGTTCCATGGGCGCGCAGAACACCCGCACGTTGCAGGCCGGCGCCCAGCCAGAAGCGTTGCCCACCCGGTCAATCACGCAGTAGGTCACCTCCAGCCGTTCGTCCCGGCCGCCCTCCAGCACCATGGCCTTGGGTACCCGGGCATGCACGATGTTGTCTACGTCGCGGCCTTGCAGGGCCGGGAGGTCCAGGCGCAGGTCGCCCCAGCGCAGCGTGATGGCGTCGCCTTCGGCCATGTTCAGGTAGGGCTCTATCGCCACCGGCACGCCGCGCTTGATGTGGCTCAGGGAAACCCCGCACTGCTTCACGGGCACCGGCAGGCTGAGAGGTGCCAGGTATTGGTTCTCTTCGCTACCCGCGGCGATACCTCCGGGGCAGTCAAGTTTCACGGTGACGTGGGCAACCGGCGAAATCAGCGGGCTGATGCCGATTTTCATGACCTGGTAGTGGATGTGCGCCACGCCACTTTCGGCAAAACTCTCCGGCACCCGCATGAAAATCGGGTAGTCGACGTCGGTGCAGTTCAGAAACCGCGAGGTCACGAAACGCTCCCCCCAAAACAGTTCCAGCAGGTCGCCTTCTTCCATGCAGGCGTAAGGCTCGATTCTGACAACAAGATGGCTGGCAGCCAGCAAGCCAATACCGTCGTGGGACAGTTGTGGCAAACCAGGTGGCAATAATTCGAATCCATTGAATGTCGACGACATCATGTTCTCCTTGAGGGCAGGTGCAAGTTTCAAAAAGTGTACGTCGCGCTGAATGTAAGGCGTGGTAGTTAGATAGTTTTTGCACTGCCGGGTGTCAAGGAGAAGGGGGTGTCATGGTCTCTGCTACAGGCTTCTTCAGAGTAGTCCTACGTTGCGCAGGTCGTTTTATGAAGGACGATCGAATAATGAGTGAGGAAAAGCTGAACAATAAGTAAAACGCCACCAAGGCAGAACTTCCTCGGGCGGCAAGCTTGAAGTTACAAGCTACAAGTTGACCGCGGCCAACTTGTAGCGTGCAGCTTAAACTTCCAGACCATTAATGTTGGTTCAGGAACTTGCTGAGGAACTGCCGGGTACGCTCTTGCTTTGGGTTGGCAAAGAACGCTTTCGCCTCACCTTGTTCGACGATCACGCCCTTGTCGAAAAACACCACGCGATTGGCCACGTCACGGGCAAAGCTCATTTCGTGGGTGACGATCACCATGGTGCGCTTTTCTTCGGCCAGGCCGCGAATCGTCGCCAACACTTCGCCCACCAACTCCGGGTCCAGCGCCGAGGTGGGTTCATCGAAAAGGATCACCTGCGGCTCCATTGCCAGTGCCCGAGCGATGGCCACGCGCTGTTGTTGCCCGCCGGACAGGCGACGCGGGTAGGCATCCTCCTTGCCTGCCAGGCCTACCTTGGCCAATAGCTTGCGGCCCAATGCCAGGGCATCGGCGCGGGGCACCTTCTTTACCACGATCGGCCCTTCGATCACGTTTTCCAGCGCGGTACGGTGCGGGAACAAGTTGAAGTTCTGGAACACGAAACCTACCTGCTGGCGCAACTTGCGAATCAGCGATTGCTGCGCGGCCAGGGGCTTGCCGCCGTCGATGGTGATATAGCCCATGCGGATCTGCCCACGGGTGGGGGTTTCCAGCAGGTTGAGGCAGCGCAGGAAGGTGGTCTTGCCCGAACCGCTGGGGCCGATGATGGCCACCACTTCGCCGGCTTCGACCTGTAGGTCGATCGCATCGAGCACCGTTTGCCCGTTAAATTGCTTGGTCAGTTTCTCCACCACAATCATGGCTTCAATTCTCCTGATCGTGACGATTGACCCGCTGTTCCAAGCGGTTTTGCAATGCCGACAGCACGCTCGCCAGCACCCAGTAGATCAAGGCGGCGGCCAAGTACATGGTGAAGATTTCAAAAGTACGGGCAGTGATCAACTGGGCTTGGCGGAACAGCTCCGGCACCTGGATGGTCGCGGCCAGGGCGGTATCCTTTACCAGCGAGATAAAGCTGTTGCCCAACGGCGGCAAGGCCGTGCGCATTGCCTGGGGCAGGATTGCCCGGCGCAGCGTTTGGCCACGGGTCATGCCGATGCTGGCAGCGGCCTCCCACTGGCCGCGATCGATCGAGCTGATCGCCGCACGGAGGATTTCACAGGCATAGGCCGCCATGTTCAGCGAGAAGCCGATCAAGGCTGCCGGCAGCGGGTCCAGTTCGATCCCCAGTTGCGGCAGGCCGTAATAAATCACGAACAACTGCACCAGCAAGGGCGTGCCCCTGAAGAACGACACGTACACCCGCGCAACCCAGCGTGGCAACCAGTGGCGCGACAGGCGCATCAAGGCCAGGCCAAAGCCCAGTAGCAGGCCAAAGAACATGCCGCCCAGGCTGAGGATGACCGTGTACTGCGCGCCCTTGAGCAAAAATGGCGCTGAGTCCAGCGCCAGTTTCAGGCTTTCTTCAATCATTTGGTGACATCAGCGTTGAAGTACTTCTGCGACAGCTTGGCCAGGGTGCCGTCGGCTTTCAGCTTGTCGATGGCCTTGTTGATCGCCGCCAGCAGTTCCGGTTCGCCTTTGCGCAGGGTCACGCCGGCTTCCTGGCGGGAGAAGGGCGGGCCCGACACGGCCATGGTGTCGTTGGTCTTGTTGATCAGCTCGAAGGCGGCCAGGCGGTCGACCAGAATGGCGTCGATACGGCCAACGCGCAGGTCCTGGTATTTGGTGGGATCATCGTCGTAGGTCTTGATGATGGCGCCCGGCACATTCTCTTTGAGCCACTGCTCGTAGTTGGTGCCCAGGCCCACGCCGACTTTCTTGCCGGTCAGGTCGTTGGCGCTGGCGATCTTGCCGGCGTCTTTCTTCTGGGTCAGGGCCTGGATGCCGGAGACGGTGTAGGGCTCGCTGAAGTCGTACTTCTTCTTGCGCTCCTCAGAGATAGTGACCTGGTTAATCACCACGTCCAGGCGCTTGGACTCCAGGGCTGCGAGGATACCGTCCCACTTGGTCGGTTGTAGCTTGGCTTTCACGCCCAGCTCCTTGGCCAGGGCTTCGGAGAACTCCACTTCGAAGCCGGCCAGTTTACCGCTGTCGTCAACGAAGCTGAACGGCGGGTAGGTGCCTTCCAGGCCGACGCTGATAGTGCCGGCGTCCTTGATTTTTTGCAGTTGGTCGCCGGCCACGGCCTGGCCCATCAGCGCGGTGCCCAGCACCAGGCCCAGGCTGCTGATCAGCAGATTTCGACGGAACGCGGAAAATGTCATGTGAAGCCCCATTGATGTTTTTTAGGTATGCGACGCGAGGTCGATCAAGCCGACCACACGCCGGGATAGGCGAACAACGCCGGCGCCCCACCGGTGTGCAGGAAAATCAGCGGGCCGTCATCGAAACGTTGACGACCGATGCCATCGAGCAGGCCGGCCATGGCCTTGCCGGTGTAGACCGGGTCCAGCAGCAGCCCTTCCTGGCTTGCCAGCAGTTTGATCGCCGCCAGGGTGCCAGCGTTCGGTTCACCGTAGCGCGGCGCGAAAAACTCGTCCCACAGTTCTACCTTCAGGCTGGCCGGCAAGGGCACGCCCAGCAGTTCGGCGGTACGTTCAGCCAAGCCTTGTACCTTGGGCCGCTGAGCTTCGTCGGTGCGTGACACGGTCACGCCGATTACCGGCAGCTGCGGCAGGCTTTCGCTCAGGCCCAACGCCAGGCCGCTGTGGGTACCGGCGCTGCCGGAGGCCAGCACCACGGCGGCAAAGTCGATGCCCAGGGTTTTGATCTGCTCGGCCAACTCCAGGCCCGCGCGTACGTAGCCCAGGGCACCCAGTGCGTTTGAGCCGCCAATCGGCACCAGGTAGGGCTTGTGGCCGCTGTTGCGCAGGCGCTCGGCCAGGGCGTGCAATTGTTCGTCGGCGTGGTCCAGGTTTTCCACCAGCTCGACCTTGGCATCGAACAGCTCCAGCAGCAGGCGGTTGCCGTTGCCCAGGTAGGCTTGGTCTTGGGTGGCGATGGGGTTTTCCAGCAGCGCCACGCAACCCAGGCCCAGCTTGGCGGCCAGCGCGGCGGTCTGGCGCACGTGGTTGGACTGGATGGCACCGGCGGTGATCAAGGTGTCAGCGCCCTGCGCCAAGGCGTCGGCGGCCAGGTACTCAAGCTTGCGCAACTTGTTGCCGCCCAGCGCCAGGGGCGTGGTGTCATCGCGCTTGACGTAGATGTCGCGCCCGGCCCATTCCGAGAGCCGCGTGAGTTTTTCCAGGGCCGTGGGGGCACCGAGCAAATCCAGGCGGGGGAAACGAGCGAGCTGTTGCGTGATCATGAGCGGTCCACGGGTAGAGTGAATGGTGACTATAGGCACCCACCGAATCCCGAGCAACCCCGTGGCGACGCTACGGAACGGATAGCCGTCGCTTATGTTCAGATAAGAAATCCTCGGCAGAATCCGTTCTTTTTGGCTTAGGAAAATTTACCGTAGAGTGACCGCCATTTAGGCGGCCATCTGTCAGAGCTGCCACAGGCAGGAGTAGCCACGTGAGTGATAAACCGCAAGCGCAGAACGGCCATTGGCAATTGCAGGCGTATCGTCGGCCAGTTGCGCACCGCTCGTGAGCAATGGCGCCGGCTGAACGGGCGCAGCACTGGAGAGCAGGGTGGCCGTGAACTGCCTTCGCGCGAGGCCATGCGGACCATTCTCGAGCAGTTGTGCGGCGCGTTGTTTCCCATGCGCCTGGGCCCGGTGGATTTGCGCGAGGAAAGCGAAGACTTTTACGTCGGGCATACCCTGGACGCAGCGCTGAATGCCTTGCTGGTGCAGGCGCGGCTGGAGCTGCGCTACATCGCGCGCCAGGAAGGCCGCGACCCTACCGGTGCCGAAACCTGCGCCGTCAGCCTGATCAAGGAGTTCGCGGCAGCGTTGCCAGGCCTGCGCAGCCTGCTGGATACCGATGTGCTGGCCGCCTACCACGGCGACCCGGCGGCGCGCAGCGTGGATGAAGTGCTGCTGTGTTATCCCGGCATCCTCGCGGTAATCCACCACCGCCTGGCCCACCACCTGTACCGCGCCGGGTTGCCGCTGCTGGCACGGATCAGTTCGGAGCTGGCGCACTCGGCCACCGGTATCGATATCCACCCCGGCGCGCAAATCGGCCCCAGTTTCTTCATCGACCACGGGACGGGCGTAGTGATCGGCGAGACAGCGATCATCGGTGAGCGCGTGCGCATCTACCAGGCCGTGACATTGGGGGCCAAGCGTTTCCCGGCGGACGAGAATGGGCAGTTGCAAAAAGGCCACCCGCGCCACCCGATCGTCGAGGACGATGTGGTGATCTATGCAGGGGCTACAATCCTTGGGCGCATCACCATTGGCAAGGGCTCGACCATTGGCGGCAACGTCTGGCTGACCCGCAACGTGGCGCCGGGCAGCAACCTGACGCAGGCCAATTTGCAGCATGATGATGGGACGCAAAAATAAAGATTCGTGGTGGGATTTTCGCGGATGAATCCGCTCCTACAGGCCGTGTAGGAGCGGATTCATCCGCGAAGCAGGCGACACCCAATTGGCCTTGAACCCCCCATCCATGTTTAAATTGAATGCTCGTTCAAGTAAAAACCGATGCGCAACTTGCGTTCAACAGGAGGCCAACCCTTGCTGAAAACGCTCTATTCAGCCCCTATCTCGCCACATCAGGTGCTCGCCCAATGAGTGCCTCTTCCGCCAACCCCAGCGGCAATGTCCGCATGAATCCGCCGGTTTTCTATTTCGCGGCCACCTTCATCCTGCTGTTCGGCGTCATTGTCATCAGCTTCCCGCAACAGGCCGGCGACTGGCTGCTGGCGGCGCAAAGCTGGGCGGCCAACACGGTCGGCTGGTACTACATGCTCGCGATGACGCTGTATCTGGTCTTCGTGGTGGTCACCGCCTTGTCCGGCTACGGCAAGATCAAGCTCGGTGCCGACCACGACGAGCCCGAGTTCAGCTACCTGTCGTGGGCCGGCATGCTGTTCGCCGCGGGCATCAGCATTACCCTGTTTTTCTTCTGCGTGTCCGAGCCGCTCACCCACATGCTCACCCCGCCACAAGGCGAGGGCGGTACACCGGCGGCGGCGCGCCAGGCCATGCAGTTGCTGTTTTTACACTGGGGCCTGCATGGTTGGGGCGTGTTTGCCTTCGTCGGCATGGCCCTGGCGTACTTTGCCTACCGGCATAACCTGCCACTGGCGCTGCGTTCGGCGCTGTACCCGCTGATCGGCAAGCGCATCAACGGGCCCATTGGCTACACCGTGGATGGCTTCGGCATCATTGCCACGGTGTTCGGCCTGGGTGCCGACATGGGCTTTGGCGTGCTGCACCTGAACTCCGGCCTGGACTACCTGTTCGGCATCCCGCATACCCAGTGGGTTCAGGTCATCCTGATTACCTTGATGATGGGGGCGGCGATCATCGTGGCGGTGTCCGGCGTGGACAAGGGCGTGCGAGTGATGTCCGACATCAACATGCTGCTGGCCTGCGCGCTGCTGCTGTTCGTGCTGTTCGCCGGGCCGACCCAGCACTTGCTCACCACCTTGATCCAGAACATCGGTGACTACCTGGGCGCATTGCCCACCAAGAGTTTCGACGTTTACGCCTACGACAAACCCAGCGACTGGCTGGGCAACTGGACGGTGTTCTACTGGGCCTGGTGGATCGCCTGGGCGCCGTTCGTGGGGCTGTTCATCGCCCGTATCTCGCGCGGGCGTACCATCCGCGAATTCGTCTTCGGCGTGCTGTTGATCCCGTTGGGCTTCACCCTGGCGTGGATGTCGATCTTCGGCAACAGCGCCATCGACATGGTGCTGGGCCACAACATGGTCGCCCTGGGCCAGTCGGCGTTGGATGACCCTTCGAAAACCCTTTACCTGCTGCTGGAAACCTACCCCTGGAGCCGTACGGTGATCGCGGTCA
Source organism: Pseudomonas abieticivorans (assembly GCF_023509015.1). Lineage (NCBI taxonomy): Bacteria > Pseudomonadati > Pseudomonadota > Gammaproteobacteria > Pseudomonadales > Pseudomonadaceae > Pseudomonas > Pseudomonas abieticivorans. The sequence goes on from NZ_CP094975.1 coordinate 2,793,369, forward strand.
CGGTGTTTATCAGCTTCGTGTTCTTCGTGACGTCCGCAGACTCAGGCACCGTGGTGCTGTCCACCCTGTCGGCCAAGGGCGGCAACGCCGACGAAGACGGGCCGAAATGGCTGCGGGTGTTCTGGGGCGCGATGACGGCCCTGGTCACCAGCTCGCTGTTGTTCGCCGGCAACATTGACTCGTTGAAATCGGCGGTGGTGCTGACCTCGTTGCCGTTCTCGTTGATCTTGCTGGCGATGATGTGGGGGCTGCACAAGGCGTTTTACCTGGAGTCGCAACGCAAGATTGCCCAGCTGTATTCACTGGCACCGGTGCCCACTTCCACGCGTCGTGGCCGTGGTGGTTGGCGGCAGCGCTTGAGCCAGGCGGTGCACTTTCCGTCGCGCGACGAGGTGTATCGGTACATGGACACCGTGGTGCGCCCGGCGATCGAAGACGTCTCGGCGGTATTTACCGAGAAAGGCCTGAACGTGGTGACCCAGGAAGACCTCAGCCATGACCAGGTCAGCCTGGAAGTCGGCCATGGCGAAGAGCGCCCATTTATCTACCAAGTGCAGATGCGGGGTTACTTCACGCCTTCCTTTGCCCGTGGTGGCATGGGCACCAAAGAGCTGAAAAACCGCCGCTACTACCGCGCCGAGGTGCACCTGAGCGAAGGCAGCCAGGACTACGACCTGGTGGGCTACAGCAAGGAGCAGGTGATCAACGACATCCTGGACCAGTACGAGCGGCACATGCAGTTTTTGCACATGGTGCGCTGATACCCTGCCCCCGTTGTAGGAGCGGATTCATCCGCGAAGGGGCCGCCGCGGTAGCCTAGATAAACTGCGGCGCGTTTTTCGCGGATAAATCCGCTCCTACAGGGATAGGCTCAAGCCAGGCCGCCGTTGGCGCGCACTATCTGGCCGTTTACCCAACCGGAATCGCTCCCGACCAAAAAGCTCACAACGCTGGCGATGTCTTCCGGTTGGCCCAGGCGTTCCAGGGGCGGCATTTTCGCGAAATGCTGGATCAGCTCTTCGCTCTTGCCATGCAAGAACAGTTCGGTTGCCACCGGGCCTGGGGCCACGGCGTTGACGGTGATCTGCTTGCCGCGCAGTTCCTTGGCGAAAATATGCGTGAAGGATTCCACCGCGGCCTTGCTGGCGGTGTAGATCGCGTACTCCGGCAGGTTCATGGCCATCACCGTGCTGGAGAAGTTGACGATACGCCCACCGTGATTCAGTCGCGTGCCGGCCTCACGCAAGGTGTTGAAGGTGCCGCGGGTGTTGACGGCGAATGTTTGCTCGAAGGCTTCGTCGCTGGTGTCGACCAGCGGCTGGGTCTTGAGGATGCCGGCGTTGTTGACCAGCACGTCGACCTTGCCCAGTTGCACCTCAACCTCATCAAACAGACGCTTCACATCGGTGCTGCTGGCCACGTCGGCCTTGATCGCGACGGCGCGCTGGCCCTTTGCTTGAAGTTCGCCAGCCAATTGCTCGGCTTCCTGGGCGCTGCTTGCATAGTTGATGGCGACGGCGAAACCGTCGGCGGCCAGGCGGCGGGCAATGGCGGCGCCGATGCCACGGGAGGCGCCGGTGATGATGGCAACTTTAGTCATGGGTCGAACCTCTGTCGGGTGGGGATGGGCAGAGGTTCACATGTTTACCCAAGGCGATAAATGCCGCAGAGTCGTCTTTACTGTTCAATATCCGCCAACAATCCAGGAGCCACGATGGATCAGGTTCGAGCCATGAAGATCTTCGTGCGCATCTACGAGCGCAGCAGTTTCACCCAGGCTGCCGACGACCTGAACATCCCCCGCGCCACCTTGACCCACAGCATGAACCAGTTCGAAGCCTGGCTGGGCACTCGCTTGCTGGAACGGAGTACTCGCCGCGTGCGGCCCACGCTGGATGGTGAGGCGTACTACGCCCGCTGCGTGCAATTGCTGGCGGAGCTGGAAGAGGCCGAGCTGGCGTTCAGGCAGGTAGCGCCCAAAGGTCGTTTGCGGGTAGACCTGCAAGGGACATTGGCGAAGAACTTCGTGATCCCGGCGTTACCGGTTTTTATGGCGCGGTACCCGGACATCGAGTTGGTATTGAGCGAGGCCGATCGCTTTGTCGACTTGATTCAGGAAGGGGTGGATTGCGTGTTGCGCGCAGGTACCTTGGGCGACTCATCGCTGATCGGCAAACGCGTGGCGACGCTGGCCCAGGTGACCTGTGCCAGCCCGCTGTACCTGCGCAAGCACGGCGAACCGCAAACCCTGCAGGACCTGGCCCGGCACAGGGCGGTGAATTACCTGTCCAGGGCCACGGGCAAGGCGCTGCCGTTTGAATTCACCGTGGCGGGCGAGGCACTGGAGGTCGAGATCCCTGGCGCCATCTCGGTGTTCGGCACCGAAATCTACGCCGCGTCGGCCATTGCCGGCATCGGCTTGATCCAGGTACCCCGTTACCGGGTAGCAACGCAATTGCAGCAAGGCTTGTTGTGCGAAGTGCTACCGGCCTTCGCACCGCCGCCGATGCCCGTGTCGGTGTTGTACCCGCACAACCGGCATATGTCGCCCAGGGTGCGGGTGTTTGTGGATTGGTTGGGCGAGGTGTTTGCCAAGGCCTGAAGCTAGGGGTGCTTGCCCAGAATCGACTCCAGCAGATCCATGCGTGGCGCCCCCTGTTGTTGCTGCACCCGCCCTTTGTCGTTGTGATAGAAAATCGCCGGAGTGGCCGGTGTACCCAGGTCAGTCATCAGGTCCAGGTTGGCTGCCAATTGATCTTCGACGTTCGCCGGGATTTTATCCAGGCCCGTGAGCGTGCTTTGCTTGCCGGCTTTTTCATGCTGCTGCAACGCTGCGGCAGGGTCTTTGCTGGTGAGCATGGCGGCTGCCTTGGCGGCGCTGTCGGCGCGGATGATGCCGACCATGATGTGGCGCAACTGCACTTTGCCTGCGTCCACCCATGGCCGGGCCTGGTTCCAGAACATCGTGCAATACGGGCAGTTGGGGTCGCTGAACACATACACAATGCGCGGCGCATCGGCCTTGCCGTCGGCGATCCAGGTGCTGTTTTCCAGCCTTTGCCAGTTGGCCTTGTCCATTTCGGCAAACACCAGACGGTCCAGCGGCTCGGCGCTCAGGTCCTTGCCCTGGGCGTCGTACAGGTTGCCGACCAGCGTGTTTTTGCCGTCGGCGGTGAGGTAAACCGCCACGCCTTGTTGCTGGTATTGGGCGGCATAACCTTTCAGGCCGGCGGGCGCGTCGAATTCGCCGTGAAAGGTCAGGCCTTGATCCTGCAAGGCCTTGATGGGCGCGGGCAGGGGGGCGGCATGCAGTGCCGGGGTGCACAGTGCCAGGGTGAGCAGGAGTCGTTTCATCAACCTTGATCCTTGGTAGTGTTCCAGTTGGCCAGGAAAGTGGCGCGGTCGACCAGCCCGGTGATGCGTTGGGCGCGACGTTCTTCACCGTTAGGGCCTAGCCAGATGAGGGTGGGTGGGCCGACCACTTGGTAGCGGTCCAGCAGGGCGCGGCTGGCGGGGGTATCGTGGGTGACGTCGACTTTCAGGCGGCGTACCTGAGCAAGCGCGGCTTGGGTCTGCGGGTGCTGGAAGATGTTTTTTTCCATGACCTTGCAGTTCACGCACCAGTCGGCGGTGTAGTCCAGCAGCACCCACTGGCCGGCCGCTTGGGCGGCGTCCAGTTCTGCCTGCAGCGCCTGGGGTTGGTCGACCTGAGCGACAGGTGGGTTGTTCGTCGAAGTCGCAGCCGCCTGGCCGGTATAGACCTTGAGGGGTTGCAACGGGTCATCCGAGCCGCCGGCGGCGCCGACCAGCATCAGCACACCCCAAAGGCCGAGCATTGTCGCGGCCGTGGTGCCGACCAGGCGATGGCTGACTTTAATCGCCGATGCCGTGGCCGCGCCCAGCGTCAGCAGGGCAGCCAGTAGCAACCAGGTCGCGGGGTCGAGCACCGGGCGCACGACCAGCAGGGCCGTGCCGAGAAACAGCAAGCCGAACACACCCTTGACCAGGTTCATCCAGGCACCGGGCTTGGGCAACAGGCGTTGGCCGACCGTCACCAGCGCCACCAGGGGCAAGCCCATGCCCAGGCCCATGGCGAACAGCACCAGTGCACCCTTCAGCGCATCACCGCTCTGCGCGATGTAGAGCAGGGCGCCGGCCAGTGGCGCGGTCATGCAGGGGCCTACCAGCACACCGGAAAACAACCCGAGCACGCCTGCGCCCAGCAGGCTGCCGCCGCGTTGCCGGCTCCCGGCCTGTTGCAGGCGGTCGCGCAGAGCGCTGGGCAGTTGCAACTCGAACAGGCCGAACATCGGCAGTGCCAGCAGTACGAACAGCGCGGCGAAGGCCCCCAGCACCAAGGGTTGTTGCAGTGTCGCCTGCAGGTTGGCGCCCAACAGCGCCGCCACCACGCCCATGCCGGCGTACACCAGGGCCATGCTGACCACGTAACTGCTTGCCAGCAACACGCTGCGCCGGGTACTGGCGCCGCTGCCCACCACCACGCCGGCCAATATCGGCAACATGGGCAGTGAACAAGGGGTAAAGGCCAGCAGCAGGCCCAGGCCAAAAAACACCAGCAAGCTCAAGCCCAGCGTCCGGCCCTGCAGCCCGCTGGCCAACGCTTGGTCGCTGGCTTGGGGGGCAACGGCAGCGCCGCCCAGGTCAATGACCTGGGTTTGCGGCGGGTAGCACAGGCCAGCGTCGGCGCAGCCTTGCCAACTCAGTTTCACCTGGCCCCTCGCGGTTGCCGGCAGGGTCAGTTCCAGGCTGTCGCGATACACTGGCTGCTCGCCAAAGAATTCGTCATGGTGCGCGATGCCTTCGGGCAGCGCGGGATGTTGGTCGGCCGGCAGCTCGCCGAACAGCAGGCGGTTTTTGTACAGGTAGTAACCGGGGGCAATGTCCCAGTGCAAGCGCTGCTCGCCACTGGCCAGGGTTTCATGGCTCAGGCTGAAGGCGCGGTCGGCGGGCAGGAACCTGGGCTCCACCGCCAGTGGGAACGCCGCCTGGGCGAGGGTGGAAAACAGCAGCATGGCCCATAGGGCGAATAGTTTCATGGGTAAAGGCCTGTCGAAAATCTCGAAAGGCCGAGTATGTCCGGTGGTCATTAACCGGAGATTATGGGCGTCCTGCACGCCCAATGGCCGCGCCCCTGTAGGAGGTTTATCCGCGAAGCCGCCACCGCTTGCCTGGCACACCGCAGTATTCTTTTCGCGGATCAATTTGCGCCTACAGACAAATAGTGTGGCTGGGGTTTTCTGGCGCCCATTCGCAAGCAAGCTTGCTCCCACAGTTGTTGCAAAGTGCTCAACGCCCTTCCAACAGAATGCGGCACGTTGCAGCCAATGTGGGAGCAAGCTTGCTTGCGAAAGGCCGCGCGGGCGGCCGGGCTCAGCATCACTTGCATCGCGGATCAATCCGCTCCTGCAGGTCGTCGTCTTGGGTTATGCGCTTTCGCGTTCGATGAGCTGGCAGTCGAGCAGGTTCAGGCGCTGTGGCGTGCCGCCGGCCAGGCTTTCCAGCACCCGCGTCGCTGCCAGCACGCCAATCTCCAAGGCCGGAGGTTTGATGGTGCTCAGGCTCGGCATCAGCATTTGCGCAAACGGATAATCGCCAAACCCCAGCACGGCGCAGTCCTGGGGTATGCGCAGGCCTGCGCGCTGGCCTGCCAGCAGCCCCCCGGCTGCAAGGTTATCGTTGGCGAAGACGATCGCATCCGGTGGTTGGGGCGCGGCCATCAGCTCGGTCATCGCCTGCTTGCCAGCCTCGAACGGCGCCAGGCCTGCCTGGGGGGCAAATACCCAGGGTTGCAGGCCAAGCTCGGTCATGGTCGCGGCATAACCATCGCGCCGCTCCAAAGCGCTGAAGTCGCCCGACGCGCTGTTCTGCACGAAGGCGATGCGCCGGTAACCCTGGGCATACAGGTAGCGTGCGGCGCTCACGCCGACTTCCACGTGGGAAAAACCAATCTGCAGCGGGCTGCGTTCAGGTCGGTAGTCCCAGGTCTCGACCACCGGCACATCGGCCTCGGCGATCATTTTTTCGGTGGCTTCGCTGTGGAAGTGGCTGGTCAATACCAACGCGGCCGGCGACCAGCCGAGAAACGCGCGCACCGCGCTTTCTTCCTGTTGGATATCGAAGTAACTCGAGGCCAGTAACAACTGGTAGCCGTGGCGGCTCAAGGTATCGCTGAAGCCCTGGATGGTGTTGGCGAATATTGGCCCGGAGATGTTCGGGATCACCATACCGACGATCTTGCCTCGCGCCGAGGCCAAGCCACCGGCCACCAGGTTGGGCACGTAGCCCAACGCATTCACCACCGTGGCGATGCGCTCGCGACGCTCTGGCGAAACCTGCTCGGGCTGGTTGAAGTAACGCGACACGGTGATCGCGGAAACGCCGGCCTGCTTGGCGACGGTGCTCAGCGTTACTCGGCCGGCGCCGCGCCGCTTGCGTTGCTTGTCATCACTCAAAACCGGGCCCCTATCTAACGAAAAAGAATATAAAAGTAATTTTTCAGTATTGGACGGTCTATCGGCCCGTTGTCGATACTACCAATGTTAGCGCTAACAACGTGAATTGTCTGCTACTCGCTCGAGCGAATGCCCAACACACCGGTTTGCGAATCTTCAGGCGCAGTGGTCGTAGAACCGCGGCGGCCAGGGCATACATTCGAGCAGGGCAGGCACATGCAAAACAGAATTGGGGAAGGCTTCAAGATCACCGCGCTGGCCTTGGCCGTGGGCGCCGTATTACCAATGAGCGACGTGTTTGCTGGCGAGGCAAACGCCAGCGATACCGCCCAGGAACCGGTGCTCAAATCGGTAACGGTGACCGCCACCCGTCGCGAGGAATCGCTGCAAAAGGTGCCAGTGGCGGTATCAGTGGTGGACGGTGAGCAACTGGGCCGCGAGAACCGCACCAGCATCGAGAGCATCGTCCAACAGATCCCCACGGTGAACTTCCGTACCGGCGCGTCTAACAAGGACACCTCGTTGTTCATCCGCGGCGTGGGCACCATTTCCACCTCCCCGGGCGTGGAGCCTACCGTGGCCACCGTGGTCGACGGCGTGGTGTACGGCCGCCCCGGCATGGCCACCCTCGACCTGCTGGACCTGGAGCGCATCGAAGTGCTGCGTGGCCCGCAGGGCACGCTGTTCGGCAAGAATGCCTCGGCCGGCGTACTGAACATCATCACCAAGGCGCCGACCGAAGAAACCCACGGCTACGTGGAACAATCCTACTACCAGGGTAACGAAAGCCGCACCCGCTTCGGCATTGGCGGCGCACTGATCCCGGGTGTGCTGAAGGGCAACATCACTACCCTGATCGGCAACTACGATGGCAACGTCGACAACAAGGCCAACGGCCAGGAAGTCAACGGCTACAACCGCAAGGGCGTGCGCGGCAAACTGGAGTTCACCCCCAGCGAAGACTTCAAGCTGACCCTGGCAGCCGACTACATGCAGTCGGCCAGCGACGCACCCAACGGCGTGATCAGCAGCACCAGCAGCACGGCGTTCGCCAATGCCCTGGCCCCGGTCAACGCCAGCAACCACAACCGCAACATCGAGAGCGACTACCGCACCCACGTCGACGACACCAACAAGGGCCTGTCGGCGCAGATGGACTGGAACCTGGGCGACTACACCCTGACGTCGATCACCGCCTGGCGCGGCTGGGACAACACCCAGTGGCAGGACGGCGACCGCCTGGCGACCATCAGCACGGCGTTCCCCGGTACCCAGGACAAGGGCGACCTGAGCTACGACCAATACTCGCAAGAGCTGCGCCTGGCTTCGCCAAAAGGCGAGTTCCTGGAGTACGTGGCCGGCCTGTACTACATGCACGCCAAGGACGACGAAACCTACCAGCGCACCCTGATCACGCCGACGGCAACCAACCAGGGCATCGCCAACTACGGCACCACCAGCAACAGTTACTCGGCATTCGGCGAAACCACGCTCAACTTTACGTCCAGGTTCCGTGGCATCGCCGGCTTGCGCTATACCCATGACGAACTGGAATACGACCACCGCCGGGTAAGCACCTCTGCCACCACCGTCAGTGGTATCCAGCCGAGCACCAGCAGCTCGGGCAGTACCGACGAAGACGGCTGGTCCGGCCGCCTGGGCGTGCAGTACGACCTGACCGACTCGGTCACCAGCTACCTGACCTACTCGCGTGGCTACAAGGGCCCGGCCTACAACGTGTTCTTCAACATGCAGCCGCGTGACACCGACGCACTCAAGCCGGAAACGTCCAACACCTGGGAACTGGGCGTTAAAGCCACCAGCTGGAATAACCGTGTGACCACCAACGTGGCGGTGTTCCACAGCGATTACGACAACTACCAGGCCAACTTCTACGACACCGTGGCGGGGCAAGTCGTGACCCGCCTGATCAACGCCGGCAGCGTGAGCACCGAAGGCGTGGAAGCCGACTTCGCCGTGCAGGCCACGCAAAACCTGAAATTCTCCGGTGCCCTGGCCTACACCAAGGCGCGCATTGACCAGTTCAGTTGCCCAGCAGGTGCCGCCGCCTCGTGCAACGTCAACGGCAAGACCCTGCCGTTCAGCCCGGACTGGAAAACCTACGTGCGCGCCGACTACGACATCCCGCTGGACAACGGCCTGGATATCGAACTGGGCACCGATTACAACTGGCAAAGCGAAGTGCAGTACGACATCAGCCAGAACCCGGACACCAAACAGGGCGCCTATGGCATCTGGAACGCCAGCATCGCCCTGGCCGACTACAGCAATGGCTGGCGCGTGTCGCTGCAGGGCAAGAACCTGCTCGACAAGTCCTACTCGCCGCTGCTGGCCTCGGGCACAGGCTACATCTACCGCGCGGTCCCGCGTGACGATGAACGTTACTTCGGCATTCAAGTACGCAAGGATTTCTAAGCATGAGCCAGGCACCACGACAGCTGAAACTGGGCGCGTTTCTGATGGCCACCGGGCACCACGTGGCGGCCTGGCGGCACCCTGATGTCCCGGCCGATGCCGGCCTTGATTTCGCCCACTACAAGCACCTGGCGCAGGTGGCCGAGGCGGCGCGTTTCGACACGTTGTTTATCGCTGACAGCGTGGCGGCGGCCACCGGTGACATCGCCAGCCGCATGGCCCGCTCCGACCATTTCGAGCCGTTGACGCTGCTCTCGGCGCTGAGTGCGGTCACCGAGCGCATCGGCTTGATCAGCACGGTAACCACCAGCTACAACGAGCCCTACCACGTAGCGCGCAAGTTCGCCTCGCTTGATCACCTGTCCGCTGGCCGCGCGGGTTGGAACCTGGTCACCAGTGACGCTGCGGCCGAGGCCCTGAATTTCGGCCGCGAGCAACACATCGGCCACGCCGAGCGCTACAGCCGGGCGCGGGAGTTCCATGAAGTGGTCACCGGTTTGTGGGACAGCTGGCAGGACGATGCGTTTACGCGTGACAAGGCCAGCGGCCAATACTACGACCCGGCCCGCCTGCATGTGCTCAATCACAAGGGCGAGCACTTTCAGGTCAAGGGCCCGCTGAACGTCGCACGCTCGCCCCAGGGTCGGCCGGTGATCGTGCAGGCGGGCGCCTCGCAAACCGGTCGCGACCTGGCCGCGCAAACCGCTGAAGTGGTCTTTACTGCGCAAACCTCGTTGGCCAATGCCCAGGCGTTCTACGCAGACATCAAAGGCCGGCTGGCGGAGTATGGGCGCGACGAGGATTCGTTGAAAATCATGCCTGGGGTGTTCGTGGTCGTCGGTGCAACCGAAGCCTTGGCGCGGGAAAAATTCGAGTCATTCCAAGCGTTGGTCGAACCCGAAGTGGGCGTCGCGCTGCTAGGGCGTATGCTCGGTAACTTCGATCTGTCCGGCTACCCGCTGGACGGGCCGTTGCCAGAGCTGCCATTGACCGACAGTGGCCAGCAGAGCCGGCAGAAGCTGCTGACCGAACTGGCCGGGCGCGAGAACTTGAGCCTGGCCGAATTGGGTCGCAAAATCGCCGGTGGGCGCGGGCATTACAGCCTGATCGGAACCCCTTCGCAGATTGCCGATCAGTTGCAGGAGTGGTTTGAGCAGGGTGCGGCCGATGGCTTCAACGTGCTGGTGCCGCATTTGCCCGGTGGCCTGGAGGATTTCGCAGACCACGTGGTACCCGAGCTGCAACGCCGCGGGCTGTTTCGCACCGAGTACGAAGGCAAGACCTTGCGCGAGAACCTGGGCCTTAAAAAGCCCATCAATCAATTCGCCACTCACGTGTAGGAGCAAGGCTTGCCCGCGACGGCGTCTTCAAGGCCGTCATCGCGAGCAAGCTCGGCTCCCACAGGATCAAAAGCCTCAAACAAGAAAGGAATTTTGATGACTTACATTGCTGCCGAAAATCGCTACGAGTCTATTCCCTACCGCCGCGTAGGCCGCAGCGGCCTGGTCTTGCCAGCGCTGTCGCTGGGCCTGTGGCACAACTTTGGTGACAGCACACCCATCGATACCCAGCGCGCCTTGCTGCGCACTGCCTTCGACCTGGGCATCAACCACTTCGACCTGGCCAACAACTACGGCCCGCCCTACGGCAGTGCCGAGATCAACTTCGGCCGCCTGCTGCGCGAAGACTTCAAGCACTACCGCGACGAGTTGATCATCTCCAGCAAAGCCGGCTGGGACATGTGGCCTGGCCCGTACGGGCAAGGTGGCGGTTCGCGCAAATACGTGCTGGCCAGCCTGGACCAGAGCCTGCAACGGCTGGGCCTGGACTATGTCGACATTTTCTATTCGCACCGCTTCGACCCCGACACCCCGCTGGAAGAAACCGCCAGCGCCCTGGCCACTGCAGTACAGCAGGGCAAGGCGCTGTACATCGGCATCTCGTCCTACTCGGGGGTTAAAACCCGCGAGATGGCCAAGCTGCTGCAGGAATGGAAAGTGCCGTTGCTGATCCACCAACCGGCCTACAACCTGCTCAACCGCTGGGTGGAAAAAGACCTGCTCGACGTCACCGATGAACTGGGTGCCGGCGTGATCGCCTTCACCCCGTTGGCCCAGGGCCTGCTGACCGACAAGTACCTCAACGGCGTGCCCAAGGATGCGCGGGTGAACAAGCCGGGCGGTGGTTCGCTGCTGCAGTCGCACCTGTCCGAAAGCAACCTGGCGCACATCCGCGCCCTCAACGAGATCGCCCAACGGCGCGGCCAGAGCCTGGCGCAACTGGCCCTGGCCTGGACCCTGCGCGACCCGCGCGTGACCTCGGCACTGATCGGCGCCAGCAAGCCCGAGCAGATCATCGAGAACGTTGGGGCGCTGAAAAACCTTTCGTTTACTGCCGAAGAACTGGCGCAGATCGACCGCTTCGCCGTCGAAGGCGGCATCAACCTGTGGGAAAAGCCCTCCACGGCCGAGTAACCGCTAAACCGGGGGCGTTAACGCGCCCCGCAACCCCTTCCACCTTGCGCATCGGCTAACAGAAAGGCTCCAGCTCCCACAACCTGAGCCCGGCCGATGCGCGCGCGGCATTCGAGCAAGGCAGCGTGGATGCCTGGGGGACCCGTATTCATCGTTGGCGCTGAGCCAGGGGCATAGCCGCCTTTTGGCCAACGGTAAGGCTGCGGTTAATCCTCATGATCGTGGGGACTATGTCGCAATTTGCTGCTACCCTCACAAAATCCGCATGATCGTGAGTATTTACTCTGAAATTAGTGCTGCCAAGCGTAAAACCTCACGGTTGTAAGGATTTGGTCGTCAAACTAATGAGTTTATGCATAAACCGCACGAACATGAGGATTCTGGGAATGTTGCTTCCAGTAAAAACCGCAGATTCACTGGGTTTGATCATGCGAGCCAGCCGCAAAGCCATGTCAATTCGACAGGACGATGCAGCAGGCATGATTGGCATCAGTGAAAATTTTCTGAGCAAGGTTGAGCGTGGCGGTGAAGCGGTGCAGTGGGGCAAGGTATTCCAGGCTTTAGAGGCGTTGGGTTTGAAGCTGAGCGTCGAGGTGCCAGACTCCGTTGCCCAGCAGACCCTGCTGAATATGGCTAAGTACGACGCTACGAAGCTTACAGCCAAACCTGCGGGGCCTCGCTTTTGAGTCGCGAGTTGGAGGTCTGGACCAATGAAGCTTGGGTTGGCACGCTGTCCGAGCAAAACGGTTTGTGGCGCCTTTCGTACAGCGCCCAATGGCTTGCCTCACCGGATCATTACCCAATAGCACCGAGCCTGCCCTTGCAGAAAGAGCCGATTATCGACGGCAGCTCCGTACGCCCTGTGCAGTGGTACTTTGATAATCTTTTGCCCGAAGAGGGCCAACGTATCCTGATCGCCAAGGCTGCGCGGGTAACGGTCGAGGATGCCTTTGGTTTGCTGGCCTGTTTTGGGGCCGAGTCGGCGGGCTCTCTCACCCTTTTGTCACCTGGGCAGGGGCAGGCGCCTGGCAGTCTTGAGCCATTGACGGACGAGGAGCTTTCGAGGCGTATCCGGGAAATGCCGCACGTGCCTTTGGCCGAGCAGGCACAAAAGCGCATGTCGCTGGCCGGTGCCCAGCACAAGGTGGCGATCGTATTGAAGGATGGTGAGTTGTGGGAGCCCACCGGCAGCATGCCCTCCACGCACATTCTGAAGCCTGACCACCCGTCTGAAGAGTATGCCCATTCGGTGATCAACGAGTGGTTTGTTATGACCCTTGCAAGACGGGTAGGTCTTAACGTGCCACCTGTCGTCCGGCGGTATGTTCCGGAGCCGGTCTATTTAATCGAGCGCTTTGATCGTCGTTTTGCGCAAACGCACTGGGAGCGTTTGCACAGCATTGATGCCTGCCAGTTATTGCAGTTGGACCGTGCCTTCAAATACTCCGCTGGCAGCATCCCGAAACTGAATGAAATCGTCCAGCTCTGCACCATGCGCCTTGCAACCACCCAGGCACTTTACCGTTGGGTATTGTTCAACGTACTGATCGGTAATACCGATGCGCATTTGAAAAACCTGAGTTTTTTGATGACGGGCGATGATGTCGAGTTGGCGCCCTTTTACGACTTATTGAGTACTGCCGTTTACGAGACGGCCACGTTTGACAAGCAACGCTGGCCAAGCCAAGTGGAGATGGCCTGGCCCATTCAAGGCACATCCCGAATGGTCGATCAGACGGCCGCTCGTCTTATCGAGGCGGGGCAAGTCATGGGGCTATCGCAGGCCACGGCAACGCGTCAGCTCGCGGCTATGGGTAAAGCGATAAAAGAGCAAGCCGAGCAGCTTCTGACCGAGGTTGAGCAAGGGAACGGGAAGTTGCTTGAGCAGCGTCCTGAACTGGCCGCGACCTTTGCAGGCGAAATGCGGTGCTTGCGTGCAATCGTCTACGTCATCATTCGAGATATGTGTGCCCAGGCGCTGTAGCCGTTCTTCGGGAAACTTCCTACAGCATTCCCGGAAACCCGTATCTAGCTCCCCCTTCCTGACCTGCTTATAGTCCGTCCCGTCGTCGACAGATCAACGACCGGGCCTTGCATCCCGTCCAAGAGATCAGTCCCATAACTGCACAGCAGGCTACCCTGTCTGCTGATGCGTTATGGCAGCTGTGTGTGGGAGGTCTTCGGATCTGCCGGCTACTTGGACCGGTTTGCAAGCCTGCACACAGCTGCCACCCAATCGTCTGCAACGAAGGTGGCTATCGCATCCAAGGAAAGCAATCATGACCGAACACGACGTTCCAACCCGCGTCCTCCTCATAAACCCTCACGCCACCCCTCGCGAACTGATCGAGTTCGCCGACCGCCGTTTCCAATCCATCCGCAACCTGATGGAAAGCCTGTCCCGCATGAACGCCCGTTGCGCCGAGGGTAAAGACCTCAGCGTGGTCGCAGACGTGGCTTATCAGTTGTTGCAGGAGGGGTGCGAGGTGCTGGAGGTTGCGCAGGAGGGGATTGAGTAGCGTTGCGGCGTCTGGTTCGCGGATGAATCCGCTCCTACATGGCCCGTAGGAGCGGATTCATCCGCGAAGGGGTCCGTCAAAACGGCGCATCCCCCAGGATGGTCGCCCGCTGCATCACCCGTCGTGCCGGGCGGTAGTCATCCACGGCGTAATGCTGGGTGCTGCGGTTGTCCCAGAACGCCACGTCGTTTTCTTGCCAGCGCCAGCGGATGAAAAACTCCGGGCGGGTGGCATGGGCGAAGAGGAAGGTGAGCAGGGCCTGGCTTTCGGCCGGTTCCAGTTCGTTGATCTTGGTGGTGAAGCCATCGCTGACGAACAACGACTTGCGCCCGCTGACCGGGTGGGTGCGCACCACTGGGTGGCTCAGTGGCGGGTTTTTGCGCCGGGCTTCTTCCCAGCGAGCCAGGTCTTGAGCTGTGCTGCCGAAGCGCTCCAACGGGAAGCTCTTGGTGAAGTCGTGGGTGGCGGTCAGGCCTTGCAGCAGGGTTTTCAAAGGGGGCGACAGCGCCTCATAGGCGGCGATGCCGCTAGCCCATAGGGTATCGCCGCCATAAGCCGGCAGCAGCTTGGCGCTGAGCACGGCGCCCATGGCCGGGGTGGGCAAAAAGGTCACGTCGGTGTGCCAGATGGCGTTGTCGCGCACGTCGGTGACGGCGGTGTCCAGCACCAGGATTTCCGGCTGCTCCGGCACGTTGGGGTAGATGGGGTGGATGTGCAGGTCGCCGAATTGCGCGGCAAAGCGCGCCTGTTGTTGCGGCGTCACTGGCTGTTCGCGAAAAAACAGCACGTGGTGGTCCAGCAGTGCCTGGGCGATGGCCTCGCGCTGGCCTGGCAGCAAGTCGCGGGAAAGGTCCACGCCGCTGATTTGTGCACCGATGGCCGGGTTCAGCTGGGTAATCTTCAAGCTCATGTTCGTCTCGATGTTCAATGGGCCTGGCCGTGCCACGGCACCAGTTTGCGTTGCAGGGCGCGCAGGCCCATTTCCATGGCGAAGGCGATCAGGGCGATGACTAGGATGCCCAGCACCACCACGTCGGTGACCAAAAACTGCGCCGCCGATTGCACCATGAAACCCAAACCGCTAGTGGCGGCGATCAGTTCGGCGGCTACCAGGGTCGACCAACCCACGCCCAGGCCGATGCGCACGCCGGTGAGGATGTCGGGCAGGGCGCTGGGCAAAATTACGTGGCGGATTAGTTGCGCACGGGTTGCGCCCAGTGACTTCGCGGCGCGCAATTTGGCCGGGTCGACGGTGCGCACGCCGGTGGCGGTGGCGATGGCGATCGGGGCAAAGATCGCCAGGTAGATCAGCAGTACCTTGGACAGCTCGCCAATGCCGCACCAGATCACGATCAGCGGCAGGTACGCCAGCGGTGGGATTGGCCGGTAGAACTCGATCAATGGGTCGAGGATGCCGCGGGCGATGCGGTTGTGGCCGATGGCGATACCTACCGGGATTGCCGTGAGGATGGCGAAACCCAACGCCAGGCCGATACGGCTGAGGCTTGCGCCCAAGTGCTGCCACAAGGTCGATTCCATGTAGCCCTTGGTCGCCAGCAGCCAGCCTTTTTCCAGCACCGCCGAGGGCGGTGGCAAGAACAACGGCTCGATCAGGCCTGCAGCGGTCACGCCCCACCAGATAAGCACGAGGGTGGCCAGGGTCAGCGCGCTGATCCAGCGGGTGCTCAGGCTGCGCTTGAGCGGGATGATCACTTTAGGCCGAGCTTCGGCCGCGGCGGGTAGTTCGTAGCTGCTCATGCCGGCTCCTGGCGCAGGGTGGCGCGTTGGGAAAACACGCGGGCGAGCACGTGTTCGCGGGTTTCGATAAAACGCGGGTCGGACTTGATCGAACGGGCCGACTCACCGGCGCCATAGCGTTGGCCAAAATCCAGGCTCAAGCGCTCGACGATCTGGCCTGGGTTGGGTGCCAGCAGGATCAGGTCAGTGGCCAGGAACACTGCTTCTTCGATGTCGTGGGTAATCAGGAATACCGGCTTGGCGGTGCGTTGCCACACTTGCAGCAACAGCTCTTGCATCTGCTCGCGAGTGAAGGCGTCCAGCGCGCCGAAGGGTTCATCCATCAACAGCACGCGCGGGTCGGCGGCCAGGGCACGGGCCAGGCCCACGCGCTGTTTCTGCCCGCCAGAGAGCTGCCAGATGCGTCGGCCGCCGAAGCCGGCCAGGTCGACCAGCGCGAGCATTTCCCGGGCGCGGGTTTCGCGTTGGGCGCGGGGGATACCGGCCAACTCAAGGCCGAAGCCGACGTTGGCCAGCACGTCTTGCCAGGGCAGCAACGCGTCGTCCTGGAACACCACGCCGCGTTCGGCACTGGGCCCTTTGACCGGTACGTCGTCCAGGGTGATGCGCCCGGCGCTGGGTTCGACGAAGCCTGCGATCAGGTTGAGCAATGAGGTTTTACCGCTGCCCGAAGGGCCCAGCGCCACCAGCAGTTGCTGGGGCCCCAGGCTCAGGGAGATGTCGGCCAGTACCGGTTCGGCGGCGCCGGGGTACTGTGCGCTGATGCGCTCCAGTTGTAGCAGGGCCATGTAGGGTGCTCCTGTGCGCCACCCCTGTAGGAGCGGATTTATCCGCGAAAAGCGCGCCGCGGTATGTCTGAATAACTGCGGCGGGCTTTTCGCGGATTAATCCGCACCACACGAGCGAAGCGATGGGTTATTCGATGAATTTGCCGCTGACGTACGGGGCGTAGTCCGGCAGTACCGCGTCGACCTTGCCTTGCTCCTTGAGGAACGTGGCGGTGTTGGTAATGGCTTGGGTGGTGGGTGCACCCAACGCAGTCACCTGGTCAGCCGCCAGCGGGTAGACGTTGCCCTGCAGCAGCAACGGGATGTCGGCCGCCTTGGCGCCGGACAGCTTCACCAGCTTGTCGACGTTACTTTGGTTGGCCAGCCAGGCTTTCGGGTCTTTGCGGTAGTCGGCGTAGGCATCCAGGGTGACCTTGGCAAACGCCTTGACGATTTCCGGATGCTTGGCGGCGAAGTCCTTGCGCACGATCCAGGCATCAAAGGTCGGCGCGCCGAGCTTGGCCAATTCCCCCGAAGTGATCAGCACCTTGCCGTTTTCCTTGGCCACGCCCAGGGCGGGGTCCCAAACGTAGGTGGCATCGATGTCGCCACGTTTCCAGGCGGCGATGATGGCCGGTGGCGCCAGGTTGAGGATGGTGACTTTGGCCGGGTCGATCTTCCACTGCTTGAGCGCGGCCAGCAGGCTGTAATGCCCGGTGGACACGAACGGCACGGCGATCTTCTTGCCGATCAGGTCTTGTGGCGAATTGATGCCCGAGCCGTCGCGCGCCACCAGTGCTTCGGCGGCGCCGATCTGGGTAGCGATCAAAAAGGTTTCGACCGGCAGTTGGCGAGTAGCGGCTGCAGCCAAGGGGCTGGACCCCACGTAGCCGATCTGTACGTCGCCCGAGGCCACGGCGGTGATCACTTCGGCGCCGCCATCGAACTTGCGCCAGCTGATTTTCGATTGGGTGGCTTTTTCGTACGCGCCATCGGCCTGGGCGACTTTGGCTGGGTCGACGGTGGTCTGGTAGGCCACGGTGAAGTCGGCCGCCTGGGCCAGGAACGAAGCACCGGCCAGCGACAGCGCCGCAAGCAGGCGAAGGGGTTTGAGCGCGAACATGGTGGAGCTCCTGGTCAGACGGCCGGTTAGCCGCTGAGCAGAAGACTAAATGATCTAAGAATCTGTAAATAAATAACTTATTTGCATTAGCTTATTCGGCCTGTACGCCGTCCATGTAGGAGCATCCGCGAAAAGCCCAACGCGGTGCCACAGGTACACCCGAGGCGTGGGCTTCGCGGATAAATCCGCTCCTACACGAGGATGGGGGCGCTGACGTACGGTGAGTAGTCCGGCAAGACACTCTCCACCTTGCCTTGCTCCTTCAAAAACTGCGCCGTTTGCGCAATGGCTTTGGCCGTGCCGCCGTCCAGCAACGCGCTGGTGGCCTAGGCCCAGCAGGGCGGCGGTGGCGAACAAGCGACGGGCGAAAAGGTGTTTGGCCATGAGGGGGCTGCCTTGACGTGTGCGTACGGAATTCAGGGGTGCCAGATACCGATGGTGCTGGCATCGACCGCTTTGGGCAGCAGCCCTGCGGCAAAAAAGGCGTCGGCGATGCTTTGCTGTTCACCCAGTTCGTTGGCCTTTACCGGCACCACTTGGTAACTGCGGTGCAGGTTGGCCGCTTCCACGGTGGCGGTGTCCAGGTTGCCCCACAGCGGGCCTAGGATCTCGGCTGCCTGGCGCGGATTGGCCTTGGCCCATTGGCCGGTTCTCTGCAGCTCGGTGAACACCAGTTTGAGTACTTGCGGGTGGTCTTTGGCGAAGGCGTTACTGGTCAGGTAGTAGCGTTGGTACTGGGCCAGCCCGGTGCCGCCGGCCAGCACGCGGGTTGGCAATTGGCGCTCTACGCCGGTGAGGAAGGGTTCCCAGGTGACCCAGGCATCCACCTTGCCGTTCTCGAAGGCGGCGCGGCCGTCGGCGGGCGTCAGGTAGGCAGGCTGGATGTCGGTGAATTTCAAACCGGCTTTGTTCAGGGCGGCGATCAGCAGGTAGTGGCTTCCGGCGGCCTTGGTCACGGCGACCTTCTTGCCCTTGAGCTCGGCCAGGGTTTTGATCGGCGAGTCGTTCTGCACGACGATCGCCTGGGCTTCCGGCGACGGGGTTTCGCGAGCGAAGTAGGTGAGGTGGGCGCCAGCCGCTGCCGCGAATATCGGCACGGTGTCGGCCACGTCGGCGCTGATGTCGACGTTGCCCACATTCAGCGACTCCAGCAGCGGCAGGCCGCTTGGAAATTCATGCCAGCTGACGTCGATGTGCTGTTCGGCGAGCTGCTTTTCCAGGGTGCCCTGGGTCTTGAGCAAGGTGATCAGGGTGGAGGATTTCTGGTAGCCGATGCGCAGCGTTTCGTTGGCCTGCACCGGCACGGCGAAGATGACAAAAAGCGCAGCGGCCAGGCTGCTTTGTAAAAATGATTTCACTGTGGGTGTGCCAGCGGACATCGAACACCTCGCCCGCCGATGGCGGAAATGGGGGTATGGGAACGAATTGTCCGGTTGACCGGTGGATGCAAAGCTAATCGATCTAAAAAATACTCTGCAAAGACTATTTAGTAATTAGCTTATGGGCCGATAGCGTCTCAGGGCCATAAGTTTGGGTAAAAGTTCCAGTTATTCCTTTTTAATCTTAAAATGGCTGAAACAATTCTTTTTCGAAATGTGAATTTGAATTTACCCTGCATGCCCAGAAAAGGACGTCGTTAGACCTTGGTCGCAACCCGACCGGAAGGCGTTGACTCACCAGTCACGTTTTGGTGCTAATCGCGCATCTGTGGCAGACCGGACAGAAGATCCGGCGCCAAAGAACACAAAAATTAGAATCGTTACAGGAGCAAAACAATGTTCAAGTCCAAAGTGGCACTCGCCGTTGCGGTTGGGGTTCTGGCTCAGCAAGCTGGTGCAGCTGGTTTTATCGAAGACAGCAAACTGTCCGTCAGCTCGCGCACCATGTATTTCAACAACGACAACCGTGAGCACAACAGCTCGAACCAGAATGAGACAGCTCAGGGCTTCAAGCTCGACTATCTGTCTGGTTTCACTCAAGGCGTGGTTGGTTTTGGTGTTGACGCCCAAGCGTTGTGGGGCATCCACCTTGATGGCGGCAAGGGCACCCACCCTGACAACAACACCTTCTTCCCAAGCGACAGCGACGGTTCTTCGGTTAGCGACTGGGCCCGTGCCTCGGCTAACGTGAAGGCGCGTGTTTCCAAGACCGAAGCTCACGTGGGTGGTGCTCTGGCGCCAAACCTGCCAATTTTGGTTTCCAACGATGGTCGTCTGCTGCCGCAGACGTTTGATGGCGCGACCATCACTTCCAAGGAAATCGACAACCTGACCATCAACGCAGGTCAGTTGGAACATGCCTACGGTCGTGCTTCGAGCAACAGCACCGGCCTGGCCGTTGCTGGTGGCTTCCGTGACAGCAACAAGTTCCAGTACGGCGGCTTGGACTACAAAATCACCAAGGACTTGCTGGTTCAGTACTACTACTCGAACCTGCAGGACTACTACAAGCAGAACTTCCTGGGCCTGGTCCACGTGCTGCCGATCAGCGAAGGCCAGTCGTTCAAGACTGACCTGCGTTACTTCGACAGCAGCTCCGACGGCAAAAACGGTGAAACCGGCTACGCCTTCAACAACAACGGCGGCTACGCCAAGCACGCTGGCGAAGTGGACAACACCACCTGGTCCGCCATGTTCACCTACACCCTGGGCAGCCACGCAATCTTGCTGGGCCATCAGCGTGTAAGCGATGACGGTGGTTTCGTCTGGACCGGTGAAGGCAACGTGCGTAAAGACGGTTCCACCAGCAGCCTGGAAGGCAACGGCGGTTCGAGCTTCTACCTGTTCACCGACAGCATGGTCAACCAGTTCGCCCGTGCCGGTGAGAACACCACGTTCGGCCAGTACACCTATGACTTCGCCAGCCTGGGCGTTCCCGGCCTGAAGGCTTCGGTAGCTTACCTGCATGGCGACGACATCAAGGCCACCAGCGGTACTGGCAGCGATGCAAGCGAGTGGGAACGCGACATGCGTATCGACTACGTCGTGCAAACCGGCTACTTGAAAGGCTTCGGCACCAGCCTGCGTCAAGGTACCTACCGTACCAACGCCACTGGCGCCAGCGATACCGACCAAACCCGCTTGATCTTCAACTACACCTACAGCTTCATGTAAGTCGTAGCTGAAATTAAAAAGCCCGCCTGGACCCCATCCTCGGCGGGCTTTTTATTGCCTGTGGTTCAGCGTTGCAGGGCCGGTTGCTGCAGCCGCTTGCGCCCATAGAACGCCAGCGCCGTGAACAGGGTGCACAGCCACACCATGATCATCCCCCAAGGGGTGTGGGACATGAAGTGGATGCCCTGAAAAACCCGGATGGTGCCGTACACCACGCCCATTGCCAGCGCCACGTACAACACCTTGCGCGCATGCTGCCAGCGTTGGCGCAGCGCCACGAAGTACAGCGCGACTATGCTGAAACCCGTGACGGCGTGGCCGCCCGGCCAGCAACGGCCGGTGCCCTTGGGTTCGTGCAGCAGGCTGAAATTCTCGAACCAGTGCATCATTTCCTGAGTGCCACCGTAGGGCAGGGTTTGCACCGGGCAGTAGATATTGGTGTGCACTTTGAGAAAGCGGGTCATGCCGGAGTCGATGGCGAAAGCCACCACCACGAACAGAAAATCGCGCCGGTGACGGGTGATGAATTGCAGCACCGGGACCATTTTTACCCGTTCAAGAAAAGCGATGGCCTTGCTGTGGCGATCGGCCTTGAAGCGCGGCCATACAAACGATAACAACGAGCCAATGATCGCCAGGGTGCTGGTGGTGTCCGGGATAATCGACGTCCAGTTGTGCGTGAAGTGTTCGAACAGGCCGTTGGACTGCAGCGGGAAGTGCTGGCCACCCAACTGATAGAGCTGGTCGCCGAACCATCTGTCCAGCGAGGTGAGGTCGAACACCACGAAAGTGAGCACGGCGCACAACAGTGGCAACCCTAGATTCCAGGCATAGAAAAGCCCGCGCTGTCGAGCCGGGCTTGAGGTGTTCAGGCTTTCATCTGCATTCAATTATGGATGACCTTGTTCCAATCCTCGGCATTGATGCGGCCGAGCGGCGCCACGCTTTCGTCTTGTGAATTGACCGTGACGAACAGGGCTGAACCATAGCCTGGTTCGTCTGAGTCACTGAGTTCCAGCGATCTTTCAAAGCGTGCGATGCACTCGCTGTGCGTCACCACGATCAGGTTGCGCTGGTTGGTTTTATGCGCCAGCACGGTTTGCATCATGCTTTTGCTGCAACTGGTGGACAGCCAGTCCTGGGCGGTATTGGCCTGGCCGAACATGTAGTGGGCGGTTTGCTCGGCGCGGGTCATGGGGCTGGTGTAGATGTCGGTGGTGGCCAGGTTCATGCGCTGCCAGTAGGGCGCCACGTTGCTGGCCGACTGCATGCCGCGCACGGTGATGCCATCAGGTTGGCCCAGGCACTGGGCGCTGGAGTGGTCGCACCGCTCGGCGTGGCGTACCAGCACGATGACTTCGCCCTTGGCCCAGGCGTCGTGCAGATGGGCCAATTGCAGGGCATTGGCGTGGGCCAGGTTGGCCGGTGTTGCCGGCCCCAGCAGCCAGGTCACCGACAGCGCCACCAGCAGGCAGGCCAGCACGGCCGCGCCCACACGTCGCTGGCGCCGCAACCAGGCGGTGCTGAGCGGGTAACGGGTCGTGTACTTTTTAAGGACTGACTCCACCAGGGGAAATCTCCGGGGTAGCTGGGTTGGGCCGCTTGGCCAGCTGCGGGCCTAGACTGGGTTGTTAAGCGTCAAAAAGAAGTGAAATAGCTGTGAAAATGAAATGATGCAGGGTTGATGTTGCAAATCAGCGATGAATGGAGGGGGTGTTGGTACAAATATTTTTTATTCCATAAAGGTATAAATAAATCGATATTTATTCTTTTTAAATAGTTAAGAAACCCTGCACAGTGAGGCCATACGAACTCAGCCCAAGGAGCTGCACATGAGCCTCAGACTCGGCGATATCGCCCCCGATTTCGAACAGGATTCCAGCGCTGGAAAGATCCGTTTCCATCAGTGGCTGGGCGATAGCTGGGGCGTGCTGTTCTCCCACCCCGCCGACTTCACCCCGGTGTGCACCACCGAGCTGGGCTTTACCGCCAAGCTCAAGGATGAATTCGCCAAGCGTGGCGTGAAGGCCATCGCGCTGTCGGTCGACCCGGTGGATTCGCACCACAAGTGGATCGAGGACATCAACGAAACCCAGGACACCACGGTGAATTTCCCGATTTTGGCCGACGCCGATCGCAAGGTGTCCGACCTGTACGACCTGATCCACCCCAATGCCAATGACACGCTGACCGTGCGCTCGCTGTTCGTGATCGACCCGAACAAGAAAGTGCGCCTGACCATCACTTACCCAGCCAGCACTGGGCGTAACTTCCACGAGATTTTGCGAGTGATCGATTCGCTGCAGTTGACCGACAGCCACAAGGTCGCGACCCCGGCCAACTGGCAGGACGGTGACGAAGTGGTGATCGTGCCGTCGCTCAAGGATGAGGAAGAGATCAAGCGCCGCTTCCCCAAGGGATACCGTGCGGTGAAGCCCTACCTGCGACTGACCCCGCAACCGAACCGCGAATAACTGCCCGCGCCTGAAAACGAAATTGAAGATCGCCATGACAGGGTTTAGGGCCGCGCATACGGCCCCTTTTTTTGCGCATTCGCTCATATTCATTCAAGGAATAACCAAATGAATAAATATGATTTATGGATATATGAGTAGGCTGTTAAGGTCTGCCCATCTCTTTGAAGGAAGTGCCGAAATGCTCGTGGTATCCCTGGGTGGCAGTCCTAGCCTGCGCTCGCGCTCCGGTGTGTTGCTTGAACGGGCAGGGCAGTGGTTGCAGCGTCAAGGCGTAGAAGTGGTGACGTTTCAGGTACGGGACTTCCCGGCCGAAGACTTGCTGCATGCGCGCTTCGACAGCCCGCAGGTGCTCCACTTCCTGGAATTGGTAGAAAAGGCGGACGGTTTGCTGGTGGCCACGCCGATCTACAAGGCGTCGTTTTCCGGTGCCTTGAAAACCTTGCTCGATTTGCTGCCCGAGCGTGCGCTGAGCCACAAGGTGGTTCTGCCGATCGCTACCGGTGGCAGCATCGCCCACATGCTGGCGGTGGATTACGCCTTGAAGCCGGTGTTGGCCGCGCTCAAGGCCCAGGAAATGCTGCAGGGGATCTTTGCTGACGACAGCCAGATCGCCTACGGCGAAGGCAGTGCCGCGGCGCAGTTGGCGCCCGCGCTGGAACAGCGCCTGTACGGGGCCCTGGAAGAGTTTCGCAATGACATGGCCCGGCGGCCCAAGCCGCTGGACCCTGGCATCCTGAATGAACGGTTGCTGAGCGCTCGCTGGAGCATCTGAACCGACATCGCTTTACTGGCCTTACTCGCCCGCCAACGGGCAAGCAGGTGCAGCCAAAAAACTTTTGCCAAGAAGGAGCGCGCCATGCGCACAGTCTTTTTGCGTCAAGGTCTGGTCGCCCTGTTTGCCGCGGCTTTTTCCTTGGTCGCTATTGCCCAGGCCCAGGCTGATACCCTGCGCATCGGTTACCAGAAATACGGCACCTTGGTGCTGCTCAAGGCCCGCGGCTCGCTGGAAAAGCGCCTGGCCGCGCAGGGCGTGCAAGTGCAGTGGACCGAGTTCCCCGGCGGCCCGCAATTGCTCGAAGGCTTGAACGTCGGCTCCATCGATTTCGGCGTGACCGGTGAAACCCCGCCCGTTTTCGCCCAGGCCGCCGGCGCCGACTTGTTATATGTCGCCCACGAGCCGCCGGCTCCGACCAGTGAGGCAATCCTGGTGCCCAAGGATTCGCCGATCAAGTCGGTGCAAGACCTCAAGGGCAAGAAGGTCGTGCTTAACAAAGGCTCCAACGTGCACTACCTGCTGGTGCGTGCGCTGGAAGACGCGGGCCTCAAATACACCGATATCCAGACCGTATTCCTGCCGCCTGCCGACGCCCGCGCGGCGTTCGAGCGTGGCAGCGTCGATGCCTGGGTGATCTGGGACCCGTACCAGGCCGCCGCCGAACAACAGTTGCAGGCACGCACCCTGCGTGACGGCAAGAACCTGGTCGACAACAACCAGTTCTACTTGGCAACCAAGCCTTACGCCCAACAGCACCCTGAAGTGATCAGCACGTTGGTGGACGAGATCCGCAACGTGGGCGAATGGTCCAAGGCCAACCCCGATCAGGTGGCCAAGGAAGTGTCGCCGCTGCTCGGCCTGCCGGTTGATATCGCCCTGACCACCGTCAAGCGCCAAGGCTTCGGTGCGCAGTTCCTGAGCCCAGACGTGGTCGCGGCGCAGCAGAAAATCGCCGACAGCTTCTACCAGCTCAAGTTGATCCCCAAGCAACTGAGCATCAAAGACGTGATCTGGACGCCGCCGGCCAAAGTGGCCACCGCACCTTAATTACCCCCACAGGCCGGGGCGCCGCCCCGGCTTGAGCCTTCCTTAGGAGACAACTCCATGAGCCTCAACATTTTCTGGTTCCTCCCAACCCACGGTGACGGCCATTACCTTGGCACCTCCGAAGGGGCCCGCGCGGTCGACCACGGCTACCTGCAGCAGATCGCCCAAGCCGCTGACCGCTTGGGCTTTGGCGGGGTGCTCATCCCTACCGGGCGGTCCTGCGAAGACTCCTGGCTGGTGGCAGCCTCGCTGATCCCGGTGACCACCCGCTTGAAGTTCCTGGTGGCCCTGCGCCCGGGGATCATCTCGCCAACCGTGGCCGCGCGCCAGGCCGCGACCCTGGATCGTTTGTCCGGCGGCCGCGCCTTGTTCAACCTGGTGACCGGTGGTGATCCCGACGAGCTGTCCGGCGACGGCCTGTTCCTCAGCCACGAAGAGCGCTACCAGGCTTCTGTCGAATTCACTCGCATCTGGCGCCGCGTGCTGGAAGGCGAAACCGTCGACTACGACGGCCAGCACATCACCGTGAAGGGCGCCAAGCTGCTCTACCCGCCGATCCAGCAGCCGCGCCCGCCGCTGTACTTTGGTGGCTCCTCGGACGCTGCCCAGGACCTGGCCGCCGAACAAGTCGAGATGTACCTGACCTGGGGCGAGCCACCGTCGGCTGTCGCGGAAAAAATCGCCGAAGTAAGGGCCAAGGCCGCCAAATTGGGCCGCACCGTGCGCTTTGGTATCCGCCTGCATGTGATCGTGCGTGAAACCAATGCCGAAGCCTGGCAGGCCGCCGAGAAGCTGATCTCCCATGTGGATGACGAGACCATCCAGCGCGCCCAGGCGTCGCTGTCGCGCTTCGACTCGGTAGGCCAGCAGCGCATGGCCGCCCTGCACGGTGGCAGCAAGGACAACCTGGAAGTGAGCCCCAACCTGTGGGCCGGGGTTGGCCTGGTACGCGGCGGTGCCGGCACGGCGCTGGTGGGCGATGGCCCAACCGTGGCGGCGCGGGTCAAGGAGTACGCGGCACTGGGCATCGACACCTTCATCTTCTCCGGCTACCCGCACCTGGAAGAGTCCTATCGCGTGGCTGAATTGCTGTTCCCGCACCTGGACGTGAACCGCCCCGAAGTGCCGCAAGGCGCCAGCTACGTCAGCCCGTTTGGTGAGATGGTCGCCAACGACATCCTGCCCAAAGCCGCCGCGCAAGGCTGAGGGCCGCACGCATGAGTCGTATAGGCACTAATGTTCTGTATCGGCTGGCGCCCTGGGCGCTGCCGGTGCTGTTGATCGCGGTCTGGCAGTTGTCGGTGAGTGCCGGTTGGCTGTCTACGCGCATCCTGCCGGCACCCAGCGCGGTGGTCGAGGCAGGCGTGGCACTGGTGCGCAGTGGCGATATCTGGACCCACCTGGCCATCAGTGGCTGGCGCGCCGGGGTGGGCTTCGCCATTGGCGGCGGCCTGGGCCTGGTGCTCGGTTTTGTCACCGGCTTGTCGAAGTGGGGCGAGCGCCTGCTGGACAGTTCCATGCAGATGATCCGCAACGTGCCGCACTTGGCGCTGATCCCGTTGGTGATCCTGTGGTTTGGCATCGATGAGTCGGCGAAGATTTTCCTGGTGGCCTTGGGCACGCTGTTCCCGATCTATCTGAACACTTATCACGGTATCCGCAACGTCGACCCGGCGCTGGTCGAGATGGCGCGCAGCTATGGCTTGTCCGGCTTCAGCCTATTCCGCCAGGTGATCCTGCCGGGCGCCTTGCCATCGATCCTGGTAGGCGTGCGGTTTGCATTGGGCTTGATGTGGCTGACGCTGATCGTTGCCGAAACCATCTCGGCCAGCTCCGGCATCGGCTACCTGGCGATGAACGCCCGGGAGTTTTTGCAGACCGACGTGGTGGTGGTCGCGATCATTCTGTACGCGGTGCTGGGCAAGCTTGCCGACCTGGCCGCCCGCGGCCTTGAGCGTGTCTGGTTGCGCTGGCACCCGGCGTACCAAGTTGTCAAAGGAGGTGCGGCATGACCGTGCTCAACGAGCGACCGCCACGCCTGCTGCGCGGCATTCCGCTGGCCGTGCAAAATGTGCAAAAGGCCTTTGGCGAGCGCCAGGTGCTGCGCGACATCGACTTGCACATTCCAGCCGGTCAGTTCGTCGCCATCGTCGGCCGCAGCGGCTGTGGCAAAAGTACCCTGTTGCGCCTGCTGGCCGGGCTCGACAAGCCCACCCGCGGTGCGCTGCTGGCCGGCTCCGCACCGCTCAGCGAATCGCGTGACGACACCCGGCTGATGTTCCAGGAGGCGCGCCTGCTGCCCTGGAAGAAGATCATCGATAACGTCGGCCTGGGCCTTAAAGGCAACTGGCGCCCACAAGCGCTGGAGGCACTGGAAGCGGTGGGCCTGGCCGAGCGTGCCAACGAATGGCCGGCGGCCTTGTCCGGTGGGCAGAAGCAGCGGGTGGCCTTGGCCCGAGCACTGATTCACCAACCACGCCTGTTGCTGCTCGATGAGCCGTTGGGGGCCCTGGACGCGCTGACCCGCATCGAGATGCAACAGCTGATCGAGCGCCTGTGGCAAACGCACGGCTTCACCGTGCTGCTGGTGACCCATGACGTCAGCGAGGCCGTGGCCATCGCCGACCGGGTGATCCTGATCGAAGACGGCGAAGTCGGCCTGGACCTGCTGGTCGACCTGCCACGCCCGCGGGCCCGTGGTTCACATCGCCTGGCTGCACTGGAAACCCAGGTGCTCAACCGTGTGCTGGAATTGCCTGGTACCCCGCCCGAACCCGAACCGAGCGCACCGCTGCCCACGCAGCTGCGCTGGGCGCTCTGACTATCCCTACCGCAAAAAGGAAAGCACTCATGACCATCAAAGCCATCAACGTACGCAACCAGTTCAAAGGCACCGTCAAGGAAATCCTCGAAGGGCCGGTGCTGTCGGAAATCGACGTGCAGACCGCCTCCGGCGTCGTCACTTCCGTCATCACCACCCGCTCGGTGAAAGAGCTGGAGCTGGTGATTGGCAGCGAAGTGATCGCCTTCGTTAAATCCACCGAGGTATCGATCGCCAAGCTGTAACGGCGACCTGGTGTTTGCAAAGCCCCGAACGGCCTGGCCCTTCGGGGCTTTTTTTATCGATGATTTTTGGTAACAATTTTATCACGCGTGAGATATTGCGAGCTGCTGTAGAAGGTGTATTGTTATCACATGTGAGACGGAAACTAACCTATGGCAGGCAAGGCAAGCGTAGACAAACCCGGCGTTAAAAAGCCGCCCGCGGAGAAAAAGTCTTCAAGCTTTTATATGAAGAAAATGCGCTCCGGGCTGGCCGATGCCGGTTATGTAAAGCATGAAGCCTGGGTGCTCCCGGAAAACCGCGGGATGCTCAAGCTAGTCGAAAAACAGCTACGCCAGCCTGTTATGGCCGGCTCTTTCAACCTGGAGGAACACATGACCACCACCGAGACATGGACCATCGAGCGTCTGTTCGGCGCCTTGCAGGCGCTGGAGCAAGTGGCGTCCAAGGAAATCGGCCTGACGCTGATCCAGGGCTCCGAGCAGAGCATCAAGCTGGAAATGAACGAGTACGGCGGCCTGCCGATTTACATCGCGGTGGTGGGCGAGCAGATCATCGTCGACACCGTTCTGGTGGACGTCGAGTCGATCAAGGATGTGCCGAGCTTCAACGATGCGGTGCTGCGCAGCCGCGAGCTGTTCCCGCTGTCCTCGATCGGTATCGAAGTGATGCCCAACGACCAGACCGTCTACAACATGTTCGGTGCGTTGAGCGCCAATTCCAGCCTGACCAACGTGGTGACCGAAGTGCACACCCTGGTCGACAACGTTCAACGCGCCACCGAAGCCTTCGAAAGCTTCTTTCACTAATTGCCAAGGAGTAACGACATGAGTACCCAATCTATCTGGAGCAAGTTGTTCACGGCGTTGCGCGGCGGCGCCACTGAAGTGGGCGAGTCCATCGTCGACCAGCAGGCCCTGCGTATCCTGGACCAGGAAATCCGTGACGCCGACACCGCGCTGGCCAATGCCAAGCGTGAACTGGTCAGCATCATGGCCAAGCACAAGTTGGCCAGCGACCGCGTGGCGCAATATGACGCCCGCATCAACGACCTGGAAGCCAAGGCCGTGGCGGCGATGAAAGCCGAGCGCAACGATCTGGCCACAGAGGTCGCGCAAGTGATCGCCGTGCAGGTCAACGAGCGCGAGCTGGAAGCCAAGCAGGTGACCGAGTTCGGCGGCTACGTCGAAAAAATGCGCAAGGACATCTCCAAGGCCGAAGCGCGAATCAAAAGCCTGCGCCAGCAAGTGGACGTGGCCAAGGCCCGCGAAAGCGTGCAAAAGGCCCAGGTCAGCGCGTCCATCGCCAGCGGCGGGGCCAATGGCAAGTTGGAAACCGCGGTCGGCACCTTGAGCCGTTTGCAGGCCAAGCAAGAGCAGCGCGCGGCAGAGTTCGAGGCCCAGGACCAACTGGCCGAAACATCGAATGGCAATGACCTTGAGCGCAAGCTGAAGGAGGCGGGCATCGTGCCGGACGAAGGGAGCGCGAACGCGATCCTGGAGCGGTTGCGCAAGAAGTCCGCTGAATAATATCGCGGCGTTCTTTTCGCGGATAAATCCGCTCCTACGGGCAAACACCGTGTAGGAGCGGATTTATCCGCGAACCTGCCAACAAGGGGCCCTGAATTGATCGCAGCAAAGGATTTCAAGGCCGTGCTCTGGCTCGCCGGCGTGATGTGCGTGGTGCAGGTGCTCAACTTCATGAGCGGCTATTCCCTGACCAGCTTCGGCCTGCAGCCGCGAACACTTCACGGTTTGCTCGGCATCGTCGCCGCGCCTTTCGTGCACGGCTCGTTTTTGCACCTGATCGGTAACCTGGTGCCTTTCGTGGTGCTGGGCGCCTTGGTGGCCCGTGACGGGTTCAAGCGGTTTGCCAGTGCCAGCGCCTTGATCATTTTGATCGGCGGCCTGCTGGTGTGGCTGTTTGGCCGCGGTTATTACCACGTCGGCGCCAGCGGCTGGGTGTTCGGCCTGTGGGTGTACGTGCTCGCGCGAGCCTGGTACCAGCACAGCTGGGCGAACCTGTTGTGTGCGCTGGCGGCCTTGTTGCTATACGGTGGGTTGATCTACGGTTTCCTGCCAAGATACGGTGTTTCGTTCGAGTCCCACATCGCCGGTGCGGTGGCGGGGTTCATTGCCGCACGGATGCTATTGGCTCGAGAAGGAGTTTAAATGATGGGTTGGTTCAAGCAGTTCATGGGCCTGGAGGCACCAGCCGCCAAGCCCCAAGCTCCGGTGGAAGGCCCGTTGGGCCTGGCTTCGGGGCGTTCGGTGTCGTTCGACAGCTCGCTCAAGCTGCTGCTCGACGATCACTCCCGGGTGATCATCCCCGGCAGCCAGCAGGTGTTCAGCGTCGGCACGGTCGACCTGGGGCAATCGCAATGGCTGACCCGCTACTACTTCGATGACGAAGACTACTGGCTGCAAGTGCTCACCAGTGGCGAGCAGGACGGCCAGGTCGAGTCCGTCATCCTGTTCAACTACCTGCGCTACGCCACCATCACCAGCGATGCCGAGTTGCAGCGCCTGGCCGGGCCCAACAGTGACATCGGCCTGCCGCGCTATAACCTGGACGGCGTGGAGTTCGTGCGCGAGTGGGGCACCGAGGCCGGGCAGACCGAATTGGCGCAGCTCAGCGAGCGCGTGGTCAACCCCAACGAGTCTTACCTGGTGCAGCATCGCGCCATGCTCTACGCCCGGGATACGGGGCTTACCGACCGCCGCGAATTCTTGTTGTTCTCGGTTGAAGAAGACCAGGAAGGCACCGTCAGCCTCAGCGCATCGCTGGGGATTTCGCTGGTTTCCACCGACCTGCACATCATCTGATCATAGGGACATGCCATGCTCGAAGCGCTCTCTGTTTCGCTGAACCTCACCGCCGTGCTCGGCTTTGTTATCTACCTGCTGGGCGCGGCGATCTTCCTGGGCGTGTTCCAGTTCATCTACACGCGCATGACGCCGCACAAGGAGTTCGAGCTGATCCGCGAGAACAACATCGCGGCAGCCATTGCCCTTGGCGGCGCGGTGGTGGGTTTCGCCATCCCGGCCAGCAACGTGATCACTTACTCGGTGAGCCTGCTGGACTTCGTGATCTGGGCGGCGATCGCGGGCGTTGTGCAGTTGCTCGGCTTTTTCGTCACCAGCCTGGTGCTCAAGGGTGTTTCGGCCCGTATCGCCCGCGGCGAAATCGCCACCGGTATTTACGTCGCAGCCGTGGCCATCAGCATCGGCATGCTCAACGCCGCTTGCATGACGCCCAACACCAACTGATCACCTAGGGGAGCCACGGATGAAACGAAGCAAGTACGTTCAACTGTCGCTGGCCGCCTCGGTGGCCATGGCGGTGGCCGGCTGCGGTGCACCGGAAAAAAGCTACTCGGTGAAGCAGCAGTTCAACTTCCAGTCGGTGCAGCAGTGCGTCGACCAGAAGTTTCCGGTCGATGTGTGTTCCGACGCCTACATCTCGGCCATGGCCGAGCACCGTCGCCTGGCGCCGGTCTATGACAATCAGGCCGACTGCGACGCAGACTTTGTCGCTAACTACTGCCAGCAGGACTCCAACGGCAAGTTCATCCCGCAACTGGGCGGTTTCCAGTTGGCGGCCGATGGCGAAGTCAGCCAGAGCCAGCTCGACGCGGCCAAGGCCCAGGCCGCCAGCAGCGGCGGTGGTTCGGGTGGCATGAATTTCAACGGCATCCTCACCGGTTTGTTGATCGGCAATATGCTGAGCAACAACAGTGGCCGCTACTACTCGGAGCCGGTGTACCGCTACCGCGATTCGCGCGGCGACTATGCGTCGTCCACGCTCGGCCAACGGGTGAACTCGGGGTCGACCTTCTCGCGTTCGCAGCAGGCGCAAACCAGCGGCTCGAGCTACACCTCGTCGCTGAACAAGCCAGTCTCGGTGGCCGGCAGCACCTCGCGCGGCGGTTTTGGCAGCAAGGCCACGGCGCGCAGTGGCTGGGGCGGCTCGTCGCGCAGCAGCGGCAGCTTCGGCGGGTGAGTGCGTGAAAAAAATCGCGATTGCCGAACGTGCCGATTGGAAGCAGACCGCCGAAGGCTTGGGGTTTTTGTTCCATACCATCGACGGCGAACCTTACTGGGATGAGAGCGCCTACTACCAGTTCAGCCTCGCGCAAATCGAGCGCGACCTGGAGGACCCGACCACCGAGATCCATGAGATGTGCATGGACCTGGTGGACCGCGTGGTGCGCAGTGAAGAGCTGCTTGATCGCCTAAGCATCCCAGCCGGCTACTACGACCTGATCCGCACCTCGTGGTTGGAAGGGCACCCGCACCTATATGGGCGCATGGACTTCTCCTACGGCGGCAGCGGCCCGGCCAAGCTGCTGGAGCTGAACTACGACACGCCCACCAGCCTGTACGAGGCGGCGGCGTTCCAGTGGGGCTGGCTGGAGCAGTGCATCGAACGCGGCATGATCCCGGCGCGTGCCGACCAGTTCAACAGCATCGACACGCGCCTGCACGAGGCATTGGCCGCGCTGCAGATCAAAAAACCGTTCTACTTCGCCTCGATCAAGGGCTCGGTGGAAGACAAGGCGACCACCGACTACCTGCGCCTGATTGCCGGCAAGGTCGGCATCGAGTCGCGCCATATCGACGTGGAAGACATCGGCCTGCTGGATGGCCGCTTCGTCGACCTGGAAAACCGCTGGATCCCCCACTTGTTCAAGCTGCACGCCTGGGAGTTCATCTTCCACGAGGAGTTTGGCCAAGCCGTGGCGGCGGCCGATACGCAGTTCTTCGAGCCGCCGTGGAAAGCCGTGCTGTCGAACAAGGGTATTTTGCCGCTGCTGTGGGAGCAGCACAAAGGCCATCCGAACCTGCTGGCCGCGCACCTGGATACCGATGTGAGCAAGCCGGTGCCGAAGGGTTGGGTGCGCAAGCCGTTTTTCTCTCGCGAGGGGGCGAACATTGAGCTGCGCACGGCCGACGACCAAGTGGTGCGAGAGGAGGGGCCGTATGACGACGCGCCGTTTATTTTGCAGGAGTTCGCCGCGCTGCCGCGCTTTGGCGACAGCTACACGCTGGTGGGCTCGTGGGTGATTGGCGATCAGGCGGCGGGCATCGGAATTCGCGAGGACAATAGCTTGATCACCAAGGATACGAGCCGTTTCCTTCCACATCTGATCCTGGACTGAAACGCCGCCGCCCCCTTCGCGGATGAATCCGCTCCTACAGGAGTGCGCGGGCCGTTTAACGTTTGGGCAGGTAGGGCGGCAGGTAAAGCCCCAGGTAAGCATCAAACACCCGCATCCCTTCCTCTGCCATGCGCGGGGTGATCTGGTCATGCAGTTGTACTGAGCGCGCATACACCCGGTCGCCCAGTTCCATCGCCAAGGCAAACACGTCCACATCACTCGGCATGGCCGGCAACTGGAAATGCCGGTCAAACAGCTGCTGCATCAACGCGCCCAGCTCCAGGTCGTGCTGGCGGTCGGCCTGGGTCACTTCGCTCAGGCCGTGCTGCGCCAATATCAACTGCCGCGCGGCGGCGTCTTCGCCGTAAATCACCAGCATGCGCTGTTCCACCAGCCGCGACAGGTCGTGCCAGCTGCGCAGCGCCTCGTGGTCAATGGGTGCTTCCAGGCAGGCACGAAAGGCGGCGTGCACGTCAGCGGTCAGGGCTTCGAGCAGGGCCGGCACGCTGGCGAAAAAGTGATACACCGACGAGGGCGGGATTTCGGCGCGCTCGGCCACGCTGTAGATCGACAGGCTCGCCACCCCTTCGCTGGCTAGCAATACCCGCGCGGCATCCAGGATCGAATCGATTCTTGCCTGGCTGCGGGCGCGAGGTTTGCGGGGGGTGGCGACGCGTGTCATGGGGTTCTCCGTAGGTCGGGCCGATGGATTGTACGTGAGGGGCCGGCCATTTATGAACAACTTGCGACCGTATCTCTACGTGCAATGCGCCGGCGTGCTCAGCGCAGCGTTTTAAGTGTCAGGCGAAAGAACGCCGAATTTAAAGTGGCCGTTGGCCCAAGGCATTCTTGAACTGTTAAAGTTGGCACTCCAACTGCCTTGAATAATGCGCGTCTCAGGATTGATCATAACGTTGCACTGACCTGCCAGTGCGCGGTATTCCCGTATGCCGTCCTGATCGCCAACTTTTTCATAATGCTGGTAGTGAATACTAAGGGTGCCACTCGATACTTCAAATTGCCCGTCGACGATTTTATCGGGTAGCTGGGTGGGGATGAAAAATCGAAAGGCTTCTAGATTGTTCTCAATAAAGTCGCCGTTATTACTATAGAAAAACCAGCCAAAACCATCATGTAGGCAGATGTGGCGTGTGGCGAGATAGGTGCCTGCCGGGTTATGCCAGGTAAAGTGATGTGGTTTGACACCCTTCAAGGTGTGTTCGTATGATTCCAGCGGTTGCTGGTTTGAATCGGAGCTTGCAGGGGGCGCAGCGAACGTATCCATGTGTTGTTGTCCTTTGGTCAAGTTGAGAGTCCATATGAAATGGACGCTGCCAGACTAAGTCACTCGATGGGGGCGTTCTACTGTCAGAAATACCAGTTTTACTGGTTTTTTATAAGACGGGACTTTGAAGCCAACAAAAAAGCCGCCCATTTACAGGGCGGCTTTTTTAATGTCAAACGGTATGCAGGTACCAGTTGTACTCAAGGTCGGAGATGGAGTGTTCGAACTCCTCCAGCTCGCTCTCCTTGCAGGCCACGAAGATATCGATGTACTTGGGATCGATGTACTTGGCCATGATTTCGCTGTCGTCCAACTCGCGCAGGGCATCACGCAGGTTGTTGGGCAGGCTTTGCTCGTTTTGCTCGTAGGAGTTGCCTTCCACGGGCGCGCCGGGCTCGACCTTGTTGGTCAGGCCGTGATGCACGCCGGCCAACACCGAAGCCATCAGCAAGTACGGGTTGGCGTCGGCACCAGCCACGCGGTGTTCCAGGCGCACGGCATCCGGGGTGCCGGTGGGCACGCGCAGGGCCACGGTGCGGTTGTCCAGGCCCCAGCTCGGCGAGTTCGGCACGTAGAACTGTGCGCCAAAACGGCGGTACGAGTTGACGTTGGGACACAAGAACGCCATCGACGCGGGTAGGGTCTCGAGCACACCGCCGATTGCGTGACGCAATGCGGCGTTCTGCTCGGGATCCTCACTGGTGAAAATGTTCTTGCCGTCTTTGTCCAGGATCGAGATGTGCACGTGCAGCCCGTTGCCCGCCTGGCCTGGGTAAGGCTTGGCCATGAAGGTGGTGTCCATCTCATGGTCGTAGGCGATGTTTTTGATCAGGCGCTTGAGCAGCAGCGCGTAATCGCAAGCCTTCATCGGGTCGGCGACGTGGTGCAGGTTCACTTCGAACTGCGCCGGGGCACTTTCCTTGACGATGGCGTCGGCCGGGATGCCTTGCTCCTTCGCGCCTTCCAGGATGTCCTGCAGGCAGTCGACGTATTCGTCCAGGTCGTCGATCAGGTAAACCTGGGTCGACATCGGGCGTTTGCCGGAGATAGGCGAGCGCGGCGGCTGCGGGCGGCCGTTCACGTTCTCCTGGTCGATCAGGTAGAACTCGAGTTCGAAGGCCGCGCAAATGGTCAGGCCCAGGTCGTCGAACTTGCTCACCACCTGGCGCAGTACTTCACGCGGGTCGGCGAAGAACGGCTCGCCTTCGAGTTCGTGCATGGTCATCAACAGTTGCGCGGTAGGGCGCTTCTGCCAAGGCTCGTTGCACAGGGTGTCGGGGATTGGATAGCAGATGCGGTCGGCATCGCCGATGTCCAGGCCAAGGCCGGTGCTTTCCACCGTCGAGCCGTTGATATCCAGGGCGAAAAGGGAGGCAGGCAGGTTGATGCCTTTCTCGTAAACCTTATGGAGGCTGGTGCGTTCGATTCGTTTGCCACGAACGACACCGTTCATATCTGCAATCAGAAGGTCGACGTACAGAACCTCAGGATGTTCCTTAAGGAATGCGTTCGCTTCATTAAGCTGAACGGCACGCGGGGGTACCGACATGATGCAACACCTTTGTTGTTAAAAATTTCAATCAATGGGCTTTCGCTGTTTCAGTCAATCCGAAAGCATTGCTGAAGTCAAGCGAGGCCGGTTTTGCCCTGAAAAGGCGCCGTAAAGGCATTTTTGCTGCTTTTTAGGGCATTTATGTACGGTGTGAAGCCTGTGCAATACCGGGTTTGAGCGGGGCGTGTTCTATTTTTTACGCAGGTGTTGTGTAATAAAATGAACAACGCTAAGCTCGATTGGAACCCAAAACAGCAATAATACCGGGGGATGACATGCCACGCTTGCCGATAATCGGCTCGACCGCCTGCGCCGCGCGCGTCGGTCTGCCGACTGAACACATCATTGGCGACACGTATGCCAGGGTCGTGGCCACCGCCGCGCCAGGCATGCCAGTGGTCTTGCCAGCCTTGTCGGATGGGCTTGGTCCGACCGATATAATTAACGGGTCGGGCGGCCAACTCTTTAGCGATAGCCCCTTCGGTGCGCCCAGCACTGCTTTTGCCCTTCTACATGACCATACCACCTTATCGCCAATTCGTGCGGCTGTGCCGGCGTGTGCGCCTATGCTCGGTTATGCGCATCATCGTCACCATGGAACTCCAGCCACCCCCCGCGTCTGACCCCTGAAGGGCGGCGTGAAGACCCCCTGAGGTATTTATGAGCACCAACCTCGACCGGCTTACCGATTGGTTGAAAGAGCACAAGATCACCGAAGTGGAATGCATGATCGGTGACCTCACCGGCATCACGCGGGGCAAGATTTCACCGACCAACAAGTTCATCGCCGAGAAAGGCATGCGCTTGCCCGAAAGCGTTTTGTTGCAAACAGTTACCGGTGACTATGTAGAAGACGATATCTACTACGAACTGCTGGACCCGGCCGACATCGACATGATTTGCCGCCCCGACGAGCACGCGGTGTTCCTGGTGCCGTGGGCCATCGAGCCAACCGCCCAGGTGATCCACGACACCTACGACAAGCAGGGCAACCCGATCGAGCTGTCGCCGCGCAACGTGCTCAAGAAGGTACTCAAGCTCTATGCCGACCGCGGCTGGCAGCCGATCGTGGCGCCGGAGATGGAGTTCTACCTGACCAAGCGCTGCGAAGACCCCGATTTTCCCCTGCAGCCGCCGATTGGCCGCTCCGGGCGCCCGGAAACCGGCCGGCAGTCGTTCTCTATCGAAGCGGCCAACGAATTCGACCCGCTGTTCGAGGATGTCTATGACTGGTGCGAATTGCAGCACCTGGACCTGGACACGCTGATCCACGAAGACGGCACGGCGCAGATGGAGATCAATTTCCGTCACGGCAACGCGCTGCACCTGGCCGACCAGATCCTGGTGTTCAAGCGCACCATGCGCGAGGCCGCACTCAAGCACAACGTGGCCGCCACCTTCATGGCCAAGCCCATGACCGGCGAGCCTGGCAGCGCGATGCACCTGCACCAGAGCATCATCGATATCGAGACCGGCAAGAACATCTTCTCCAATGAAGACGGCAGCATGAGCCAGCTGTTCCTCAACCATGTCGGCGGCTTGCAGAAGTTCATCCCCGAGCTGCTGCCCCTGTTCGCACCCAACGTCAACTCGTTCCGCCGCTTCCTGCCTGATACCTCGGCGCCGGTGAACGTGGAGTGGGGCGAAGAGAACCGTACCGTAGGCCTGCGCGTACCGGACGCCGGGCCGCAGAACCGCCGCGTCGAAAACCGCCTGCCCGGCGCCGACGCCAACCCTTACCTGGCCATTGCCGCGAGCCTGTTGTGCGGCTACATCGGCATGGTCGAGGGCATCAACCCCAGCGCCCCCGTGCAAGGCCGTGGCTATGAGCGGCGCAACCTGCGCCTGCCGCTGACCATCGAAGATGCCTTGGAGCGCATGGAAAACTGCAAGACAGTCGAGAAGTACCTGGGCAAGAAATTCATCATCGGCTACGTCGCGGTCAAACGCGCCGAGCACGAGAACTTCAAACGCGTCATCAGCTCCTGGGAACGGGAGTTCCTGCTGTTCGCGGTCTGATTAACGAGGGGCTGCAGCCAGCCCCCTGGATAGGAGAGCGTCATGAGCGTCAAGAATTCGCAAACCCTGCAGTGGCAAGCCCTGAGCAACGAGCACCACCTGGCGCCGTTCAGCGACTACAAGCAGCTCAAGCAAAACGGCCCGCGCATCATCACCAAGGCCAAGGGCGTGCACCTGTGGGACAGCGAAGGCAACAAGATCCTCGACGGCATGGCCGGGCTCTGGTGCGTGGCCGTGGGCTATGGTCGCGATGAATTGGCTGACGTGGCCGCCAAGCAGATGCGCGAGCTGCCGTACTACAACCTGTTTTTCCAGACCGCCCACCCGCCGGCGCTGGAACTGGCCAAGGAAATCACCACCTTGGCGCCGGCCGGCATGAGCCACGTGTTCTTCACCGGCTCCGGCTCCGAAGGCAACGACACGGTGCTGCGCATGGTCCGCCACTACTGGGCGGTAAAGGGCCAGCCGCAAAAGAAAGTCATCATCAGCCGTATCAACGGTTACCACGGCTCCACCGTGGCCGGCGCCAGCCTGGGCGGCATGGTGGGCATGCACGAGCAGGGCGACCTGCCGATCCCTGGCATCGTCCACATCCCGCAACCGTACTGGTTCGGTGAAGGCGGCGAGATGAGCCCGGACGACTTCGGCGTGTGGGCGGCCGAACAGTTGGAGAAAAAGATTCTGGAAGTGGGCGAGGACAACGTTGCCGCTTTCATTGCCGAGCCGATCCAGGGCGCGGGCGGCGTGATTATCCCGCCCGATAGCTAC
The DNA here is from genome assembly GCF_023509015.1 of Pseudomonas abieticivorans. Classification (NCBI taxonomy): domain Bacteria; kingdom Pseudomonadati; phylum Pseudomonadota; class Gammaproteobacteria; order Pseudomonadales; family Pseudomonadaceae; genus Pseudomonas; species Pseudomonas abieticivorans. Next base: position 2,832,180 of record NZ_CP094975.1, read on the forward strand.
TGGCCGAAGGTCAAGGAAATCCTGGCCAAGTACGACATTCTGTTCGTCGCCGACGAAGTGATTTGTGGCTTCGGCCGCACCGGCGAATGGTTCGGCAGCGATTATTACGACCTCAAGCCCGACCTGATGACCATCGCCAAGGGCCTGACCTCCGGTTACATCCCCATGGGCGGCGTGATCGTACGTGACGAAGTGGTCAAGGTGCTTAACGAGGGCGGCGATTTCAACCACGGCTTCACCTATTCCGGCCATCCGGTGGCGGCTGCGGTGGGCCTGGAAAACATCCGTATCCTGCGCGACGAAAAAATTATCGAGCGAGTGAAAGCAGAAACGGCACCGTATTTGCAGAAACGTCTGCGTGAGCTGAACGATCATCCGTTGGTGGGTGAAGTTCGCGGCCTGGGGCTGTTGGGCGCCATTGAACTGGTGAAAGACAAGGCCACGCGTACGCGTTACGAAGGGCGGGGCGTTGGCATGATTTGCCGGCAGTTCTGCTTCGACAATGGCCTGATCATGCGTGCCGTGGGCGACACTATGATCATCGCACCGTCGCTGGTGATCACTCATGAGGAGATCGATGAGCTGATCACCAAGGCGCGCAAATGCCTGGACCTGACGTTGCAGGCTTTGAACAGCTAAGTGCTAGGCTTCGTGGTCGCAGGGGGATGCACAGCCGGGTGTTCTTTTAATTGAAAGAGCACCTTGGACCTTGCCAGACTAGGGGCGGTTCGTGTGGTTACAAGCGATGTGCCAGCTACTGAACGATGGAATCAAAAAAAAATTGGAGCATTACGCATGAAGCTATTTGGCAAGACCCTCCTCGCCATGTCCCTGATGGGTGTGATGGCCGGTGTTGTTCACGCAGACGACAAAGTGCTGCACGTCTACAACTGGTCCGATTACATCGCGCCAGACACTATCAAGGATTTCGAGAAGGAATCGGGGATCAAGGTCGTCTATGACGTCTTTGACAGCAACGAAACCCTGGAAGCCAAATTGCTCGCCGGCAAGTCGGGCTATGACATCGTGGTGCCGTCCAACAACTTCCTGGCCAAGCAGATCAAGGCCGGCGTTTACCTGGAGCTGGACAAGTCCAAGCTGAGCAACTACGGCAACCTGAACAAAGACCTGCTCAAGGCTGTGTCGATCAGCGACCCGAACAATGCGCACGCTTTCCCCTACATGTGGGGCACCATCGGTATCGGCTACAACCCAGAGAAGGTCAAGGCCGCCCTGGGCGCCGATGCACCGGTCAACTCGTGGGACCTGGTATTCAAGCCGGAAAACGCTGCCAAGCTGAAAGGCTGTGGCATCAGCTTCCTCGACTCGCCAACCGAGATGATCCCGGCCGCGCTGCATTACCTGGGCTACCCCACCGATTCGCAAGACAAGAAGCAATTGGCCGAAGCCCAGGCGTTGTTCCTGAAAGTGCGTCCTTCGATCGCCTACTTCCACTCCTCCAAGTACATCTCGGACCTTGCCAACGGCAACATCTGTGTGGCCGTGGGTTACTCGGGTGACATCCACCAAGCCGCTGCCCGCGCCAAGGAAGCCGGTGACAAGGTGCACGTCAGCTACAGCATTCCGAAAGAAGGTGCTGGCAGCTTCTACGACATGGTCGCCATCCCTAAAGATGCCGAAAACGTCGAAGGCGCCTACAAGTTCATGAACTTCCTGCTGCAGCCAAAAGTGATGGCCGACATCACCGACGCCGTGGGCTTCCCGAACGGCAACGAAGCTTCGACGCCGCTCGTGAACAAGGACATCACCAGCGACCCAGGCGTGTACCCGCCCAAAGACGTGCTGGCCAAGCTGTACGCGATCGCCGACTTGCCGGCCGCGACCCAGCGCATCCTGACCCGCAGCTGGACCACCATCAAATCGGGCAAATAACGCCTGGTTAAGGTTTGGAGGGCTGTTCGAACAGCCCTCCAACCCGCTGATTTTGAAATTCTTTTTGCCGGATGAGTGTATCGAAGGTAAGTTGCGCGCCGGTTTAGTCATCCGGTAGCCAACCGGGCCGTCCGACACGGGCACTACGAGAGGACCTCCCACTTGTCACATTCTTTTTTTCGCAAGGCCATGCTGGCGGGTGCAAGTCTGACACTGGCGCTGAGCGTCCAGGCAGCACCCACCGTGCATATTTATAATTGGTCTGACTACATCGGCGCGACCACGCTGAATGATTTCGAAAAAGCCACCGGCATCAAGCCGGTGTATGACGTGTTCGACTCCAACGAAACCCTGGAAGGCAAGTTGCTGGCCGGCCACACCGGCTATGACGTGGTGGTGCCGTCCAACCACTTCCTGGGCAAGCAGATCAAGGCCGGGGCCTTCCAGAAGCTCGATCGTTCGCAGTTGCCCAACTTCGTCAACCTGGACCCGGCCCTGCTCAAGCGCCTGGAAAAGAATGACCCGGGCAACCAGTACGCCGTGCCGTACCTGTGGGGTACCAACGGCATCGGCTACAACCCAGAGAAGGTCAAGGCAGCGCTGGGTGTCGACACGATCGATTCCTGGGCCGTGCTGTTCGAACCCGAGAACATGAAAAAGCTCAGCAAGTGCGGTGTCGCCTTTCTCGACTCGCCCGATGAGATGTTGCCAGCGGTGCTGAACTACATGGGCCTGAGCCCCAACAGCCAGAACCCCGAGGATTACAAGAAGGCCGAGGCCAAGTTGCTCAAGGTTCGCCCTTACATCACCTATTTCCACTCATCCAAATACATCACCGACCTTGCCAACGGCGACATCTGCGTGGCCGCGGGCTTCTCCGGCGATGTGTTCCAGGCGCGCTCGCGCGCTGAAGAGGCCGGCAAGGGCGTGGAGGTGGCTTACGCCATCCCCAAGGAGGGCGGCAACCTGTGGTTCGACATGCTGGCGATCCCCTCGGATGCACCGAACGTCAAGCAAGCGCACGCCTTCATCAACTATTTGCTGAAACCTGAAGTGATTGCGCAGGTCAGTGATTCAGTCGGCTATGCCAACCCCAACCCAAAGGCTGGCGCCCTGATGGACCAGAAAGTACGCACCGACGAAGCGGTGTACCCGCCGCAGGCGGTGCTGGACAAGCTATACGTGAATGCCGAGTTGCCACCCAAGGTGCAACGTTTGATGACCCGTAGCTGGACGAAAATCAAGTCGGGCAAATAAATATCCACGGCTTGCCCATACGGGGCGAGCTAAACATTTCAGTGGGGAGTTTCGTTAATGGCAGTTGCCTCCGGTGCCTATAAGAAAGCCCTCGAGGGCGACCAGCAACCTAAACAGGTGCTGGTCAAAATCGACCGGGTCACGAAGAAGTTCGACGAGACGATTGCCGTGGACGACGTGTCCCTGCAAATCAACAAGGGCGAGATCTTTGCCCTGCTCGGCGGCTCCGGCTCGGGTAAATCCACCTTGCTGCGCATGCTGGCCGGTTTCGAGCGGCCGACCGAAGGGCGCATCTTCCTCGATGGCGTGGACATCACCGACATGCCGCCCTACGAGCGGCCGATCAACATGATGTTCCAGAGTTACGCGCTGTTCCCGCACATGACCGTTGCGCAGAACATCGCCTTCGGCCTGCAGCAGGACAAGATACCGAAAGCGGAAGTGGACGCGCGCGTGGCCGAAATGCTCAAGCTGGTACAGATGAGCCAATACGCCAAGCGCAAGCCGCACCAGTTGTCTGGTGGCCAGCGCCAGCGCGTGGCGTTGGCCCGTTCGCTGGCCAAGCGGCCGAAACTGTTGCTGCTCGACGAACCAATGGGTGCCCTGGACAAGAAGCTGCGCTCGCAGATGCAGCTTGAGCTGGTGGAAATCATCGAGCGCGTGGGGGTTACCTGCGTGATGGTGACTCACGACCAGGAAGAGGCCATGACCATGGCCCAGCGCATCGCGATCATGCACCTGGGCTGGATCGCCCAGATCGGCAGCCCGATCGACATCTACGAAACCCCGACCAGCCGCCTGGTCTGCGAATTCATCGGCAACGTCAACCTGTTCGATGGCCGCGTGGTGGATGACGCCGAAGGCCACGCGCTGATCGAGAGCCCGGAGTTGGAGCGCAACATCTACGTGGGCCATGGGGTCAGCACGTCGGTGGAAGACAAGTCGGTGACTTACGCCATCCGCCCGGAAAAACTGCTGGTGACCACCGAGCAGCCGAGCGGCGAATACAACTGGTCGCGTGGCAAGGTGCATGACATCGCCTACCTGGGCGGCCATTCGGTGTTCTACGTGGAACTGCCCTGCGGCAAGCTGGTGCAGTCGTTCGTGGCCAACGCCGAGCGCCGTGGCGCACGCCCTACCTGGGACGACCAGGTGTACGTGTGGTGGGAAGACGACAGCGGCGTGGTACTTCGCTCATGAACATGCGCAAGCTCAAGCGAGCCATCAACCGAATAACCCCCGGGGGGCGCCAGGCAGTGATCGGCGTGCCGTTCCTGTGGCTGTTCCTGTTTTTCCTGCTGCCGTTCTTCATCGTGCTGAAGATCAGCTTCGCCGAAGCCGACGTGGCGATCCCGCCGTATACCGAGATCGCCAGCTTCGTTGACCAGAAACTGCAGGTGCTTCTGAACCTGGGCAACTACGCGATGCTCGGTGACGACGAGCTGTACATCTCGGCCTACCTGGGTTCGCTGAAGATGGCATTCTTCAGCACCTTGCTGTGCCTGGGCATCGGTTACCCGATGGCCTACGCCATTGCCCGGGCCAAGAAGGAAGTGCAGACCGTATTGCTGCTGTTGATCATGATGCCAACCTGGACCGCGATCCTGATCCGCGTATACGCCTGGATGAGCATCCTGGGCAACGGCGAGAACGGCTTGCTGAACTCGTTTCTGCTGTCGATCGGGGTGATCAGCGAGCCGCTGCACATCCTCAACACCAACATCGCGGTGTACATCGGCGTGGTCTATTCGTACCTGCCGTTCATGATTCTGCCGCTGTTCGCCAACCTGGTTAAGCACGACCAAAGCCTGCTGGAAGCTGCGTCCGACCTGGGTTCGAGCACCTTCAACAGTTTCTGGAAGATCACCGTGCCGCTGTCCAAGAACGGCATTATCGCCGGCTGCATGCTGGTGTTCATCCCGGTGGTGGGCGAGTTCGTGATTCCTGAGCTGCTGGGTGGCCCGGAAACCCTGATGATTGGCCGCGTGTTGTGGCAAGAGTTCTTCAACAACCGCGACTGGCCGGTGGCTTCTGCACTTGCAGTGGTGATGCTGGCGATCCTGATCGTGCCGATCCTGCTGTTCAACCGCAGCCAGGCCAAAGAGATGGAGGGCAAGGCATGAAGCGTTTTGGTTTCTCCAGCGTAATGCTGGTGCTGGGCTTGCTGTTCATCTACTTGCCCATGCTGATTCTGGTGATCTACTCGTTCAACGACTCCAAGCTGGTGACGGTGTGGGGCGGCTGGTCGGTGCGCTGGTACGTGGGCCTGCTGGACAACACCCAGTTGATTGGCTCGGTGTTCCGCTCGCTGGAAATCGCCTGCTACACGGCCATCGCCGCTGTGATCCTTGGCACCCTGGCCGCGTTCGTGCTGACCCGGGTGGCCCACTTCAAGGGCCGCACGCTGTTTGGTGGCCTGGTCACCGCGCCGTTGGTGATGCCCGAGGTGATCACCGGTCTGTCGCTGTTGCTGCTGTTCGTGGCCATGGCGCAGATGATCGGCTGGCCCCAGGAACGAGGCATCGTCACCATCTGGATTGCCCACACCACGTTCTGCGCAGCCTATGTAGCGGTAGTGGTGTCGGCACGCTTGCGCGAGCTGGACCTGTCCATCGAAGAGGCGGCCATGGACCTGGGCGCACGGCCGATGAAGGTGTTCTTCCTGATCACCATCCCGATGATCGCGCCGTCGCTGGCGGCGGGTGCGATGATGTCGTTTGCCCTGTCGCTGGATGACCTGGTGTTGGCCAGCTTCGTGTCGGGGCCGGGTTCCACCACGCTGCCGATGGAAGTGTTCTCCGCCGTGCGCTTGGGCGTGAAACCGGAAATCAACGCCGTGGCGAGTTTGATCCTGCTGACCGTGTCGATCTTCACCTTCCTGATCTGGTTCTTCAGCCGCCGTGCCGAAGAGCGTCGTCGCAAGGCGATCCAGCTGGCGATCGAGGAAAGTGCTGCCGACTCGTGGAAGCAACCGGACGCGCGTCGCGCTCCGGCGCCGGTTTCGGTGTAAGCCTTTTCGCGGATAAACCCGCTCCTGCAGGAGCGGATTTATCCGCGGACGCGTCAGCGCGATACGGGCGTCAATACCAACGTGCTGACCGCCTCCACCCCCTCGCCAATCAACGCCCGCTGGTACTCCCCCGCCACATAGGCCTTGGCCTGATCATCAAAATGCCGATCAAACGGTACGCCGCTTTGCCCTACCGGGTTGATTGTCAGCGCATGCGCCACGTCGGCAAAATCCACCAACCGTCGGGTCGACGGCCCATAGCTGGCTGGCCAAGGCGCAGGCCCCAGGCGTGCGGAGATGTTGTTCGGCACCTCATGGCCACCGGGCGCGGCGAAGGGGCCAACGTTGAAGATCTTGTCCAGCGGCTTTTGCATGCCCAGCGGGTGGCCGTGGGTCAGGGTGTGCGCCTTGCCCCATTGCCAGTTGGCCGGGTCGTTGCCCAGCACGGCCTTGAGGTGATCGATGCTGGTTCGCCACGCCAGTTTCACGGTGTCGGCGCGGCTTTCGTGGGTTTGGGTGACGTGGTCGTCCCACCAGGGTGAGTTGGCGTCGGCGGCCAGGCGCGGCAGGGCTGCGTCCAGGGCGCGGGTCGAGAGCAGGGCGTCGAACAAGTCGTCGCCCAATTCGTCATGCATGGCCGCGTAGGTCAGGTCGTAGAGGAACTCGCTGAAGATCGTCGCGTTGCGCGAGCCCAGCGGGTAGTCACCTTGCCATTGCGCCAATTGCTCGACCAGGGCTTTTTCGGCCGGGTCACTGACCACTTCGCGCAATACCGGGATCAGCGGTGCCAGGGTGCGCTGGCCGTAGCCGGTGGTGGTGCCCAGTTGCAGCGCCTGGCTGTTCTGGGTGTCCCACTTGACGCCCGGGTCGTTCAGTTGCTTGAACAACTGCTGGCCGCGGTCGGCCAGGTTGTAATAACCGGGGATGGCCATGCCGGTAGGCGACTGTGGCTGGAAGTTGGCCGAGACGATAAAGCCGCGTGCCGGGTTCTCTTCCTGGGGGTTGGCGCTGAAGGGGTAGAAGCCGTTCTTGTCGGCATCAGGCGTACTGCCGTCGAGAATGAAGGCAGGGTTCACCCCTTGTGGGCGCACTGGCAGTTGGGCTGCTGCCCACCAGCCGATGTCCCCGGCGGCATTGGCCCAGACCAGGTTGAGGCCCGGTGACTGGATTTTCTCGGCGGCGCTGCGCATCTTCGCCAGGGTGTCGGCGCGGTTTACCTCGTAGAAGCCCTGCAGGATCGGGTTCTCGGAGGCCAGGAACGACCACCACATGGCGATGGGGGTGGCCGGGGCGACTTTGCCCAAGGCATCGTTGATGATCGGGCCATGGGGCGACTGGCGCAGGGTGAGCTTGACCGGCTCGGCCTTTTTCACCGCGATGGTTTGCTCGGTCTTGAGTAGGTCTACCCACTGGCCGTGGTACCAGACCTGGTCGGGGTTGGCCGGGTTGACCTTCTCGGCAATCAAGTCCACGTCGTCGTTCTGGAACATGGTCAGGCTCCAGCCGAAATCCATGTTGTGGCCCAGCGAGGCGAACGGGTTGAGCGCCTGATGAAAGCCATACAGCTCGAAACCCGGCGCCGACAGTTCGGCCTCGTACCACACGGCTGGCACCGAATAGCGGATATGCGGGTCACCGGCCAGCAATGGCTTGCCGCTGCGGGTGCGGCTACCCGACACCACCCAGGCATTGCTGCCCTCGAACTGCGGCAGCCCGGCTTCCTCCAGCGCTTGCTGGCTGACCTTGGCCACCGCGCCCAGGCTCTTCCAGTCGGCATCGGCCAGGGGCAACACGCCCTGCGGGTGCCAGTCCAGGTCGAAGATTTTCAGATAGTCGGCGCCCAGCTTGTCGCGTATGAACGTCAGCGTTGGCTCGGAGCGAAACGCTGCGGCAAAGCTGTAGGCCATGTACCCGGCCACGCTGAAGGTGTCCTCGGCGGTGAACGGCCGCTTGGCAATGCCCAGCACGTCGAACTCCATGGGGGCAGGGTGGGAATCCTGAAACTGGTTGATGCCGTCCAGGTACGCTTGCAGGGCCTGCCAGGCAGGTGACTGCGGGTCTTGCCGGGCCACCAGCACTTTCGCCTGGTCACGGATGCGCAGGCTGCGGAACAGCTTGTCGGTGTCCACCAGCTTGGCGCCCAGCACTTCGGCCAACTCGCCGTTGGCCAGGCGGCGCATCAGCTCCATCTGGAACAGCCGGTCCTGGGCCTGCGCATAGCCCAGGGCGCGGTACATGTCGGTTTGGTTTTGCGCCTTGATATGCGGCACGCCACGGGCGTCGTAGCGGATGCTGACCGGTTGCTGCAAATGCTGCAGGGTCACTTCGCCGCTGCGTTGCGGCTGTTTGCTGTGCACGTACCAGGCGCCGCCGGCGGCGACCGCGGCGATGATCACGGCAAGGGCGGTAAGGGGGCGTTTCATCGAGACTCCTTGTTCTTGTTGTGATGAGGCGGGTCAGGGTGTGGCGGCTTTTTCCCATTGGCAATAACAGCCCACCGCCAGGGTGTGGGTGGCCTGCACCGTACGGTCGGCGCTGAGCGCTTGCAGTATCGGCTCGATAAAACTGTTGCTCGAATTGCACACCGCCCCTTCGCTGTAGGGGCCGAAGTAGGCGAGCTTGCCGCTGTGGTCCCAGATGGCCACGGCGGGGCTGGCGGGCAGGTGCTCGCTGCCGGGCAGGCTGGGCAGGGCGGTGAGGGTACTGAGGTTTTGTGGAAGCTGGCCGTGGCTGCCGGGCTTTTGTACCGAGTAGAAGCTCACGCCTTGCCGGCCGAAGCGCTCCACCAGATCGGCCAGGTGCTGTTGGTTACCGACGTTGCAGGGGCAGGCGGCATCCCAGAAGTGCACCAGGCGGATCGGGCCTGGGCCGCGCAGGGCTTCGGGCAGTTGCAGGTTGTCGCCTTCAAACAGCGTGGCGTGCTCGCTGAAGGCGCGGATGTAGCGGCCCTGGAACCAGTCATAAGCCAGCCACAGCGTGGCCACGCAAATAAGCGCCAGCAGGGCGAGGAAAACAGGCTTGCGGCGCGAGGCGGGCATGGGTGCTCGATCCGGAACAGGGCGCCCAGCTTGCCATGCCTGGCCTTACAGATGAATATCGCAGGCAGTAAAACTGTATTTTGTCACTCAACCTGCCGATTGTGAGCCCTTATGCCTGTGATGTTCGACCCCGACGCCCTGCGTGCCAGCTTGTTGCCATTGGCGTCGCAGCAGGCACTGTCGACCCAGGCCAAGGCGTATCAGCGTTACTACGGGCTTGACCTGCCGGGCTGCAAGCCGTTGGCGCAAAGTACGCTGGGCCGGTTCCAGGCGGCGGGCTTCGAACTGGTCAGCCAGGTCTGGTGGCCCAGACAGCCAGTGGCCACGCTGTTTTTGCTGCATGGGTTCTACGACCATATGGGGCTGTACCGGCATGTGATCCGTTGGGCTTTGGAGCGCGGCTTCGTGGTCATCGCCTGCGACCTGCCGGGGCATGGGTTGTCCAGCGGGGCGCGGGCGAGCATCAGTGATTTCGGCGACTACCAGGCGGTGCTGCAGGGCCTGTTCTTCGAGGCGCAGCAGCTTGAATTGCCGCAGCCCTGGCACCTGTGCGGGCAAAGTACGGGCGGCGCGATCGTGCTCGATCACCTGTTGCACCAAGGCACCACCAGCCCGGCGCAGGGCCAGGCGATACTGCTGGCGCCGTTGGTGCGGCCACGGGCGTGGGCCTGGTCCAAGTTCAGTTACCGGCTGCTGCGCCCGTTCGTGAAGGGCATCGCCCGGCGTTTCAGCGAGAACACCAACGACCCGACGTTCATGCCGTTTTTGCAGGCCGACCCGTTGCAGCCGATGCGCCTGCCCACCGCGTGGGTCGGTGCGCTGGTGAAGTGGGTCAAGCGCATCGAGGCGGCGCCGGCCAGCGCGCGGTCACCCTTGATCATCCAGGGCGAGGCGGACATGACGGTGGACTGGCCGTACAACCTGGAGGTGCTCAAGCGCAAGTTCGATACGCCGCAGGTGTTGATGCTGCCAGAGGCCCGGCATCACCTGGCCAATGAGTTGCCGGAGCTGAGGGCGCGGTATTTTGAGTTTTTGGATGCAAGGATGGAGTGATTTTTTCGCGGATGAGTCTGCTCCTGTAGGAGCGGATTCATCCGCGAAAGACATGCCACCAACTAGCGCGCCAAGCTTGACGTGCTCTGCCCCACCGCCAACCCCGCGCGGATCGCCGACAGCGCCGCCTGGTAATACGCCTTGCCCTGCGGCGACTCGGCAAAGGTCGCGAACTCATCCAGCTCCGGGTCCGACAGGTCGCGATACACATACAGCAAGGTGTTGTTCAGGTCGTTGCCGATCTGTTGCATCAGCCGTTCGCGCTGGTTATCCAGCATGCCTTGGGCCTGGCCGCCGCCCAGCAGGCCGGGGAGCATCTGGCTCAGGCTGTCGGCGGCGACGCCGGCGATCGCCAGGCTGACTTCGGCCCCGGCTTCGCGGGCCGGCAGGGCTTGTGCCAGGTGGCCGATGATCAGCAGGCGGCTGTTGCCGGCGTCGAAATGCGGCAGGCCCTGGGCATTCTTGGCCAGTTGATCGGGGCGGGTGGCGAGCAGTTCGGCGGCAACCACCTTGCGCCCCAGCGGCGACTGGAAAAAGTCCAATGCAGGCTTGGGGTCGGCCAGGTTCTGGCGCAGGTGCGCCTCGGCACGCTGGTCCATGGCCTGGGGGGCGAAGCGCTGGTTGCTGTTGTTCACCAGCGCCTGGAACACCGCTGGCGGCAGGCTGTTCTGATAACGCTGTTGCGCGGCCTTCAGGGCGTCGGTGAAATGCGCGCGCTGTTCTGGCCAACCGGCGACCTTGTACAACTGGTCGTGGCTGTCTGCCCAGGCGGGCACAGTGCAGAACATGAACAAAACAACGAGCAAACGACGCATTCGGGACTCCTGTCGGCAGGGCGCTATTGTCCTTGGCCCGGCAGGTCTTTGTCGAGACAGGGTTGCAGGCGGTCTATCCGAAATAATTCGTTTCGCACCGCCAGCCAAGTGGCTCTGTCGGTTTCGCGGGCGTATGGATACTATGCGCGCCATGCAAATATCCTCTGATCACCCGCTGCTGTTACGCATTGTCGATGACTTGGCCGAACACGGCTGGTCGCAGCAGGATCTCTTCCTGCCCAATGCTCTGACCGCGCAACTGGCTGCAGAGTGCCGTCGGCGTTCGGCCGAGGGCGAACTTGCGCCCGCTGCCGTGGGCCGCGGCCCGGCCCAGGAGATCCGCGAAGGCATTCGCGGCGACCACATCCAGTGGCTGGAAGAGGGCGATTCGGAGCCCAGTGACTGCTACATGCAGATGATGGACAGCCTGCGCGAAGCTCTCAACCGCGGGCTGTTCCTGGGCCTGGAAGAGTTCGAGTGCCATTTTGCGCTGTACCCCCCTGGCGCGTTTTACCGCAAGCATGTCGACCGTTTCCGTGATGATGACCGGCGCATGGTGTCGGTCGTGCTGTACCTCAACGATGACTGGCTGGCGGAGCAGGGCGGGCAGTTGCGCATGTACTTGGCCGGCGAGCGTGAGCACGACGTGCTGCCCAGCGGTGGTTGCCTGGTGGTGTTCCTGTCGGGCGAGGTGCCCCACGAGGTGCTGCCGGCCCAGCGTGACCGTCTTTCTTTGACTGGTTGGTTCCGCCGCCGTGGCGAAGGGCCTTTTTGATATGCACAAGATTCTGGTGAGCCGCTGCCTGCTGGGCCATCGCGTACGTTACGACGGCGGTGCCAGCGGGCCTTTCGATCAACTGGCGGTGTGGTTGGCCGAAGGCCGCGTCGTGGGCCTGTGCCCGGAAGTGGCGGGCGGGCTGCCCACCCCCAGGCCGGCGGCGGAGATCCCTGGTGGGCAGGGCGCCGAGGTGCTCGACGGCCAGGCCCGGGTGCTGACCGAAACCGGCGAAGACGTGAGCCCCGAGTTCCTCCACGGCGCACACTTGGCGCTGGAACAGGTGCGCCTGCACGGCATCCGCATTGCCGTGCTCAAGGCCAATAGCCCGTCGTGCGGCAACCTGCTGACCTACGACGGCACCTTCAGTGGGGTAAAAGTCGCTGGCGAGGGGGTTACTGCCGCTTTGCTCAAGCGCCATGGCGTGCAAGTGTTCAGCGAGCTGGAACTGGCCGAGGCCGCGCGGGCTCTGGCGAATTTGCCGGCGTAACCTGCGCACCTGTCGGTTTCTTCATGGTCTATGGTGAAAGGCGTATGGGACTATTCCTGCCTTGATCGACATGCCACTGGAGAAAACAATGCAAAGTCTATTTTCGCGTGCTGCCGTTGCCGGATTGCTGATGGGTGTCTCGCTGTTCGCTGCCGCCGAGGGCATGCCTACCAGCGAAGCCCCGGCTGGCGCCAAGGTGTACATCGTTTCGCCCAAGGACGGCGACACCGTCGACAAGACCTTCACCGTCAAATTCGGCATCGAGGGCATGAAGCTGGCGCCTGCCGGTGACGCTACCCCCAACACCGGCCATCACCACCTGCTGGTGGACGTGACCGAGCAGCCGCCAGCCGGCGTGCCGCTGCCCGTCACCGATCATATCCTGCATTTCGGCAAGGCCCAGACTGAAACCCAGCTGACCCTGGCGCCGGGCAAGCACACGCTGCAGTTGCTGTTGGGTGACAAGTACCACGTGCCGTTCAAGCCGACCGTGGAGTCGGAGAAGATTACGGTGACGGTAAAATAACCAGGCATGAAAAAGGGGCGACCCAGTCGCCCCTTTTTCATGTCACGCAAAAAGCTTAGAACAACACGCGGCTACGGATCGTACCCTTGATGTGCTGCAGCTTCTCTTGCGCCAGGTCCGAGTACTCGGCGTCTACGTCGATGACCACGTAGCCGACTTTCTCGTTGGTTTGCAGGAACTGACCGGAAATGTTGATGCCGTTTTCAGCGAAGACCTTGTTGATCTCGCTCAGCACGCCCGGGATGTTCTCGTGGATGTGCAGCAGGCGGTGCTTGCCTGGGTGAGCCGGCAGGGCCACTTCAGGGAAGTTGACCGACGATACGGACGTACCGTTGTCGCTGTACTTGACCAGCTTCTCGGCCACTTCCAGGCCAATGTTGGCCTGGGCTTCGGCGGTGGAGCCACCGATGTGCGGGGTCAGGATCACGTTGTCCAGGCCACGCAGCGGGCTTTCGAAGATGTCGTCGTTGGAGCGTGGCTCTACCGGGAACACATCGATGGCGGCGCCGATCAGGTGCTGGTCCTTGATCGCGTCGGCCAGGGCGTCCAGCTCGACCACGGTGCCACGGGCAGCGTTGATCAGGATGGCGCCTTTTTTCATCGCGCGGATTTGCTGCTCGCCCATCATCCACTGGGTTTCAGCGGTTTCTGGTACGTGCAGGGACACGATGTCGGCCATGCCCAGCAGGTCGTTCAGGCTACCCACTTGCGTGGCGTTGCCCAGCGGCAGTTTGGTCAGGGTGTCGTAGAAGAACACCTGCATGCCCAGGCCTTCGGCCAGGACCGACAACTGGGTGCCGATGGAGCCGTAACCGATGATGCCGAGCTTTTTGCCACGGATCTCGAAGGAGTTGGCCGCGCTCTTGATCCAGCCACCGCGGTGGCAGGAAGCGTTCTTCTCGGGAATGCCGCGCAGCAGCAGGATGGCCTCGGCCAGCACCAGTTCGGCTACCGAACGGGTGTTGGAGTAAGGCGCGTTGAACACGGCGATACCGCGTTCGCGGGCTGCGTTCAGGTCAACCTGGTTGGTGCCGATGCAGAAACAGCCGACAGCGACCAGTTTTTTCGCGCAATCGAAGAGCTCTTCGGTCAGTTGCGTGCGCGAGCGAATACCGATGAAGTGGGCATCGGCGATCTTTTCCTTCAGCTCGGCTTCCGGCAGAGACTTGGTATGGTACTCAATGCTGGTGTACCCGGCGGCCTTGAGGACGTCCACGGCGGATTGGTGGACGCCTTCGAGAAGAAGGAACTTGATCTTGCTCTTATCGAGAGAAGTCTTGCTCATCTGCGTAAACCTGTGTCCCGGAGAAAAATGGCAGGGGTGATGTAGCTGTCCCAGATCGGCCCGAAAGCACGATTAGCGGGGGGCGTATGCTAGCATATGCACCCCTTGATAAGCCCATCCCTGGCACGTGAAGTGTGTTCAGGGTGACTATGAATAGTTCGAGAGTTCTGTCGATGACCAATCCTGCCCTGATAGATGAGCTGAAGACCCTGGTTGAACCTGGCAAGGTTCTGACCGACGCCGACTCCCTGGAAGCTTACGGCAAGGATTGGACCAAGCATTTCGCGCCTGCGCCCAGCGCCATCGTGTTCCCCAAGACCATCGAGCAGGTCCAGGCCATTGTGCGCTGGGCCAACAGCCATCAGGTCGCGCTGGTGCCGTCGGGCGGCCGCACCGGGCTTTCCGCCGCAGCCGTTGCCGCCAATGGCGAAGTAGTGGTGTCGTTCGACTATATGAACAAGCTGGGCGAAGTGGATACCGTTGATCGGACCGTGGTGTGCCAGCCGGGCGTGGTCACCAAGCAACTGCAGAGCCTGGCCGAAGAGCACAACCTCTACTACCCGGTAGATTTCGCCTCATCGGGTTCCAGCCAGATTGGCGGCAACATCGGCACCAATGCCGGCGGGATCAAGGTGATTCGCTACGGCATGACCCGCAACTGGGTGGCCGGTATGAAGGTCGTCACCGGCAAGGGTGACGTACTGGAACTGAACAAGGACCTGATCAAGAACGCCACGGGCTACGACCTGCGTCAGTTGTTCATCGGCGCCGAGGGCACCCTGGGCTTCGTGGTCGAGGCCACCATGCGCCTGGACCGCGCACCTAAAAACCTCACGGCGATGGTACTGGGTACCACGGACTTCGACGCGATCATGCCGGTATTGCACGCGTTCCAGAGCAAATTGGACCTGACCGCGTTCGAATTTTTCTCTGACAAGGCCCTGGCCAAGGTCATGGGCCGTGGCGATGTGCCTGCGCCGTTCGAGTCCGATTGCCCGTTCTACGCCCTGCTGGAATTCGAGGCCACCACCGAAGAAGTTGCCAACGATGCGCTGGCTACCTTCGAGCACTGCGTGGAGCAGGGCTGGGTGGTCGATGGCGTGATGAGCCAGAGCGAACAGCAACTGCAAAACCTGTGGAAGCTGCGCGAGTACATCTCCGAGACCATCTCCCACTGGACGCCGTACAAGAACGACATTTCGGTAACCGTGTCGAAAGTGCCGGCATTCCTCAAGGAAATCGACGAGATCGTCGGCAAACACTATCCAGACTTCGAAATCGTCTGGTTCGGCCACATCGGCGACGGCAACCTGCACCTGAACATCCTCAAGCCGGAAAACCTGAGCAAGGACGAGTTCTTCGCCAAGTGCGCTACCGTGAACAAGTGGGTGTTCGAGACCGTGCAGAAGTACAACGGCTCGATCTCGGCCGAGCACGGTGTGGGCATGACCAAGCGCGACTACCTGACCTACAGCCGCTCCCCGGTGGAAATCGAATACATGAAAGCCATGAAGGCCGTGTTCGACCCTAACGGCATCATGAACCCAGGCAAAATCTTCGCGGTTTGAACAGGAGTGGGGCAATGAGCTATCAGCACCAGTATGTCGACGGTACCCGCATCCACTTCCCGGTGGGCAAGGTGGTGTGCATCGGGCGCAACTATGCCGAGCACGCCAAGGAACTGAACAACCCGGTGCCTACCGAGCCATTGTTGTTCATCAAGCCGGGCAGCTGCGTGGTGCCGCTGCAGGGTGGTTTCAAGATCCCCACCGACCGTGGCTCGGTGCATTACGAGGCGGAAATCGCCGTGCTGCTGGGCAAGCCATTGTCCGCCCGGCCTAGCGAGGAAGAAGTGCTGGACGCGATTTCCGGCTTTGCCCCGGCCCTGGACCTGACCTTGCGTGACGTGCAGGCCAAGCTCAAGGAAAAGGGCCTGCCGTGGGAAATCGCCAAGTCGTTCGACGGCGCCTGCGTGATCGCGCCATTCGTATCGGCCAGCACCTTCGCCGACCTCACCGACATCGACATTCGCCTGACCATCAACGGTGAAGTGCGCCAGGACGGCAACAGCAACCTGATGCTCAACCCGATCGTGCCGATGATCCAGCACATGGCGGCTAATTTCGCGCTGCAGGCCGGCGACGTGATCATGACCGGCACCCCCGCCGGCGTGGGCCCGTTGAACCCGGGTGACGAGTTGGTGCTGGAGCTGCCAGGCACCAGCAGTTTCAGCGGCAACGTGCTCTGAGCCAAACGCCGCCCGCAGCGATGCGGGCGGTTTTTCCTGCCGTTTGTCGTTTTTTTCACATGTCATTCGGATAATGACATGCCTCGAATGCCGCACAACTCCAGGAAGTCATCAATGGCCCGCAACCCCCTGCCCGCAAAAAACCCGTCACCGCGTTTCTACCGACGTTGGTACCTGTGGTTATTGCTGGCGGTAGTCGCCTACGTGGTGCTGGCCTTGCTGCATTGGGACGATCGCGCGCGCATCTGGGTGTCCGAGGCCGGTCGTTCGCCTGCCGAGCGAGCGGCCAACGTGTGGTTGCCGGATTACCACGCCGTGATCGACGGCAAGCTGCTGCCTGGCATGGAAAAAGACGAAGCGTCCGACCTCAGCTACAACCCGCGCACCAAGACCCTGTTCTCGGTGATGGGCAAGAACCCCTTTCTGGTTGAATTGAGCCTGGACGGCGACGTGCTGCGCAAAATGCCGCTCAATGGCTGGTCCAACCCTGAAGGCGTGGCGGTACTGGAGGGCAATCACCTGGCCATCGTCGATGAGCGCCAGCACTTCATCACCATCGTCACGGTGACCCCGGACACTCGCGAGCTGAACATCGCCGACTTCCCCAAGTTCGACCTGGGCCCTTCGGCCAACCAGAACAAAGCCTTCGAAGGTATCGCCTGGGATCCGCGCCACCAGCAGTTGTTGCTGGGCGAAGAACGGCCAGCGGCACTGTTCTCCTGGAAAACCGACGGCAATGGCCAGTTGCAGGGTGACAAGGTCAAGCTGGATAGCAAAGCCTTGGACATCCGCAACCTGTCGGCCCTGGACATAGACCCGCGCACTGGCAACCTGCTGGTGCTGTCAGCCGACTCGCACATGCTGCTGGAACTGGACGGCAAGGGTGAGCAGGTCAGCTTCATGGCCCTGGTGGGCGGCCTCAATGGCCTGAAAAACACCATTCCGCGGGCTGAAGGCGTGGCAGTGGATGAGGCGGGCACCCTTTATATGGTCAGCGAGCCGAACCTGTTTTACAAATTTACCAAGCAGTAATCGGTTCGCGGATGTAACGCTGCGTAGGGGCGGATTGATCCGCGAACCGGCCAACGCTATTTGCGCAGGGTTTTCACACCTTCCGAAGTCCCCAGCAGCAGCAAGTCCGCCGGCCGCGCCGCGAACAAGCCATTGGTCACCACGCCGACGATTGCGTTGATCTGGGTTTCCAGCGCCACCGGGTCAGTGATCTGCATGTTGAACACGTCCAGGATGATGTTGCCGTTGTCGGTCAACACACCCTCGCGGTACACCGGGTCGCCGCCCAGTTTCACCAGCTCGCGGGCCACGTGGCTGCGGGCCATGGGGATCACTTCGACCGGCAGTGGGAAGGCGCCCAGTACCGGTACCAGCTTGCTGGCGTCGGCAATGCAGATGAAGGTCTTGGCCACGGCAGCGACGATTTTTTCGCGAGTCAGGGCTGCGCCGCCGCCCTTGATCAGGTTCAGGTGCTCGTCGCTCTCGTCGGCGCCGTCCACGTAGAACTCCAGGTCGCTGACGGTGTTCAGTTCGTAAACGGGAATGCCGTGGCCTTTCAGGCGTGCGGCGGTCGCTTCGGAGCTGGCAACGGCGCCGTCGAAGGCGCCCTTGTGTTGGGCCAGGGCGTCGATGAAGCAGTTGGCGGTCGAACCGGTGCCAACGCCCACGACGCTTTTGTCGTCAAGCTTGGGCAGAATGAAATCGACAGCGGCCTGGGCGACTGCTTGTTTGAGTTGGTCCTGGGTCATGCGGGCTCCGAAGCGGGCACAAGGTGTGGAAAAGGCGCCCATTATAGCCCGACGGCAAGGGGAAACCGTGGCTTTAGTGTGGTCGTTGGCCGGAACGCTGGGTTAGACTCGCAGGCCTTGCCCCATTCGCCAGTGATGCTTTCCGATGCTCGAACAGTACGTCAAGAAGATCCTCACCTCGCGCGTCTACGACGTGGCCGTTGAAACCCCGCTGCAGGCCGCCGGCCAGCTCTCCAAGCGGCTGGGCAACAGTATTTTGCTCAAGCGCGAAGACCTGCAGCCGGTGTTCTCCTTCAAGATTCGCGGCGCCTACAACAAGCTGGCGCAATTGAGCGATGAGGAGCGTGCGCGCGGCGTGGTGACGGCATCGGCGGGCAACCACGCCCAGGGCCTGGCCCTGGCCGCGCGGGAAATGGGCGTGAAGGCGACCATCGTGATGCCCAAGACCACCCCCGAGATCAAGGTGGAAGGCGTGCGTTCGCGTGGCGGCAAAGTAGTGCTGCATGGCGATTCGTTTCCGGAGGCGCTGGCGTTCTCGCTCAAACTGGTCGATGAAAAAGGCTATGTCTACATCCACCCTTACGATGATCCGCACACCATTGCCGGGCAAGGCACGGTGGCCATGGAGATTCTGCGCCAGCACCCTGGCCGGTTGGACGCCATCTTCGTGCCCGTGGGCGGCGGCGGCCTGATCGCCGGCATCGCGGCGTACGTGAAATACCTGCGTCCGGAAATCAAGGTGATCGGCGTCGAACCCGACGACTCCAACTGCCTGCAGGCTGCCATGGCGGCCGGCGAGCGGGTGATCCTGCCGCAGGTCGGGCTGTTCGCCGACGGCGTGGCGGTGGCACAGATCGGCCAGCACACCTTTGACATCTGCAAGGACTATGTCGACGAAGTGCTGACGGTCAGCACCGACGAGATCTGCGCGGCCATCAAGGACATCTACGATGACACCCGTTCCATCACCGAGCCGGCCGGCGCCTTGGGCGTGGCCGGGATCAAGAAGTACGTTGAAACCTACGGCGTCACCGGCCAGACGCTGGTAGCCATCGACTCCGGTGCCAACGTCAACTTCGACCGCCTGCGCCACGTGGCCGAGCGCGCCGAGTTGGGCGAAGGGCGCGAGGCGATCATCGCCGTGACCATCCCCGAGCAGGCCGGCAGCTTCAAGGCCTTCTGCGAGGCGATCGGCAAGCGCCAGATCACCGAATTCAACTACCGCTACAACACCGGTCGCGAAGCACACATCTTCGTCGGCGTGCAGACCCACCCGGAAAACGACCCGCGCAGCGCACTGGTCGCCAGCCTGCGCGAGCAGGGTTTCCCGGTGCTGGACCTGACCGACAACGAACTGGCCAAGCTGCACATCCGCCACATGGTCGGTGGCCATGCCGTGCAGGTCAGCGACGAGATGGTGCTGCGCTTCGAGTTCCCGGAACGCCCGGGCGCGCTGTTCAACTTCCTCAACAAGCTGGGTGGGCGCTGGAACATCTCTATGTTCCATTACCGCAACCACGGCGCTGCCGATGGCCGCGTGGTAGCAGGTCTGCAGGTGCCGGCCGAGGAGCGCCACCTGGTGGCCACGGCCTTGACCGAGATCGGCTACCCGTTCTGGGACGAGACCGATAACCCGGCCTACAAGCTGTTTTTGGGCTGAGCTACGCTCTAAGGCATCGACACACGCCTGAGGAGGCTTGCCCATGGAAACGCTGTCTGTCCTGAAGATGCTGCACGGCATCGCCACGGTGCTGCTGATCGGCAGCGTCGGCGCCGTGCTGTTCCAGACCTGGCGTGGCTACAAGGCGGGCAACAAGAGCGCCTTCGCCCAAACCCTGCAGCGCCCCTGGCTGTACGCCTGGTTGCTGATGGGCTTGAGTGTGCTGAGTTTCCCGTTTACCGGCTGGTGGATGATGCATACCGTGGGCTGGCCGCTGGGGCAGACCTGGCTGCTGGCGGGCTCTGTGCTGTACCTGGTGGGGGTAATCGGCTGGCTGGTGTTGGTGCGCCGCACCAATCGCTGGCGGTTGGCGGTGGCTGATCACAACGAGGTGCAGGTGGTGCGCCAGCGCAAGTTCAGCGTGGTGTTTGCGGGGATTTCGCTGGTGGTGCTGGTGGCGATTCTTGTCCTGATGATCACCAAGCCGGCGTGACCATTCCCTTTGGGAGCACAGCTTGCTGGCGATGGCGATCGTGACGGCGCCATCGCCGGCAAGCCTTGCTCCCACACAACTACCTCAATCGCGCAGGGACATGACCTTCCAGCCACGGCGCATCGCTTCGGCGTGCAGGTTCTGGTCCGGGTCCACGGCCACCGGGTGGGTCACCTTCTCCAGCAGCGGCAAATCGTTCATCGAGTCGCTGTAGAAGTAGCTGTCTTGCAGGCTAAAGCCATTCTCTTCCAGCCAACGGTTCAGGCGCGTCACCTTGCCTTCGCGAAAGCACGGTACGTCGGTGCTGCGGCCGGTGTAACGGCCGTCGGCCATTTCGCATTCGGTGGCCAGCAGGGTATCGACGCCCAGGCGCGTGGCGATGGGGCCGGTGACGAAGCGGTTGGTGGCGGTGATGATCAGTAGCTTGTCGCCGGCGGCGCGGTGCTGGTCCAGCAGGGCCAGGGCCTTGGGCAGGATGATCGGCTCCACGCAATCACGCATGAAATCGCGGTGCCATTCGGCCAACTGGTCCATCTCGGTGGTGGCCAGGATTTCCAGGCTGAAGTTCAGGTAATCGTTCAAGTTCAGCTTGCCGGCCAGGTAATCCTGGTAGAAAGCATCGTTGCGGTTCTTGTATTCCACGGCGTCGAGGATGCCGCGTTCGCACAGGTAATCGCCCCAGGCATGGTCGCTGTCGCCACCAAGCAGGGTGTTGTCGAGGTCGAATAAGGCCAGGCGCATTGAATTTACTCGCAGAAAAACTGGAAAAGGCCCACAGAATACGGACTTTTCATATCAGTGCACATAAGGTATGCAGGCTCGTTGCCGCCTTCACGATCTTTGTGGAACAATGCGGTGACATGCGTTTGCGAGGTTGTTGCCGTGATCGACCCCGATGGTTTCCGCCCCAATGTCGGCATCATTCTCACCAATGATGCCGGACAGGTGCTATGGGCTCGGCGTATCAATCAAGATGCCTGGCAGTTTCCACAGGGGGGGATCAACCCCCAGGAAACGCCGGAAGACGCCTTGTACCGCGAGTTGAATGAAGAAGTGGGCCTGGAGCGGCACGATGTTGAAATTCTTGCCTGCACCCGTGGCTGGTTGCGTTATCGTTTACCCCAACGCCTGGTACGTACCCACAGCCAACCGCTGTGCATCGGCCAGAAGCAGAAGTGGTTCCTCTTGCGCCTGGTTTCCAACGAACAGCGCGTGAGGATGGATTTGACCGGTAAACCGGAATTCGATGGCTGGCGCTGGGTCAGCTATTGGTATCCGCTGGGCCAGGTGGTGACATTCAAGCGCGAGGTGTATCGCCGCGCTCTCAAAGAGCTTGCCCCGCGCTTACTTTCGCGCGACTGACGACGGAGTTCGACCCCGAGCCATGCTCAATACGCTGCGCAAGATCGTCCAGGAAGTTAACTCCGCCAAGGATCTCAAGACGGCGTTGGGGATCATTGTGTTGCGCGTCAAAGAGGCCATGGGCAGCCAGGTCTGCTCGGTCTACCTGATGGACCCGGAAACCAACCGCTTCGTGCTGATGGCCACCGAGGGCTTGAACAAGCGCTCCATTGGCAAGGTCAGCATGGCGCCGAACGAAGGCTTGGTGGGCCTGGTGGGTACGCGCGAAGAACCGCTGAACCTGGAAAACGCCGCCGACCATCCGCGCTACCGATACTTTGCCGAAACCGGTGAAGAGCGCTACGCCTCGTTCCTGGGCGCGCCGATCATCCACCACCGCCGCGTGGTGGGGGTATTGGTTATCCAGCAAAAGGAGCGCCGCCAGTTCGACGAGGGTGAAGAAGCCTTCCTGGTTACCATGAGTGCGCAGTTGGCTGGCGTTATCGCCCACGCCGAAGCCACCGGCTCCATCCGCGGCCTGGGTCGCCAGGGCAAGGGCATTCAGGAAGCCAAGTTCGTCGGTGTGCCGGGCTCGCCGGGCGCTGCCGTGGGCACGGCGGTGGTTATGTTGCCACCCGCCGATCTGGACGTGGTGCCGGACAAGGCTGTTTCCGATATTCAGGCCGAACTCGCCCTGTTCAAGACCGCCATCGAAGGCGTTCGCAACGACATGCGCACGCTTTCGGCGAAGTTGGCCACCCAGTTGCGCCCTGAAGAGCGCGCGCTGTTTGACGTGTACCTGATGATGCTTGACGACGCATCGCTGGGCAGCGAAGTAACCAACGTGATCAAGACCGGCCAGTGGGCCCAGGGCGCCCTGCGCCAAGTGGTCACCGAGCACGTCAACCGTTTCGAATTAATGGACGATGCCTACTTGCGCGAGCGGGCATCGGACGTCAAAGACCTGGGCCGGCGCCTGCTGGCCTACTTGCAGTCGGCACGCCAGCAAACCCTGGTGTACCCGGACAACACCATCCTGATCAGTGAAGAGCTGTCGCCGGCCATGCTGGGCGAAGTGCCGGAAGGCAAGCTGGTGGGCCTGATCTCGGTATTGGGTTCGGGTAACTCCCACGTTGCGATCCTGGCCCGGGCCATGGGCATCCCCACGGTGATGGGCCTGGTCGACCTGCCGTATTCCAAGGTCGACGGCATCAAGATGATCGTCGACGGCTACAAGGGCGAGGTCTACACCAACCCCAGCGATGCGCTGGCCCGGCAGTTTGCCGAGGTGGTGGAAGAAGAGCGGCAACTGGCCCAAGGCCTGGACGCCTTGCGCGAGCTGCCCTGCGTGACCCTGGACGGCCACCGCATGCCGCTTTGGGTGAACACCGGGCTGTTGGCCGACGTGGCCCGTGCCCAGCAGCGTGGCGCCGAAGGCGTGGGCCTGTACCGCACCGAAGTGCCGTTCATGATCAACCAGCGTTTCCCCAGCGAAAAGGAACAGTTGGCGATCTATCGCGAGCAGTTGGCCGCCTTCCACCCGCTGCCCGTGACCATGCGCAGCCTGGACATCGGTGGCGACAAGTCGCTGTCATATTTCCCGATCAAGGAAGACAACCCCTTCCTCGGTTGGCGCGGCATCCGCGTGACCCTCGACCACCCGGAAATCTTCCTGGTGCAGACCCGGGCCATGCTCAAGGCCAGCGAAGGCCTGAACAACCTGCGTATCCTGCTGCCGATGATCTCCGGTACCCATGAGCTGGAAGAGGCCCTGCACCTGATCCACCGGGCCTGGGGCGAGGTGCGCGACGAAGGCACCGACGTGCCGATGCCACCGGTGGGCGTGATGATCGAGATCCCGGCGGCGGTGTACCTGACCAAGGAACTGGCGCGCCAGGTGGACTTCCTGTCGGTGGGTTCCAATGACCTGACCCAGTACCTGCTAGCCGTGGACCGCAACAACCCGCGCGTAGCGGACCTATATGACTACCTGCACCCGGCGGTGCTCCAGGCCTTGCAGCACGTGGTCACCGAAGCCCATGCCGAAGGCAAGCCGGTGAGTATCTGCGGCGAGATGGCCGGTGACCCCGCGGCGGCGGTGCTGTTGATGGCGATGGGCTTTGACAGCCTGTCGATGAACGCCACCAACTTGCCGAAGGTGAAGTGGATGCTGCGTCAGATCAGCATGGGCAAGGCCAAGGAGATGTTGGCGCAGTTGATGAAGATCGATAACCCGCAAGTTATCCACAGCTCCCTGCAGTTGGCGCTGAAAAACCTGGGGCTGGCGCGGATGATCAATCCGGCTTCGCCCAAGACCTTGTAAAGCTTTTCGCGGATGAATCCGCTCCTACCGCCTTTGTTGTAGGAGCGGATTCATCCGCGAGGAGTCCCTCAGACACTCGGCAAATCCACCTCCCCCAACTGCCCCCCATACGGCCCGAAACTCCTTTCCACCAGCCTGCGCCGCCCATCCGCCTCCACAATCAACGCCGTACTCGCCCGCGTTCCGTAATTGGGGCTGGCAATGAACACGCTCGACAATAGGCTTTCCATCGCCACCCCCACGCCGGTGCTGGGCAGCTCCGCTTGCGGCGCCTTGTCGGGGTCGCTGAGCAGCGCCAGCAGCGCCTCGGGCTGTGGATAAGTCAGTGTGTGCTGCAACGCTTCACGGGCTTTCAGCAATTTTGGCCACGGCGTGTCCAAGCCGGCATTGGACAACCCGTACACGCCAGCGTCCAGATAGCGTGGCTGTGATTGGCGAGCGCTGAGGTAACACAGGTGCCGTGCATCGCCCACCAGCAGGTTGAACCCGCCGTACTCGGATGATCGGCCGCCCACCTCCAGCAAGTACTCATCGATTGGCTGCCCGCCGGTCAAAAATTGAGCAACCAGGTCGCCCCGCGAGCGTCGGCCCAAAGGCTGATCCGGGTCGCGGATATTGGTCAATGCGGCAAACCGACCATCAGGCCCGATGCCCAGCCAGGTGCCCCCGGCCTCTAGGTCGCGCCCGGCGAACACGCCTGGGGCATGCTCCCAAGCCGCCAGCGGCAGGGTAGGGCGGGCATAGAATTCATCACGGTTGGCCGCGACGATCAGCGGCTGGGCGTGGCCCGGCCGCCAGGCAAAAACAATCAGGCACATAGGTATTTCCCTGTGTTTTGTAGCCACTGTACTCAGGATTACACCCGCTATCCATCGCCAGAAGTGGAGCCGCAGCCCTTGCATCCGGTACCATGGCGCACAGTCTTGCGCATCACAATGTCGCAAATTTCATGCGCCCAGGCTGGAAAGCCCCGTGTGGCCAGCGCATAGTCGCGGTTTTATTTCTTTGCTCGCGGTGCTGGCACTCAGTATCGGTTTGAGCGACCCGCTCGTATTAAGGAGTTGCAATGCTGCCTTACCCGCAGATCGATCCGGTGGCCGTGGCCATCGGACCGCTTCAAATTCATTGGTATGGCCTGATGTACCTGATCGGTATCGGCAGCGCCTGGTTGCTGGCCTCCAGCCGACTGAACCGCTTCGACCCCACCTGGACCAAGGAGAAACTTTCCGACCTGGTGTTCTGGACGGCCATGGGCGTGATCGTCGGCGGGCGCCTGGGCTACGTGCTGTTTTATGACCTCAAGGTGTACATCGACAACCCCACGCTTATCTTCGAAGTGTGGAAGGGCGGCATGGCGTTCCACGGCGGCCTGATCGGCGTGATGCTGGCTACCTGGTGGTTCGGCCGCAAGAACGGCAAGTCGTTCTTCGAACTGATGGACTTCATCGCCCCGCTGGTACCGATCGGCCTTGGCGCCGGGCGTATCGGCAACTTCATCAATGCCGAGTTATGGGGCAAGCCGACCGACCTGCCGTGGGCCATGATCTTCCCGCCGTTCAGCGACCCGGCGCAATTGCCGCGCCACCCTTCGCAGCTCTACCAGTTCGCCCTGGAAGGCGTGGCACTGTTCTTGATCCTGTGGCTGTACTCGCGCAAACCGCGCCCGACCATGGCGGTTTCCGGGATGTTCGCGCTGTTCTACGGCATTTTCCGCTTCGTGGTCGAGTTCGTCCGCGTGCCGGATGCGCAACTGGGCTACCTGGCCTGGGGCTGGGTCACCATGGGTCAGATCCTCTGCCTGCCGATGATCCTCGGTGGTCTAGGCTTGATCTGGTATGCCTACCACCGCGCGCCGACCGCCAAGGGCGCCGCCGTTTAACCCCGATTTGATACGGTCGCGGCGCCTGCCGCGACCGAGCAGAGGCCTCAATGAAAGCGTACCTCGACCTGCTGACCGACGTGATCACCAATGGCATGACCAAGGGTGATCGCACCGGTACCGGCACCAAGGCAGTGTTTGCCCGCCAGTTCCGCCACAACCTGGCCGACGGCTTCCCGCTGCTGACCACCAAGAAGCTGCACTTCAAGAGCATCGCCAACGAGCTGATCTGGATGCTCAGTGGCAACACCAACGTCAAATGGCTGAATGAAAACGGCGTCAGCATCTGGGACGAATGGGCCACCGAGACCGGTGACCTGGGCCCGGTGTACGGCGAGCAGTGGACCGCCTGGCCGACCAAGGATGGCCGCACCATCAACCAGATCGACTACATGGTCGAGACGTTGAAGACCAACCCCAACAGCCGGCGTATCCTGTTCCACGGTTGGAACGTGGAATACCTGCCCGACGAGACCAAGAGCCCGCAGGAAAACGCCCGCAATGGCCTGCAGGCCTTGCCGCCTTGCCACCTGCTGTACCAGGCGTTCGTGCATGACGGTCACTTGTCGATGCAGTTGTACATCCGCAGCTCCGACGTGTTCCTGGGCCTGCCCTACAACACCGCGGCCCTGGCCTTGCTGACCCACATGCTGGCCCAGCAGTGCGACCTGATCCCCCACGAGATCATCGTCACCACGGGCGACACCCACGCCTACGCCAACCATATGGCGCAGATCCAGGAACAACTGAGCCGCGAACCGCGCAAGCTGCCGACCCTGGAGATCCTGCGCAAGCCGGCGTCGATCTACGACTATAAGTTCGAGGACTTTCAGATCGTGGATTATGACGCCCATCCGAGCATCAAGGCGCCTGTCGCCATCTGATGTTTACCGCACAGAGGGTTTGCGCCTTGCAAGCCCCTGTCGATTCACCGATCTAAGCCCAATCTACCCGGCTATTCTGCCGCTACCCGCCAAGCCTGCTCCGTTATTCTCGATTTCAGCCATGCCTTTGGGAACCTGGGGTCGTCATTGATCAATCGTGAGTTGTTAGAGAGCAGGAAGCTGCGGATTCTCCTGATAGAAAGCCATGCCTTCCAACTGTACGACACCCAAAGCCTGCTTTATGACTTGGGCTGCCATTACCTGACCCCGGTGATGAGCCGCGAAGAGTTGGCCCGCGTACTGGCCCATGCGCCTGGCCGGTTCGACCTGGCGATCTGCAGCGTAGGTACCTTTGACATGAGTAATTTGCAACTGGCGGACCTGGTGTATGCGACCCACAAAGTCGAGCACCTGGTGCTGCTGTCTGATGGTGACGTACCGCCGCCGCCCTTGCTGGCGCGGCAGGCACAGCGTTCGCCTCGACCCTTGTTAGGTATCCTGCAAAAGCCATTGGGGCGCCTGCCCATGATGGACCTGTTCGCCCGCGTGCTCGGCCTGCCGGTGCTACGCCAGGCCTGAAAGGCTGGCGCGCACGTGGGGCCGCCCGTCTGGGCCGTACAGCGCACCGCCGCCCAACTCGGTCAGGCAATTGAGAATGCGCTGGTTCTGCTGCAGGCGAACCCGCAGGGTTTCGCCATTGATCTGGTTGAGCTGACGGGCGCGACTGGCCAACTCCTGAAGCTTGAGCCAGCCAGACAGGCAGCCTTCGTCTTTCGCAGCCTGGGCCGCACCTTTCGCGCCCGGGGCATAGCCCCGGGTGCGCTGGGCGCGGCGGCGGGTGCTTTCGAGCTCTTCGAGGTTTTGCAACAGCGCCTGCTTGGTCGCCGTCAGGTCACCCAGTTGCTGGCCGTCGATGCGCGCCGTGGTCAAGGCCAGGCGCTCTTGTTCAAGCGCCTCGACCAGACGCCGGGTGGCCAGGTACTGAAGGCCTAGGTGTTTGGCGAGGCTCATGGCAGCAACCCTTGTTGGTGACTCACGCTGTGGTTTCGCCGCTCAGTTCCAGGACGCTGCTGGCCAGCCCCTCGCTGATGCGCGCGGAGCTGATTTGCAGCGTGCCTTCGCTGAGTGCCTGGCGAATCTCGTTCACCCGGTCCATGTCGATATCGCTGGCAGCGGCTGGCGAGAAGGACAGGCCTTCCTCCAGGTCACTGGTGGTGGTGGTGGCTGCCGCTTCCGTTTCGCTGGCCTCGCTGCGTTGCAGGCGTGCGTTGGCGGTCAGGTCGGTGTTGGGCAGTGTATTGCTGAGCGGAGTGCTGATTATTTTCACGATAGAATTTTCATAGTGGCCCTCTGCGCACTATCGGCACCGAGGAAATGAACTTGAATGCCGGGTTTCCAAAACTGCGATGCGCTCAATCACGCACCAGCAACCGATCGGGCCCGGTCACCTTGGCCTGCAGTACCTTGCCGCGGCCGCTGGCCACCCGCACTTCGTCGCCCAGGTAGCCGTTGTCCAGTGCCTTGCCGGCACGGCTGAGCATAAAGCCCAGCCCCTGAACCTGAACTGTAACCTGATGGTTTTGCTCTACCAGCCAGGCCTTTCGAAAGGCCGTCGACAGCAACGGGCTGGACGGGCTGAATGCCCGCGTGGCGCGTAAACCAATCAGGTCCTTGGGGTTCAACGCGGCATTGGCGGGCAGCTTGTCCAGCGGGCCGCTGCGCATCATCAGCATGTCGGCGTCGATCGCTTGCCCCGGGGCAATGCGACGGGGGCTGACCACGTAGCTACCCATCACCGCCACCTGCGCCTGCACGTAGTAGGCCGGCACACTTTGCCCGGCGCAGCGCACCCCCACCATGACTTTGCCAAAGCCGCGTTGCTCGGGATGTTGCAGGTAGGGCCTTGGGTCAGTGCAGCGATCCTCGGCGTTGTGCAACTCGATTTTGGGGTGGTGGCTATTGGCGGGCAGCCCCTTGAGCAATAGCTCACGCACCCGGGTTTCGGTGAGCCCGGCATCGGCACGGGCCTCGCCGCCAAGCGAAAGCGACAGGGTCGCGCATAGGTAAACGCACACCGCGGCAAGCCTTGGGCCGCGCAGTGGTACGAGGGCTGAGCATCTGATCATCGGCGATTTCGTCTCGGGTTCGTGCAGGTGATTCTAGAGCGCGGCGCCGCGATGCAAGGTCGGAAGTGGTCGCAAAATGTCTGCCTGTTTCAGCCTTTGGCTCGGCAAGCGAGCGACTAATCTGCGCGCCTTCCTTTTCCCAATGCCAGAGGCCGCCAGCATGATCGACAAGCTCGACACCGAGCTGAGCTTTCAGCAGAACGCGCTGAGCCTGCGTGCCGAACGCCAGCAGGTATTGGCCAACAACATCGCTAACGCCGACACGCCCGCCTACCGCGCGCGTGACTTCGACTTCTCCACGGAGCTGGCCAGCGCCCTCAAGCAAGGGCCCGGCAGGGCATCAGGGATGAGCCTGGCGACCACCTCCGAGCGGCACATGGCGGCCTCACTGAACGGCACCTCGCTGCACGAGTTGCTGTACCGGGTGCCCGACCAGCCGAGCCTGGACGGCAACACCGTGGACATGGATCGCGAGCGCGCCCAATTCAGCGACAACGCCGTGCGCTACGAGGCCAGCCTCACCTTTCTGAACAGCCGCCTGCAAGAGCTGAAAACAGCCATGCAGTCCGAATAGAGCAGGTACTTCCCATGTCGATGTTCAACATTTTCGATATCGCCGGCTCCGCGCTCAGCGCGCAGTCGCAGCGTATGAACGTGACTGCCAGCAACCTGGCCAACGCCGACAGCGTCAGCGGCCCCGATGGCCTGCCGTACCGCGCTCGCCAGGTGGTGTTCGAGGCTCAGGCACAAGGGCTGGGCACTGGCGGCGTGAGGGTCGCCCAAGTGGTGGAAGACACCTCGCCACTGCGCCAGGAATACCGCCCCGGCGACCCGATGGCCGATGCCAACGGCTACGTGAGCATGCCCAACGTAGAGCCGGTGGGCGAGATGGTGAACATGATTTCCGCTTCGCGCTCCTACCAGGCCAACGTCGAGGTGATGAGCACGAGCAAGCAACTGATGCTCAAGACATTGACCCTCGGAGAGTCCTGACAATGACCACCAACACCATCAGCAGCTCGTTGCTGTCGACCATCAACGGCACCTCGAGTACCACCTCGACCACCACCACCACGGCCGACGACCTGCAAAGCCAGTTCCTCACCCTACTGGTGACCGAGCTGCAGAACCAGGACCCGTCCGAGCCCATGGACAACACCGAGATGGTCACCCAGCTGGCACAGATCAACATGGTCAGCGGCATCTCGTCGCTGGACGACACGCTCACCAGCATCTCCGGGCAGATCGATACCAGCCAGGCCTTGCAAGCTTCGGCCCTGGTCGGCAAGGGCATATTGGTGGACGGCTCGGCGATCCAAGTCGAGAGCGGCGAGGCCACGACCTATGGCGTGAACCTGGGTGGCGACGCCGACACCGTGACCGCGGTGATCACCGACAGCAGCGGCAACGTGGTGCGCACCATCGATGTGGGCGACCTGGACGAAGGCATCCACTCCCTGAGCTGGGATGGTCTGGAAGACGATGGCACCACGGCCGCCGATGGCGATTACACCGTGAGCATCACTGCCAGCCTGGACGGCACTGCCGTGACCGCGACCGCGCTGAACTACGCCACGGTTTCCGGCGTGAGCACCGACGACAGCAGCGACGTGGAACTGCAGCTGGGTGACAACAGCGACACCGTCAGCCTCAGCGACATCCGCCTGTTGCTGTAGCAACCCGGCGCCCACAACACCTCGTGACTGTCGCGGCGCCAGTGCCGCCAGGTCTTAATCGGCTTCAAGGAGCGAAACATGGGTTTCTCGCAATCTCTCAGTGGTCTGGCTGCGGCTTCCACTGACCTCAGCGTCATCAGCAACAACATCTCCAACTCCGAAACCGTGGGTTTCAAGAGCTCGTCCACGCAGTTCGCCGACGTCTACGCCGACGCCGAAGTGGGCCTGGGGACCAGCGTCGCAGGCGTGGTGCAGAGCTTCGAGTCCGGTAGCCTGACCACCACCGATAACACCCTGGACCTGGCTGTCAGCGGCGACGGTTTCTTCGTGTTCAACGACGGCACCACCACCACCTATTCGCGTAACGGCCAGTTGACCCTGAGTGCCGACGGCTACCTGCAGAATGCCTCGGGCGCGAACCTGGTGGGCGTCAACGGAGTGATCCAGATTTCTTCCGCCGGCATGCCGGCCAGCGCCACCACTGAGCTCGACGCCACGCTGAACCTGGACTCCAGTTCCGACGTGATCACCGCCGATTTCGACCAGACCGACTCCACCACCTACGACTACTCCACCAGCGCCACCGTGTATGACTCGCTGGGCAACAGCCACACCATGACGCTGTACTTCGCCAAGAGCGATGAAAACACCTGGGACGTCTACACCGCGGTGGATGGCAACCTGCTGACCAACGACGACGGCACCGCCCAGACCCAGAGCGTGGCGTTCGATAGCAGCGGCCTTTTGACCAGCGGTGGCACGGCCACCTACACCTACGATCCGGATAACGGTGCGGCCGACATGAGCATCGACCTGGACCTGACCGGCACCACTCAGTTCGGTAACGACTTCGAACTGTCGAGCAGCTCCCAGGACGGCTACACCTCGGGCAGCCTGACCGGTTTCACCATCGACGACAGCGGCAACGTGGTCGCCAGCTACTCCAATGACGAGACCCAGATTGTCGACCAGATCGTGCTGGCCACCTTCAACAACGAACAGGGCCTCAAGGCCGTGGGCGACAACAGCTGGGTCGCCACCTCCGAATCCGGCGTGGCCTTGCTGGGCACTCCCGGTACCGGCCAGCTGGGCACCATCGCCAGCGGCGTGACCGAAGACTCCAACGTCGACCTGACCACCGAACTGGTGAACCTGATCATTGCCCAGCGCAACTTCCAGGCCAATGCCCAGGCGGTGTCGACCCAGAGTGACGTGCTTCAGGAAGCGGTGAACCTGGGGAATTAATTCGTGGATCGCATGCTTTTTACCGCCATGAGCGGGGCCAACCAATCCCTGGACCAACAGGCGGTGGTGGCCAACAACCTGGCCAACCTGGTGACTCCGGGTTTTCGTTCGCAACTGGCGCAAATGCAGGCCGTG
Organism: Pseudomonas abieticivorans; assembly: GCF_023509015.1. Lineage (NCBI taxonomy): Bacteria > Pseudomonadati > Pseudomonadota > Gammaproteobacteria > Pseudomonadales > Pseudomonadaceae > Pseudomonas > Pseudomonas abieticivorans. The sequence continues at coordinate 2,864,092 of NZ_CP094975.1, forward strand.
CCGGTGCCCGGCGAAGGCTTGCCAACGCGGGTTTCGGTGGCGGCCACCGGTGCAGGTGTGGATTGGACCCAGGGGCCGGTGACCCGCACCGACCGTTCGTTGGATGTTGCCTTGGGCGACAACGGCATGCTCGCCGTGCAGACCGCCGATGGCAGCGAGGCTTACACCCGCCGTGGCGATTTGCAGGTGGACGGTGGCGGCGCGCTTACCGTGGGTGGCCGGCCGGTAATCGGTGAAGGCGGCCCCATCAGTGTGCCGCTGGGCAGTGAAGTGAGCATCGGCAACGACGGCACCCTGACCGCGCGCGAGCAAGGCCAAGACCCCAAGGGCCTGGCCCAGGTCGGGCGGCTGAAGCTGGTCTCGGCCCTGCCGGGCACCGTGGTGGCTGGCGCCGATGGTTTGTTTCGCACGCCACCAGCTGCCGACGGCACGACGCAGCCGCTGCCTGCCGACGAAACCATGCGCCTGACCCCCGGCAACCTGGAGGGCAGCAACATCAGCCCGACCAACGCCATGGTGGCGATGATCGACAACGCCCGGCGCTACGAAATGCAGATGAAGGTTATCAGCACCGCCGACGAAAACGCCAAGAGCGCCAACAGCCTGCTGAGCCTGCAGGGCTGACACCCGGAATGAATGAGGAATGATCGATGATCCGATCGCTGTGGACCGCAAAGACCGGACTGGAAGCCCAACAGTCGCAGATGGACGTGATTGCCAACAACCTGGCCAACGTCAGTACCAATGGCTTCAAGCGCTCGCGCGCGGTATTCGAAGACCTGGTGTACCAGAACATGCGCCAGCCCGGAGCCCAGAGCACCACCCAGACCAAGCTGCCTTCGGGCCTGCAGGTGGGCACGGGGGTGCGCCAGGTGGCGACCGAACGCCTGCACACCCAGGGCAACCTGGAGCAGACCGACAGCTCTGAAGACCTGGCCATCAACGGCACCGGCTTTTTCGAAGTGGACATGCCCGACGGCAGCACCGCCTACACCCGCGACGGCAGCTTTCAGCTGGACGCCAACGGCCAGATGGTCACGTCCAACGGCTACACCCTGACCGGCGGCATCACCATCCCCAGTACCGCCACTTCGGTGTCGGTCAGCTCCGACGGTATCGTCTCGGTGGTGCAGTCGGGCTCGGCTACCTCCACCCAAGTCGGCCAGTTGAACCTGGCACTTTTCATCAATCCGGCCGGCCTGCAGAGCATCGGCCAGAACCTGTACCTGGAAACCGATGCCTCGGGTACGCCCACCGAAACCACGCCGGGCCTCAACGGCGGCGGCACGCTGTCCCAGGGCTACGTGGAAACCTCTAACGTCAACGTGGTGGAGGAGATGGTCAGCATGATCCAGACCCAGCGCGCCTATGAGATCAATAGCAAGGCGGTGGACGCGTCGGACCAGATGCTGCAGCGCCTGACGCAACTATGAGCCGCCTGATGCCCGACTCATTCAAGCTGTGCGTGTGCCTGGCCGTGGTGCTGCTGGGGGGGTGCGAGGTGCTGCCGCGCACGCCGGTGGTCAAGGATGAAAACATGGTGGTGCCGCCCCTGCCGCCGCGCGACATGGACGGCTCGATTTACCAGCTCAGCCGTTTACAACCGCTGTTCGAAGACCGGCGCCCACGCATGGTGGGCGACACCTTGACCATTACGTTGAACGAGCAAGTCAGCGCCAGCAAGAACTCGGCGTCCAATGCCGGGCGCAGCGGCTCGACCGGCATCAGCATGAAAGCCACGTCCAGCCGCGCGTCGCAAGAGGGCAGCTACGGCCTGGATGCCTCGGTGGACAATGACTTCACCGGCAGTGGCGGCTCCAAAGCCACCAATTCCTTTACCGGCACCATCGCCGTGGCGGTGATGCAAATCATGCCCAACGGCAACCTGCGGGTGCGGGGCGAGAAGCAGATCGCGATCAACCAGGGCACCGAATACATCCGTTTTTCCGGCTTGATCAACCCGCGCACCATCACCGGCGATAACACCGTGTCTTCGACTCAGGTCTCCGAAGCGCGCATCGAGTACGTCGGCGACGGCTACATCAACGAAGCGCAGCGCATGGGCTGGCTGCATCGCTTGTTCCTCAACGTTTCTCCATTCTGAGGCCGGGTGCCATGGCTAAACTAAATTTTTTGCCCGGGCTTGCGGGCACGTTGCTGGCGCTGCTCGGGCTGGTTGCCACGGCGCAGGCCGAACAGATCCGCGACATCGCCGAGTTTGCCGGCGTGCGCCCCAATAGCCTGGTCGGCTACGGCCTGGTGGTGGGCCTGGATGGCAGTGGCGACCAGACCACGCAGAGTCCGTTTACCGAGCAAAGCCTGAGCAACATGCTTTCGCAACTGGGCCTGACCCTGCCGGCCAACGCCAACATGCAGATGCGCAACATTGCTGCGGTGATGGTCACCGCCGACCTGCCGGCCTTCGCGCGGCCGGGGCAGCAAATCGACGTGGTGGTGTCCTCGTTCGGCAATGCCCGCAGCTTGCGCGGCGGTACCTTGTTGATGACGCCACTCAAGGGCGCCGATGGCGATATCTACGCCATGGCTCAGGGCAACCTGCTGGTAGGTGGTGCAGGTGGCTCGGCCAATGGCAGCAGCGTGACCGTCAACCAGCTGGCCGGCGGCCGCATCCCCCGTGGCGCGGTGGTCGAGCGCGAAGTGCAGTTGCGCCTGGGCGGCAACGACGGCAGCCTCAACCTGTACCTCAACGACGCCGACTTCGCCACGGCGCAGCGGGTGGTCTACGCCATCAACACGGACTTCCGGCGCACCGTGGCCTCGGCCCTCAACGGCGGCACCATCGCCTTGCAAGGGCCGATATCGCCCAACGAAAGGGTGAACTTCATTGCCCGTGTCGAAGCCATTTCGGTGCTGCCGGCAGATTCACGGCCCAAGGTCATCATCGATTCGCGCACCGGCTCCGTAGTGCTCAACAGCCAGGTCAAACTGGGCCGCGCGGCGGTTGCCCACGGTAACCTCTCGGTGATCATCGACACCACCAACCAGGTCAGCCAGCCGGGTGCGTTCAGCCAGGGCCAGACGGCGAGCACCGCCAACAGCAGTATCTCGGTGCAGGAGCAAGGTGGTGCGTTGCACCTGGTGGAGGGCAGCGCCAACCTGATGGACGTGGTCAAGGGCCTCAATGCCCTGGGCGCCACGCCTTCGGACCTGATGGTGATTTTGCAGGCACTCAAGGCAGCGGGCGCATTGCATGCCGACCTGGAGATCATCTGATGAGCCTGGCGAGCAGCACCGACGGCTTCGCCCTGGATGTGCAAGGCCTGGACGCCCTCAAGCGCAGCGCACACAAGGACTCGGCCGCCGGTATCAAGGAGGCATCCAAGCAGTTCGAGGCGCTGTTCTTGCAGATGATGCTCAAGAGCATGCGTGCGGCCATCCCCAAGTCGAGCATGGACCAGGACTCGCAAACCAGCCTGTACACCGAAATGCTCGACCAGCAGTGGGCCCAGAGCCTGGCGGGCCGGGGCATGGGCTTGGCCGACCAGTTGAGCGGTGCCTTGGGCGCCAACAAGGCCGCGATTGCCGAGGCCGCCCCGCAAGCGCCGAAGGATTCGCCTTTCGGCGGCCTGACGATCAATACCCGCCAGGCTTACCAGGCCTGGAAGCGCCGGGAAATGCCCGGCGAAGCCGTGGAGCGTGCCGCCCATGTCGACGACTTTGTCGCACGCATGCGCGGCCCGGCGCAGCGGGTGGCGCAAAACAGCGGCATCCCCGCCGAACTGATTTTGGCCCAGGCGGCATTGGAAACTGACTGGGGACGCCGGCAGATCACCACCGCCAGCGGTGCGGACAGCCACAACCTGTTCGGCATCAAGGCCGGTGGCCAGTGGCGCGGTGCGACCACCGAGGTGCTGACCACCGAGTACGACCAGGGTCAGGCACATAAACAAAGGGAAAGCTTTCGCGCCTACCCCAGCTACGACGCCGCCTTTGCCGACTACGCCCGGTTGATCGGCAACAACGACAACTATGCCGGCGTGCTCGCCGCGCCCAACCCTTTGCAGGCCGCCCGCGCGCTGCAGCAGGGCGGCTACGCCACCGATCCGCACTACGCCGACAAATTAATCTCGGTAATGGCCACCATCGGACCGCTGCGCGACGAAATCCAGACCGCGCGCCTGCAAGAAAATCGCTGAAAACCACGCCGATTTTTAAAGTTTTTCGCTAATCGGCCGATAACACGTGGCACGTCGTGCAGGAATTATTTATGAGCATTATATCGATCGGTGTCAGCGGCCTGAATGCCGCACAAGTCGCGCTGACCACCAGCAGCAACAACATCACCAACGTGTACACCGATGGCTATAACCTGGAGACCGCGAAGCTGGCCGCGAGTACCTCCGGCGGGGTAGAGGTGACGACCGTTGATCGTACCTTCGATCAGTTTATCGCAACCCAGCTCAATGCTTCCACCAGCACCGAAAGTGCCTTGAGCACGTATTCCACCGAAGTGTCGCAGATCGATGACCTGCTCAGTGACAGCACCTCGGACCTGGACACCCTGATGCAGGACTTTTTCTCGTCGCTGCAAACCCTGACCTCCGACGCCGGCGACTCCGCCACCCGCGAAGAAGTGATCGGCTCGGCCGAAACCCTGACCTCGCAGTTCAACCTGCTGGGCAGCTACCTGGACGATATGCAAAGCAGCGTTTCGGACCAGATCGGTGACTCGGTGGACCAGGTCAACGACCTGACCAGCCAGATTGCCAGCCTGAACAAACAAATCAGCAACTTGGGCAGCGTCAGCGACAGCGCCGCCAATACCTTGCTTGACCAACGTGACGCCCTGGTTACCTCGCTCAGTGCCCTGGTCGATGTCGACGTCACCGAAGAAGACAACGGCAGCTACAGCGTCAGCCTGAGCAACGGCCTGTCGCTGGTGTCCGGCTCCAAGAGCTCGGAGCTGGTGGCCACGGCGTCGTCCAGCGACCCCGAGCAGACCACCGTCAGCTACGTGGACGCGGCGGGCAATGTCACCTCGCTGGCGGACTTGACCATTACCGGCGGCACCCTGGGCGGCCTGCTGAGCTTCCAGAACGACACTCTGAGCACCGCGCAAAATGCCCTGGGGCAAATGGCCGTGGCCCTCGCCGTATCGTTCAACGCCTTGCAGGAAAGCGGCGTGGACCTCAACGGCGATACCGGCACGGCATTCTTCTCCGTGGCGGACCCGGTGATCTACAGCGATGCCGATAACACCGGCAGTGCCAGCCTGAGCGCGACCTTTTCCGATGACATCAGCGACCTGACCACCAGCAACTACACCGTCAGCTACTCGGACAGCGATGGCTACAGCGTGACCGACGCCTCCACGGGCGAGGCCGTGGACGCCACTTACGACGCCACGGCGGGTACCCTGACTTTCGGCGGCCTGAGCGTGAGCATCAGCGGAACCGCCGCCGACGGCGACAGCTTCCTGATCAAGCCATTGAGCAACGCGGCCAGCAGCTTGACCACGGTCATCGATGACCCCTCGTTGATCGCCGCCGGTACCACCAGCGGCGAAAGCGACAACAGTGTCGCGCTGCTGATGCTCGACCTGCAGAACCAGGACCTTGTCGGTGGTTCGTCGACCTTGAGCGAAGCCTATGCCTCGCTGGTCAACGACATCGGCAGCACCACCAGCTCGATCAGTACCCAACTGGACTCCCAGACCAGCGTCACCGAACAATTGACCACCCTGCAGTCGTCCTCGTCGGGCGTGAACCTGGATGAAGAGGCCGCGGACCTGGTGCGCTACCAGGCCTATTACCAGGCCTGCGCGAAAATCGTCGAAGTGGGCTCCACGGTGCTCGACACCATACTTGGCCTCGACGCCTGACCGGCAAGGAGATAGCAGCATGCGCATCAGTACCTCGACGGTGTACACCACTGGCCTGAACAACATGCTCACCCAGGAGAGCGCCTACCTGGACGCCAGCAACGTGGTGTCCAGTGGCAAGCGGGTGGTTAACCCCTCGGACGACTCCTCGGCAGCGTCCCAGGCCGTGGCAGTGCAGCAGGCCTCGGCGCTCAACGATCAATACGCCGACACCCGCAGCACGGTCAGCAGTTCGCTGGCCACCGAAGAAACCACCCTGGACAGCATCAGTGACGCCATCGTCAGTGCCAAGACCCTGCTGATCCAGGCGGGCGACGGCACCCTCAGCGATGAAGACCGGGCATCCATCGCCACTTCGCTGCAAGGGATCTACGACACCCTGGTGTCGCTGAGCAACACCACCGACAGCAGCGGCAATTACATCTTTTCCGGTTACCAGACCCAGAGCCAGGCCTTCACCGAGGACGCCGACGGCAACGTCGTCTACCAGGGTGATGACAACGTGGTGAGCCAGCAGGTCAGCGCAACCACTAGCATGGCCACGGGCGACAACGGCGCCACGGTGTTCATGAGCGTGGGCAGTTCGGCCGGCTTCCTGGCCACGGCCGCCAGCGACAACACCGGCACCGTGACCTTCGATGGCCCGGACATCACCGACACCAGCGACGCCAACTATGGCACCGGGTTCACCCTGACCTTTGCCGTGGACGACGATGGCGTGGCCACCTACAGCATCGATGGCGGCGATGCAGTTGCCTACGAGTCGGGCGATACCCTGGAAATCAACGGCCTGTCGCTGACCCTGGAAGGCGCGCCGGCAGACGGTGACAGCATCAGCGTGAGTGCCGCCGCCGACGCCGAGCCCAACCTGTTCACCACCCTGGCCAACGTCATCGCGGCGCTCAACACGCCCACCTCGGACGACGACACGGCTGCCGCCGCCTTGGCCAACACCCTGTCCACCAGCAGCCGCGAACTGGATAACGCCTTGGACAACGTTCTGACCGTGCGCACTTCGGTGGGCACGCGCATGAACGAGTTGGATGTGCTGGACACGGTGGGCGACTCCATGGCGCTGACGTACGCCACGCGGCTGTCGGACCTGACCGACGCCGACTACACCGAGTCGGTATCCACCTACACCTCGCTGCAAGTGGCACTGCAGGCGGCCCAGCAAACCTTCGCCAGCGTTCAGGACATGAGCCTGTTCGACTACATCTGACGGCGGCTCAGGTCGGCGCGATCATGTGCTCGACCAGCATTTGCATGAAGTGCAGCGACTCGTTGAGCAGCAGGCCGATAAAGTGGCCCAGGTGCCCGGTCAGCGCCATCAGCAGCACCAGGCCAGTGCTCAGGGTGACCGGGAAGCCCACGGCGAATACCGTGAGTTGGGGCGCGGCGCGGTTAAGGATGCCCATGGCCAGGTTGATCATCAGCAGCGCGGCGACCATGGGCAGCGCTAGCAACAGGCCGGTGAGGAATATGTGACTGCCGTAGCGAGCGACCATCTGCCAGGACGAGGGGTCGAAACGCAGGTTGCCGATGGGCAAGGTCTGGAAGGTGCTGGCCAGCAACTGCAATACCAGCAGGTGGCCGTCCAAAGCCAGGAACATCAGCAAAGTGGTCATGCTCAGCAAGCGTGACAGCACCATGGTATTGGTGTTGCTTTCGGCCGAGTAGAAGCTGGCGAAGGCCAGGCCCATCTGCATGCCGCAGATTTCCCCGGCCATCTCCACGGCGGCCAGGGTCACGCGCATTACCATGCCCAAGCTGGCGCCAATCAACAGCTGTTCCACGACAATGCCCAGGCTTTCCCAAGAGGCCACCGCCACGTCCGGCATAGGCGGCAACACGGGGGCCAGCAAGACGCTGAGCAGCACTGCGAAGCTGATTTTCACCGTGTTGGGAATGCTGGTATGGCCCAGCAGCGGGTCGCTCATCAAAAACGCCGCGATGCGGCACAGCGGCCAGAAGAACATCGCCAGCCAATGCTGCAACTCGCCCGAACTGATCGCCAGCACGGCCTCAGCCGACCATGCGCGGCAGGTGGGTGAGCAGGTCGCGGGTGAAGTCCAGCAAGGTATCCATCATCAAGGGCCCGGCGATCACCAGTACCGCGCAGATACCGATGATCTTGGGGATGAACGACAGGGTCGATTCGTTGATCTGGGTGGCGGCCTGGAACAGGCTGATCAGCAAGCCCACGGCCAAGGTTGTCAGCAGCAGCGGGGCGGCCACGAACAGCGTCACGCGCATGCCTTTGTAGGCCAGATCCATGACCATTTCCGGCGTCATCGTAATGCTCCGTCGCAGGGGTTCAGGGGTAGAAGCTTTGGGCCAGGGAGCCCAGCAGCAGTTGCCAGCCGTCCACCAGCACGAACAGCATCAGCTTGAACGGCAGGGAGATGGTCGCCGGCGGCACCATCATCATGCCCAGGGCCATCAGCACGCTCGCGACGATCAGGTCGATGATCAGGAACGGCACGAAAATGCTGAAGCCGATCTGGAATGCGGTTTTCAATTCGCTGGTGACAAAGGCCGGCATCAGGATGCGCATGGGCACCTGCTCGGGGCCTTCCAGGTCGTCGACCTGGGCGATACGTGCGTACAGCGCCAAGTCGGTTTGCCGGGTCTGCGCCAGCATGAAACTGCGGAACGGCTGGCTGCCGGTGTCGAGCAACTGCTCCATGCCAATCTGGTTTTGCGAGAAGGGTACCCAGGCAGTGGTGTAGGCCTTATTCAGCACCGGCGACATCACGAAGAACGTCAGGAACAGCGCAAGCCCCAGCAGCACCTGGTTGGGTGGTGCCGAGGTGGTACCGATCGCGGTGCGCAGCAGGCCCAGCACGATGATGATGCGGGTGAAGCCGGTCATCATCAGCAGCAGGGCTGGCAAGAATGCCATCGAGCTGAGCATCACTAAGGTTTGCAGGCTCAGCGACCATTGTTGGCTGCCGTCGGCCAGGGGTGCGCTGGTGAAAGCAGCCAGGCCTTGGCCCTGGGCGTGCGCGGTGCCGGTCAGGCCCAGCAGCAGGGTGATCAGCAGCGGTGCCAGGGCGAGCCAGCGGGCGGGCGTAAGGCGCGTTTTCATGAGGCGTCCCGGTCGTGCTGCAGCCGCTGTTTCAGGGCCGTGGCCAGGCGATCGGCAAAGCGCGGTGGCAAGGGCTGGGCCGGCTCAGGCAGGGCCGGTGCCGGCAGTTCACTCAGGGCGCTGACCTGTTGCGCAGTAACGCCTAACACCAGCCATTTGTCCTGTACCTGCACGATAACCACGCGCTCGCGCTGGCCCAGCGAGGTACTGCTCACCAACCGAAGGTGCTGGCCGGGCCGCACCCGCTGCGGGCCGAGACGTTTGGCCAGCCAGCCACAAAACAGGATGCTGGCCACCACCAGGGCAAAGGCGAATGCCGTCTTGCCTAGCAAGGCCAGGCCAAGCAGGCTGTCGGGGCTGTTCATCGGTTGAGCTTCTGCACGCGTTCGGAGGGGGTGATGATCTCGGTAATGCGGATGCCGTATTTTTCATCCACCACCACTACTTCGCCCTGGGCAATCAGGTAGCCGTTGATCAGGATGTCCATGGGCTCGCCCGCCAGGCCATCCAGGCCCACTACTGAGCCTTGGGCCAGTTCCAGCAACTGCTTGATGGTGATGCGCGTGCGGCCCAGTTCGACGCTCATCTTGACCGGGATGTCCATGATCATGTCGAGGTCGCGCAGGGTGCCGCCGCCCGGCTGCCCGGTTAGCGGCTTGAACACCTTGGGTGCCGGGCGCTGCGGGGTTTCCTGGAGTTGTTCCTCCACTGCCGCTTCCTGCTCGGCGAGGGCGCTGGCCCATGGGTCGTCTTCCAGGGCGCCGTCGTCGGCCTGATCGGACAGGGCACTGGCCCATTCGTCTGCCAGCGCGGCTTCTTCGGGGTTGTTCGGCTCGGGTGTGTTTGGGTCAGTCATGGGCGGGGTCCTTGGCAGTGGGCACGGGGCCCTTGACGAATCTGCCGACGGTCGGGCCAGTGGCAGCGGAGTGGTCGATCAGGTCTTTTACTAGCAGGGCGCATTGGCCGTTCTGGCTACCGTATTCGCACGTCATCACGGGCACGCCATCGACCCGGGCCAGAATGCTTTCCGGTAATTCGATGGGCAGCACGTCGCCTGCTTTCAGTGCCATGACCTGGCCAATGCTGGTGTCGATCTCGGTAAAATCGGCCACCAGTTCGATGTGCGACTGGGTGATTTCGCCGGCCATCTTTTTGTTCCACAGGCGTTCGGCCTCCGGGTCGCTGTCGGTCAGTGGGCCGTTGAGCAGTTGGCGCAGGGGCTCGATCATCAGGTAGGGGATGACGATGTTGAAGTCGCTGGCCAGGTTGCCGACTTCCAGGTGGAAGGTGGTGTTGACCACGATTTCGTTGGGCGAGCTGGTGATGTTGGCGAACTTGGCCTGCATTTCCGAGCGCAGGTATTCGATTTCCAGCGGGTACACCGAGCGCCAGGCATCCTGGTAGGCATCCACGGCCAGGCTCAGCAGGCGGCGAATGATGCGTTGCTCGGTGCGGGTGAATTCACGCCCCTCGGACTTGGCCAGGAAGCGCCCGTCGCCACCGAACAGGTTGTCCACCACCATGAACACCAGGTTGGGCGGGAACACGGTCAGCACCGTGCCGCGCAGCGGTTTCATCGCCAGCAGGTTGATGTTGGTGGGCACCGGCACATGGCGCGAGAACTCGCTGAAGCTCTGGTAGCGCACGCTGTCCACGGTGATGTCGGCACTGCGCCGGATCAGGTTGAACAGGCCCATGCGAAAGTACCGGGCAAAGCGTTCGTTGATGATGTCCAGGGCATGCAGGCGCTCGCGGATCACCCGGTGCTGGGTGGCCGGGTCGTAAGGCCGGATATGCACGTCTGGAGGTGTTTCGCGGGCCGCGGCAGGCGATTCATCGTCGCCGCTGACGCCTTTGAGCAGGGTATCGATCTCTTCCTGCGACAACAGGTCTTCTATGGGCATGGGCTATTGCACGATGAAGTCGGTGTATAGGACGTCGAGTATGGAAAGCTCGGGTTGCGGTGTTGTCAGCGGCTTGCGTACCAGTGTCAGTACCTTGGCCGCCAGGGCCGTCTTGCCTTCGCTGGTCATCAGCTGGCTGCTGTCCTGCTCGCCCAGCAGCTTGAATAGCTCGCTGCGCAGTTGTGGTACGTAGGGCTGCAGGAAGTCCTGGGTGGCCTTGTTGCCCACGCTAATGGCAAAGCCTGCGTACAACAGCCGCTGCTCATGCTGGGCGCTCTGCAGGTTCACGGTCAGCGGTGCAATGTTCACCATGGCCGGTGCCTCGGGTACCTTGGCGGCCTCGCTGCGCTCGACATTGTTGAAGTAGTACCAGGTACCGGCGGCGCTGCCCGCTGCCATCAGCAGAATGAACAGGCTCATCAGCAACCAGGGGGTCTTGCGGGTCGTGCTCATCGCCGGCGTCTTCGTGTTGGGGGGCTATCAGACAAGCCACGAGTATGACCATTGCTACCTGGCGCCCATGGCCCGATAAGGCGCGGCAATGGGCCGTATCTTGGGGTTTTGATTGGCCGAGGGCGCGGCATGCGGTTATCAGGTGTACACATCCACCAATGTCGACAGCGGCCGGCTGGCAGGCACCACCTCGGCGGCGCTTTCGCTGTCTTCGTCGCTGGCCTGGGTATCGCGCCAGCCCGGTTGGCTCTGCGCCTGCTGGCGGGATGGCTGGTCGCTGACCGAGGTTTGCCCCAGGCTGATGCCTTGCGCGGCCAGGCTCTCGCGCAGTTGCGGGATGGCCTGCTCGACCGCGGCGCGCACGCTGGCGTGGGCGGCGACGAACTGGGCCTGGGTGCCGGTGCTGTCCAGTTTCAGGCTGATCGACAAGGGGCCCAGGTCGGTGGGGTGCAACTGCAGGTCGACCTGTTTTTCGCCGCGTTGGTGTAGGCCCAGTACCTGTTGGCTGAGGCCGCTTTGCCAGGCGTCGGTGCCGATCGCGGCGTTCAGCGTGAGGTTGCTTTGCATGCTGCTGACGGGGCTCGCAGTGGCCGATGAGACGGGGCTCCAGGCGGGAAAACTCACCAGGTTGTCGGGGGTGTCTTCGCTCGGCGCATCGCTGTCGGCGTTGGCGTCGTCGGCCTGGGGCTGCACCGCGGCCACGCTGGCTTGCGCGACCACTTCGACGACTGGCTCGGTGCTGGGCGTGTTGACGCTGTCGTCTGTGTCCGCTTGGGTATCGGCCTTGCTGTCGACCTTGACCAGGGCAGTTGAGCGCGGTGCAGTTACCGCCAGGGCCTCGGGCGTGGCGTCGGCGCTGACCGGTGTTGCCGGGGCGGCCTGTGGCACGTACGTTTGGGCGGCGACGCTGGCCGAGGCATCGGGGCTGCCGGCGGTGTCGATCAGGTGCATGCGCTGGCGGATGTGCTGCAGCGGGTCATCGTGTTCGGCGGGCGCCGGGTCTGTGGCGTCCGTGGTCACGGCTGGCAGGTCCAGGGGCATCTCGCCCAGGGTGCTCTCGGGTGCTTGGGGTTCGGCGGCCTGTCCTGTTTGTACCGGTATGTCCGGTGGCAAGGTCGGCAGCGGTGTTGCAACCGGTTCGGCGATGACCACTGGTGTCTCGATGGTGCTGGCCAGGGTCGGCGCTGGCACGGCTGGCTCCGTGACCTTGGCTGCGACGCTGACGGTTGTTGGCGTTACGGTAGTCGTCAGCGTGGGCTCGGCCATCACGGGCAGTTCGGCCGTTACATCGGCGCTGGCCAGGCGCTCGTTGGCTTCGTTCAGTGTCTGGGCAAATGCTGCGCCTTCGGTTTCGCTGCCAGCAGGGCCGGGGGCGGGGGCGGGGGTGGCCGGCGTGGCGCCCAGTAGTGCGGTGATGTCCATCGGGGCCCCTTACAGGCTTGGGTCGCAAGTGGTGGCGAAGGCGCCGGGTTGTTGCTGCATGCGGGCGCTGAGCTCGTCGCTGTGGCGCTGCTCGGTACGGTTGGCCAGGCGCTGGGTCTCAGCGGCGCGGCGTTGGGCCAGGGTCTGGTAGGCGTGGGTCTTGCGCCATTGCGCCTGCCAGTTGAGCTGGCTCTTGTCGATCTCGCCCTGCTTGGTGATCAGGCTCTGGCTGGCACGGTCCACCGCGCGGTCCAGGGAGGCCAGGAAGGCGCGGTAGTTGGCCAGGCTGGCCGGGGTCATGCCTTCCTTGTGCAGCTTTTGCTGCAGGGCCTGGCGGTATTCCTGGTTGTACTGCTGCAAGGTCTGCAACTGGCTGTTGATCTGTTGCAGGGCCAGGCGCTGTTGGGCCAGGGTGCGGGCGGCGGCGTCCTGGGCCTTGCGGGCCAGTTCCGTGAGCAGGTCGAGGGAGGAAGTGGGCATGGGGTGTCAGGTGCCTCGCAAGATGAACGTCATTTGCCCGGGAACAGCAGGTTGAGCGCCTGCAGGGTGTCGTCCAGGCCCGCACGGTCCTGGATGCGTTGCTGCAGGAAGCGCTCCAGGTGTGGGTTGAGCTGCACGGCACGGTCCAGCAATGGATCGTGCCCGGCCGCGTAGGCGCCCACGCTGATCAGGTCGCGGTTACGCTGGTACTTGGACAGCACTTGCTTGAATTGCTGGGCCTTGCGCTGCTGCGCGTCGCTGACGATGGCGGTCATGGCCCGGCTGATCGAGGCCTCAATGTCGATGGCCGGGTAGTGCCCGCTTTCGGCCAGGGTGCGTGACAGCACGATGTGCCCATCGAGGATCGCCCGTGCCGAGTCGGCGATTGGGTCCTGCTGGTCATCGCCTTCGCTGAGCACGGTGTAGAACGCGGTGATCGAGCCGCCCCCGGGCGGCCCGTTGCCGGCGCGTTCCACCAGCTTGGGCAGCTTGGCAAATACCGACGGCGGATAGCCTTTGGTGGCCGGCGGTTCGCCAATGGCCAAGGCAATTTCGCGCTGGGCCATGGCGTAGCGGGTCAGGGAGTCCATGATCAGCAGCACGTCCTTGCCTTGGTCGCGAAAGTCTTCTGCCACGCGGGTGGCGTAGGCCGCGCCCTGCAAGCGTTGCAGCGGCGATGTATCGGCTGGCGCGGCGACCACCACGGCACGGGCCAGGCCTTCGTCGCCAAGGATGTTGTCGATGAAGTCCTGCACCTCGCGGCCCCGCTCGCCGATCAAGCCAACCACGATCACGTCGGCCTGGGTGTAGCGCGCCATCATGCCCAGCAATACCGACTTGCCCACGCCTGAGCCGGCAAACAGGCCCAGGCGCTGGCCGCGGCCGACGCTGAGCAGGGCATTGATGGCGCGGATGCCCACGTCGATCTGGCGGTCGATGGGCGCGCGCTTGAGCGGGTTAAGCGGTGCGCTGTGCAGGCTGCCCTGGGTCACGTCGAGCAGTGGCCCCTTGCCGTCCAGCGGCTGGCCACGGGCATCCAGCACGCGGCCCATCAATGCCTGGCCCAAAGGGAAGCGCCGCGCCACGCTGCCATCGCTCTGGCGTTCGCCCAGCGCAAAAACCCGGGCACCGGGCTGCAGATCGCTAAGCTCTTCCAGGGGCATCAGGTACAGGGTGTCACCGGCAAAGCCCACCACTTGGGCTTCGGCCTGCTCGTGGGCATTGAGCTCGATACGGCAGGCGCCGCCCAGTGGTACCGACAGGCCTACGGCTTCGAGCACCAGGCCGGTGGCCCGCACGATACGGCCGCTGGCCACCTGCCGGGGGCCCTGCTGGATGTCGCGCTGCAAGGTGCCCAATGCCCGCTGCCAGCGCTGCACGTAGGCGGTCATGGCAACAGCTCGCCGCGCAGTGCTTGCTCGGTGCTGTGCTGGATGCTCGCCCAGGTTGTTTCCAGGCTGGCGTCCAACTCGCCACTCGCGCTGGCTACCCGACAGCCACCGCGGGCCAGGCCTGCGTCGGCGCATAGGCTCCAGCCAGCTTCGGCCAGGGCTTCACCCAGGGCGTTGCGCACGGTGTCGAGGTCTTCGGGGTGTAGCCACAGGCGCGGCTTGCCGGTCAGTGCGGGGTCGTGTTGCAGCAATGCGCGTACCCGCTCCAATACGTGCTCGGGTTTGGCGACCAAGGCGTCGCCGGCAATTTGCCGGGCAGTGGCCATGGCCAGCTCCACCAGTTGCCCAAGGATCGCGCCGTCCAGGCCCTTGAGCGCCTGGTCGAAGCTTTGGCACAGCGCAAGCAAGGGTGCCAGGGCCAGTTGGATCTGTGCCTGCATCGCGGCCTCGCCGTCTACATGGCCCTGCTCCAGGCCCTGGGCGTAGCCTTCGTCGCGGCCTAGCGCAAAGCCGGCTTCGTGGCCCTGGCGCTGGGCTTGCTGGCGCGCCTTGTCACGCAGCGCCTGCAGTTCCAGCTTGCGTTGGAACGCACGCTTGCGCAGGGCTTCGGCCTGGGCTGCGTCGGGCTCGATGTGCAAGGGTGGCTCGCGGTCCAGGGGCGCCATGTGCCAAGGTTGCCAGCGCGCCGGGCCGCCGGGCCAGGGCTGGTCGTCAGACATAGGAATCGTCTCCATTGCCGGTCACGATGATGCCGTTGTCAGCCAGGCGCCGCACCACTTGCAGGATAACCTTCTGCTCGGCTTCCACTTGCGACATGCGCGTTGGCCCGCGGGCCTCCATGTCTTCGCGGAACATTTGCGAGGCGCGCTGCGACATGTTCGCCAGGAACTTATCCAGCAAGGCGCTCGGCGCGCCCTTGAGGGCAATCGACAGCGAGTTGGTGTCGACTTCCTGGAGGATCATCTGGATGCCGCGGTCGTCAATCTCCAGCAGGTTCTCGAACAGGAACATCTCGTCGAGGATCTTCTGCGTCAGGTCTTCGTTGTGCGCGCGAAGGGTCTGGATGGCTGACTCTTCCTGAGCCGAATTCATCAGGTTGAGGATCTCGGCCACGGTGCGCACGCCGCCCATCTTGCTGCGTTTGAGGTTCTGGCCGTCGAGCATGCCGCCCAGCACTTCGGTCAGCTCCTGCAGCGCCACCGGTTGCACGCCGCTGAACGTGGCGATACGCAAAATGATGTCGTTGCGCTGACGCTCGTCGAACAGCTCGAGGATGTCCGAGGCTTGGTGCCGGTCCAAGTGCACCAGAATGGTGGCGATGATCTGCGGGTGCTCCTCGCGGATCATCTCTGCCACCATAGAGGCTTCCATCAGGTTGAGCTTGTCGATGCCCGAGCCGCCCTGGTTGGATTCCAGGATGTCGTCGATCAGGCTGGCGGCGCGTTCGCTGCCCAGGGCCTTGGTCAGTACCGCGCGGATATGATCGCTGGACTGGATGTTGATGGCCGCGTACTGGTCGGTCTCGTCCATGAACTCTTCGAGCACCTGGCGCATTTCTTCGTGCGACACCTGGCTGAGCCGGGCCATCTCCATACTGATGCCTTCCACGTCCTGGCTGGGCAGCAACTTGAACACCTCGGCGGCATCGTCGGCTTCCAAGGACAGCAAGAGGATGGCACTGCGGCGTGTGCCGGTCATTTTACTTGTCATCTTTTTTCATCCAGCCCCTGATGATCATGGCGATCAGCCGCGGATCCTCGGTGGAGATCTCCCGCAGGCGTTTCATGTTCTGCTCGTAGCCGGCGGCCTTGTTGCGCGGCGCCTGGCCTTCACTACCGGCTACGCCCTGGGCGAGTGGGTCGCCAGGTTCGCCGGCTTCGGCGGCCTTGAGGATTTGTGCGTGGCGGCGCTGCATCGGGCGCAGCAGCACCAGCCAGATCAGCAGGGCGATGAAGGCCACCAGCAAGTAGCGCGACAGGCTCATGGCCAGGCTGTAGAACTCAGGCGTGCGCCACCAAGGCATTTCCACGGTGCCGGTGTCTTCGGCCACGAACGGACTGTTGATCACCTTGAGCTGGTCGCCGCGGTTTTCGGTGAAGCCCATGGCCTGGCGCACCAGGTTGTCGATGTTCGCCAGCTCTTCGCTGGTCAGCGGCTCCTGGGTGGGCTTGCCGTCCTTGAGCACGGTGCGGTAGTTGACGACCACGGCGCTGGTCAGGCGGCGGATCTCGCCCTGGTTCTGCTTGACGTGTTCCACGCTATGGTCGACTTCATAGTTGATCATGCGCTCGCTGTGCAGGGCACGGGCGCCGGTCTTACTCTGGCCTTCGCTGTCGCTGGCGGTGGTGGTGTCTGCTGGCTTGGCCGGTGTCGTTGCCTTGCTCGCGGCGGGCTGGTTGGGCGGGGTGTTGGTCAGCGCGCCGGGCACGCCTTTGGCGGGCTCGTCGTTGCCAGCCAGGTTCTCGTTCACTTGCTTGCTGCGCACGGCCGCCTGGTTGGGGTCCTGATTGGGCTCGTAGCGTTCGGCGGTGCTTTCGCGGCTGGAAAAATCAACCTGCGCGACGACCTGGGCGTGTACGTTCTGGGTGCCCAGCAGCGGTGTCAGGATGTCTTCGATGCGCCGCTGATAAGAGCGTTCCACGTCGCGCACGTAGGTCAGTTGCGAGCCGTCCAGGCCGTTGTTGTCGCCACGGCTCTGGGACAGCAGGCGGCCGTTCTGGTCGACGATGGTCACGCCGTCGATGCTCAGGTCGGCGACGCTGGAGGAAATCAGGTGGGCAATCGCGCTGGCCTGGCTCTGGCCCAGTTCGCGGCCCGGTTGCAGGTTGAGCAGCACCGAGGCGCGGGCCGGCTCGCGCTCGCGGATAAACACCGATTGGCGCGCCATCACCAAGTGCACGCGGGCACTGGCGATTGGCCCCAAGGACTCGATGGTGCGCGCCAATTCGCCTTCCAGGCCGCGCTGGTAGTTGAGCTGCTCGGTGAACTGGCTGACGCCGAAGGCTTGCTTGTCCATCAGCTCGAAGCCGATGTTGCCGCCCTTGGGCAGGCCTTGTTCGGCCAGTTGCAGGCGCAAGGTATTCATCTGTGCAGCCGGGACCAGCACGGCATGCCCGCCTTCGCTCAAGCGGTAGGGCACCTGGCGCTTTTCCAGTTCGGCAATGATTTGGCCGCCATCATTTTCGCTCAGGTTAGAGAACAGCACGCGGTACTCGGGCTCGCGCGCCCACAGGGCCAGGGCCACGATCAGCGCAATGGCTGCCGCGCCGCCCAGCAGCAGGGGCAGCGGCTGGCCACGCAAGCGCGCGAGCAACGGCTCGAACGGGTTGCTTTTGGCGGGGGCGGGGGTGACTTTCGGGGAGGCTTTCCCTTGGGCCGCGTTACTCACACGCACCTCGCAGGCGAGGGTAGGGGCGGTACAAAAGGCATAGCGCAGTCCGGTAGCAGTGTTGGCAGGGCGCCTATTATCTCGACCCAGCCCCGGACTAAAGGCCGGAAAAGCCACGGCTTTTGTAGCCAATTGGTTGCTTGTCGGTGTCGGGCAGGTTGTTAACCTTTTGCGTATCCGCTTGCTCACCTTTTTTTACAGGACGCCCACGCCCATGAACACGTCTGCCCTCCAGTCAGCCCTGCAGCAACTGAACCTGCTGGCGGCCCAGTCCCAGAGAAGTACCACTTCGGCAGCAGACAGCAACGCGATGGGCGGCTTTTCGGGGGAGTTGCAGGCCTCGCTCAAGCGCATCAATCAACTGCAGCACACGGCCAACAGCCACTCCAATGCCTTCCAGGCAGGCAGCCCGGATGTATCGCTCAATGACGTAATGGTGGACATGCAGAAAGCCTCGGTGAGCTTCCAGATGGGTGTGCAGGTACGCAACCGGTTAGTCACTGCCTATAAGGATGTGATGGCCATGCAAGTGTAGATTTTAGTGCTGTTTAACAGCCACAAAGTACCGGTATGTGTTCAGCAGGATACGTTTTAACAAGGATGAAAAAAAATTCAGGAATGAACTAAGGGTTTCCCTGATGGCTGCAGTGATGGCTATTTGATATGTAACCACCTTATCACGTAGAAATATAAAGGAAGTGCCGTTTTCATTGGCCGTAAACTCGTCGATTAATTTAAAAAAAGCCTTTGTTTAAAAGGTGTTACGTGAAAAATAAATAGACTTGCGTGATTAAAGTTTTATATTCGGCTGCCGATTTCCTCTGCGTTTTTACACATGCTGAGTGTGTACTGATGTGTTTTTTGATTGGCCTCCCTTAAAGGCTGAGGGCCCGTGAGGACTATATGACGACGACCACTTCCACTACTTCTACCTCTTCCAGCGGGACCATCACCTCTTTGGGCGTGGGGTCGGGGCTGGACCTGGATACGATCCTCGATAGTCTGGAGGAGTCGGCAGAGGCCAGTTACCTGACGCCGATCGAAACCAAAGAAGACGAGATCAATACCGAGATCACCGCCTACGGTACTTTGACCAGCGCCCTGACATCGTTGCAGACCGCCATCGAGACGCTGACTGACCCCGATACCTACGACGGCATGACCAGCAGCGTCAGCGGCACTGGCGCCACGGCAGCGGTCACCAGCGATGCGGTGGCGGGTACCTATACCGTGGTCGTCAGCCAACTGGCCGCCGCACAAACCCTGGCCACCGACGGAGTGGCCGACAAGACCACGGCGTTGGGCACCGGCACCCTGACCATCGATATCGGCGACGACGAGTCGATCAGCATCGACCTGACGTCATCCAACAACACCCTGGAAGGCATTCGCGACGCGATCAACGACGCCGGTGGCTCGGTCACGGCCTCCATCGTCAACGATGGCAGCGACACCCCCTACCGGCTGGTATTGACCTCGACGTCCACCGGTACCGAGTCGGCCATGACCGTGACCTATAGCGGCGATGGCGATGCCGCCTCGTTGTTTGGCTACGATGCCGACAGTGACAGCAACGCCATGACTGAAACGGTCGCGGCCGCCGATGCGCAGCTGACGGTGAACGGCTTGAGCGTGACCAGCCAGAGCAATACGGTGGAAGAAGCGCTGCAAGGCGTGACCCTGAGCCTGACTGCCGAGGGCACCTCGACCCTGACCGTATCCCAGGACACCGATTCGATCATCGATGCGATCAACGATTTTGTCGACGCCTATAACTCCTACGCCGAAACCATCGACACACTGACGGCCTATGACAGTGAAGACGACACCGCTGGCACCTTGATCGGCGACTCTACCACTCGCCGTATCGACAGCCAGTTGAGCCAGGATCTGTATAACTCGATCTCCAGCGGTACCTACAGCTACCTGTCGCAACTGGGTGTGACCTTGGGCGTGGACGGCACCTTGTCCATCGATGACGACGACCTGGAAGAGGCGGTGACCAGCGATCCCTCGGCGGTCTCCGAGTTTTTCATCGGCACCGATGATGTCGAAGGCTTTGCCACGCAGATGGCAGCGGACCTGGACACCTACCTGGATGAAGACGATGGCCTGATCGTGTCCAAGACCGATGGCCTGGAAACCCAACTGGAAGAACTCGAGGTCAAGTACGAAGAGAAGCAGGCGTTCATCGACAGCATGATGGACCGCTACACCGAGCAGTTCACCGCGCTCGACACGCTGATCGCCACGCTCGACTCGACGGCCGATTACCTGACCACCCAGTTTGATGCATTGAGCAGTGATTCGTGATCCGGAATGAGTGGGAGTGGCGGTTGTGAGTGGAATGCGCGGAGCGAAGGCCTACGCAAAAGTGGGGGTGGAAAGCGGCATCCTCGCCGCATCGCCGTATCAGCGGATTGTCATGCTGTTTGACAGCTACCAGGCAGCCATCCGCATGGCCCGGCTGCATATGCAGGCGGGTGACATGGCCGGCAAGGGCAAGGCCATTACCAAGGCCGTGAACATTGTCAGCCGGGGGTTGCGTGGTTCACTGGACAAGGAGCGGGGCGGCGAGGTGGCGGCCAACCTGGACCAGCTCTACGACACCGTGGTTCGCCTGTTGCTGCGGGCCAGCCTGAATAACGACGAGCAGGCCCTGGACGTTGCAGCGAGTCTGCTCGAAAACATTGGCTCCGCCTGGCGACAGATCGGGCCTCAGGTAGAGGGGGAGGTAGGCGATGGCGCAGGAGCAGGTGATTGAGTCCTACGAGCGGTTGCTCGTGCAATCGCAACGCATGCATGAAAGTGCGTTGAAGGGCGACTGGGCAGAAATAATGGAGCTCAAGTCCCAGGGGTTGATCGATGAAGAAACCCTGCGGCGTGAAGAAAGTGGTGTGCACCTGGATGAGCCTCACCGCCAGCGCAAGTTCGAGCTGCTCAAACAGATTCTTGATCGAGAGGTTGAGGTGCGCAAATGCCTGGCCGAACGGCAGAGCCAACTGGGGGCATTGATTGTGTCGGCCCGGCTCAAAAGCGGGCAAAGCCAGGCCTATCGGGCGCCGAGCCATAACCGGCCGACACTGCGCGCAGTCGCACGCCCGGAAGTTTGAGTTAAGTGCGACGGGTTGTCGCAAGTTGCCGTATTTCATTTGGGGGGGGAAGCAAAGTGTCAAATGCCGATAGAGGTCTGGAAGATATACAGGATCTGAATTTTTCCTACTTGCTGCTGGTGCAGCGTTTGTTGCGCAAAGACCGCGCGACGGCGATGTTCCGCCTCAAGCTCAGTGAAGGCATGGCCAATTTGCTGGTGGACTTGACCAGCAAGCAACTGACGCAATTGGCTCGGATCAACCAACTGGTGTGCCGGCCCATATTCGACGAGGCCGAGTGCCTGTCCCGGGTGCTGGGTAACTCCCGCGAGCTGGGGCTGGTAGAGATCCATTCATCTTTGCTGATGTCCTCGGTTGATAGCGCCGAAGCCGGAGGCCGTGCGCGGTTCGGGCATGTCTGAGAAAAGCCTGGTTGAGGAAATGTTTCAGGTGCAGTTGGCCATCGAGCTCATCGAGCTGGGTGCGCGCCTGCAGGTACTCGAAGTAGAAACCAGCCTGAGCCGTGGCCGGTTGATCCGCCTGTACAAAGAAGTGCGCGGCGTGTCGCCACCCAAGGGCATGCTGCCGTTTTCCACGGACTGGTTCGTGACGTGGCTGCCTAACATTCATTCGTCGCTGTTCTACGGTATTTACCAGCGCCTGACCAAGATCGGTTGCGACCGCATCGAAGCGTTCATCAAGGCGTATCGGTTGTATCTGGAGCAGGTCGGCCACGATGAAGAAGGCGAGGTGGTGCTGGGGCTGACGCGGGCCTGGACGCTGGTGCGCTTTTTTGAAAGCGACATGCTCGAGCTGATCTGCTGTTCGTCCTGCACCGGGCATTTCGTCGCGCACTCCCATGCGCCGGCACAGCGTTACGTGTGCGGTATCTGCCAGCCGCCTTCGCGCGCCGGCAAGACCCTCAAACGCCGCGAGGCCGAGGAAGAGCACCAGGTACAAGCCGGCTGACAGGGGCCTGCCGGGCGGCGGTTAAAGTTGACCCCCGCATTGCCGATGTTCGGCAGGTTACCCCTGTTTGCAAAAGGAAGCGCTTGTGCTCATCGCCTTAGGACTCATCGCCATAGTGCTGTCGGTGTTCGGCGGGTTCGTCCTGTCGGGCGGCAGCCTGGGCCCGCTTTACCAGCCCACCGAAATGTTGATGATCGGCGGCGCCGCCATCGGTGCCTTCATCGCGGCCAACAACGGCAAGGCGATCAAGGCCACCTTGGGCACCGTTGGCCGGCTTCGTCGTAGCACGCGCTACGACAAGGCCCTGTACCTGGACGTGATGGCGCTGCTCTACAACCTGTTGAGCAAGGCCCGCCGGGAAAGCATGCGGGCCATCGAAAAGGACATCGAGGAGCCCTGGCAAAGTGCGCTGTTCAGCGAATACCCCGCCTTGCTCGAAGACCCGATGATCCTCACCTTCGTCACCGACTACCTGCGCCTGATCCTCAGTGGGCAGATACAGGCCTTTGAGCTGGACGAGCTGATGCAGCATGAGATCGAAGAGTTCGAGCACGAAGCGCACATCCCCGCCGACGCGCTGAACAAGGTCGCCGATGGTTTGCCGGCGTTCGGTATCGTCGCGGCCGTGATGGGCGTGGTCAAGGCGTTGAGTGCGGTGAACGTCGGCCCGGACCTGATGGGCCAGATGATCGCCCATGCGTTGGTGGGGACCTTCCTGGGGATCTATCTGGCGTATGGGGTGGTTGCGCCATTGGCCAGCCGTATCGACCGGCAGGTGGCCGAAGCGCTGAAAATGCTGCATTGCATTCGCGTGACCCTGCTGGCCAGCCTGCAAGGCATGCCGCCGATGCTGGCCGTGGAGTTCGGCCGCAAGGCGTTGCATTTCAGCGAGCGGCCCACGGCTCTGGAGTTGGAGCACCACGTGCGTGGCACTGCGGTGGGTGCGCTTGCGGCGGTAGGCCGATGAGCGATGCCCCGATCATCATTCGCCGGCGCCGCAAGGTCAGCCATGGCCATCACGGTGGCGCCTGGAAGATCGCCTTCGCCGACTTCATGACCGCATTGATGGCCTTGTTCCTGGTGCTGTGGGTGCTGTCCAATGCCAGCAAGGCGCAAAAAAACGCCATCGCCGATTACTTCAGCACACCGTTGCTCACCGCCCTTGGTAAGGGTGAGCGCAGCAGCAACAGCACCAACGTGATCCCCGGCGGCGGGCCCTCGCCCACCTTCAAGGCGGGCGAATTCAGCCAGGTCGATACCCCGCGCAAACGGCCTGCGGCCGAGGAAATGCGCCGCCTGGGCCGGCTGCGCGAGCGGCTGCAATCGGCCGTCGAGCTGAACCCGGCGCTAAAAGACCTGAGCCAGCAGATCCTCATCGAGCTGACCCCCGAAGGCTTGAGCCTGCAACTGATCGACTCCGAGCAACGGCCGATGTTCGAGGTAGGCAGCGCCAGGGTCGCGCCTTACCTGCGTACGCTGCTGCGCACCATCGCGCCGGTGCTCAACGAACTGCCCAACAGCATCCAGATCAGCGGCCACACCGACAGCCACCCTTATGCGGGTGGCGAGTTGGGCTACAGCAATTGGGAGCTGTCCGCCGACCGGGCCAAGGCCTCGCGCCAGGAGCTGGTGAGCGGCGGGCTGGACTCCGACAAACTGCTGCGCCTGTCGGGCATGGCCGATCGTATTCGCTTTCACGACGCCCAGCCCTTTGATGCGGCCAACCGGCGCATCGCGATCATCGTGCTGGACCCGCAGGTGGCCGAGCAGATTCTGGCCCGGCCGTGATCGCCCTATAAGGGCTTGATTGCCTGCTCTTTTCCGTCGATCACGGCGGCGCGCAACTGCGCAGAATAGCGTTCTTCACACGTCGAACGGGACGCCACAGGCGCCTACCGCCATGGCCGATACAAGCAAAGACGACAAGACCGAAGCGGCCTCGCCCAGGCGGATCGAGAAGGCCCGCGAGCAGGGCCAGATCGTGCGCTCGCGCGAGCTCAATACCTTCATGATGCTGCTGGTGGGTGTGGGTGCCTTGTGGGGCATGGGCGGGCCGCTGTACGACCGCGTCAGCCAGTTGATGGTGCAGGGGCTGATGTTCGAGCGCGCCCAGGCATTCGACGATTCGCGCATGCTCAGCGCCGCCTGGGCGCAATGCCAGGCCGGTTTGTTCGCGGTATTTCCGTTCCTGCTGGTGATGGCGCTGACCGCCCTGGGTGCGTCGATGCTGCTGGGTGGCGTGGTGGTGACCCTGCAGGCCTTGCAGCCGAACTTTTCGCGCATGAACCCTGTCAGCGGCCTGGCCCGGATGTTCTCGGTGCAGGTGTTGGCCGAACTGGGCAAGGCCCTGGCCAAGGCGTTTCTGGTGGGCATCGTGGCAGTCATCTACTTGCGTGACCATGCCCAGGCGCTACTGGCCTTGACCGGCATGCCCATCGAGCAGGCCGTGGCCAGCGCCATGCACATGCTGGCGGTGTCGTGCGCACTGATCATCGGCTCGCTGGTGCTGGTGGTCGGCCTGGACGTGCCCTACCAGCTGTGGAGCTACGCCACCAAGCTGAAGATGACCAAGGAAGAAGTACGCCAGGAGCACAAGGACACCGATGGCGACCCCCACATCAAGGCGCGCATCCGCAAGCAACAGCAATTGATGGCGCGCTCGCGAATGATGAGCAAGGTGCCCAAGGCCGATGTGATCGTCACCAACCCTACCCACTACGCCGTGGCGCTGGCCTACAAGGACCAGAAGATGGGCGCGCCGCGAGTCATTGCCAAGGGCGCCGATGCCGTGGCGGCGCGTATTCGCGAGGTGGGTGCCGAGCATCGCATCCCTGTGCTTGAAGCCCCCACGCTGGCCCGTGCCTTGTATTTCCACGTGGACCTGGACCGGGAAATCCCGACTGAACTGTACACCGCCGTGGCCGAGGTCGTGGCCTGGGCCATACGCCTGCGGCGGGTGAACGAAGCGGGCGGCGTTGTGCCCCCTACACCGAAAAACCTGCCGGTACCGCCCGGTATGGACCAGCCCGGCCCGCAGGGCGCGGACCCCGAGGAAACGCAGAACTGATGAATTCTCTCACTCAATACCTGGGGCCCGACTCCTGGTTGGCCCGCCAGGATCTGAAGCTGCTGGCCGGGCCGGTGCTCATCGTCATGATCTTGTCGATGATGATTTTGCCGTTGCCGCCCTTTGTCCTGGACCTGCTGTTTACCTTCAACATCGCCTTGGCGATCATGGTGCTGCTGGTGAGCATGCTCACCGAAAAGCCCCTGGACTTCTCGGCCTTCCCGGCGGTGCTGCTGTTTACCACCTTGTTGCGCCTGTCGCTGAACGTCGCGTCTACCCGCGTGGTGCTGATGGAAGGGCACCAGGGGCCCGACGCCGCCGGCCGGGTGATCGAAGCCTTCGGTGAATTCCTGGTGGGCGGTAACTTCGCCGTGGGCATGGCGTTGTTCCTGATCCTGGTGATCATCAATTTCATGGTCATCACCAAGGGCGCCGGGCGTATCGCCGAGGTGGGCGCGCGCTTTACCCTGGACTCCATGCCGGGCAAGCAGATGGCCATCGATGCCGACCTCAATGCCGGCCTGATCGGTGAGCCCGAAGCCCGCCGTCGACGTAAGGAAGTGGCACAGGAAGCCGACTTCTACGGCTCCATGGACGGCGCCAGCAAGTTCGTGCGCGGCGACGCCATGGCGGGCCTGGTGATCATGGGCGTCAACGTGATCGGTGGCCTGACCATCGGCATGCTGCAACACGGCATGGCCTTCGCCGATGCCGCCCACACCTACACCATGCTGACCATCGGCGACGGCTTGGTGGCGCAGATACCGGGGCTGGTGATTTCCATCGCCGCCGGCGTCACGGTCTCGCGGGTCAACACCGAAGAAGACGTTGGCCAGCAGATGATTGGCCAGCTGTTCATCCGCCCGCAGGTGCTGATACTCACCGCAGCGGTCATTGGCCTTCTGGGCCTGGTGCCGGGCATGCCCAACCTGGTGTTCCTGTTGTTTACCGGGCTGCTGGGCGGGCTGGGCTGGTGGTTGCACAAACGCGATCAGGCCCAGGCCCTGGCGCCGCCCGAGCAGGTGGTGCCCAAGGCCGCATCGCAAACTAGCGAAGCCAGTTGGGACGACGTCAACCTGGTCGACACCCTGGCCCTGAGCGTGGGCCATCGCCTGATCCCGCTGGTGGACAGCCGCCAGCAGGGCGAGATGCTGGTGCGCATCAAGAGCGTACGCAAGAAGTTCGCCCAAGACGTGGGCTTCCTGCCGCCGGTGGTGCGGGTTCGCGACAAGATGGACCTGCCAGCCCACACCTACGTCATCAGCCTGAAGGGCGTGGAAGTTGGCCGCGGCGAGCTGTTCCCCGGCAAATGGCTGGCCATCAACCCTGGCCAGGTGACCGGCAAGCTGGAGGGCGAGGTGATCGTCGATCCGGCCTTCGGTCTGCCAGCCATCTGGATCGAGCCGTCGATGCGTGAGCACGGGCAGATCTTCGGCTACACGGTGGTGGACGCCAGCACCGTTGCCGCCACCCACCTCAACCACCTGCTGCACCAACATGCCAAGGACATGCTAGGCCGCGTGGAAGTGCAGAAGTTGCTGGACAAACTGGGCGCCGAAAACAAGGGGCTGATCGAAGAGGTGATCCCCAAGTTGGTGTCGCTCAACACCTTGCAGCGCATCCTGCAGAACCTGTTGGAAGAGGACGTTTCGATCCGCGATCTGCGCAGCATTCTCGATGCCCTGGCCGAGCAGGCGGGCATCGATCCGCCGGCCGACGTGCACGAGTTGAGCGCGCTGGTGCGCGTGGCCCTGGGCCGCTCGATCACGCAGCAATGGTTCCCCAACCAGACCGAGCTGCGCGCCATCGGCCTGGGCGCCAACCTGGAGCAGGTGCTGCTGCAGGCCGTGACCAGCGGCGGTGCCCTGGAGCCGAGCCTGGCGGAAAACCTGATGCAGCAGACCGAGATCGCCCTGGCCCGCCAGGAGCTCAATGGCGAGCCGGCGGTGCTGGTGGTGCCGAGCAAATTGCGGCCGTTGCTGGCGCGTTTCCTACGCCGTCGGCTGAGGCAATTGGTGGTGATGTCCCTGGCCGAGATTCCTGAAGGCCGCACCTTGCGTATGACCAGCTTGATTGGAGGCGCCAACTGATGAGCGTACAACGATTTGTAGGGGCCAACAGCCGCGAAGCCATGCACCAGGTGCGCCTGGCGCTGGGCGAGGATGCGCTGATCCTGTCCAGCCAGAGCATTGCCGAGGGCGTGGAGATACTGGCGCTGGTGGAGGATGCGCCGGCTGCGATCAGCCCGCGCCACGCCGTGGCCGCATATACCAGCCAGGCGCCAGAGCCGGCCGCGCCGGCGCGCCCGGCGGCGATCGGCAACGATTTCGCCGCCTTGAGCCAGTTGCTGCTGGGCGAGATGCAACAGATGCGCACCTTGCTGGGCCGCCGGCACGAAGCCCCGCCGCCCAGCGACCCCACCGCGCCGCTGTTGGCCGACTTGCTGGGCGCAGGCTTTAGCCACTGCCTGGCCCAGGAGTTGACGGCGCCACTGCGCCAATTGCCCCCCGGCGACAGTGACAGCCATCGTGCCAGCTTGCTGCAGCAGATGGCCGCGCGCTTACCGGTGTTGAGTGAAGAAACTCGACTGCTGGAAGAGGGCGGCGTGATTGCCTTGGTCGGACCCACCGGGGTGGGCAAGACCACCACCACCGCCAAGCTGGCCGCCCGCTACGTGATGCGCCATGGCGCTGCGGGCCTGGCGCTGGTGACGACCGACAGTTTCCGTATCGGTGCCCATGAGCAACTGCGCATTTATGCGCGCTTGTTGGGTGGCGAGGTGCACGCGCTCGGTCATGAGGAATCGTTGGAGGGCTTGCTGACGCAATTGGCGGACAAGCGCCTGGTGATCATCGACACCGTCGGCATGAGCCAGCGCGACCAGCGCCTGCTCACCCAGGTCCAGCAACTGGGGCGTATCGGCCGGCCGCTGCGCTTGATGCTGGTGCTCAATGCCGCCAGCCATGGCGACACCCTGGAAGAGGTAGTGGATACCTACTGTCGCGCCGCGCTGGCAGCTGGCAGCCCGTTGCGCGATTGCATTGTCAGCAAGTGCGATGAGGCGCCGCGCCTGGGGCCGGCGCTGGATGTGCTGATGCGCCACGGCCTGAGGCTCAACTACCTGTCGACCGGGCAGCAGGTGCCCGAAGACCTGCACCTGCCGGATGTACCGTCGTTGCTGCAGCAAGCACTGGCCGCGGGCAAGCCATCCATGTACGCCGCGGCCGTGGCACCCTTGGCTGGCAAGGGTGGCCAGCGCCTGGATGCCTTGGGCCGTAGCCTGTTGGCGCAAGGCCGGCTGTTGGAAACGGCGCGCGATACGCTGCGGCGGCACCTGGCTGATTTTGCTTTGCTCGACGGCGCCTGGCACCTGGCGGGCCTGCCGGCGAGCCTGCAGGGCCAGGCGTTGCACGAGCTGATCGCCAGCACCCCCTGCGTGGCCGGGCCTGGCCAGCAGATGATCTGGGGGAGCGAGCGGCCGGTCGTGGGGGCGACCTGGAAAATGCCACTGTTGAGCTTCGACGGTGCCGGGCGCCTGCAACTGCGGCCTTGGCTGGCGCACCAACTGCCGATCGGCTTGCAGCAGCGCCTGGACTGGAGTGCCGAACACCGGCAGGCCCAGCGTCACCTGTGGGTGGGCTGCCCAAACCGTGACGCCCTGCAGCGCCTGGGGCAGGCCGCCACGCCGTGGTTGGCCACGGCCAACCGCAGCCAACGGGTGTTGCACGCCGGGGTATCGGCAACCTTGGCGCAACTGGCCGCGAGTGCCACTTTCCATGCCATTGCGCCGCTGCGCCAACGCGGCCGCTGGGTGCGCATGGAACAGGGGTACTTGCCGGTGGCGCTGCCCGGTGCGCCCGAGCAGCCCCTGCGTGCCTGGTTTGGCACGCTGCGCGAAGCCGACAGCGATCATTGCCTGGGCCTGCGTTACTGGCTAGGCGATAGCCTGGAGCAGGGTGAGGCGGCGCGGGTTAGCCAGGCGGCAAGCCTGTGCCAACTGCAAACCTGTGAAGCACTGCCGGCCCTGACGTTGCGCGCCTGGAACATTCTGGGCGAGCGCCAAGGCGCCTTGCAGGCCGAGCTGCGCGTGTTCCTGGCGGCGGCGCTGGCGGCGGCTGCCTGTCGGTTGGACCAGGACCTGGAGGGCTGGGCCAATAAGGCACGCACCCAGTTACTCGAACTGATCGGCAAGCGTCGCGCGCATAGTCCGGTTTTGCTGCTGGATGCCTTGATGCAGTTGCTGACGGCCAGTGACACCTTGCAGCGCATGGCGCCGGTGAGGGCGTTGGCGTGAGTGACCAGGCGGCAGGCCTGCGCCGCTGGGCCGAGCGCCAGGCCGCACAAGGCAGCCCACGGGTGCTGATGCTGGTGGGCGAGCCAACGCTTGCCGCGCAACTGCCGACTCTGGCACTGGGCACGCTCACGCGCTGGCAGGCCACCGGCCAGCAATGGGTGGGTGACCCCGCGCGCTGGCGGGTAGTGGCGTTGGGGGCCGATACCGTGCACTTGCACGCTTTGACCCGCCAACAACCGCGCTGGGGCCTGTGGGTGGACACCGATGTGAACGGCTTTCGCCGTGCCTACCTCAACCTGCGCCGGCTGAGCGAGGCCGGCGGGCCGAAACGTTTGCTGGTGCTGCACCCTGGCATGCCCAGCCATCTGGGCCTGCTCGATAACCTGCGCCAGGCGGCAGCGAAGTTCTTGGGCGTGCAACTGCTGCTGGTGGACGAATGCACGTCATGACCGTTTTCAACCTTTTAAGTTCAATGGCCTGAAAAGCCATCAAGACACGGGGCTATTCGGCGCTTACCCGCTTCGGGCCACCAGTGATAATGCCGCCGCACAGGGCCCCGACATCCAGCATCCGCTACCCATGATCGGGGGTTACGACGCTCGTTTCCTTCTCACGCCAGGCCTGCAGGATGTACACAGCTTCGGGAAAACTAAAATCGAGTGACCTGCTGGAGCAGTATCTGCCTCTGGTGCGACGCCATGCGCTGGACCTGAAAACCCGGGTGCCGGCCAGCGTCGACATGGACGACTTGATCCAGGCGGGCAGCATCGGCCTGCTGGACGCGTTTTCGCGTTATGACGCAGACCAGGGCGCACCCTTTGGCAGTTTCGCTTCCCAGCGTATTCGCGGTGCGATGATCGACGAGTTACGTAGCCGCGACTGGGTGCCCCGCAGCGTCCGGCGCAATGCGCGTGCATTGCAAAGCGTGCTCCGGGAGCTGGAACAGGCGTTGGGACGCCCGCCGCAAGAGCTCGAGATTGCCCAGGGCATGGACATGACGCTGGCCGAGTACCGCCAGTTGTTGCTCGACACCAACGGCTGCCAGATGATGCCGATGGATGACGTGACCGACGACGAGATCGGCGTGCTCAGTAGCAACTACGGGGTGTCGCCTTTTGTCGAGCTGGTGCAGGAGCGTAATCGTGACCAGCTGATGAAAGCCGTGGAGGCCCTGCCCGAGCGAGAGAACCTGCTGCTGGCGCTGTACTACCAGGAAAAGCTCAACTTCAAGGAAATCGGCGCGGTGATCGGCGTCAGTGAGTCGCGCGTGTGCCAGTTGCACAGCCAGGCGGTGGCGCGGCTGCGCGACGCCATGGCCGACTAGCCGGCCAGGGCGATCTCGCGTAGGCAGTGCTTCAACGCCGAACTCGAGATGCCTGCCGTGCGCGGCAGGTATACCACCTCACACAGGGCCTTGAGCCCGTCGAAATGCCCCTGCCAGTCATCCCCCATGCCGAACACCGACACGCCGTGCTCGGTGATGTCGCGGGCTTTCTGTTCCCAACAATGCTCGGGCAACGTCAGGTCGACACACTTGAGCGACTGCACGATGTCGATCCGTTCCTCGAAGCTGATGACCGTCCGCTTGCCTTTTTGCGCATTGAACGCGTCAGTGGAAACCCCGACGATCAAGTAGTCGCCCAGGCTTTTCAGGTTGCGCAGCAGGTTCAGGTGACCAATGTGGAACAGGTCGAAGGTGCCGTAGGTCAGGATGACTTTTTTCATTTAGAGCACGGCGCTGAGTTTGGCGTGGGCGTCCAGCAGCAGGGCGTCGTCGGGCCGGTGCCGCAGTGCATGGCCAGCCACCGCTTGGGCCTTGAGCAGGCTGCCACTGTCGATGTGCGAATAAATCCTGGAGATGGCGTAGCACTCGGTCAGCAGTGAGAAACCGCAGAGGTTTTTCGCGGCGATCACCGTGTCGAAAAACGCATCGGGGGTGCGCCAGTCACCGTACACCGTGGTCAGCCAGGTGTCGGCGGCGGCCAACTGCCAAATGGCTTTACCGCAGGGCGAAGTGCCCTTGTCCAGGGTCAGTTCGGGGTAGCGGGTATGCCGGTGCCACTCGTGGGGCGCGTCCTTGAGCCAGAAGCCGGTATGGGTGACGCCGGTGGCGGCGTCGACGACGAAGCCGGAAAGGTCCAGGGAGATTTTGTAGCGCGGGTGGTAGAACGCCTTGGGGTTGCTCAGCCGATGGGAGCCAACGGGCTCGACCCACCCGTTGCCGAGCAGGCAATGGGTGGCACGGCTCATTTCGCAGTGCGGCAAGCCGAAGTCGATGTCTTTGTCGAACGGCAGCAAGTGACCTTCGCGGGTAAGCCCCAGCAGCGTGCCATAGGCTGCGAAGGCGTGTACACCAGCTTTGGCCAGAGTGGCCAGGGTGCTCCAGAGCAACTGTTCGACTTGCGGCTGGTTGAAGTCCGGGCGCGCCGCGCGCGGGGTTTCACCCATTGGTTTGGCCAGGCGCAGGGCCAGGGCCTGGCGGTAGCAGGTCAGCGCCTCGGGCAAGCGACTCTGATGGTGGCGCACTACTCCCATCACCAGGTGTGCAGCGGTGTTCTGCGGCTCGAGTGCCAAGGCTTGTTGCAGCAGCGGCTCGGCGCGTTCCGGCTCGTTTTGCTGGTTGTAGATCTCGCCCAGTTTGACCAATGCGCCGACCTGTTGGGGGTCCAGTTCCAGGCTGCGCTGGAGCATGCTCACTGCTTCGGCGGTCTGCTTGCGCTTGGCCAGCAACTGGCCGAGGTCGGCATGCAGCCTGGCGTTGCGCGGTGCCAGCGGCAGGGCTTGGCGAAAGCTGTGGATGGCCTCGTCGGTGCGCTTGTGCTTGAGCAAGGTGCGGCCGCTGCTGATGTAGGCGTTGGCCATTTCTTCGTTTCTGTTGCTCCAGGCTTTTCTGGCATTACGAGACATGGGCTGACCCTGTGTGGATGGCTGGGCAGGTGCGCGGCATTACCACGGCGCAGGGCTGTACTGGGCAGTGAGGGTGAACGTGGTGGCCGGGTCCGCGGCTTGGTGCAAGTAATGCCGGGCACTCAGATAGGCGTAGGCCTGGTTGTCGTCGACCGCGGCAATCAGCGGATAGGCCAGGTCGTGCAGGCCATAGGCGCTGTCGAGGATGAACGCCAGTTTCAGGCGGCGCTGCGGCTCCAGTTGCGCAAGGCGTGCGCGGTCGGGGATAAAAAGCGCGTCGGCCGATTGCAGATGGCTGGCACGAGGGTTGTCCAGCTTGAGGCCGGTGGGGAAGTGGCTCAGGTGGCTGGGTTCATGGAAACGGTAGAACGACAGGCCTTGCTCGGCCATGTGTTGGCACAGTTGGGTAAAGTCGGGGCCGCCTTCATGGGTGGCGGCAAAGCTTGTGCGCACCTGTGCCAGTAGCACGTTGCGCATCGCCGCGCGGGCGTGTTGCAGGATCGCCAGGCTGTCGTGACGGTCGTCCAGCACCAGCCAGTCGACACTTTTCAGGCCTTCGATGCGGTCCAGTTGCAGGCTGTTGAGGGTGATGCGTGCCAGTACCTGGGCTGCATTTTGCAAGGGTGTCGGCAACAGCGCGGCAGCTAGCGGCGCCCGGGTGGCGCTCAGTTCCGGGTCCAGGCAGGCGTGCAGGCGCACGGGGTTGCCATCGCCCAGGGTGACTCCGCTGAACAACTGGAATTGCGCGTGGTCGCTGGGTGCGGGCAAACCGTGCAAGCGGCTGGCGGGGTCGAAGGTGATCACGCTCAGGGCGTCCAGCGCCATCAGCGTCTTGAAGTCGGGGCGCCGGGCCAAGGTGGCGCCGTTGTCGATGGCAATGACCCGGCCCTTGAAGTTCCATCTGAAGGGTGCCGAAGCCGGGCCATTGTGGTCTGGGAGTGTTGTCGCCGTCATGTCGAGTTCTGATCCCCTAAATGGCTGAATGGAACAGACCCCGCGCGGGGCCCGTTCCAGCAATCGCCAGGCGGTTTGCTTATTGCAGCAGGGACAGCATTTGCTGAGGCGTGGAGTTGGCCTGGGCCAATACCGAGGTACCGGCTTGCTGCAGGATCTGTGCGCTGGTCATGGCCGAGACTTCAGTGGCGTAGTCCACGTCCTGGATGCCAGAACGGGCGGACGTGAGGTTGGTTTCGGTGGTGGAGATGTTGGAGATCGCCGAGTCGAATCGGTTTTGCACCGCACCCAGGTCCGAACGCATGGAGTCCACGGTGTTCAGGGCCGCGTCCAGGGTGGTCAGGGTGTTGGTGGATTTCTGGGTCACCTCGTTGTCGGTATCCACGCTGACGGTAACGGTCGAGCCGCTGCTGTCGACGGTTGCGGCGTAGTAAGTGGCGGTCGAGCCGCTGCCGACTTGCAAGAAGTAGTCGCCATCTTCGTCTTGTACCAGGGTGCCCTGGGTGCTGCCGCTGCCGTAGCTGATCGAGGTACCCGATGCGTCAGTGATGGTGACGTTGGTGCTGGACAGGGTCACGGTCGAACCGTCGTCGTTCTCAACGGTAGTAGCCGCAGTGGTCGAACCGTCGTAGCCGTTGACGTTGAAGCTGCTCAGGCCCAGGGTCGAACTGTTGATTTCGCTCAGTTTGATGTCGATGGTTTCGCCATCGTTGGCGCCGACCTGGATGGTGATGGTCTGGTCGGAGTCCAGTACGCTCACGCCGTTGAATGCGGTTTGCGAAGAGATACGATCGATCTCGTCCAGGCGCTGGGTAATTTCGTCCTGGATCGATTGCAGGTCGGACTGCGAGTTGGTGCCGTTGGCAGCCTGTACCGACAGCTCACGGATACGCTGCAAGTTGTCGTTCACTTCGTCCAGCGCGCCTTCTGTGGTCTGCGCCAAGGAGATACCGTCGCTGGCGTTGCTGCTGGCCTGGTCCAGGCCAGTGATTTGCGAGGTCATGCGGTTGGCAATAGCTTCACCGGCGGCATCGTCCGAGGCGCTGTTGATTTTCAGGCCCGAGGACAGTCGCTCGATGGAGGTGCTCAGGGAGCTTTCCGAAGAACTGAGGTTCTTTTGCGCGATCATCGATGTGATGTTGGTATTGATAACGGACATGCTGCACTTCCTTCTCTTGAGTGGCCGTAACTGCAGGGGGCTGTAGGAGTGGGCCTTTGCCTGCGGCTTTACGGCGAAGATCGGCAACGCGTTGGCGAGCTTTAAGATCGACACCGAATTTTTTTTCGCGGCCAACGTAGGGTCGATTTCGATAGGGAAAGGCCCTGTGTTGGGCGATTTGAATCAGGCGCGGGCGCGCTATAAAACCGCGATACCATTCTCGGAGCCCGCCATGAACCCCTCGACCCTGATCGGCATGCTTGCCGGCTTGACCTTGCTGGCTGTATTGCTGGTGTTCAGCGCGCAACAGCCTTCGCTGTTCATCGACCTGCCGAGCCTGGGCATCGTGGTCATCGGCACCTTTGCCGCTACCTGCCTGAGCTACCCCCTAAGCGAGGTGCGCCGTGTGCTGGGCCTGTTCGCCAGGGTGATGCGCAACGAACGCCTGTACACCCAGGAAGATATCGGCGAACTGGTTGCCATGGCCCGCCTGTGGCTGGACGAGGACTTGCGGGCGGTGGAGCAGGCGCTGGACAAGGTCAAGAACCCGTTTTTGCGCACCGGCGTGCAACTGGTGATCGACAAGACCCCAGAGGGCGAAATCCTCGAAGTGTTGCAATGGCGCATCCAACGCATGCGGGCCAAGGAGCGCGCCGAGGCGCAGATGTTCCGGGTGATGGCCAGCTATGCGCCGGCGTTCGGCATGCTCGGCACGCTGGTTGGCCTGGTGAACCTGATGCTGGTTTTGGGCGATGGCGACATGGGGACTATCGGCCGGCAGATGTCGGTTGGGCTGATGACCACCCTGTATGGCGTGCTACTTGCCAATCTGGTGCTCAAACCGGTGGCGGTAAAGTTGGAGCGGCGCACCGAGCAGCGAGTGATGCTGATGAACATGGTGCTGCAGGGGGTCTCGATGATGTCCAACAAGCGCAGCCCTGGGCTGATTCGCGAGACCTTGAATTCATTCGTGGCCCACTATCACGATGAGATTCGCGAGTGGCGGCGCGCCGATCCGCGCGTGGGTGAAGGGGCATGAACCGTCTATCCGGCATGCCGGGGGAGGCGCCGGACGATGACAGCTGGATGATGACTTACCTGGACATGATGACCCTGCTGCTGGTGGTCACCATGGCCATGCTCGCCATGACTGGCAAGCTGCAGGCGGCCAAACCCTCGGCGGCGATCCCCATGCCGTTCCTGGTGCAGGGTATGTTGCCCCATGGGCTAGCGCTGCTGGGCCGGCCCTTGCCGCCCCCGCCCGTGGCCGTGCCGCCCGCAGCGCCGGTCGAGCCGGCACCGCCGACCACTGCAGAGCTGCTCAAGGGCATGGGGCTGGACGCGTTGGGCAAGGACATCGAGGTGGTCAATAACCGCGGCGCCCTGAGCTTTCGCTTGAGCAGTGAGTTTTTGTTTGGCTCCGCGCAAAGCGATCTCAGCCCTGAAGGCGTGGCTGCATTGCAGCAGTTGGTGGCGGTACTGGGGCGCAACGATCATCAGGTGCTGGTGGAAGGGCACACCGATTCCGAGCAGATGCACAGCCTGCGGTACCCGTCGAACTGGGAGTTGTCCAGCGCCAGGGCGGCGAACGTGGTGCGTTATCTGCAGAATAACGGCGTGCAGGGGGAGCGATTGCAAGCCATTGGCTACGGCGATACGCGACCGCTGGCAGACAACGGCAGCCCGGACGGGCGTGCGCGCAACCGTCGGGTAGAGATCGTGCTGCAGTCTGAACCTGGATGAAATGTGCTGTGCTTTTCGCGGATGCATCCGCTCCTAGGGGCAGTGCAATCTGTAGGAGCGGATTGATCCGCGAAAAGGGCGCCGCACCACTCAGGCACACCGCCGCGCGCAATGTCAGTGGCCGTGGCTGCGCCCTACATGCGAATGCTCCGTTTCTGGTGCTGTTACCGCCCCATTCACTTCCAATCGCTGCAATATCCCGCACTGATCGTTGACGCTCACCGAGCTGCAGCGCTGGCGTAACTCCAGCAGTTGGGTTTGCAGGGCGATCAGCCCGTCGATCCGCGCCTTCACGTGGTGAATGTGCTCATCGATCAGCGTGTTCACGCTTTCACATTGATCTTGCGGGCTGTCGCGCAGGTTGAGCAGGCTGCGGATTTCTTCCAGGGTCATGTCCAGGGTGCGGCAGTTGCGGATGAAGGTCAGCCGCTCCACGTGGGCCTGGGTATACAGGCGATAGTTGCCATCGCTGCGGGCGGGTGACGGCAGCAGGTTTTCTTTCTCGTAGTAGCGAATGGTCTCGACCTGGCAGTCGGTGGCTTTGGCCAGTTCTCCGATTTTCATGGTGACGTGCTCGCTGAAGGGGCTTGACCCTATAGTGGCTACAGGGTGTTCACTTGGCAACAGGCACCTTCAGGGATCTGACCAATGAGCCACCCCACTTCCAGTCACAAGCACGACCATGACCATCATGATCATGCCGGGCATGACCACAAAGAGCATGCTCATCATGAGCACGCCGACAGCTGCTGTTCGACGGCTGCTGCGACGCTGATCCAACTGACCGACAAGCCCAGTGCCGACGCCCAGGTCAGCCGCTTTCGTATCGAGCAGATGGACTGCCCCACCGAACAGACACTGATCCAAAACAAGTTGGCCAAGCTTGCGGGTGTGCAGCAGTTGGAGTTCAACCTGATCAACCGGGTGCTCGAAGTGCGCCATGCCTTGCCCGGTACCGAGCCGATTACCGAGGCAATCGCCTCCTTGGGCATGACTGCCGAACCCATTGTCGACGGCACCGGGCCTGCCCAAACGCTGCCAGCGCCGAACAAGCCCTGGTGGCCGCTGGCGTTGTCTGGTGTTGCGGCACTTGCAGCCGAGGTGATCCATTTCACCGGCGCAGCGCCGACCTGGGTAGTGGCGGTGGTGGCCTTGGTCGCGATCTTCAGTGGCGGCCTGGGTACCTACAAAAAGGGCTGGATCGCCCTGAAAAACCGCAACCTGAACATCAATGCGCTGATGAGCATCGCCGTGACCGGTGCGGTGCTGATCGGCCAGTGGCCGGAAGCGGCCATGGTGATGTTCCTGTTTACCATTGCGGAATTGATTGAAGCCAAGTCTTTGAGCCGCGCGCGCAACGCCATTGGTGGCCTGATGCAATTGACCCCGGACATGGCCACCGTGCGCCAGGCCGATGGCCGTTGGCAGGACACTGAAGCCAAAGCGGTTGAAGTGGGGATGGTCGTACGGGTCAAGCCTGGCGAGCGGATTGCCCTGGACGGTGAAGTGGTGAGTGGCCAGAGCAGCGTCGACCAGGCCTCGATCACCGGTGAAAGCCTGCCGGTGGAGAAGGGCGTGGGCGACAAGGTGTTCGCCGGCACGCTTAACCAGGCAGGTGCCCTGGAGTTCAAGGTGACGGCCGCCGCCAACCAATCGACCCTGGCGCGCATTATCCACGCCGTGGAACAGGCCCAAGGCGCTCGTGCGCCGACCCAGCGCTTTGTGGATAACTTCTCGCGCATCTACACCCCCGCCGTCTTTGCATTCGCCTTGGCCGTGGCCATCATTCCACCGCTGGTGGCTGGCGGCTTGTGGTTCGACTGGATCTACCGCGCCCTGGTACTGCTGGTGGTCGCGTGCCCCTGCGCGCTGGTGATCTCCACGCCGGTGACCATCGTCAGCGGCCTGGCTGCCGCGGCGCGCAAGGGCATCCTGGTCAAGGGCGGGGTGTTCCTGGAGAACGGCTACAAGCTTGATGTGCTGGCCTTGGACAAAACGGGCACCATCACCCACGGCAAGCCGGTGCAGACCGATTTCGTCGCGCTGGACCCACTGTTCGCCGAGAAGGGCCCGATCATCGCTGGCAGCCTGGGCGGCCGCTCCGATCACCCGGTTTCGTTGGCAATTGCGCTGCAGACCGAAGCGCGCCTGGAGGTCGGTGAGTTTGCGGCCCTGCCAGGCCGCGGCGTGCGCGGCGAAGTGGACGGTGAGCTGTACCACTTGGGCAACCATCGCCTGGTGGAAGAGCTGGGCCTGTGCTCGCCGGAATTGGAAGCGCAGCTTGATGTGCTGGAGCGCCAGGGCAAGACCGTGGTTCTGCTGCTCGACAAATCCGGACCGCTGGCCCTGTTTGCCGTGGCCGATACCGTGAAGGAAACCAGCCAGCAGGCCATCGAGCAACTTCACGCGCTGGGTATCAAGACCCTGATGTTGACCGGCGACAACCCCCACACCGCCCAGGCCATCGCCGCCCAGGTGGGCATCGATCGCGCCGAAGGCAACCTGTTGCCGGAAGACAAGCTTAGCGCCATCGAAAGCCTCTACGCTCAAGGCCACCGGGTGGGCATGGTGGGTGATGGCATTAACGACGCCCCGGCACTGGCCCGCGCCGAGCTGGGCTTTGCCATGGCCGCTGCCGGTACCGACACCGCCATCGAGACCGCGGACGTGGCATT
The DNA here is from genome assembly GCF_023509015.1 of Pseudomonas abieticivorans. NCBI lineage: Bacteria > Pseudomonadati > Pseudomonadota > Gammaproteobacteria > Pseudomonadales > Pseudomonadaceae > Pseudomonas > Pseudomonas abieticivorans. Next base: position 2,902,923 of record NZ_CP094975.1, read on the forward strand.
GATGGATGATGACTTGCGCAAAATCCCGGCGTTCGTCAGGCTTTCGCGCCAGACCCGGGCCATCCTGACCCAGAACATCGTGTTGGCACTGGCGATCAAGGCGGTGTTCCTGGCCATTACCTTCGCCGGCATGGCAACCATGTGGATGGCGGTATTCGCGGACATGGGCGTCAGCCTGTTGGTAGTCTTCAACGGGTTGCGCCTACTGAGAAAATAGAGGATGTGATGCTGAGCGCCGAGTTGAAAGCCTTCTACATGGTTGCCCGCCTGGGCAGCATCACCCTGGCGGCGAAAAAGCTCGGGCTCAGCCAGCCCACGGTGACCACACAGGTACGCCAGCTGGAAAGCCAGTACGCGGTGGAGCTGTTCTACCGCGGCGGCCGGCGGTTGACCTTGAGTGATGACGGCGTGCGGTTGCTGCCAATGGTCAAGGCTTTGCTGCAGCAGGAAGCCGACATCGAGTTCTTCTTACGTAACTGCGGGCAGGTACAGGGCGCCTTGCGCATCGCGGCCACGGCGCCGTACTACATCCTTGACCTGGTGAAGATCTTTCGCGAGCGCCTGCCGCAGGTGGAGGTGTCGATGGAAATCGGCAACTCCCAGCAGGTACTGGAAATGCTCGAGGATTATCGCGTCGACATCGCCGCCTCCTCGCAGTTGCTGGAAGACAACCGCCTGATCCGCCGCATACTGGGCACCGACCCGCTGGTGCTGGCGGTGCACCGTACCCATCCCTTGGCCGTGCACAGCCACGTGCACCTGGGCGCGCTGGCCGGGCAATGCCTGCTGGTGCGCGAACAGGGCTCCAGCACCCGCAGCCTCACCGAGGAGTGGCTTGGGCAAGAGGGCGTCAAGCTCGGCTCGCTGTTGGAGATCGGCAGCCGTGAGTCGATTCGCGAAGGGGTGCTGCGCAATATCGGCGTGAGCATCATCGCCCGCCATGAAGTGCCGCATAACCCCGAGTTGCGCGTGCTGACGGTGGAGGGCGCGCCGCAGATGCATGAGTATCTGTATTGCCTGAAAGAGCGGCGTCAGGCGCGGCTGCCGGCGGCGTTTTTGGGGTTGGCGCAGGAGGTGCTCCCCTCACCCCAGCCCTCTCCCCGTGGGACAGGGCTGGGGTGAGGGCCAAAGGCCACACAAAAATCTGCCTATACCACTATCACCCGCTTTTGCCTCGTTGCCACATCCCCTTCGCATTGCGTCCCTAGCATGGCTCTCATCTGCTTGATGAGGTCCGCCCATGAACACTTCAGCTACCCCTGGCGCACGCATGACCGTGCGCGGCATCCATAAGCGCTTTGGTGCTTTCACTGCACTCAACGAGGTGTCGTTGGACGTCGCTGCCGGCGAGTTGGTGTGCCTGCTGGGCCCGTCGGGTTGCGGCAAGACCACCTTGCTGCGCTGCATCGCCGGCCTGGAGCGCCAAGACCGCGGCGAGCTGTTCATCGGCAGCCGGGATATCTCGCAGCTGCCACCCCAGGCACGGGACTACGGCATTCTGTTCCAGTCCTACGCGCTGTTTCCCAACCTCAGCGTCGAAGCCAACATCGCCTACGGGCTGACCAACAGCAGCCGTGAGGAGGCGCGCCGCCGCGTCGGCGACATGCTGGAACTGGTGGGGCTGTTGGGCAGCGAGAAAAAATTCCCTGGCCAGCTGTCCGGCGGCCAGCAGCAGCGCGTGGCGTTGGCCCGCGCCTTGGCCCCGGCACCTTCGCTGTTGCTGCTGGATGAGCCGATGTCGGCCCTGGATGCCCGGGTACGCGAGCACCTGTGCGCCGAGCTGCGCCAGTTGCAGCGCCAGTTGGGCATTACCACCTTGATGGTCACCCACAACCAGGATGAGGCCATGTTGATGGCCGACCGCATCGCGGTGATGAACAACGGCCAGGTGGAACAGTACGCCACTGCCCAGGAAATCTATGATCGGCCGGCCACGCCGTTCGTCGCCGAGTTTGTCGGCCAGGGCAACTGGCTGCCGTTCCAGCGCAGCAGCGCCAGCCACGCCAAAGTGGGCGAGATGAGCATGCGCCTGGCCCCGGATGCGCACACGGCCAGCAGCGGGCGCTTGTTCTGCCGGCCCGAGGCGATCAGCGTCAACCCACCGGTGCACGAAGAGAATTTGTTCCCGGCGCGGGTGCGCGAGATCACCTTTTTGGGCAACCGTTGCCGCATGAGTTTCGAATTCAACCAGTTGCCGGGGCATGCCCTGACCGCCGAAGTGGCGCCTGAATCGATGCCGCGCCTGGGCAGCCCGGATATCTGGGTGGCACTGCCGCCCAGCAGCCTTCAGGTGTTTGCCTGAGATGGGCGCGCAAATCAGCATGCCGCTGGCGCACAAGGCCAGCGCCCCAAGCGCATCGGCGCCATTGGCCGACCGGTTGTTTGTGGTGGGCGGCAAACTGTTGTTGCTGGCGCTGCTGACGTTGGCGGTATTGTTGCCGCTGTTGGCGATCTTCTGGCGCGGCTTCAGCCCGCAGGATGGCGGTGGCCTGGCGGCCGCACGGGACCTGGTGGCCAGCGAGAATTTCCATTGGCTGTTGAGCAACAGCCTGAAGGTATCGGCCAGTGTCGCGGCCATCGTCGTGCCTGTCGCCTACCTGTTCGCTTACGCGCTGCAACGCACGCTGATCCCGGCCAAGCCGATCTGGCGCGGTATTTCGTTGCTGCCGCTGTTGGCACCGTCGATGCTGCCGGGTATTGCCCTGGTCTATCTGTTCGGCAACCAGGGCCTGCTGCGCGGGCTAGTGGCGGAAAACATCTACGGCTTCTGGGGCATTGTCCTGGGCGAGGCCATTTATACCTTCCCCCACGCACTGATGATTCTGCTGTCGGCCTTGTCGCTAGCGGATGCGCGGCTGTTCGATGCCGCCTCCAGCATGGGCGCCTCGCCGTGGCGCGCCTACCGCAGCATCACTTGGCCGGCGACCCGGCAGGCGGTGTTCGCCGCGTTCTGCCTGGTGTTCACCCTGACCATCACCGACTTTGGCGTGCCCGTGGTGGTGGGGGGCGACTATCAAGTGCTGGCCCTGGAAGCCTACAAGGCCGTGGTTGGCCAGCAACAGTTCGGTCGCGGTGCGCTGATTGGCATGGTGCTGCTGGTGCCGGCGCTGTTCAGCTTCGCCGTGGACGCCTGGCTGCGCCGTCGCCATGGCGACGCCATGAGTGGCCGCGCCCAAGTGTTCCGCCCGCAGCCCTCAAGGTTGCGCGACCGTTGCTACCTGGCATTGGTGTTGCTGGTGTGCGCGGTGTTGCTGCTGGTGGTGGGCATGGCGGTGTACTCATCGCTGGTCAAATTCTGGCCGTATAACCTGTCGCTGTCACTGGTGCACTACCAGTTCAACACCACGGCCGGGGGCGGCTGGCTGGCCTACGGCAACAGTATCCGCCTGGCAGTGGGCACGGCGCTGATCGGCAGCGTGGTGATCTTCACCGGTGCCTACTTGATGGAGAAGACTGCCGGCATGCGCTCGCTGAATCTTGTGTTGCGCATGCTCAGCTTCGTGCCGATGGCGGTGCCGGGCTTGGTATTGGGCTTGGGTTACGTGTTTTTCTTCAACTTGGGCGGCAACCCGCTGCATGTGTTCTACGGCACCATGACTTTGCTGGTGGTGTGCACCATTGCGCATTACCTGACCACCGCGCAAATGACCGCGACCACTGCGCTGCGCCAACTGGACAGCGAGTTCGAAGCCGCTGCGTTGTCGCTCAAGGCGCCGCTTTACCGGCATTACCTGCGGGTCACCGTGCCGATCTGCCTGCCGGCGCTGCTGGACATCATCCGCTACCTGTTTGTGTCGGCGATGACCACGGTGTCGGCGGCCATCTTCCTCTACAGCCCCGACACCCTCCTGGCCGCCGTCGCCGTGTTGAACATGGACGACGCCGGCAACGTCGGCGGCGCCGCCGCCATGTCGACCCTGATCTTGCTGACCTCTGCAGCCGTATCCCTATTGCTGGCCTGGGCATCGCGCGGTTTGTTGCGCCGTTCCCAAGCCTGGCGCCAAGCCACCACCACTCACTGACCCAGGAACCGCATCATGCTCAAGCCCCTCGCTCTTGCCGCTGCTGTCATCGCCGCCTTCAGTGTGCAGGCCAACGCCGCCAGTACCCAGTTGACCGTCTACACCGCCCTGGAACCCGAGCAATTGACGGTCTACAAGGACGCATTCGAAAAGGCCAACCCCGACATCGAGATCAAGTGGGTGCGTGACTCCACCGGTATCGTCACCGCCAAGCTGCTGGCCGAGAAAGACCGCCCGCAGGCTGACGCCGTATGGGGCCTGGCGGCTTCCAGCCTGGCGATCCTCGACCAGCAGGGTATGTTGGCCGCCTACGCGCCGAAAGACCTGGCGAAGATCGGCGAACATTATCGCGACCCAGCCAACCCGCCGATGTGGGTGGGCATGGACGTGTGGGCCGCGACCATTTGCTTCAACACCGTGGAAGCCGAGAAGCAGGGCCTGAGCAAACCAGTGAGCTGGCAGGACCTGACCAAGCCTGAATATAAGGGCAAGATCGTGATGCCTAACCCGGCCTCATCGGGCACCGGCTTCCTGGACGTGAGTGCTTGGCTGCAGACCTACGGCGAGAAGCAGGGCTGGGCCTACATGGACGGCCTGCACCAGAACATCGGCCAGTATGTTCACTCCGGCTCCAAGCCTTGCAAACTGGCAGCCTCCGGGGAGTTCCCGATCGGTATTTCCTTCGAGTACCCGGCCGTGCAGCTCAAGCGCCAGGGCGCACCGCTGGACATCATCCTGCCCAAGGAAGGCCTGGGCTGGGAGATCGAAGCCACCGCGGTGATCAAGGGCACCCCCCATGAAGAAGCGGCGAAAAAACTCGCGGACTTCTCCGCCAGCCCCGAGGCAATGAACCTGTACAAGGAAAACTTCGCCGTGCTTGCCCAGCCGGGCATTGCCAAGCCGCAGACCGAATTGCCGGCGGATTACGAGCAGCGGTTGATCAAGAACGACTTCGCCTGGGCCTCGAAAAACCGCGACAGCATCCTCACCGAGTGGCGCAAGCGGTATGACGGCAAGTCGGAAAAGGTCGCGCAGAAGTAAGGAGCCCAGTCATGACCCAAATGCTAATCGTCGGTGCCGGTATCCTCGGCCTTTCCCACGCCTTCGCCGCTGCCCGGCGAGGGCTCAAGGTGCGGGTATTCGAGCGTACCGCAACACCGCTGGGCGCTTCGGTGCGCAATTTCGGCCAGGCCTTGGTCACCGGGCAACCGCCCGGTGAAATGCTCGAGCTGGCCAAGGCCAGCCGGGCGATCTGGGGCCATTGGGCACAGCAGGCGGGGTTCTCGCTCAAGCGCAATGGCTCGCTATTGTTCGCCCGTGATGAACTGGAAGAGCAGCTATTACAGGCGTTTTGCCAAGGGCGGGCTTTAGAGCAGGGCTACAACGTCGAACTTCTGCGCGGCGCGGCCTTGAACGACTTGTACGGGGGCCGCTTCAGTCATCATCGGGCGGCTTTGCTAGGCCATGATGATCAGCAGGTGTATTCCCGCGAGGCGTTGCCGGCATTGGTCCAATTCCTGAGTCGTGAAATGGGCGTTGAGTTTCATTTCAGCACCCTGGTGCGCGACGTGGAGCCCGGTCGCCTGCACAGCACCGCCGGTACGTTCACGGCCGAGCACATCGTGGTGTGCAGCGGGCATGACTACCAGACGCTGCTGGCCGAACCCTTCGCTGCGCTGAACCCGCAGGTGTGCCGCCTGCAAATGCTGCGCGCGCGCCCTGAGTTCGATCTGGACTTGCAGCAGGCGATCCTCACGGGCCTCAGTTGCGTGCACTACGGTGCCTTCGCCGGCTTGCCGGAAACCGCAGCGCTGGCGGCGCATATCGAAACCCACAGCCCGCACTTGCAGCAACAGGGTATTCACTTGCTGATCAGCCCCACGCCTTACGGCGAACTGATCATCGGTGACTCCCATGACTATGGGCGAGACGCCTCACCGTTCAATGCCGAGCAAGTCGATGACTGGATGATCGAGTTGGCCGAAGACACGCTCGGTGGCAAACTCAAGGTACTGGAGCGCTGGCAGGGTGTTTATGGGGCGCGGGGTGCCCAGCCATTTTCATTGCTGCGCATTGCGCCGGGGCTAAGCTCGGCGTTGATGCACACTGGCGTTGGCATGAGCGTGGGGCCGGCCCTGGCCGAGCGCAATGTGGCCAAGCTGTTGGGGGAGGGGGTATGAAAGAAGTCGATCAGGTTCTCGATGAAGTTTTCGGCTTGTATCAGCTACACGGTAGCGATGATTACATCGGCGAACCCGTCTCGCAGTTGGAGCACATGTCCCAGGCGGCTGAGCTGGCCATGGCCGAGGGCTGCGACGATGAAGTGGTGCTGGCGGCATTCTTCCACGACATCGGGCATCTGTGCGGCGGTGCGCAGGGCGACATGGGCGGTTATGGCGCGGTCAGCCACGAGCGCATCGGCGCCGATTACCTGCGCCGCGCAGGCTTCAGCGAACGCCTGGTGCGCTTGGTGGAGTATCACGTGCAAGCCAAGCGCTACCTGACTTTGAAGCGGCCTTGCTACTACCAGCGGCTGAGCGAGGCCAGCCGGCGCACCCTGGAATATCAGGGCGGCGTGATGACCCTGGAGCAAGCGCATCAGTTCGAACACGACCCGCTATGCGCCATCAGCCTGCGTCTGCGCCAATGGGATGAGGCGGCCAAGCGCGAGCAAGTGCCGGTCATCGACCTCGCGCTGTTGCGTAACAAGGCCGCGCGCTTGCTAGAGCTGGCTGCTGAGTAGGTCGATCTGCTCCTGGCGCTCGGCCTGGCTCAAGCGGGCGCCCGGGTTTAGCGATGACCACTGCGGATGTGCCCTGGCCTTGCCGAGGGCCTCGGGCAGCTTGCCTTCGCGCCAGGTTTTGTCTTGAGGGGGCGCTACCTCTATGCGGCCCATGGCGGCATGGCCCCGGCTGTTCAGCGCTTGCAGCAATTGGCGCTGACGCAGGGCCAGCAGGCGCAACACGTTGTCGTCCACGGTCAGTTCGCGCTGGCCCTTGAGCTTGCCCAACAGCCGCCCGCCGTAACCGCGTGCGGTTTGCAGGGCGCCGCCGGCGATGGCGCCGGCCAATGCGGCCAAGCCCAGGGTCAGGCCGCCCACCAGCAGGTCCACGCCCGCGCCCGCCGCCGCCCCGGCGGCGATACCACTGCCCACGCGAACGCCTAACTGCTTGAGGGTTTCGGGGTTGAACAGGTCGTCGCCCCAGCGCCCGTCCAGCAAAGGCAGGTCACTGGCGGCGGCGTCCTGCACGCGAAAAGCGTAGAGCCGCAGCAGCGCCTCGACACAGCGCTGCTCGCGCTGGCGAATGCTTTCGCGCAACTCGCCAATGGCTTTTTCCACCGCCGCGGGTGCACTGGGCACACTGCGCCGGCAGGCTGCGCAGTCGATCAACAGCTCGGCGATCAGGCGCACCGCGCTGTGTTCGCGGGCAATGCGTTGCTGCTGTTGGTCATCGATCAGCCGCTGCAAGGCGTCACGCGAATGCTCCAGCAGCAGCGCCAGGCTTTCGTACAGGCGCCGTTCGCCGTCTTCTGGCGGGGCCACGCTGTCAAAGCGCACCAGCGCGTGCAAGCCCAGCCGCGCCAGGGCCTCGCGCCATTCGCCTTCACGGTGCTCGGCGCTGCTGACGAAGTTGAGCACCGGCAACAGCGGCTTGCCACACCCGGCCAAAACCTCCAGTTCGTCGCGGTACTTGGCCAATACCGGCTCGCGGGCGTCGATCACATACAACCCGGCATCGCAGGCCAGCAGTTGGCGCAGCACCTTGGCTTCTTGTTCGAAACGCTGGCGCGCTTCGCTGCCTTGCAGAAAGCGTTCGGTACGGGCCGGGCCGTCGAGGCGTTCGCCCGGGCGATCCAGGCGCTCCAGAAAGTCGAGCAGGGCGATGGCGTCTTCTAGGCCCGGAGTGTCATAGAGCTCTAGCAGCGGTTGGCCGTCCACTGACAGCCGCGCGCCTTCCACGTGGCGGGTGGTGCTGGGGCGGTGGGACACTTCGCCAAAGCCGACATCGCGGGTGAGGGTGCGTAACAGCGAGGTTTTGCCGACGTTGGTGTGGCCGACCACGGCGAGCTTCAGCGGTTTACTCATCACCGGTCTCCAGCCAATTGAGCGGTGGGTGGTCGCTGTGCAGTAACTGCAGGTCGGCCAGGGCGCCGTGCCAGTCGCTCAAGCGGTCTGCGTCCAGGGTTTGGCCGGGCGGCGCGGGCAGCAGCCAGACGCGGGTGGCGTTGGCGCAGCGGGCCAACTCGGCGATCAACGCCAGGCTGCCACGGTCGGGCGAGCGCCGCGGGTCGCAGGCGATGGCCAGGCGCGCGGGCGGGTAGCGGGTTAGCTGGTCGAGCAGGCGCTGGCGGGACTCGCGGCTGTCGAGGATGCCAGCGTCTTTCACCGTGGCTGGCAGGGAGGGTGGCCAGGTGCGTTGGCTGTCCAGTTCGATGCCGACCAGCAGGGCCCCTTCGCTGCCGTTGATGGCGCTGGGTGGATCGATGTGATGAAGCTGCTCGGGCGCGGCGTCGCTGATCCCCAGGCGTTCGCTGCTGGGCATCAGCCGTTCGCGCAATTGGCTATAGCCTGGCAGCTTGAGGTCCAGGGCCAACTTCGCTTTGCCCCGTTGCCAGCGCCACAGGCACAGCCCGGCCAACAGCAGCCGCGGCACGATGCCAAACACCAGCAACACGCCTACCAGCCAGCCGGCCCAGGCCTGCCGGGCGCTGTCCAAGGCCAAGGCAGCATCGCCACTGGCGCGGATCATGGTTTCGTCCGGCACCGTGAAGCCCAGCGCGTGGGGCAGGGTGCCCAGTGCCTGGGTCAGCGCGACAAAGGTGTCGGCGCTGAGGATGGTGGTTTCCCACACAAACCCATAACGCCGTGTGGCCAACAGCAACAGCATCAACACCAACGCACTGGTCAGCGCCAACAGCCACAGGCCGTTGACCAGCATGCCCAAGGCCCAGCGGTTCAGCCGCTGGCGTTGCAGCAGCAACACCAGCGCCGGGCCAAGGTGACTGGCCTTGGCATCGCGCGCCAGTTTCTCGCTCAGCCAAAACCATAAACGGCCGAGGCTGGCGCTGTGCTCGCCGGCAAACAGCAGGCCGCTCAACCAGCCCAGCAACATAAGCAGGTTCAGCCCCAGCAGGCTGCCCAAGGCCCAGAACACATTTACCGGCAACAGGCCGTTGCCCAACGCGGCGAACGCCAGGCCACAGCCGCTGGCAATGACCACGACCGCCAGCACCAGCAGTGCCAGCTTCGCACCCTGCTTCCAGTGCTTGAGGGCGGTGACCAGGCCATCGCGCTCGGCCAGCCACAGCGCACGGTTCTCGATGCGCAGGGTCAGCTCGCCAGAGCTGGTGCGAGCGTTGCGGTTGGCTTCCTGGTCTTCCAGGGGGCCGGCCTGCTCTTCGCGCAGGCGGATGGCTTCGGTAAGCCAGAGTCTATCCAGGGTGGTCAGTGGCACTCGGCAATCCAGTCAACAAGTCTGTGCCAAGGATAACCCTTGCAAAGACTCTCGGGGGCGTGCGCGGTTAAAAGTCGACCGTCGCTTCCAGGCTGGTGCTGCGTGGCTCGCCGACGATGACCCGCAGGTTGCCGGCACTTGAGCTGTAATACTCGCGGTTGAACAGGTTCTTCACGTTGAGCTTGAGCTGGGTGTGGTTGCCGAACAGCTTGTTGTCCCAGGCGATAAAACTGTCGGCCACGGTGTAGGCCGGCATGTAGAAGCTGTTTTCCGGGTCTCCGGCACGCTCGCTGACGTAGCGGGCGCCGCCGCCGACGCGAAACTCCCCCGGCAGCGGTTGCAGTTGCAGAGTGTGGCTCAGGTAGAGGCCGGCCATGTTCTTGGGGGCGTTCACTAGTTGGTTGCCGACGTTGGCGGGGTTGATGTTGTCTTCGGTGATTTCGGTCTTGTCATAGCTCAGGTTGGCGGTGATGTCCCAGGTCGGCGCGATTTCGCCATTGAGTTCCAACTCTATGCCGCGCGAGCGGGCCTTGGGAATCGGCCGGGTGACGCCGTTGATGAAGATCGACATGTCCTGCTCGTCGATCTGGTACAGCGCCAGGGTCGCCACCAGGCGCGGGCTGATGGCCCATTTGCTGCCCACTTCATAGCTGCGGCCCAGCTCTGGCGAGGCGACATTGCCCTCGTCATCGACGCTGTCGGACGGCGTGAAGGAGCGGCTGTAGTTACCATACAGCGACACATCCTCGGTCAGCTTGTAGACCAGCCCCAGCTGCGGCAAAAACTTGTTGTCGGAGGTGTCCAGCGTGGTCGTTGGCGTGACGTATCCGTTGGAGTTGGTTTGCTGGTAATGCTGCCAGCGCGCGCCCACCACGGCGATCCAGCGATCGGTCAGGTGGATGCTGTCCTTGAAGTACAGCGAGTTGTTTTCGATCTCGGTGGCCAGGTTGCTCAGGCTGTCGCTGTAGGTGCTGGCGCTGAGGACCGGTTCGGTGCCGTACACCGGGCTGTACATGTTGAAGGTGGACGTGGTCTTGCCCCGGTAGGAATAAGCCTTGTAGGTACGGTTACGCTCCCAGTCGGTGCCGACCAGCACGTCATGTTGCAGGCCCAGCCATTGCGGGCTGCCGATCCAGTCCCAGGCGGCGTAGTCGGTCTGGTTATTGAAGCCGCGGTTGGCATCGGCACGGCGGGTCACGGCGCCGGTGGTGGTATTGATGGCCGTGGCGCGGACTTCGTTGCTGTCGTATTTGCGCTGGTTCCAGGCGTAGGTCAGGCGCGAAGTCCAGGTGTCGTCGACCTGGTATTCACCGCTCAGGTTCAGGGTTTTGGTTTTGCCCCAGGCGTGGTTGGCATAGTCGTCCAGGCGCCGGTTGTAGGGGATGTCCACCGCTTTGCCATTGATGAATGCTGTGCCGCGGTCGTAGGGGATGTCGTACTTGAGCTCTTCGTAGCTGGCGGTGACCTTGGCCCGGTCGCCTGTCCACGTCAGCGACGGGGCAACCAGGGTGTGGGAGTCCACGCCAAAGTTGCGCCAGTAATCCTCGTGTTGGCGCTCGGCAATCAGGCGGAACGCAAAGCCGGTGTCGCCCAGTGGGCCGGTGATGTCCACCGTGCCGGCGCCGCCGCCAAAGCTGCTGCTGCGCAGGCTGATCTCGCGCTGCCACTGGTACTGGGGCTTTTTGCTGATCACGTTGATCACCCCGCCAGGGTTGAGAATGCCATACAGCAACGAGGCCGAGCCCTTGAGCACTTCGACGCTGTCGGTGGTTGCGTCGAAATTCAGGCCCTGGCTGCTGCGCACGCCGTCGCGCAAAATCGAGCCGTCGCTGTTGGCGCCGAAACCGCGCTTAACGAAACCGTCTTCGGTGCCGCCCAGGGTGTTGCCTTGGGTCACGCCGCTGACGAACTTCATGGCGTCGTCCAGCGAGGTAACCGCGTAGTCCTTGATCACCTGCTGGCTGACCACGCTGACCGATTGCGGCTGTTCTGACAGCGGCGCGGCGCCCTTCAGGGTGGTGGCGACTTCGGGGGGTTGGTAGCCGTCCTCGGTCACTGGCAGGGCGGCCTGAACGCTGGTGGCCTCCAGGTTGATGGTGCCCGTGTCGGCCCAGGCCGGCGTCAGCAGCATTGCGGCGATTGCGCTCAATGCCAGGCGTGGAACGGGGGAACGGGGCACTCGTGTCATGCTGGATTTCCGTGTCGTTATTGGGTGCGAATGAATCGCATTCCATAACTACACGGGCGCCAACGGATTTACCTCATGCGCGGATACAAAATAGTTTCGCGTCGGCACCCTCTGGTATTCTTCGGCCCATGAAAAAAACACGCCCCCTCAGCCTGATCGCAGCCCTTGGTGAAAACCGTGTGATCGGCGTCGACAACAGCATGCCCTGGCACTTGCCGGGGGATTTCAAATACTTCAAGGCCACCACGCTCGGCAAGCCGATCATCATGGGCCGCAAGACCTGGGATTCGCTGGGCCGGCCTTTGCCGGGCCGCTTGAATATCGTGGTCAGCCGCCAGGCCAGCCTGCAGTTGGAAGGTGCCGAGGTGTATCCGTCGCTGGAGGCCGCAGTCGAGCGTGCAGACGCCTGGGCTCAGGAGCAAGGCGTGGATGAGTTGATGCTGATTGGCGGCGCGCAGCTTTACGAATTGGGCTTGGCGCAGGCCGATCGGCTATACCTGACCCGCGTGGCTCTGAGCCCAGCGGGGGATGCGTGGTTTCCGGCGTTCGACGAGGCCCAATGGGCGCTGGTTTCGAACACCGAGAACCCGGCGGTAGATGGCGCGCCGGCGTACAACTTCGAGGTGTGGGAGCGGGCTTGAAGCTTCGCCGATGAATCCGCTCTGTATGAGCGAATTCATCCGCGAAAAGCGCGCCGCCGTATCAAGCCTGTGCAAGCTCCGCATGCTCATCGGCCTTGAGCAGCGCCTGATCGGTTTGCCCCATGATCTGGCTGGTGATGGTGCCCGCCGTCATCGAACCGCTCACGTTCAGCGCCGTGCGCCCCATGTCGATCAATGGCTCGACGGAAATCAGCAGCGCCACCAACGACACCGGCAAGCCCATGGCGGGCAGCACGATCAGCGCGGCAAACGTTGCGCCGCCGCCGACACCGGCCACGCCAGCCGAACTCAGGGTAACGATGGCTACAAGGGTGGCGATCCACAGCGGGTCCAGCGGGTTGATGCCCACGGTGGGCGCAACCATCACCGCCAGCATGGCCGGGTATAAGCCGGCGCAGCCGTTCTGGCCGATGGTGGCGCCAAACGAGGCGGCAAAGCTGGCGATGGACTGCGGGATACCCAGGCGGCGCGTTTGTGCCTCGATGCTCAGTGGGATCGCGGCGGCGCTGGAACGGCTGGTAAAGGCGAAAGTCAGCACCGGCCAGACCTTGCGCAGGTAGCGCAGCGGATGCACCCCGGCCAGGGCCAGCAGCAGGCCGTGCACGGCAAACATCAGCGCCAGGCCGAGGTAGCTCACCACCACGAAGCTGCCCAACTTGATGATGTCCGCCAGGTTGGAGCCGGCCACTACCTTGGTCATCAACGCCAGCACACCGTAGGGCGTGAGCTTCATCACCAGGCGTACCAGGCGCATCACCCAGGCTTGCAGAGTGTCGATGGCGTTGATCACTTTTTGACCTTTTTCAACATCATCCTTGAGCAACTGCAACGCCGCCACGCCCAGGAACGCGGCGAAAATCACCACGCTGATGATCGACGTGGGCTTGGCCCGCGCCAGGTCACCCACCGGGTTCTGCGGGATGAATGACAGCAGCAATTGCGGGATATTCAGCTCCGCCACCTTGCCGGCGTAATCACTCTGGATGGTTTGCATGCGCGCCAGTTCCTGGGTACCGGCCACCAGGCCTTCGGCAGTCAGGCCGAACAGGTTGGTCAGGCCGATGCCGATCAAGGCGGCGATCATAGTAGTGAACAACAGCGTGCCGATGGTCAGGAAGCTGATCTTGCCCAGGGACGAGGCGTTGTGCAGCCGCGCCACGGCGCTGAGGATCGAGGCAAAGATCAGCGGCATCACGATCATCTGCAACAACTGCACGTAACCGTTGCCAACCAGGTCGAGCCAACCGATGGTCGATTTCAGTACCGGGCTGCCGTCACCGTAGACGGTATGCAGGCCAGCGCCGAAGAGCACGCCCAGCACCAGGCCGAGCAACACCTTCTTCGCCAGGCTCCAGGCGCTGCGACGGGTTTGCGCCAGGGCCAGCAGCAACGCCGCGAACACCAGCAAGTTGAGGAACAAGGGCAGATTCATTGAAGCTCCAGGACAATTCGAATGCGTGGCACCTCTGTGGGCGCTGGCTAACCGTCAATCCTAACACCCTGAATTCATTGGAGATTAGAACGAGATGGAATGAAATAGGTCGTTTCTGGAATAAGCCGCTGACGTTTCTGGAAATGCAGGTGGCGTTTTCTGAACGTGGCCGGTCGTGCTCAGGCGGGAGTTGTCACAAGGGTTTGCTAGTTTCACGGCACCATTCTAGGAGTAATGCCGATGAAGTTCGCGCCGAAACTGATTGCCGCCGCCTTGGCCGTTGCGCTCGCCAGCCCCGTGTTCGCCACCGAGCTCAAGCACTGGCCTGCCGATGCCGCCAAACAACTGGACGCCATGATCGCCGCCAATGCCAACAAGGGCAATTTCGCGGTATTCGACATGGACAACACCAGTTACCGCTATGACCTGGAAGAGTCGCTGCTGCCCTTTTTGGAAAACAAGGGCGTGCTGACCCGTGAAAAGCTTGATCCATCGCTCAAGTTGATCCCTTTCAAAGACACCGCCGACCATAAAGAAAGCCTGTTCAGCTACTACTATCGGCTGTGCGAAATCGACGACATGGTCTGCTACCCCTGGGTAGCCCAGGTGTTTTCCGGCTTCACCCTCAAGCAGCTCAAGGGCTACGTGGATGAGTTGATGGCTTCCGGCAAGCCGGTGCCGAGTACTTATTACGAAGGCGACGTGGTGAAAACCATCAACGTCGAACCGCCGAAAGTCTTTACCGGCCAAGCCGAATTATTTAACAAGCTGATGGAAAACGGCATCGAGGTCTACGTGATGACCGCCGCATCGGAAGAGCTGGTGCGCATGGTCGCGGCCGATCCCAAGTATGGCTACAACGTAAAACCACAGAATGTGATTGGCGTGACCACGCTGCTCAAAGACCCCAAGACCGGTGCACTGACCACCGCGCGCAAGCAGATTGCCGAAGGCAAGTACGACGAGAAAGCCAACTTGGGGATGGAACTGACGCCCTACCTGTGGACCCCGGCCACCTGGATGGCAGGCAAGCAGGCGGCGATCCTGACCTATATCGACCAGTGGAAAAAACCGGTGATCGTCGGTGGCGATACGCCTAGCAGCGACGGCTACATGCTGTTCCACAGCGTTGACGTGGCCAAGGGCGGCGTGCACTTGTGGGTGAACCGCAAGGCCAAGTACATGGATCAGTTGAACGGCATGATCAAGAACAATGCCGAGGCGCAGGCCAAGGAAGGGTTGCCGGTGACGGCGGACAAGAACTGGGTGATTGTGAAGCCTGAAGAGATTCAATAACCGGCAATAACATGACCGGTAGGAGCGGATTCATCCGCGAAGCAGGCGGCGCGTTCTTGCCTGAACCACTGCGGCGATCGTTTCGCGGATAAATCCGCTACAGGAGCGAATCTATCCGCGAAACAGGCGCTGGGATCAGATCCCGTCCAGCATCGCCTTGTTACGCACTGCACCCTTGTCGGCACTGGTGGCCAGCAGGGCATAGGCCTTCAGGGCGGTGGTCACCTTACGTGGCCGCACTTCAACTGGCTTCCAGCCTTTCTTGTCTTGCTCGGCGCGACGTGCCGCCAGTTCTTCGTCGCTGACCAACAGGTTGATCGAACGGTTCGGAATGTCGATCAGCACTTTGTCGCCATCTTGCACCAGGCCGATCGCGCCGCCTGCGGCAGCTTCCGGCGAAGCGTGGCCGATGGACAGGCCCGAGGTGCCGCCCGAGAAACGACCGTCGGTGAGCAGGGCGCAGGCCTTGCCCAGGCCCTTGGACTTCAGGTACGAGGTGGGGTAGAGCATCTCTTGCATGCCCGGGCCGCCTTTCGGGCCTTCGTAGCGGATGATCACGATGTCGCCGGCCTTCACTTCGTCGGCGAGGATGCCGCGTACCGCGCTGTCCTGGCTTTCGAAGATTTTGGCGTTGCCTTCGAACACATGGATCGATTCGTCGACGCCGGCGGTTTTCACCACGCAGCCGTCCAGGGCGATGTTGCCGTACAGCACGGCCAGGCCGCCTTCTTGCGAGTAAGCGTGTTCGACACTGCGGATGCAGCCGTTTTCACGGTCATCGTCCAGTGTTTCCCAGCGCGTCGACTGGCTGAAAGCGGTTTGCGTCGGGATGCCTGCGGGGCCGGCCTTGAAGAAGTGGTGCACCGCTTCGTCGTCGGTCTGGGTGATGTCCCACTTGGCGATGCCTTCGGCCATGCTTTTGCTGTGCACGGTAGGCAGCTCTGTGTGCAACAAGCCGCCACGGGCCAGGGAGCCGAGGATGCTGAAGATGCCGCCGGCGCGGTGCACGTCTTCCATGTGGTACTTCTGGATATTCGGCGCAACCTTGCACAGTTGCGGCACGTGACGGGACAGGCGGTCGATGTCGCGCAGGTCGAAATCGATCTCGGCCTCCTGGGCGGCGGCCAGCAAGTGCAGGATGGTGTTGGTGGACCCGCCCATGGCGATGTCCAGGGTCATGGCGTTCTCGAACGCCTTGAAGTTGGCGATGTTACGCGGCAGCACGGAGTCGTCGTTGTCGCCGTAGTAGCGCTGGCACAGGTCGACGATGGTACGGCCGGCCTGCAGGAACAGCTGTTCGCGGTCGCTGTGGGTAGCCAGGGTGGAACCGTTGCCCGGCAATGCCAGGCCCAGGGCTTCTACCAGGCAGTTCATGGAGTTGGCGGTGAACATGCCCGAGCATGAACCGCACGTTGGGCAGGCGCTGCGCTCGTATTCAGCGACTTTCTCGTCAGAAGCGCTGGAATCGGCGGCGATCACCATGGCGTCGACCAGGTCCAGGCCGTGGCTGGCCAGTTTGGTCTTGCCGGCTTCCATCGGGCCGCCGGACACGAAGATCACCGGGATGTTCAGGCGCAAGGCGGCCATCAGCATGCCGGGGGTGATCTTGTCGCAGTTGGAAATGCACACGATGGCGTCGGCGCAGTGGGCGTTGACCATGTACTCCACGGAGTCGGCGATGATCTCGCGGCTCGGCAGCGAGTACAGCATGCCGTCGTGGCCCATGGCGATGCCGTCGTCGACGGCAATGGTGTTGAACTCTTTAGCCACGCCACCGGCGCGTTCGATCTCGCGGGCGACCAGTTGCCCCAGGTCTTTAAGGTGCACGTGGCCCGGTACGAACTGGGTGAACGAGTTGGCAATGGCGATGATCGGCTTTTTGAAGTCGGCATCTTTCATCCCCGTGGCGCGCCACAGGGCACGTGCGCCGGCCATGTTGCGGCCATGGGTGGACGTTTTCGAACGGTAATCAGGCATGGAGCACTCCGGGCGGCTAATCAGGTAACAAAGTGGGAGTGAGCTTCTCGTGTCCTTGGTGCGCTCGGCAGGTGGCCGAATGCACGGATGAGGTCGGTGACGCCACGGGATCGCCGCGCGCTCGACCTGAGCTCATAAACCCGCCGGGGGATGATTGGCGATGAATAGGCCGATTCTACACCGCTGGCGCCAGGAAGGAACGCTGTGACCGATCAGGGGAGACTGAAGGCGTTTCTGTAGGACCTTTCTGAATTTTCTTTTCAGGCTTCTTAAGCGGCTATGCGCGGCCACTTTCATGGTTATTATCCCTGCGCCGCATGTGCGGTATGACGAGATACCTCCCTAAATGGACCTCCCCAGTTTCAGTTCGACACGAACAGACAATCTGGCATCGACCGCATCGGCGGTGGGTTTGCCTGTGAGCTGATATCGGCAGGGTCCGATCGCTCCAGGCCACCTGCGCCGGTGTCTGGAGCACGTAAATGAACACTTTAGACTTCGTAGACGCAACCACCGAAAACGCCCGTTACCTCGCCCACCTGCAACGCGAAGACCTGCGCACCCTGAATAGTTATCCACAGGGCAGTGCCGGCGCGGTCATGAGCAGCGAATATTCCACGGTGGAGGCGGGCATGACCGCCACGCAGGCCATCGACGCCTTGCGCCGGGAAGCGGCGGACGCCGAGACCATTTATCAGACCTACGTGCTTGATGAGCGCCGGCACCTGCTGGGCACGTTGTCGCTGCGCGAATTGACCCTGGCGACGCCCACCGTGCTGGTGTCGCACTTGATGATCAAACCGGTGATCAGCGCACGGGTCGACACCCCCCAGGAAGAGGTCGCCCGGCTGATCAGCCAACACGACCTGTTGGCCCTGCCTATCATTAATGAGCACGGGGCCCTGGTGGGTATCGTGACGTGCGACGACGCCATGGACGTGGTGGTCGAGGAGGCCACCGAGGACTTCCACAAAGGTGCCTTGATCGGCAAGCACCTGGGCAACCTAAGCACCGCCACGGTGGGCCTGCTGTACCGCAAGCGCGTGCTCTGGCTGGTGTTGCTGGTGTTCGGCAACCTGTTTTCCGGTGCCGGTATCGCGGCGTTTGAAGACGTGATCGCCGCCAACATTGTCCTGGTGTTTTTCCTGCCCCTGCTGGTGGACAGCGGCGGCAACGCCGGGGCGCAGTCGGCAACCTTGATGGTCCGAGCCCTGGCGACCGGCGAGGTGGTGATGCGCGACTGGCTGCGCCTGCTCTGGCGCGAATGCTCGGTGGCCCTGGCGCTGGGCGCAACCATGGCCGTGGCCGTTGCACTGCTGGGCGCGATGCGCGGCGGCTGGGATGTGTCGCTGGTGGTGGCCAGTAGCATGCTGGTGATCGTGCTGGTGGGGAGCCTGATCGGCATGAGCCTGCCGTTTCTGCTCAACCGCCTGAACATGGACCCGGCAACGGCCAGCGGGCCGCTGATTACCTCGATCGCCGATGCGGCGGGGGTGTTGGTGTATTTCGGGATTGCTTCGGTGGTGTTGGGGCTTTAATGCGGTGGTTGCTGGTTCGCGGATAAAGCCACACCTACAGGGCGGTAAAGCCGCTGCAGCACTAGGAGGCCAACGAGGCTCAACGTGATGAATCCGGTACCCAGTGCGGTTTCGAAGCTTGCGACAACAAAGCTGACGGCCGCGCTGGCCACCCCGCCAATCACAAACACCATGGTGTTGGACATGGAGGCCGCAGTCCCCGCGCAGTCGGGAAACAGCTCCATCGCCCGGGACGTTGCCACCGGGCGCGCAATGGTGGTGCCGGCGGTGCAGATCATCATGGGCAGTAAGACGGTCGCCACACCTCGCTCTGTCAGCACGTCCAAGATCAATAGCGCCAAGCCTGCGCTGCCAATCAGTACCAATCCGATCGTCAACTGTTGCTGAGGCAGGGTGGTTTTCTGCAGCCGATTGGCAATCACCCCGCCTAGCACGTAGGCCGCGCCGTAGCTCAATAGCGCCAGGCCAAACTCGAGTTGCGAGAGCTGGAAGTAATCGAGAAAAATGATCGGCGAAAGCGCGATAAAAGAAAAGTGACAGGTAAAAGCGATAGCAGCGATCAGTGAAAAGCCCATAAATGGGCTGCTTAACACAATGGCCCCATAAGCCTTGAACATGCCTGTGCGGCTTACTGTGTGGTGTTTGTCGCCAGGGAGCGTCGTTGCTGACTGCACCAATATTGCACCGGCAAGCAGTGCAAACAGATAAAAACTGGCGGTCCAACCCAGGGTGGCCTGCAACAACGCCCCGGCCAGCGGTGAGGTTGAAATGAAAAAACCGCTGGCACTGGTCATTAATATCCTGACGCGGTCGCGCTCATGGCTCGTGAAAATATCCTGCACCAAGGCATTCAGCAGTACGAAACAGCCACAGCCTATGGCTTGGAGGGCGCGGAAAATAATGAATGCCGAGAAACTACTGGCGTTGGCGCAGCCGATGGCACCGAGGATCGAAAGGGCCAGGCCTAGGATAAGCAGCCGTTTACGCCCCAATCGATCTGACAGAGGGCCCAAGAAGAACTGCGAAATGGCGACCCCGATGGCGAAGATGCTGATCGACAGGGCGATGTCGGCTGAGGGTGTGTCGAAGTGAGCTGAGAGGGCAGGGAAGGAGGGGAGGATGACATCTAAAGGAAAGACGCCTAGTAGGACCATGCCGATGAGTAAAGCTAGTATCGATTTGTTTTTGTGAGCGTGAGTGTGCGGCTCCACTTTATTCATACGGAAGGCCCGCCTGTAAAAAAAGACTGGCGTAAGTAGGTTCGGAGAAAAAATTTACTTTCCTTAATACGGAAAATGTCATTGATGCCCCGGATGACACCCTCTTATTGGTTGATGTTTCATTGTTTAGTAGGTCATTTATTGTCTCTGCAGCGTCAAGCGATATTCCTGCTTCGATTAATGCTTTGATAAGCCAGTATGAATCGCCGGAAGAAAATATTTTCAAAATTGATGGCAATATTTTGGCAAAAAAATGTTTCTGCTGAGGCGTGCTTTGATGCCAAATCGTCTTAAATAAGTCAGCAAAAAATAGTGCATGCTTTGCTTCATCTTCAAGGTGATCTTGGAACATTGCATGAACAGGTGAGCTATCATAGTTTCTGCATGTTTTACGCGTTTTGAGAACGTGAACCAAGCCTGCTGAAATAGCGCGATTTGGTGGAGGTAAAGTAATGTGGTTGCTGGAGGATTTTTTGAATGATTCAATAGGGGGCGGTTTTGATAGGGTTTCTTTGCAGTGAGCTGAGTACTGCTTTGTCGAGTCGGCTAGGTCGTTGGGTTGGCTCTCCAAGGGAATGCATTTAGTTCCGCTATGAAAAATCTCCGATAAACGATCCCAGCCCCATTCTATCTCGGAGTCGTTGGGGTATTTAATAACTCCAGCATCTAGGAAGTCTTTATCGATTGAACATGTTTGATCGAAAGACTCAGGCGTGGAGATCAACTCGCTTAGCCGATGCTGGTAAGCTATGGATAACTCGAATTGCTGATGGGTTTCACAATTCCAGACTATAAGTGATGGTGGTCTTGCGATGAAAAAAACTTTGGTATTGAAAATCATACTCATACCTTTTCTGGTATGAGGAGAGCGGGTAGCCGGCACTCCCCGCTCACCTATTTATCTTGAGTTACTTGGTTTTAGCCAAGCAGTGAAGGTTGGCGATTTTTTTTGATTCAAGACTGATGTTTTTCATAGGTTTATCTTTTTTGTTTTTTTGAGTGCCGAATTATGTCGGCATGTGCAGATTACGCTTGTAGGAACAGAGGTCAATCCCTGCGGAGTGCCGAAAATTCCCAAAATTTTGTAGGAAGTTTTACCCTCATGAGGGGGCCCGTTTTAGAGCGCTTTCATCATGAGGTTGCTGGCACCTAAGAGATTTTATATCAGTCAGAGGGCGAATTTATTTGCACGTAGAGAGCTCAGCGATGAGGGCGAGCCTTTTCGGGGGGTGATATGCGGCGAATCGGCAACTGATCGGCCTGAGTCTGCCGTTCTTGCTCAACTGGTTGAATATGGACCCAGCCACCGCCAGCGGGCCACTGATTTAAGCTGACGGCCGCGCTGGCCACCCCGCCAATCACAAACACCATGGTGTGGGAAATGGGGCTGGCGTCTGAGGGGCGGTGCTGAATAACGGTATTAGGTATTTTTAGGAAAATAAAATGAAATGACGAGGGTGATAAGTGGCAACGCACCTATTTTTAGCAACTCGAACATTTGCTCCTTTGCTTTCCGGGTTTAGGCCATAGGCGGTGAAAATTCCCGCGCACAGTAGAAAGAGAGAAACGAGAATTTGTCTAGCAAACCTCAACCGATCGTTCTCTTTTAAATTAACCGCGCTACCGTTTTCAAAAAAATTGGAAAGATTTATATCAGAGTTGGGTATGGGGGAGTTCAAAGGCCTGTCACCCGCCCAATGATCTCGAGGGTATGATCGTCTCGCTCCCTGATGATCCCTAATGAACAGCCGGCCCTTTGTTTTTGGTTATCGGCTATCGCGAGCAGAGCAAACGCGCGTTTTATTGCCTCTGCTTTGGTGATGCTGTTGCGAATAGCGATTTGCGATAGGCAGTTATCGATGTCGTCGCTGAGCTCAAGGGTGAGATTTGCCATGATGCTTCCTGCTTGAATGGATCAGCAGTAATTATAGGCGGCGAGAGTGGTGGGGGATATTCGGGCACGTCTGGCGCATGTGTCAGACATCTCCGAAACACCCGCACCCCAGGCTGGGTGCGGGCTTTTAGCGCCTTAGCTGTTAGGCAACAACCGGCAAGTAATGCTCTTGATGTAACGCGTTTCGACGATGGCTGGGTGCACCGGGTGGTCCGGGCCTTGGCCGCCGCGTTCCAGCAGTTGGATGTTGCGGTCCAGGTGGCGGGCGCTGGTGAGCAGGATGTTTTGCAGGTCGTCTTCGGGCAGGTGCATGGAGCACGAGGCGCTGACCAGAATGCCGTCTTTGCTGAGCAGGCGCATGGCCTGTTCGTTCAGGCGGCGGTAGGCGCCTTCGCCGTTTTTCAGGTCTTTCTTGCGCTTGATGAAGGCGGGCGGGTCGGCGACGATCACGTCGAAGCGCTCTTCGCTGGCTTTCAGCTCTTTCAGGGCTTCGAACACGTCGCCTTCGATGCAGGTGACTTTCTCGGCAAAACCGTTCAGCGCGGCGTTGCGTTCGACACCGTCCAGGGCAAAGCTTGAGGCGTCGACGCAGAATACTTCGCTGGCGCCGAAGGCACCGGCCTGCACGCCCCAGCCGCCGATGTAGCTGAACAGGTCGAGTACGCGTTTGCCCTTGACGTACGGGGCCAGGCGCGCGCGGTTCATGCGGTGGTCGTAGAACCAGCCGGTTTTCTGGCCTTCCATGACCGGCGCTTCGAATTTCACACCGTTCTCTTCCAGCGCCACCCACTCCGGTACCAGGCCGAAAGCGGTTTCGACGTAGCGCTCCAGGCCTTCGGCATCACGGGCCGCCGAGTCGTTCTTGAACAGGATGCCGCTGGGCTTGATCACCTGGATCAAGGCCGCCATCACGTCTTCCTTGTGCTGTTCCATGGTGGCCGAGGCCAGTTGCACGACAAGGATGTCGCCGAAACGGTCGACCACCAGGCCTGGCAACAGGTCCGAATCGCCAAATACCAAGCGGTAGTACGGCTTGTCGAACAGGCGCTCGCGCAGGGACAGCGCCACGTTGATGCGGTGCACCAGCAGGGACTTGTCCAGCGGCACCTTAACGTCGCGCGACAGCAGGCGGGCGCAGATCAGGTTGTTGGGGCTCATGGCGACGATGCCCAGCGGCTTGCCACCGGCGGCTTCAAGCACGGCCTGGTCGCCGGCCTTGAAACCATGCAGAGGCGTGGCGGCTACGTCGATCTCGTTGCTGTAGACCCACAGGTGACCGGCGCGCAAGCGGCGGTCGGCATTGGCTTTGAGGCGAAGGCTGGGCAGTGACATGAAGTCGCTCCGGAAAAAAGAGCGAGATTATAGCGCGAACCGTGCGCTCGCTGGTTTGCTGAGTAAGCGGGGGACGATGGGCGGGGATCTTTTCACGGATAAATCCGCTCTTACAAAGAAGATGTTACAGAATTTCATGTGAGATCATTCCCCGGCAGTTGTGAGAATTGCTGTCCGAAGGGTTAAAATCGCCGCCTGATCCCAGAGTGTGCACGAATGTCCCAAGAGCTTTCAGAAGAACAGATCCAGCAGGCCCTGCAAGGCATCAGCGTACCGCCTCAACCGCAAATCATGGTGGATTTGCAGATGGAGCAGTACATGCCCGACCCGGACCTGGGTGCGATCGCCCGGCTGATAGCGCAAGACCCCGGCTTGTCGGGCGCGTTGCTCAAAATTGTCAATTCGCCGTATTACGGGCTGACCAACAAGATTGCCTCGATCCAGCGCGCGGTCAATCTGCTGGGCAGCCGTTCGATCATCAACCTGATCAATGCGCAGTCGATCAAGGGTGAGATGAGCGATGAAACCATCGTTACCCTCAACCGTTTCTGGGACACCGCCCAGGACGTGGCGATGACCTGCCTGACCCTGGCCAAGCGCATCGGCTCCCAGGCGGTGGACGAGGCCTATGCCCTGGGCCTGTTCCACGATTGTGGGATACCGCTGATGCTCAAGCGGTTCCCCAACTACATGTCGGTACTGGAGGAGGCCTATGCCAATGCCGGGCCCGACCGACGCGTGGTCGACACCGAAAATCGTGCGTTCAACACCAACCACGCGGTGGTGGGGTATTACACCGCCAAGTCCTGGCGCCTGCCGGAGCACTTGAGCAATGCCATTGCCAACCACCACAATGCCCTGGCGATCTTCAGCGATGATTCCACGCGAAACGCGCAGTTGAAGAACCTGCTGGCAATCCTCAAGATGGCCGAACATATTTGCTCGTCTTACCGAGTGCTGGGCAACCAGGCCGAAGACCACGAGTGGAACAGCATCAGCCACCTGGTGCTCGATTACGTGGGGCTGTCGGACTACGATTTCGAGAACTTGAAAGAGTCCATTCGTGAATTGCGCGCACACTAAGCCAGTCGTTTCCCTGATCAGAGTCGTCCATGCCTGAGTTGCCAGAAGTCGAAACCACGCGTCGCGGTATTGCCCCTCACCTGGAGGGCCAGCGCGTCAGCCGGGTGATCGTGCGCGACCGGCGATTGCGCTGGCCGATCCCGGAAGACCTGGACGTGCGCCTGTCCGGCCAGCGGATCGTGGGCGTGGAGCGACGGGCCAAGTATCTGCTGATCAATGCCGAGGTGGGCACGTTGATCAGCCACTTGGGCATGTCGGGCAATTTGCGCCTGGTCGAGGTGGGCATGCCCGCGCTCAAGCATGAGCACGTGGATATCGAGCTAGAATCCGGCCTGGCCCTGCGCTACACCGACCCCCGGCGCTTTGGCGCGATGCTGTGGAGCCTGGACCCGCTCAACCACGAACTGTTGATCCGCCTGGGGCCGGAACCGTTGACCGAGCTGTTTGATGGCGAGCGTCTGTTTCAGTTGTCGCGTGGGCGCAGCATGGCGGTCAAGCCGTTCATCATGGATAACGCCGTGGTGGTGGGCGTGGGCAACATCTATGCGACCGAAGCGCTGTTCGCTGCCGGCATCGACCCACGCCGCGAGGCCGGGGGTATTTCCCGGGCGCGCTACCTGAAGCTGGCGGTGGAGATCAAACGCATCCTCACCTATGCGATCGAGCGTGGCGGCACCACCCTGCGCGACTTCATTGGTGGCGATGGCCAGCCTGGCTATTTTCAGCAGGAGTTGTTCGTGTACGGGCGTGGCGGCGAGCTGTGCAAGCTGTGTGGCAGCACCTTGCGCGAAGTACGCCTGGACCAGCGCGCCAGCGTGTATTGCCCGCGATGCCAGAAGTAACATGTGCCGCGCTGACAACCCCCGGCACGCTGTTATAGTGATGGGATAACGCAAGCGTTCTGCTAAAGGGACTGTGCCATGAACTGTTTTCGCATTCTGTCGATCCTCGTCACCCTGAGCCTTGGCCTGCAGGCCCTGCCGGCAGCGGCGCAGGCGACCACCAGCAACTCCAGCGGCGACCCGACCTACGATATCCAGTCGCCGCCTGCTTTCGCGATGATCGGCGACCTGCTGGTTGCCCGCCCCCTGTTGATCGCCGCAACGGCCATCGGCGCGGTGGTGTTCGTGGTTACGCTGCCTTTCTCGGCGGCTGGCGGCGGCATTGGCGCGGCGGGCAAGGCACTGGTGGTTGACCCGGGCAAATCGGCGTTCGTTCGCTGTCTGGGGTGTACGGGTGATGGGTATAACAAGCGCGAGTGATTACTGTGCCGTCCTGAACACCTCAGAAACCCCCAACCCCCGGGGGTCGCTCGCCGCTTCCACTTTCGCCGTGTCCTTGTGCCAGAACAGTACCTGCTGATTCCCATACGGGCGGCTGGTCTGTTTCAGCGGGTAGCCGCGCAGGCGCAGGTCGTCGATCTGTTTCTGGGTAAAGGCGCCGGGTTCGTACTCCACGACATCCGGCAGGTACTGGTGGTGGTAGCGCGGTACTGCGGGCCAGGTGCTGACCGGTTTGCCATCCAGGTATTGGAGCATCGACAGCAATACCATGCTGGGGATACGGCTGCCGCCGGGGGTACCAAAGGCGGCAAACTGGGTGGGGCTTTCGATGAAGCTGGGGCTCATGCTCGACAGCGGGCGTTTGCCGCCCGCCACGGCGTTGGCGGGGCTGGCGGCCAAGCCGTAGCTGTTGCTGCCGTTGGGATCGGCGGCGAAGTCGTCCATTTCGTTGTTCAGTACCACGCCGGTGCCGGGGGCGCTGAAGGCTGATCCGAACGGCAGGTTGACCGACAAGGTCGCGGCTACCGCGTTGCCCTGCTCGTCAAGGATGGCAAAGTGAGTGGTGTGGTTGCCTTCGCGCCACGGCGGCGCTGGCGGTAGGCCGGCGCTTGGCGTCGCCTGGCGCGGGTCGAAGCTGGTCACCAGGCTTTTCAGGTAGTCGGGGGCCAGCAGTTGGGCCACCGGGTTGCTCACGTAGTCCGGGTCGCCCAGCAGGCCACGATCGCGGTAGGCGCGCCGCAGTGATTCGATCACATAGTGAACGCGCTGCACCGGGTCGGCCTCACGCCAGGGCAGTTGCTGGAGCATCCCCAGGCTTTGGGCCAGGGCCACGCCGCCGGCAGAGGGCGGCGGCGCGCTGATCAGTTCGCGTTGGTTGACCAGGGCAAACCGCAGGGGCGCGCGGGTGGCAACCTTGTAATCGGCCAGGTCTTGCAAACTCCAGATCCCGCCGGCTGCCTGGACGCCCTTGACCAGCGCCTTGGCCACCGGGCCGGTATAAAACCCGGCGCGGCCCTGGTTGCCCAGTTGGGTAAGGGTGGCCGCCAGTTCCGGCTGGCGCAGCACGGCGCCTTCGGCCGGTACTTCGCCATCATGCAGAAACAGCCGGGCGCTTTCCGGGTCGTCGCGCAAGGCTGCCAGGCGGGCGATGGCGCGTTCGCGATAGACGCGGTCCACGGCGAACCCCTGGTTGGCCAGGCGAATCGCCGGTGCCAGGGAGTTCTTCAGCGGGAGCTTGCCGTAGTGCTCGGCCAATTCGACCAGGGCGGCGGGCACACCGGGAATGGCAGCGGCCAGCGGGCCATTGATCGACAGGCCCGGCTGGAGCTTGCCGTCCTTCAGGTACAGGTCGGCGCGCGCTTTTTGGGGGGCACGTTCACGGGCGTCGAGAAACTGATAACGCACCGGTTCCCCTGCCTGGCGAAGCAGATAGAAGCCGCCGCCGCCCAAACCCGAACCGTAGGGCTCGACAACCGCCAGGGCGGCGCTGACTGCGATGGCAGCGTCAAACGCGTTACCGCCTTGCTGCAGGATTTCCCGACCGGCGGCGGTCGCCTGCGGGTGTGGGCTGGCGATGGCTGCCTCGCCCGGTGCCTGGGCGTGTGAGACGCCTGCAAACAGGCAGAGCAGGGCGCCCACCAGCAGTTTCGAGTGATTTGCCATGGTGCGCGCCCCTCCGTGAGCCTGGTTGAACCTCAGGCCTTGCCGGTGATGATCCGGTATTTGGCCATCAACTGTTCTTCGGTTTCCGGATGGGCTTCGTCCAGCGGAATGCAGTCGACCGGACACACTTGCTGGCACTGGGGTTCGTCATAGTGGCCGACGCACTGGGTGCACAGGTTAGGGTCGATCACGTAGATCTCTTCGCCCTGGGAGATAGCGGCGTTCGGGCACTCGGGTTCGCAGACGTCGCAGTTGATGCAATCGTCGGTGATGATCAGGGACATGGGGACTCCGGCCGGGGCCAGCGGCCCGGGCAAATCATAACTAATGCGTGCAATTGTGCCGCATAAGCGCCCGCAGTGCACGCGGGCGCTTCCAGCCGGTACCCGTTACTTCTTGAAGCGCAGGGTCAAGGCCTCGGCCACGGCGGGGTGGACGAACTTGGTGATGTCGCCCCCCAAAGCCGCGATTTCCCGGACCAAAGTCGAGGAAATGAACGAGTAACGCTCCGACGGCGTGAGGAACAGGCTTTCCACGTCGGGTGCCAGTTGGCGGTTCATGTTGGCCAGTTGGAACTCGTATTCGAAGTCGGAGACGGCGCGCAGCCCGCGCAAGAACACGTTGGCATTCTGTTCCTTGGCAAAATGCGCCAGCAGGGTAGAGAAGCCGACCACCTCGACGTTGGGCAGGTGCTTGGTCACTTCGCGCGCCAGTTCGACCCGTTGTTCCATGGGGAACAGCGGGTTTTTCTTGGGGCTGGCAGCCACGGCAATGATCACGTGGTCAAACAGGCGCGAGGCGCGTTCGACCAGATCGCCATGGCCCTTGGTAATAGGGTCGAAGGTACCTGGGTACAACACTCGGTTCATCGCGTCGTCCTGGCGGGAGTCCGTTGGGGATTGGGATGGTATCGCAGCATTCCCGGTCGGCCAAGTCGCGGTATTCGGTGCCTGGCGGTGACTGCTAGCGTTTTTTTGCCGCAAAGCCCCGGTATACGGGGGTGCGACGGGCTGACGCAGGTTAAAAATACGCTGGCATGAGGGGGGTGAATATTTCCCCATCATTTGAGGGTAGACGGCTAAGCGCCCAACCGCTGCGCCAACAGAGTCGCCAACTGCGCACTCAGGCCATACACCGACAGCTGCGGATTGGCGCCAATGCTGGTGGGGAACAGCGAGCCGTCATGGATCGACAGGTTCTGCAACTGGTGGTGCCGGCCCAGGCTGTCGGTGACCGCCCGGCGCGGGTCTTCGCCCATGGCGCAACCGCCCATCACGTGGGCGCTGCCCAGGCGGGTGCGGTACAGCTCAAGGCTCAGGCCGTCGATCATGCTGCGTGCTTGCGCAAGATTGCTGGCGAAGCCGGCGTCGGCATGCAAGGGCATCACTGCGCGGGCACCGGCGGCGAACTGGATTTCGGCCATGGTATGAAAGGCCCTGCGCACGCCGTCCCAGGCATAGGGTGAAACCTGGTAATCCAGCACGGGTGAACCGTCACCCCTTAGTTCCACTGTGCCGCCAATGCTTTCGGGGTGGAAGCCGTCGCGCAGCAACGCCAGCATGGCGTGGGTATGGGGCAATTGCTCCATGCGCAGGGCGCTCTGCGGGCCAAAGCCACCGAGCAGGGTGGAGGCAAGGGCCGGTTGCAGCGGTGGCACTTCAAGTTTGTAGGACATGTGCCCGGTGGTGCCGTCCAACCACTGGAAGTGATCGGAATAAATCGACTGCGGTGCACCGTAAAATGGGTTGATCACCTCGGCAAACTGCCCTGCGGAGAAATTGACCAGGTGCAGGAAGGTGCGTTTACCCACTCGCTCATGGGGGTCGGGTGCCTTGGAACGCAATAACAGCGCGGGTGTGTTGATCCCGCCACCGGCCAGCAGGTAATGCCGCGCCTTGATGGTGACGGTGCGCCCGGTAGGCGCCACGCATCGTGCATCCATGGCACTGCACTGCAGGCCGGTGACCTTGTCGCCGTCGATCAATAGGCGTTCGGCGCGGGTCAGGTAAAGCAGTTCGCCACCTTTGTCCAGGGTGGCGGGAAGGGTCGTCACCAGCATCGACTGCTTGGCATTGGTGGGGCAGCCCAGGCCGCAGTAGCCCAGGTTCCAGCAGCCGCGCACGTTGCGTGGGATGACTTTCCAGCTGTAGCCCAAGGCTTCGCAGCCCTTGCGGATAACATCGTTGTTGGCATTGGGGGGCATGATCCAGGGTGCCACGCCCAGGCGTTGCTCCATTTTCTCGAACCAGGGCGCCATCTCTTCGACGCTGTGACCGCTGACCGCATGCTCCCGGGCCCAGTGTTCGAGCGTCTGTGGCGGGGTGCGGAAACTTGAAGTCCAGTTGACCAGCGTGGTGCCGCCCACTGCGCGGCCCTGCAGGATAGTGATGGCGCCGTCCTTGCTCTGGCGGCCGATCCCTTCCTGATAGAGGCTGGCATAGGCTTCGGGCTCCAGCATGCGAAAGTCGCTGCTGGTCTTGAGCGGACCTTCTTCCACCAGCAATACCTTATAGCCGGCAGCGCTGAGGATCTCTGCGCTGGTACCGCCGCCAGCGCCGGTGCCGACGATCACGATGTCGGCTTCCAGGGTC
The DNA here is from genome assembly GCF_023509015.1 of Pseudomonas abieticivorans. Taxonomy (NCBI): domain Bacteria; kingdom Pseudomonadati; phylum Pseudomonadota; class Gammaproteobacteria; order Pseudomonadales; family Pseudomonadaceae; genus Pseudomonas; species Pseudomonas abieticivorans. The sequence continues at coordinate 2,932,559 of NZ_CP094975.1, forward strand.
AGGTCCTGGTCCAGGGTGGAACCATCATGGGTTTTCCAGCCGCGGGCTTGGCCTTCGCGGAACACATCAGGTACGGGCATAGGGGCGCTCTTATTGTTTTGGTAAAACAGGGGCGGTCAAACCTTCGGCGGCCCGGGGTAGCCGCACTGGGCCCAGGATTCGGCGCGGCCATACCAGGCCATCATCACCATTTGCAGCAATGAGCTGTGGCCCATGCGCAGTAGGCTCAGCGAGCTATTCTGCCAACGCTGCAAGAATTGCGTGATCTGTTCACTGCTGGCGTTTTCCCAGTGGCCCCAGACCCCGGTCAGTGGGCCGCGCGTCACGGGCATCGCCAGTACATCGAAGAGTTGCCGGGTCAGCTTGAGCATTTGCGCAGACAGGTGATTGAGTGCGTCGTCCAGGCTGGCCAAGGTCGCTTGGACGGCCTGGGCGTTGCCGGCAGGCGCCAGCATCACCGGAACCAGTGCCTGTAAAAAGGGCAGGTCGCTTGCCCGCAGGGCCTTGAAGCCATCGGCCGGGGCACTACTGGAGCAACCGCTTAGGCTGGCACCGACGCCAGCGGTGGCCAGGAATGCGCCCGCGCACAGGCCCACTTTCAACACCTCGCGGCGATTTAGAGCAAAACGTGCGGTCATGGTCGGGCCCTCAGCGAATGAATAGGCGATGCACCCATTTCTGCAAGGCCGTGCCATAGGGTGGGTAGATCAACCGCGCGGCGTTGAAGCGTTGCTTGGTCAGCACGCCCTTGGCCTTGCTGAAGGTCAGAAAACCCTCGTGGCCGTGGTAATGGCCCATGCCGGAGGGGCCCACGCCACCAAACGGCATATCGTCCTGGGCCACGTGCAGCAGGGTGTCGTTGATGCAGGCACCGCCCGAGTGGGTGTGCTCCAGCACGCGCTGCTGTTCGGCCTTGTCGTAGCCGAAGTAGTAAAGCGCCAGGGGCCGCGGGCGCTGGTTGACGTAGGCAAAGGCCTCATCGAGCGTACCGTAGGGCACGACAGGCAGCAGCGGGCCGAAGATTTCGTCTTCCATCACGGTCATGTCATCGGACACGTCGAGCAGCAATTGCGGCGCCAGGCAGCGACCCTGGCTTTGCTGCGGGGGATAGACGTCGACTGTTCGCGCGCCCTTGGCCGTGGCGTCGTCCAGGTAGCGCTTGAGCCGCGCCAGTTGTCGGTCGTTGATGATCCAGGTGTAGTCCGGGTTGTTCAAAACCGTCGGATAGAAGCCCCGCACCGCCTGTTGATAGGCGGCCACGAAATCATCCAGCCGGTCGTGGGGCACCAGCACATAGTCCGGCGCCACGCAGGTTTGCCCGGCATTCAGGCATTTGCCGAAGGCGATGCGTTCGGCCGCGTGCTTGAGGGGGACGTCGGCGCTGATGATGGCGGGCGATTTGCCGCCCAGTTCCAGGGTGACCGGCGTCAGGTGTTCGGCCGCGGCGCGCATGACCTGGCTGCCAATGCTGGTGGCACCGGTGAACAGCAAGTGGTCGAACGGTAGACGCGAGAAAGCGATACCGGTGTCGGCCTCGCCCAATACCACGCCCACCAGGTCTTCGGGAAACACCTTGGCCAGCAATTGCTTGAGCAATTGGCCGGTGGCCGGGGTGGATTCGCTGAGTTTCAGCATCACCCTATTGCCCGCCGACAGGGCCCCCACCAATGGCCCTATGGCAAGGAACAGCGGGTAGTTCCACGGCACAATCACCCCGACCACGCCCAGCGGTTGGTAGACCACCTTGGCCGATGCCGGCTGGAACGCCAAGCCCACCTTGCGCCGCGAGGCTTTCATCCAACCCTTGAGGTGCCGGCTGGCGTAATGGATGCCTTGTACGCTGGGCAGCAGTTCTGCCACCAGGGTTTCGTCAGCGCTGCGCTGGCCAAAGTCTTGGCACACCGCCTTGATCAGCGCCTGTTGCTCGCTGAGCAGCAGGTCGCGCAGGCTTTTCAGCCATTGCCGGCGTTGTGCGGCCGGGGGCATGGGGTTGGCGGTAAAAGCCTGGCGCTGGGCGTTGAACAACGTTTCAAGGGCTACGCTGTGCTCAGCGGTGTGTGACAGATAGGCGGCTTCGGCAGACATGAACAGCTCCCAGCGGCGCGATTGTTGTTTTTATAGAGCTTATACTCTAATTGTGCGCAAAGGTAAGAGGAATTAGTCGTGCCGATAGATTCATCGCCCGGCCAATTAACCGTAAGATGCAGTTATTCATTAAAGCCAATGCTTTGGAACCGGACATGGCACCGCGCATAAAAACCCGAGAGCGCATCGTCTTCACCAGCCTGGAACTGTTCAACCAGCAAGGCGAACGCAGTGTCAGCACCAACCACATCGCCGCCCACCTGGAAATCTCCCCAGGCAACCTCTATTACCACTTCGCCAACAAGCAGGAAATCATCGCCGTGCTCTTTACCGAGTACGAGGCGTTGGTGGACAGTTTCCTGCGAGCGCCCCAAGGCCGCCTGGCGACCGTGGAAGACAAGCGCTTCTACCTGAAGGCTTTGCTGGCGGCGATGTGGAATTACCGTTTCCTGCACCGCGACCTGGAGCATCTGCTGGACAGCGACAAGGAACTTGCCGAGCGCTACCGGCGCTTTTCCCAGCGTTGCCTGGTGCAGGGGCAGTTGATTTACCGTGGCTTCATCGACGCCGGTATTCTGCGGATGAACCCGCAGCAGCTCGAAGCCCTGACGCTCAACGCCTGGATCATCCTGACGTCCTGGGTGCGTTTTTTGTGCACCACCCGGGAAAATTCCGCGCATCTGAGTGAAGAAGCCTTCAAGCGTGGTGTCTATCAGGTATTGGTACTGGAGCTGGGGTTCGTTACAGACCAGGCCCGCGCCGCCGTCGACGCGCTTTGCGAAGAATTCAGCGTGCCATTGCTACAGGCACTCGAACAGTAAACATGACCTAGGGAGGCTGCCATGCCCATTGCGCAACTGATTAGCCCCCAGCAACTGGCTGCTCGCATCGAGAAGCAACCGGAGCTGGTGATACTGGATTGTCGTTTCGCCCTGGAAGACCACGATTATGGCCAGCGCAGCTATGCCGAAGGGCACATTGCCGGCGCGCGTTTTGCCGACCTTGAGCGCGACCTGAGCGGCAAGATCGTCAAGGGCGTGACGGGGCGCCACCCGCTGCCGCAACCGGGGCATCTGATTGAGCGATTGCAGGCCTGGGGCATTAACAACGACAGCGAGATCGTGCTGTATGACGATGCCCCGGGTGCCTTTGCCGCACGGGCCTGGTGGTTGCTGGCCTGGCTGGGCAAGCGCGATGGCGTCTACCTGCTCGATGGCGGCCTCAAGGCGTGGCATGCCGCGGGCCTGCCACTGAGCCTGGATGCTCCGCCCACTGCCCTCGGGCACTTCACCGGCAAACCGGACTCCAGCATGGTGGTGACCGCTCACGACTTGCAAGGCCGCCTGGGCCAACCGGACCTGACCTTGCTCGATGCCCGCGCCCTGCCGCGTTTTCGCGGTGATGTGGAGCCCTTGGACCCGGTGGCCGGGCATATCCCAGGCGCGCAGTGCGCGACCTTTACCGAGAACCTTGGCGCGGACGGGCGTTTTCTGCCGGCCGATAAACTGCAGCAGCGTTTTGCCGAGAAATTGGGCAGCCGCCCGCTAGAAAAACTGGTCGCCTATTGCGGTTCAGGGGTGACGGCGTGTCACAACCTGTTCGCCCTGTGCCTGGCCGGCTACCCATTGGCACCGTTGTACGCAGGCTCCTGGAGTGAATGGGTGACTGACGCCCATCACCCGGTCGCCACCGGCGACTGAGCCATCAGCCAGGCCGGGATGCGCCGCTCCAGGTAATAGCCGGGGCGGCTCAGCGAGCCGTCGACGAAGCCGACGTGGCCACCCTTGCCGTGCAGCTCGAACGTCGTGCTGGCCGACAGCTCGTTGGCGGCCGGCAAACTGTGGGCGAACACGAAAGGGTCGTCGGCGGCCTGGATGATCAGCGTTGGCGTGCGGTTGTCGCCCAGGTAATAGCGGCTCGACGAGCGTCGATAGTAGTCGTGCGCATCGAGGAAACCGTTCAATGGCGCGGTGACGCGGCCGTCGAAATCCCAAAAGGTGCGCATGTTCTCCAAAGGGCCAAGCCGGTCGAGCGTAGCCAGGCCGGCAGCGTGGCCCTCATGCCGGAAACGCTGCTGCTTGTCTTTCACGTACACCAGCATCTGACGCATGAAGTGGGCCTGGTAAACCTTCGAGAACCCTTGGCCGATGCGGTCGGCACACTGGTCCAGGCGGAATGGCACCGATACCGCCACCGCGCCTTGCAATTGGCTACCGGTGCCGCTCTCGCCCAAGTGCTTGAGCAGGATATTGCCGCCCAGCGAATAACCCACCGCGAACAGTGGCGCCATTGGCCGTGATGCTCGCAAATGGGCGATCACTTCGGCCAGGTCTTCGCTGGCGCCGGAATGGTAACTGCGCGCCAACAGGTTAGGCTCGCCCGAGCAACCCCGCCAATTCACCGCGACGCTGGCCCAGCCCCGCACGGCGAGGGCCTGTTGCAGGCCGGCGATATAGGGTGAGTTGGACGAGCCGGTGAGGCCATGCAGCACCGCCACCAACGGGCGCTCGGCGTCACGCGGGCCATGCCAGTCCAGGTCGAGAAAGTCACCATCGGCCAGCCACAGCCGTTCGCGTTGCCTGTCCAGATGCACGGTTTTACGCCACAACGGCCCCCATAGGGTTTGCAGGTGGGCGTTGCCCAGGCCAAGGGCTGGGCGAAATGCGAGACTGGCGTCGGTTTGGCCGTAGAGCGTCGTCACGGATAAAGCTTCCAAAGTGTTTGCCTGCCTACGGTGCCACAACGCCAGCGCGCCGTGTCGAGCTTTTTATCGGTCCGCCAGCTCCGGCAATGGCTGCTGGGGGGCGTCGGGCCCGATGCTGAAGTACAGCAGTTGATCGGCATCGAAGTGGCGTTGCAGTGCGGCGCGGATGCTTTGCGGGGTCAGGGCCAGCAACTCGACGACAAACTGCTGCGCAGTGTCGAGGGGCAAGTCGTGGCTGCCGATGATTTGCAGTTGCTCCATGATCTGCTGGTTACTGGCAGTTTGCAGGGGGTAACGGCCCAACAGGCCGGCGCGCACCTGTTCGAGTTCTTCGGTGGTTGGGCCGTCGCGCAGAAAATCCCGAAGCATGTTTTCCACCAGGTCTTGGGTTGCGTCGTTGTACTGGGCCCGGGTATTCCAACTCAGGGTCCAGTGGCCACTGGCCAATAGTTGGGTCAAGCGTGAATAGGCGCCATAGGTCAGGCCGCGTTTGACTCGCAGCTCCTGCATCAAGCGCGCCTCCAAGCCGTTTGGATCGCCAAAGATCATATTGGCCACGGTCAGGGCCACATGGTCCGGGTCGGCGCGTGAGATGGCGGGCAAGGTCAGGATCACCGATACGTCGGCACCGGGCGCGTCGAGGTGGATGACTTCGGCGCCCGGCCAGGCAACTGCGGGCAGGGGCGTCAGTGCAGGGCTATCGGGTAGTTGCGCAACCAGGTCTGCGATCATGGCCTCGGCCTCGCTGCGACTCAGGTCGCCCACCAGGCTGATGGTCAGGTTGGCTGCACCATAGCTGCGCTGATGAAACTCACGTATCTGTTCCAGGGTAACGACCGCAAGGCCGGCCTCGGTGCCAGTGCGTGAGTGTTCGTAGGGGTGGCGCTGGTAGAGCTTGCGCATCAGGGCATCGGACAGACGTTTGGCGGCTGATCGCTGTTGGCTTTTTACCAGGTTCAGTGCCTGGCCACGGATCTGCTCCAGGGCGCTCGCGGGTAGCGTCGGGTTGCCGACCACCTGTGCCAGCAGGGCGACGGCAGCGTCTCGCTTGGCCGGCGCACTGAGGCTGCGCAGGCCAACGGTGGAAAAGTCGCGGCTGACGCTATTGGTATACTCCGCCCCCTGATCTTCGAAGGCAGTGGCCAACTGCTCGGCATCGACGCCGGCAATGCCCTCGTTGAGCATGCCGTTGGTGAGCAGCGCCAGCCCCGGCGTAGTGCCGTCGCGGCTGCTGCCGGCGACGAAATCCAGCTTGATTTCAAACATCGGGATTTCGTGGGTTTGCACGAACAGTACTCGCGCACCCCGGGCCTCCCAACGCTGGATGTCCATGACCCGGTGCGCGGCAGTGGTGCCGTGAAAATCTACCAGCGAGGTGAGTGAGTGCAGGTTATTCATGGCTGTTCTCCTTGGGTGTCAGGTATCCGGTTGTCAGGCGCTCACGCACGAAAAAGCGCTGCGCTACTGCTTGAATGTCTGCGGGGCGAACCTGGGCGAGGTCGTTTTGCTGGCTGTCGAGCAACGACAGCGGCAGACCGCACGCAGCCAGTTGACCCAGTTGCGCGCTTTGGTATTCAAGATTGTCGCTGGCGTAGACCTGTGTGGCGGTCAGTTTGGTCTGCGCCCTCGCAAGCTCCTGTTCGCTGGGTGGGTCGGCCTTGAGGGCCTCCAGTTCACCCCACAAGGCGCTTTCGGTGGCCGAAATGTCGTCGCTGGGATGCACGGTGATGCGAAACAGCTGATCGCCGCGGGCATAGGCCGTGTAATCGGCACTGGCGCTGGTGATGACTTCCTTGCCTCGCAGCAGCCGGCTGAAAAGCCTTGAACCGATACCCTCGGCCAGCAGGAAGCGGGTCAGGCGCAGAGCGTTGAGGCTGCGCACCTCGGTCGAGGTGCCGTGGCTCGGGACGTTGAAGGCCAGCGACAAAGTAGGGCTGGCTTGCGGCAGTTTCAGCGTGAGGCTGCGCTGGCCGAAACCGTCGGGCTCTTGCGGACGTTTCCTGACCGGCAGTTGGCTGCGGGCCAAGGTGCCAAAATGCCGTTCGACCAGAATTTTCACGGCGCTTGCCTGAACATCGCCGCACACCACCAGGGTGGCGTTGTTGGGGGCATACCAGTTGCGGTACCAGTGCTGCAGGTCCGTGACGGTCATGCTGGCCAGGTCAACGGCCGTACCGATGGTGGGGGTGCGATAGCTGCTGTGGGCAAAGCCTTGCGCCGTCACCGCCTCATGCAACCGTGCGGCAGGCATGTGATCAACGAGAAGGCTGCGTTCGGCCTTGACGACTTCGATTTCCCGGGTGAACACCTGCGCTGCCAGCGTGGCGGTGTGCATCGTATCGCTGGCTATTTCCAGCACCGGCTCCAGCCTGGCTGCGGGCAGCAACTGATGGAAGACCGTGGCGTCTTCGCTGGTAAAGGCGTTTGCGCTCGCGCCCATGCGTTGCAGTAGTCGTGAGTATTGGCCCTCTGGCAGTTTGCTGCTGCCGGAAAACAACAAGTGCTCCAGGGCATGGGATAGCCCGGACTGGCCCGGGTACTCGTAGCTGGCGCCCACGTGGTACCACAACTGGGTACTGACCACGGGGGCGCGGTGGTCTTCCTTGACGATGACGCTCAGGCCATTGTCGAGTGCAAAGGTATGGCGCATAAAAAATGTCCTTTGTGAGTGAGGTTCACAAGGACACTGTCGGCTTATCGCGTGTTGGCGGTGCGGTAGTTAATTAGCCGCGTTGCCATAAGGCGTAATGCACTTGGCCGGCTTTTTTCTCGCGATGCAGGCGCCAAGTGGCCGGCAACTCGAGGCTGGAGGGCGGGGTTTCGCTTTTGGTGTAGATCCATGCCCACCAGCTGTATCGATTTTTTTACTCGTGAGCTAAAGGCGGCAACGGTTGCTGGTCAACGGTTGGGCCCATACTTGTGTACAGCAGTTGGTCCATGACGTAGTGGCGATTCATTGCCGCCACGATGTCGTGTGGCGTTAATGCCATTAGTTCGCGGGCAAACCGCTCAGGGGTGTCCAATGGCAGGTCGTGAATGGCGATGGGTTGGAGCAAGGTGTTGATATGCCAATGGGAAACGGTGTGCAGTGGGTAACTACCCAGCAAGGCGCTACATGCTTGCGCCAGTTCCTCGGCGGTTGGCCCATCACGTAAAAAATCCTCAAGCATGCGGGTAAGCAACTGGCGGCTGGCTTCTCTATATTGCTCGCGAGTACGCCAGTTGATCGACCATTCTCCTACAGTGCCGAGCTGGTGCAGTGTGCTTGAAGGGCGCTTGTACAGGTTGCGTTTGATGTGCACTTCACGCATGAGGCGGGAGTTCTTGTCCCCACTGTTGCCGAAAATGTGATTCGCAACGGTCAGCGCCACATGGTCAGGGTGGGCGCGATTGACGGAGGGAAATGTAATCATCCCAGTCATGCCCACTGTTGGCTCTTCGTAATGTTGTGCATCAGGCCCGGGCCATACTGGAGCGGGCAGGGCCGCTAGCTTGGGGCTGGCGGGAAGCTGCGCAATGATCGTATTGATCATGGCTTGGGCATCATCCCGGCTCAGGTCGCCCACCAGGGTAACGGTGAGGTTGCTAGCCCCGAAGTTCTCATGATGAGCGGTTCGAACCTGTTCGAGCGTGCGTGCTGCCACCTCGGTGGAGCTACCGCCAGGGATATTGAAATAAGGATGGCCGTTGTAGATATGTTTCGTTTGGAGCGCATGGAACCGCGTGCCTGGCAGGCTTTCCTCTTTTTGCCAAAGGCCCACCACTGCCGTCTGCATCTTGTTGAAGCTGTCTGCTCGCAGGCTTGGGCGCCCGACCACCTGAGCGAGCAGCGATACTGCGGCGTCGCGCTGTAGGGGGGCACTTGAAAATTGCAGGCCAATACACGACAGGTCCGCAGTGTTGTTGCTCCTGTACTCAGCGTTCAGTTCCTTGAAAGCGCTGGCCAGTTGCTCGGCGTTCATCTCGCTTATGCCCTCGTCGAGCATGCTATTTGTAAGTTTTGACAGCCCTGGGTGTTCACCATCGCGGCAACTGCCTGCAGCAAAGTCCAGCCTGATGGTAACCAAGGGTTCATCGTGGGTTTCGGCGAACAGCACGCGGGTGCCCTCAGCTGTTTTCCAGCGCTGAAGGTCCAGGTGACGATTCGCTGTATCTACGTCAAGGATGTTTTTGAAAGCGGGTGTGATGTGCATATCGAGTGTCCTTGTGAGTGGGGTTCGCAAGGACACTTTGGATCTGTGGCTCGATGACGGTGCGGTACATATTTATAGGCGGTAAATATTAACGCCCAGCACGGGGGGTTAGCTGCGCTGCCACAGCGCGTAGTACACCTGGCCGGCCTTTTTTTCGCGGTGCAGGCGCCAGGTGGCGGGCAGCTCTAGCGCCGAGGGCGGGGTTTCGCTCTCGGTGTAGATCCAGGCGCGTTCGGCCAGCCATTGCTTGGCTTCAAGCAGGGCGCAGGCGGCCGGCAACAAGTTCTGGTGGAACGGCGGGTCGAGGAATACCAGGTCAAAGGCCGTGGGCGTCTGGGTTTCCAGGTAACGTAGGGCATCGGTCTGCATCAGTTGCCCCACAGAGCACTTGAGCAGATCCAGGTTGTGCCGCAGGCTGGCGATGGCCTGGCCGTTGCTGTCCAGCGCCAGGCCCAGGCTGGCGCCACGCGAAAGCGCCTCAAGGTACAGCGCGCCGCTACCGGCGAACGGGTCCAGCACCTTGGCGCCGGCGACGTAGGGGCTGAGCCAGTTGAACAACGTTTCACGCACCCGGTCCGGGGTCGGGCGTAGGCCCGGGCCGTCGGGAAAGCTCAGCTTGCGGCTGCGCCATTCGCCGCCAATGATGCGCAGTTGGCCCTGACCGTTATGGGCTTTGACAGGTTTTGCAGAGGGGCTGGCCATTAGTGCTCCGGAACACCCAGGGGTTGGTCCTGGGGTTTGTCAGATGGGGGTGGCAGCGGTTTCTGGTCGACCGTCGGCCCTGCGGTGACGATGACCAGCTTGTCGGCATTGAGGTGGCGGTTCATGGCCTCCTTGACTTGCTCGACGGTCAGCGCCTGGGATTGCTGCATGAAGTCTTCCAGGAAGCTCAATGGCAAATTATAGAAGCCAATGGCGCCCAGTTGGCCGACGATGCTCGAATTGCTGGCCGTGGACAGCGGGAAGCTGCCGGCCAGCTCGCGCTTGGCGTTGTCCAGCTCCTCTTGGGTGGGCCCGGTTTTCAGGTAGTCACGCAGGATGTCCTGGACCAGCTTGAGGGTGCCCTCGCTCAACTCCGCGCGGGTTTGCAGGCTGATCATGAACGGGCCTTTGGCTTGCATCGGGGTGAAACCCGAGTAGATGCCGTAGGTCAGGCCGCGTTTTTCACGCACTTCGCTCATCAGGCGGGTACCGAAGGTGCCACCGCCGAGGATCTGGTTGCCCAGCGACAGGGCGGCGTAGTCCGGGTCGGTGCGGTCGATGCCCAATTCGGCGAGCAGCATGGTGGTCTGCTTGGACGGGAACTCGATGTGGGTCAGGCCTGGTTTGGGCTCGGCCGGCTGGCTGATCTTGGCCAGGGTCGGGCCCTTGGGCAGCGCCGCCGACACGTGTTCAGCGATTTTTTCCGCGTCGGCTCGGCTCAGGTCGCCGACCAGGGCGATGACGGTATTGCCAGCAGCGTAGGCGCGGTTGTGGAACGCGCGCATCTGCGCGACGGTGATGCCGGGCACGGTCTTGGCGGTACCTTCGCTGGGGTGTGCGTACGGGTGGGTTCCGTACAGGCGATCGAACAGCTCAAGCCCGGCCAGCTTGCCCGGGTTCTGCTTCTGGTATTCGAAGCCAGCCATGATCTGGTTTTTGATGCGCGCCAGTGAATCGGCCGGGAAGGTGGGTTTGCCGACTACCTCGGCGAACAGCTTGAGTGCCGGCTCGCGTTTGTCGGTGGCGCTCAGGCTGCGCAGCGAGGCCACGGCCATGTCACGGTAGGCGCCGTTGCCAAAGTCTGCACCCAGGCCTTCGAAGCCCTTGGCGATGGCCTCGACGTTCTTGCCGGCCACGCCTTCATTGAGCATGGCGTTGGTCAGCACGGCCACGCCCGGCACCTTGTCGTCCTGGCTGCTGCCGGCGGCGAAGGTCAGGCGCATGTCGAACATCGGCAACTCGTGAGCCTCGACAAACATCACATTGGCGCCCTGGCTGGTTTTCCAGGTCTGGATGTTCAGGTCGCGGTGGCTGGGGGCCTTGCCGTCCAGCTCTTTCAGGGTTTGCAGGTTGTCCAGGTGCTGGGGCGCGGCGTCATCGGCTCGGGCCGGGCCGGCTACCATGACCGCCAGCAGCGCCAGGCCCAGTAGGGCGTGGCGGGGTGTGTTTCGCTCAGTCATGAGCCGATTCCTCTGGCAGTACATGGGCAACGCTCAGGCGTGACCGGGTGAAATAAGTGCGCGCGGCATTCTGGATGTCCTGGGGCGTGACGCTCTTGATGTCATCCAGCTCGGTGTCCATCAGCTTCCACGACAGGCCCACGGTTTCCAGTTGGCCAATGGTGGTGGCCTGGCTGCTGATCGAGTCGCGCTCGAACACCAGGCCGGCGATCACCTGTGCCCGCACGCGCTCCAGCTCTTCGTTGGACGGCGGGGTGGTCTTGAGCTGGTCGAGCAAGCGCCAGAAGCCTTTCTCCACGTCCGCCAGGGTCTTTTTCTTCTGGGTGTTGGGCGTGGCCGACAGCAGGAACAGGCTGTCCCCGCGGGCAAACGGGTTGTAGCTGGCCGAGGCGCCGGTGACCAGTTCTTCGCCACGTTCCAGCTGGGTAGACATGCGCGCGCTGTAGCCGCCGTCGAGCAGGGCCGAGATCAGGCGCAGGGCTTGGGCGTCGCGGGGGTTCTTGGCGGTAGCCAGGCCCGGTACGTTGAAGCCGTACATCACGCTTGGCAGTTGGGTTTTCACGTGCAGAGTGGTCAGGCGCTCACCCGGCTCGGCCAGCTCCAAGGGCAGCTTGCTGGGGGGCGTGGCGCGCTTGGCGATAGGGCCGAAGAAGCGTTCGGCCAGGCCTTTGACCTGGTCGACGGTGACGTCGCCCACCACCACCAGCGTGGCGTTGTTGGGTACGTACCAGGCCTGGTACCAGGCGCGCAGCTCCTCGATCTTCATGCGGTCCAGGTCCGCCATCCAGCCGATGGTCGGCGTGTGGTAGCCGCTGGCCGGGTAGGCCATGGCCTTGAACATCTCGAAAGCCTTGGCACCTGGCTTGTCGTCGGTGCGCATGCGCCGCTCTTCCTTGATTACCTCGATCTCGCGGCTGAACTCATCGGCCGGCAAGCGCAGGGTGGCCATGCGGTCGGCTTCCAGTTCCATGGCGACGGGCAGGCGGTCAGCGGCTAGCACTTGATAGAAGGCGGTGTAGTCGTCGCTGGTGAAGGCGTTTTCTTCGGCGCCCAGGTCGCGCAGCACGCGGGAGGCTTCACCGGGGCCCAACTTTTCGCTGCCTTTGAACATCATGTGTTCCAAGGCATGGGACAGGCCAGTCTGGCCGGGTGTTTCGTAGCTGGAGCCGACCTTGTACCAGATTTGCGAAACCACCACGGGAGCGCGGTGATCTTCACGCACCACGACCTTCAGGCCGTTGTCCAGGGTGAACTCGTGCGTGGGCTGCGGATCGGCCGCCAGGGCGGCAAATGGCAGGCAAACAGTGCTGATCAGCAGGCCAGCGGCGCGGCGGGCTAGAGCATTCATTCGTTTTTAAACCTGTAGGACTGCCCGCTTGGTCTTAGCGTAGGCGGGCGAGGAGGTGCTAGGATACTGATCCGGTTACCTGGCGACCATGCCTGGTTGAAGAGAAGACCTGAAGTCTCTCAACAAAATGTTGCGCATGAACGAGCCGGGGAAAAAATAGTCTGTTCTGCGTTATTAGAATTTTCCGACGCGCTGCACTGGCCCGTCGCTACCTTGAGATAGCCGTCTTCCATGTTTGGTTCCAACGACGACAAAAAGACCCCAGCTGCGGCTGGCGAAAAGAAAGGCCTGTTCGGATGGCTGCGCAAGAAGCCGCAGGAAACCACCCCCGAACAGCCGCAAAGCCCTGCGCCCGTTGCGCCTGAACTGGCCGTGGAGGTAGCACCGGAGCCGGTGTTGACCGCCGAGCCCGTGGCGCAGGTACCGGTGCCCGAAGCGCCTGTGGGCCTGGTTTTGCCCGGTGCCGGAAGAACCGGTGGCCCTGGTGCTGGAAAGCGAGCCGCAAACGCCGCCGCCGATCCCCGCGCCGCTGGAGCCTGAGCCTGCCACTGTCGCCGAGATCGTGCCGGTGGTGGTGCCTGAGCCGGAACCGGTGATTCTGGCGCCAGAGCCAGAGCCAGAGCCAGAACCAGAACCAGAACCAGAACCAGAACCAGAACCAGAGCCAGAGCCAGTCGCTGTCGCGCCGGTGGTCATTGCCCCGGCGGCACCGGTTGTGCCCGTCGTACCTGCCGCCCCCGTCGCCGAGCCCGAGCCCCAGGTCGCTGTGGCGCGCAGCGAGGAAACCAAGGCCGGTTTCTTCGCCCGGCTCAAGCAGGGCCTGGCCAAGACCAGCGCCAGCCTGGGCGAAGGCATGGCCAGCCTGTTCCTGGGCAAGAAGATCATCGACGATGACCTGCTCGAAGAAATCGAAACCCGCTTGCTGACCGCGGACGTCGGCGTAGAGGCCACGTCGGTGATCGTCCAGAGCCTGACGCAGAAGGTCGCGCGCAAGCAGTTGGCCGATGCCGATGCCCTTTACAAGTCGCTGCAAAACGAGCTGGCGGACATGCTGCGCCCGGTCGAGCAGCCGCTTAAGATCAACTCGCAGAACAAACCATTCGTGATCCTGGTGGTGGGCGTCAATGGCGCCGGCAAGACCACCACCATCGGCAAGCTGGCCAAGAAGTTGCAGCTGGACGGCAAGCGCGTGATGCTGGCCGCCGGTGACACCTTCCGCGCCGCGGCGGTGGAGCAGTTGCAGGTGTGGGGCGAACGCAACAACATCCCGGTGATCGCCCAGCACACCGGTGCCGATTCGGCCTCGGTGATCTTTGACGCCGTGCAAGCCGCCAAGGCCCGTGGCATCGACGTCTTGATCGCCGATACCGCCGGTCGCCTGCACACCAAAGACAATTTGATGGAAGAGCTGAAGAAAGTGCGCCGGGTGATCGGCAAGCTCGACGCCGACGCGCCGCACGAAGTGCTGCTGGTGCTCGACGCCGGCACCGGGCAGAACGCCATCAACCAGGCCAAGCAGTTCAACGCCACGGTCAATCTGACCGGCCTGGCACTGACCAAGCTCGACGGCACCGCCAAGGGTGGGGTGATCTTCGCCCTGGCCAAGCAGTTTGGCCTGCCGATCCGCTACATCGGGGTGGGCGAGGGCATCGATGACTTGCGTACCTTTGAAGCCGAACCCTTTGTCCAGGCATTGTTTGCCGAGCGGGAGCGTACATGATTCGTTTCGAACAGGTCGGTAAGCGCTATCCGAACGGTCACGTCGGCCTGCATGAACTGAGCTTTCGAGTACGTCGAGGCGAATTCCTGTTCGTGACCGGCCACTCCGGTGCCGGCAAAAGTACTTTGCTGCGCCTGCTACTGGCGATGGAGCGGCCAACCACTGGCAAATTGTTGCTGGCCGGGCAGGACCTGGGCCAGATCAGTAACGCGCAGATCCCCTTTCTGCGCCGCCAGATCGGCGTGGTGTTCCAGAACCACCAATTGCTGTTTGATCGCACGGTGTTCAACAATGTCGCCTTGCCATTGCAGATCCTCGGCCTGTCCAAGCCCGAAATCGCCAAGCGGGTGGACTCGGCACTGGAGCGCGTGGCGTTGTCGGACAAGTCCGAACTTTACCCGGGCGACCTCTCCACCGGGCAGCAGCAGCGCGTTGGCATCGCCCGCGCTATCGTTCACCGCCCGGCCTTGCTGCTGGCGGATGAACCGACCGGTAACCTCGACCCAAGGCTGGCAGCAGAAATCATGGGTGTATTCGAAGACATCAACCGCCTGGGCACCAGCGTGCTGATCGCCAGCCACGACCTTGCTTTGATCGCGCGTATGCGCCATCGCATGCTGACCTTGCAGCGCGGCCGGTTGATCGGTGACGGGGAGGCAGGCGAATGAGTGCCACACGCAGCCCAAAAGTAACCGATCGGGTGGCGCCGAAAGCCGCCGAGCCGCCGCCGAAGAAGAAAAAACACGACGACGATGACGGTCCCGACTTCGCCACCTTGTTCCGCGCCTGGCTGGAAAGCCATCGGGCGAGCATGGTCGACAGCTTGCGCCGGTTGGGCAAGCAGCCTATCGGCAGCTTTTTCACCTGCCTGGTAATGGCCGTTGCCCTGAGCCTGCCCATGGGCTTGTCGTTGTTGCTCAAGAACGTCGAGCGCCTGGGCGGTTCCTGGCAGCGCGCGGCACAGATATCGCTGTACCTGGAAATGGACGCAGGCGGCCGTGACGGTGAAGCGCTGGTGACCCAGATCAAAGGGTTGCCGGGTGTTGCCGACGCAGAATTCGTCAGCCGTGACCAAGCGCTCAAGGAGTTCCAGCAACAGTCGGGGCTGGGCGAGGCGCTCAAGGAGTTGCCCGACAACCCCTTGCCGGGCGTTGTCGTGGTGACCCCGCAGGAAGTCGACAAACCGACCTTGGAAGCCCTGCGCCAGCGCCTGTCCGAGTTGCCCAAGGTGCAACAGGCGCAACTGGACCTGGTGTGGGTCGAGCGCCTGGCGGCCATCCTCAAGCTGGGCGACCGCTTTGTCTTTGGCCTGACCGTATTGTTGGTATCGGCCCTGTTGCTGGTGATTGGTAATACCATTCGTCTGCACATCGAGAACCGTCGGACGGAAATCGAGGTCATTAAACTGGTGGGTGGTACCGACGCCTATGTTCGTAGGCCGTTTCTTTACATGGGCGCGCTTTATGGCGTAGGCGCGGGTATTTTTTCATGGGGTATCCTCGCTTTCGGCCTGAATTGGCTGAACGACGCGGTTGTCGGGCTGTCTGGTCTTTACGGCAGTGACTTTGCCCTGGCCGGCGTACCTGCCGCCGATGGTCTGTCGCTCTTGCTAGGAGCGGTATTGTTAGGGTATATCGGTGCTTGGATTGCGGTGGCTCGCCACTTGCGAGAGCTCGCGCCGCGATAGTGTCTTTTTGCTTGTATTGACCTTTTCAGCTTTTTAGGGAACTTTTTGCTCGGTTTCCGGTCAATTTCGCAGTGCTGAACTGCACGAGTTATGTGAGTCGGAGGTTTTTTCGTATGACCACTTCTTTGCAACCTGCTTACGCGTTGGTCCCGGGTGCGAACCTGGAAGCCTACGTGCACACCGTCAACAGCATCCCTTTGCTGACGCCGGAGCAGGAGCGTGAACTGGCCGAGAGTCTCTACTATGAGCAGGATTTGGGGGCGGCTCGGCAGATGGTGCTCGCCCACCTGCGTTTTGTCGTGCATATCGCACGCAGCTATTCCGGCTATGGCCTGGCTCAGGCTGACCTGATCCAGGAAGGTAACGTCGGCCTGATGAAGGCCGTGAAGCGCTTCAACCCAGAAATGGGCGTGCGCCTGGTATCGTTCGCCGTTCACTGGATCAAGGCCGAAATTCACGAGTTCATCCTGCGCAACTGGCGCATCGTGAAGGTCGCGACCACCAAGGCCCAGCGCAAGTTGTTCTTCAACCTGCGCAGCCAGAAGAAGCGCTTGGCGTGGCTGAACAACGAAGAAGTTCATCGCGTGGCCGAAAGCCTGGGCGTTGAGCCTCGTGAAGTGCGCGAGATGGAAAGCCGCCTGACCGGTCACGACATGGCGTTCGACCCGGCAGCAGAAGCCGACGACGATAGCGCGTTCCAGTCGCCGGCCAACTACCTGGAAGACCACCGCTACGACCCGGCGCGTCAGCTGGAGGATGCCGACTGGAGTGATAACTCCAACAGCAACCTGCACGAAGCCCTGGAAGTGCTGGACCCACGCAGCCGTGACATCCTTTACCAGCGCTGGTTGGCCGAGGAAAAAGCCACGCTGCATGACCTGGCGCAGAAGTACAACGTGTCGGCGGAACGCATCCGCCAGCTCGAGAAGAGCGCGATGAACAAGCTCAAGACTTCCATCGCCGCTTGAACAAAAAAGCCCTGGTCAGTGACCAGGGCTTTTTTTATTGCCCGTAGAAGCGGATTTATCCGCGAAAAGACTGCCGCGGTACATCAGGTAGCGCGCAAGGCGCTTGCTTCGCGGATAAATCCGCTCCTACAGGGCAAATGATCATTGCGTCCACGGCGCACTACTGCGCGAATGATTTAGCCCCACCAGGTAATCATCCCCACCCAGCTGGCTCATCTGCTGGCGAATCCACCCCGCACGGCGTGCCACGTAGGTGCTTGGGTGGCTGGCGCTCCATTCCCGCGGGTTAGGCAATACGGCAGCCAACAGGCTGGCCTGCTGGCGTGAAAGTGCGCTGGCACTCACGCCGAAGTGATGGCGGGCCGCTGCTTCGGCGCCGAACACGCCGTCGTCCCATTCCACGCTGTTCACGTACACCTCGAGGATCCGTTGCTTGGGCCACATCACTTCGATCAGTGCGGTGAACCAGGCCTCCAGGGCCTTGCGGAAGTAGCTGCGGCCCGACCACAGGAACAGGTTCTTGGCCACTTGCTGGGTAAGGGTGCTGGCACCACGGATAGAACCGCCGCGCTCGTTGTGGGCAAAGGCAGCCTGCATGGCGCTGAAGTCAAAGCCCCAGTGTTGCGAGAATTTCTGGTCTTCGCCGGCGATCACGGCCACCTTGAGGTCGTCGGAGATTTGGTCCCATGGGCGCCAGCTGCGCTGCAGGTCGATCGGCTGGCCGTCGGCCCAGGATTCGATCTTGCGCTCGACCATCAACATGGTGCCGGGCGGCGGTACCCAGCGAAAAACTAGCACCAACAAGGCGCTGCCAATGGCGAACCAGAGCAGGAACGTGCAGAAGCGTCGAAACAGATAATGCAGCATAGATGGCTTGGCCGAACCGTTTGAGCGGGCCATTATACAGACCCTGTGATTGTGCAGGCCTTAGATGGGAGTATCTGGATGCTGCGAAGTTTTCTGCTGCTGGCGGCCTTTTTCGGTTTCACCGGCGTCGGCTTGGGTGCCTTTGCCGCCCATGGGTTGAAGGATCGCCTCAGCGCGGACTATCTGGCGGTGTTCCATACCGGGGTGAATTACCAGTTGATCCATACCCTGGCGCTGCTGGCGGTTGCGATTCTGGCGACGCAGATCCCCGGCCGATTGATTACCTGGGCGGGCATCCTGTTTTGCGTGGGTATCCTGCTGTTTTCTGGCAGCCTGTACCTGCTGACCCTGACTGGCGTAAGCAAGCTGGGCATCGTCACGCCGTTCGGCGGCCTGGCGTTCCTGGCCGGTTGGGTGTGCCTGGGCCTGGCGGCGTGGCGTTTGACCTGACCCATGGGTCCAGGTTGAGACGAATGGCTTTGGTCATCGCATCTGATCGGGCTAGAATGCGGGCCCCTTTAAAAATGATGGCTGCTGCCCGCATGCACATTCAGTTGAACGGTGAACCCTTTGAATTGCCCGACGGCGAAACCGTCGCGGCCTTGTTGGCCCGCATGGACCTGACCGGGCGTCGAGTGGCGGTCGAGCTCAACCTGGATATCGTGCCGCGCAGCCAGCACGCCGACACCGCACTGCGCGAAGGCGACCAGGTCGAGGTGGTGCAGGCCATCGGCGGCGGTTAGTCAGCCGCTGCCAGGCCCTGCATAATCAACCTGCCACACCCTCAACTTCGAGAGGAATGACGATGAGCAATGTTCGTAGCGACAAGCCCTTCACGCTGGCCGGTCGTACTTTCCAGTCGCGCCTGCTGGTCGGCACCGGCAAGTACCGTGACCTGGAAGAGACCCGCCTGGCCATCGAAGCCTCGGGCGCCGAGATCGTCACCGTGGCGGTGCGCCGCACCAACATCGGCCAGAACCCGGGTGAGCCGAACCTGCTGGACGTGCTGCCGCCTGACCGCTACACCATCTTGCCGAACACCGCGGGCTGCTACGACGCGGTCGAAGCCGTGCGTACCTGTCGCCTGGCCCGTGAACTGCTGGACGGTCATAACCTGGTGAAGCTGGAAGTGCTGGCCGACCAGAAAACCCTGTTCCCCAACGTGATCGAAACCATCAAGGCCGCCGAAGTACTGGTCAAGGACGGTTTCGACGTGATGGTGTACACCAGCGATGACCCGATCATTGCCCGCCAGTTGGCCGAAATCGGCTGCATTGCGGTCATGCCGCTGGCTGGCCTGATCGGCACGGGCCTGGGCATTTGCAACCCGTACAATCTGCAAATCATCCTGGAAGAGGCCAAGGTGCCTGTCCTGGTGGATGCCGGCGTAGGTACGGCATCCGACGCGACCATCGCGATGGAGCTGGGTTGTGAAGCGGTGTTGATGAACTCGGCCATTGCCCATGCACAGCACCCGGTGATGATGGCCGAAGCCATGAAGCACGCCATCGTTGCCGGTCGCCTGGCTTACCTCGCCGGCCGCATGCCGAAAAAACTCTATGCCAGCGCATCCTCGCCGCTGGATGGTCTGATCAAGTAAGAGCCACCATGACTGAACCGCAAGATACGCCGATGCCTGAACCCACCGAACAGGCCGACGAGCGCCAGCACCGCGCCATCAAGAGCTTCGTGATGCGCGCTGGGCGGATGACCGAAGGCCAGCAACGTGGCCTGGACCAGGGCAAGCCGTTGTTCGTGCTGCCGCTGGCCGACAGCCCAGTCGATTTCGACCAGGTGTTCGGCCGCTCGGCGCCGCGCACCCTGGAAATCGGCTTTGGCATGGGCCATTCGCTGCTGGAAATGGCCGCTGCGGCACCCGAGCAGGACTTCATCGGCGTTGAAGTGCACCGGCCAGGCGTCGGCGCGCTGCTCAATGGCGTGTTGACCCAGGGCCTGAAAAACCTGCGCGTGTACGACTGCGACGCCATCGAAGTGCTAAAGCGCTGCGTGGCTGACAACAGCCTGGACCGCTTGATGCTGTTTTTCCCCGACCCATGGCACAAGAGCCGGCACCACAAGCGCCGTATCGTGCAGCCGGAATTCGCGGCACTGGTGCTGAGCAAGTTGAAGGTGGGCGGCGTGTTGCACATGGCGACCGATTGGGAACCTTACGCCGAGTACATGCTGGAAGTGATGAACGTGGCCCCAGGCTACCGCAACCAAGCTGAAGACGGCCGTTGCGTGCCACGCCCGGCCGAGCGGCCGATCACCAAGTTCGAGCGCCGTGGCGAGCGCCTGGGCCATGGTGTGTGGGACTTGAAGTTCGAAAAAATCTGAGCCCCTACGCTGTAGGAGCGGATTTATCCGCGAAAAGTGCATCGCGAAATACCTGATACACCGCAGCGTGCTTTTCGCGGATAAATCCGCTCCTACAGGAGGTATGTTTACTTGCGATCGGCGACCACGCCGATCAGCACCAGCACTACCAACAACACCGGCGCCAGGCTGTAGTTGTTGAACTGGCTCAAGCCGCGCACCACCCAAGGTGTCGCGTAGATCAAGGCGGCGCCGCTGCCGATGGTGCACAACAAGGCCAGCACCGGAATGCGCAAGGCACCGCTCAGGCTACCCATGCGCGATTCGATGGCGCCCTTGAGGTCGGCACCAAACAACACCAGCAGGCAGCCGATCAGGGCCAGGGCGATTTCCGAGAGGTTGCTGCGGCTCCAGCGCGAGATCTCCGCCAGAAAATTAAGTACCACGTCCATTCACAATCCTTAGATCAGAAAATACTGCAGCAGGTCATTGAGAAACAGCTGGCCCTGGGGCGTGGCCACCAGGCGTGTCGGTTCGACCTGCAAAAGGCCTTTTTGTTCGGCTTGCCGGCGCGCCTGCGCCAGGCTTTCCAGAGGCAGGCCGGTGCGCTGGTTGTACAGCGCGGCATCCACACCGTCGGTCAGGCGCAGGGCGTTCATCAGGAACTCGAAGGGTAGCTCGTCCAGCGGCAAGAGTTTCTCGCCGGCCTGGTAGGCTTTTGCCGGGTTCAGGTAATCCTTGGGCAGGCGCGTCTTCCACGTGCGCACGATGCGCCCGTCCGGGTGGCTGAGCTTGCCGTGCGCGCCGGCGCCGATGCCGATGAAGTCGCCAAAGCTCCAGTAGTTCAGGTTGTGCCGCGCCGCGCGCCCCGGTTGGGCGTAGGCCGACACTTCGTATTGCGCGTAGCCGTGCTCGGCGAGCAGCGCCTGGCCGGCTTCCTGGATATCCCACAGGGTGTCGTCTTCCGGCAGCGCGGGCGGCTGGTTCCAGAACACCGTGTTCGGCTCCAGGGTCAGTTGGTACCAGGACAGGTGCGTGGGCTTGAGCGCGATGGCCTGGCGCAGGTCGCCCAGGGCATCGTCCAGCGACTGGTCTGGCAGGCCGTGCATCAGGTCCATGTTGAAGTTGTCGAAGCCGGCCTGGCGCGCCATGTCGGCGGCGCGGATCGCTTCGTCACCGTTATGGATGCGGCCCAGGGCCTGGAGCTTGGCCTGCTGGAAACTCTGGATGCCGATCGACAGGCGATTGATGCCCAGCTTGCGGTAGGCGACGAACTTTTCCTGCTCGAATGTCCCGGGGTTGGCTTCCAGGGTGATTTCGATGTCGGCGGCAAACGGGATGCGTTGCTCAACGCCTTCCAGCAGCCGCCCCAAGGCTTTGGCGCTGAACAGGCTGGGCGTGCCCCCACCGAAGAAAATCGAGCTCAGCGGGCGCCCGTGGGCCGCTGGCAGGTCGTTGTCCAGATCCTCTAGCAGCGCGTCGACGTACTCCTCTTCCGGGAGCGTGGGCGTTGCCTCATGGGAGTTGAAGTCGCAGTACGGGCATTTGCGCACGCACCAGGGAATGTGAATGTACAGCGACAACGGCGGCAGCTCGGGCAGCGGTGCGCGGGGTTCGACCGTCGACAGCCCGGCCTCGCCTACAAACAGGCGGGTAGCGGTCATGCCAGGCCCAGGCGTTGACGCAGCAACACCATGGCGCGGGCGCGGTGGCTCAGTTGGTTCTTTTCCAGCGGGCTCAGCTCGGCGCTGGAGCAGTCGCGCTCGGGCACCCAGAACAGCGGGTCGTAGCCGAAGCCGTGCTCGCCGCTGGCGGCAGTGAGAATGCGCCCGTGCCACAAACCTTCGCAAAGGATCGGCAACGGGTCGTCGGCGTGGCGCACCAAGGCCAGCACGCAAACGAACTGGGCACCGCGTTCTTCGGCGGGCACGTCTTTGAGCGCGTCGAGCAGCTTGGCGTTGTTCGCCGCGTCGCCCTGGCCATCGGCATAGCGCGCCGAATAGATGCCCGGCGCGCCGCCCAGGTAATCCACCGCCAGGCCCGAGTCGTCGGCCAACGCTGGCAGGCCGGATAGGCGCGCGGCGTTACGGGCCTTGAGGATGGCGTTCTCGACGAACGAAAGGCCGGTTTCTTCCGGCTCCACGGTGCTGAACTCACCCACCGAGCGCAGTTGTACCGAACCGCCAAGCATGGCCTGCAGTTCCTTGAGTTTGCCGGCGTTGTGGCTGGCCAGCACGAGTTGCTTGAAATTCATTATTCGCCCGGGAAAAGTGCTTGGTTGAAGTTGAGCGTGTTGATTTTATCGCCTATCGCGACGTTCACGTCGAAGGTGTAGGTGCCTGGCCGATCAATGGTGAACTGGGCCAGGTAAGTAACGGCCCCCTGCTCGGTCTTCTGCTGGATCGTCAGGTTGTCCTTGCGCCCGTCCTCGTTGGTGACCGTGCCGCTGACGTTGGCCATGGCCAGCTTGCCATCCTTGAACACGGCGATGTTCAGCACACCCAGGTTCTTGCTGCGGGTCAGCCCTGCCGCCGTGGTCATTTCCGGGCTCAGGAAGCTTGAGGTGATCGCGTTGTAGTACACGGTCACGCCATCGCTGAAGGTTTCCTGGCGTTCGGGCTTGGCAGCCTCCGCAGCCAGGGCCGGCACGGCCAACAGCAGGGCACACACAAGGGCAGTCAGGCGGCGCATGTTCGTTCTCCTTGGCAGGGATTAAACGGCGATCCTGTGCTCCTGCAAGCCTGGGCTGCTGACGCGGTAGATGCCGATCTCACCCAACAGGTTAGGCCATAGCTTGCTGGCCAGCCCGTGCCGGTGCTGGTGGTCCACCGCCAGGCGGTTCAGCACCTGGGCGCGGCGCTCGCGGCACAAGGCCTCGAAGTCTTCGAAAGTGCAGAAGTGGATATTCGGCGTGTTGTACCAGGTGTACGGCAAAAAGTCCGACACCGGCATGCGGCCCTTGGTGGCCAGGTACCAGCGGCAACGCCAGTGGCCGAAATTGGGGAAGGTGATGATGCACTGGCGGCCCACCCGCAGCATTTCGTCGAGGATGCGGTCCGGGTATTCCACGGCCTGCAGGGCCTGCGTCATCACCACGATGTCGAAACTGTTGCTGGCAAAGTTGCCCAGGCCTTTGTCCAGGTCCTGTTCGATGACGTTGACGCCCTTGCGCACGCACTCGGTGATGTTGTCGGCGTCGATCTCCAGGCCATAGCCGCTGACTTGCTTGTTGTCGCGCAGCCAAGCCAACAGTTCGCCATCGCCGCAGCCGAGGTCGAGCACGCGGCTGCCGGCGGGAATCCAGTCCTGGATGATTTCAAGATCGGCTCTCATGGCGTCCTCAGGTCGAAATTCGGTTCATGTAGCTGCTGAAGGCCTGCAAGTAGCGCGGGATCGGGATCAAGAAGGCGTCGTGGCCTTGCGGAGCATCGATCTCCAGGTAGCAGACGTTCTTCTTGGCAGCCATCAACGCATCCACCAGCTCGCGGGAGCGGGCGGGCGAGAAGCGCCAGTCGGTGGTGAAGGACATCACGCAGAAATCGGCCTTGGCGCTGGACAGGGTCAGCGCCAAGTCGTCGTTGTGAGCGCCGGCCGGGTCGAAGTAATCCAAGGCTTTGGTCATCAACAGGTAGGTATTGGCGTCGAAACGCCCGGAAAACTCTTCGCCCTGGTAACGCAGGTAGCTTTCGACCTGGAACTCGACGCTGTGGAAGTCGTAGTTCAGTTTTTCACTTTTGAGGCCCCGGCCGAATTTCTCGCCCATGGAGTCATCGGACAGGTAGGTAATGTGCCCCACCATGCGCGCGAGCATCAGCCCGCGCTTGGGGATTACCCCGGCCTCCTGGAACGAGCCGCCGTGGAACTCGGGGTCGGTCAGGATGGCCTGGCGTGCCACTTCGTTGAAGGCGATGTTTTGCGCCGACAGCTTGGGCGCCGAGGCGATGGCCAGGCAATGCCGCACGCGCTCGGGGTAGGTGATGGTCCACTGCAAGGCCTGCATGCCGCCCAGGCTGCCGCCGACGACAGCGGCCCATTGGCTGATGCCCAGCAGGTCGGCCAGGCGCGCCTGGCTGTGCACCCAGTCTTCCACGGTGAGTACCGGGAATTCGGCGCCAAACGGTTTGCCGGTGTCGGGGTTGATGCTGCTGGGGCCGGTGGAGCCGTTGCAGCCACCCAGGTTGTTCAGGCTGACCACGAAGAAACGATCGGTGTCGATCGGTTTGCCCGGGCCGATGCAACTGTCCCACCAGCCGGGCTTGCGATCATCAGCGCTGTGGTAGCCCGCCGCATGATGGTGCCCCGACAGCGCGTGACAGATCAGCACGGCATTGCTCGCGCTGGCGTTCAGCGTGCCATAGGTTTCGTAGATCAGGTCGTAGGCACCCAGCGAACGCCCGCAGGCCAAGGCCAGGGGTTCGTTGAAGTGGGCGGTTTGCGGTGTGACTAAACCAACGGAATCGTTTGGGAAGACAGTGGGCATCGACCCTGCTCTCGCATAAATGAGGCGTAAGTCTAAAGACCGCTGCCCCCAGCGGCAAGCGACTCCGCTTGCGCCGGGGTTTATGCGAGAAAGATCAGATCAGGCGCCACAGTTCCTGAGGCATGCCGGCATAGGCGGCCAGCGGTGGCATTACATAGGACTGGATCACCTGGATGGCCAGGAAGGCAAAGATCGGCGAGATGTCCATGCCGCCAAGGTTAGGCACGATCTTGCGGAACGGCGCCAGCACCGGCTCGCTGATCTGGTAGGCCAGTTCGGCCGCTGGGTTGTGGCTGCCCGGGGCAACCCAGGACACGATCACCATCACGATCATCGCCAGCCAGAAGATTTTCAGGAACAGTGACGTTACGCCGATGATTGCCCAAATCATCAGGTGCGGCAGGTCGCCGATGGTGCCGTAGGTCATCATCAGCACGAACGCCATCAGCAGCGCCTGGATGACGATGGCCAGCAGTAGCGAGGAGGTGTCCAGGCCGGCGATGCTGGGAATGATCCGGCGGACCGGCTTGAGCAGTGGCTGGGTGGCGCGCACCGCGAATTGGCTGAGCGGGTTGTAAAAGTTGGCCTTGACCAGTTGCAGCACGAAGCGCAGCAGCATGATGGCAAGGTAGAAGCTGACCAGGGTTTGCACCACGAATACCGTGGCGCCAGAAAGTGCATTCATGCAGAGCTCCTTATTTGCCCAGTTGTTCGGCCATTTCGGCCGAGCGATGTGCTGCGGCGCCCAGCGCTTTTTCCACCAGGGCTTCGAAACCGTTGGCCTGGAACGACTTGATCGCAGCTTCCGTGGTCCCGGCCGGCGAGGTGACGCGGCGGCGCAGTTCGGCCGCATCGACGTCACTGGAGACGGCCATGTGCGCTGCGCCCAAGGCGGTTTGCAGGGTCAGTTTGGCGGCGGTTTCACGCGGCAGGCCGAGTTTTTCGCCGGCAGCGGTCATGGCTTCGATCAGCAGGAAGAAGTACGCCGGGCCGCTGCCGGAGACCGCAGTGACGGCGTCCAGTTGCTGCTCTTGCTCAAGCCAGGCCACGATGCCCACGGCCGATAGCAGTTGTTCGGCCTGTTGGCGTTGTTCAGCAGACACCTGCGCGGTGGCGTACAGGCCACTGACGCCTTGGCGCAGCAGTGCCGGGGTGTTGGGCATGCAACGCACGATCGGCAGCGGGCCCAGCCAGGTGTTCATGCTGGCGCAAGTGATGCCGGCGGCGATGGACACCACCAGTTGCTCGGCCTTCAAGTGCGGGCGCAGGGCTTCGCACACGGCTTTCATGGCCTGTGGCTTGACGGCCAGCACCACCACGTCGGCACCGGCCACGGCGTCGGCGTTGTCGGCAAACAGTTCGATGCCGTGCTCGGCAGCCACCTTGGCGCGCTGCTCGGCACCTGGGTCACTGGCGCACAGCTGGCTGGCGGCCAGGCCTTGTGCACGCAAGCCGCCGATCAGGCTGGCGGCCATGTTTCCTGCGCCGATAAAGGCAATACGCGTGTTGCTCATGACGGGTCCTTTTGAAAAGTGATAATCAGGCTTGGCCGTAGTCGCGGGCACCGAACAGCGCGGTGCCGATCCGCACCCAGGTCGCGCCTTGGGCAATGGCAGACTCCAGGTCGTGGCTCATGCCCATGGAAAGCGTGTCCAGCGGCAGGTTCAGGCTGTCTTGCAAGGTTTTTACGCTAGCAAAGGCCGCGTCTTGTGCCGCGCGGTCCTCGGTCGGTTCGGGTATGGCCATCAAGCCACGCAGCTTCAGGTGGGGCAGGGCGGCAATGGCTTGGGCCAGGGCCGGCAGGTCGGCGGGCGTGCAGCCGGACTTGCTGGCTTCGCCGCTGACATTGACTTGAATGCAGATGTTCAGCGGCGCCAGGTTGGCCGGGCGTTGCTCGGACAGGCGTTGTGCAATTTTAAGACGGTCCACCGAATGCACCCAATCGAAGTTCTCGGCGATGGCGCGAGTCTTGTTCGATTGAATGGGGCCGATGAAATGCCAACTCAAGGGCAAGTCCTGCAATTGCGCCTGTTTTTCCAGGGCTTCTTGCAGGTAATTCTCGCCAAACTCACGAATGCCGGCGGCATGGGCCTCGCGCACGGCCTCGGCGGGCTTGGTCTTGCTCACGGCCAGCAGGCCGATCGAGGCGGCATCACGCTGCGCGGCCTGGGCTGCATCGTGAATTCGGGCGCTTACCCGGAAAACGTTGTCTGCTATCGTGGACATTAATTTGCGCCAGCGGGTCTTGGGTCTGCGGCATTCTACCTGCTTGTCTGTATTTGGGGAGTCTCATGGACATTACCGAGCTGTTGGCTTTCAGTGCGAAGCAGGGGGCTTCGGACTTGCACCTGTCGGCCGGCCTGCCGCCGATGATTCGGGTGGACGGCGATGTGCGGCGGATCAACCTGCCGCCACTGGACCACAAACAGGTCCACGAGCTGATCTACGACATCATGAACGACAAGCAGCGCAAGGATTTCGAGGAGTTCCTGGAAACCGACTTCTCCTTCGAAGTGCCGGGTGTCGCGCGGTTTCGGGTCAACGCGTTCAACCAGAACCGTGGCGCTGGTGCAGTATTCCGTACCATCCCCTCCAAGGTGCTGACCATGGAAGACTTGGGGATGGGAGAAGTGTTTCGCAAGATTACCGACGTGCCTCGCGGCCTGGTGCTGGTCACCGGCCCCACCGGCTCCGGCAAGTCGACCACCCTGGCGGCGATGATCGATTACCTGAACAACAACAAACACCATCACATCCTCACCATCGAAGACCCGATCGAGTTCGTGCACGAGTCCAAAAAGTGCCTGGTCAACCAGCGCGAGGTGCATCGCGACACCCTGGGTTTTTCCGAGGCGCTGCGCTCGGCCTTGCGTGAAGACCCGGACATCATCCTGGTGGGCGAGATGCGCGACCTGGAAACCATCCGCCTGGCGCTCACCGCCGCCGAAACCGGCCACTTGGTATTTGGCACGCTGCACACCACGTCGGCCGCCAAGACCATCGACCGGGTGGTGGACGTGTTCCCCGCCGAAGAGAAGTCCATGGTCCGCTCGATGCTTTCCGAGTCGCTGCATGCCGTGATCTCGCAAACCCTGATGAAAAAAATTGGTGGTGGCCGCGTGGCGGCCCACGAAATCATGATCGGCACCCCGGCCATCCGTAACCTGATCCGCGAAGACAAGGTGGCGCAGATGTATTCGGCCATCCAGACCGGCGGTGCATTGGGCATGCAGACCCTGGACATGTGCCTCAAGGACTTGGTGAACAAGGGCGTGATCGGCCGTGACGCGGCTCGCGAAAAGGCCAAGACGCCCGACAACTTCTGACGCAACCCCGCGTGGGCATCTACGCTGAAGCAAACGTATCAGCGCAGATGTGTAGGTGCCCATGGAGTTTCACAAACTGCTACGTCTGATGGTCGACAAAGGCGGCTCCGACCTGTTTATCACCCCAGGTCTGCCGCCCTCGCTCAAAGTGCATGGCAAGATCCTGCCGGTGACCAAGCAGTCGCTCAGTGCCGAACAGGCCCGCGATGCGGTGTTGGGCCTGATGACCGAGGTGCAGCGGCTGGAGTTCGCCCAGCAGCACGAGAGCAACTTCGCCATCCATGCCCGTGACATCGGCCGGTTTCGGGTCAGCGCGTTCTACCAGCGCAACCAGCCGGCCATGGTGCTACGACGCATCGAGAGCCATATCCCCAGCTTTGAAGAGCTTAAATTGCCCGAGGGGCTCAAGGCCCTGGCGATGATCAAGCGCGGGCTGGTGCTGTTCGTGGGGGCCACGGGCACTGGCAAGTCCTCGTCGCTGGCGGCGATGATCGATTACCGCAGCAAGAACAGCACCGGGCACATCATCACCATCGAAGACCCCATCGAGTACCTTCACGAGCATCAGGGCTGCATCGTCACCCAGCGCGAGGTGGGCATCGACACCGAGAGTTTCGAGGTGGCGTTACGCAACACCCTGCGCCAGGCACCGGATGTGATCATGATCGGCGAGGTGCGCAGCCGCGAGACCATGGGCCAGGCGCTGACCTTCGCCGAGACTGGCCACCTGTGCCTGGCCACCTTGCACGCCTCCAACGCCGACCAGGCATTGGAGCGGGTGATCCATTTCTTCCCGGTGGACCGCCACCCGCAGGTGTGGATGGAACTGTCGCTGAACCTGCGTGCCATCGTCGCCCAGCAGTTGATTCCCACCAGTGATGGCAGCGGCCGGCGTGCGGTGGTGGAAGTGCTGATCAATACCCCGCTGGTGGCCGACATTATCCGCAAGGGCCAGATCCCCGGGGTAAAGCCGGTGATGAAGCGCTCCAGCGGGCAGGGCATGCGTACCCTGGACCAGGCGTTGTATGAGTTGTATCAGGAGCAAGCCATAAGCTATGAAGACGCCTTGTCCTATGCCGATTCGGCAAATGACTTGCGGTTGATGATCAAGCTGGGCAAGGGGGCGGTGCAGGGCGAGGAGCTGAACATGACGCCGGAGGACCCGGCGCCACCTTCGCGCTGATCAGCGTTGGCTGAGGCGCAGGGTCTGGTCCTTTGGAAGGACCCGCTTGGCGACCACGTAGTGGCTCTGCCAGTACGGTTTGTTCAGGGTGTCGATGGTGACCGACTTGCCCCGACGCGGTGCGTGGATGAAGCGATCGTTGCCCAGGTAAATGGCCACGTGGTTGACGCGGCGGCTCTTGATGTTGAAGAACAGCAGGTCGCCCGGCTTCAGGTCTTTCTGCTCGACCTTCTGGCCGTGGCCAGCGGCCATGGCGTTGGAAGTACGCGGCAGGTCGGCGGCTTTTACGTCGCTGAACGCATATTTCACCAAACCGCTGCAGTCAAAGCCTTTACTTGGGCTGCTGCCGCCCCAACGATAAGGGGTACCGAGCACGTTGACGGCACGGCTGAGCACATCACTGCTCTGTTTGGCCGACATCTGCGCGACGGTGGCGGTGGTCAGGACTTCTTTGTGGCCACGGGTGGAGTGTTTGTTCGAGGCTACGCGGGTGCTTAGGTGACTGTGTTTTTGACTAGTGACGACTGGCGTTGCGTGCTCGGTTTCACCGGTTTTTGCTGTGTGGCCGGTGAAGCCAGCGGGAAGTCTTTGCTCACGATTGGTGGCGTGGGCGGCCAGTGGCAATAAAAGGCAAATGGTCAGCCATGTCTTGAAAAATGGTCGCATTAGGCAAGGCTCTTGTGGGTAAGCGCGCAACTTTATAACAGCTTTTTGATCAAAATTCGTCCCGTTGGTCGTCACGAAGGTGAGCGAAAATTGATCAAGTTCCCTGAAATTTGCCGCCTTTCGTCGTAAAAGTCAGACGCCATAAGGGTTTGCCGGGAGCAGAGGTGCTACGACCATACGTCGGGACGACACATGAAAGTCACATTTATGCTTAGAAAATTTATCTATGAGAGGGCGAGACAACGTCAATGAACAGTTATCAGCAAGACGCCAATTTCCAGGATACCCATAGCAAGGTGCTGGGGTATTTGTTGTGGATTTTCGGTTTTACCGGTGCGCACCGTTTCTATTACGGCAAGCCGGTCACGGGCACGATCTGGTTTTTCACCTTTGGCCTGTTGGGCATCGGCTGGCTGATCGACCTGTTCCTGATTCCGGCCATGGACCGCGAGGCAGACATGCGTTTTCACGCCGGGCCCACGGACTACAACGTGGCTTGGGTGCTGTTGACCTTCCTCGGGGTATTCGGGGTGCACCGCATGTACCAGGGTAAATGGATCAGCGGGATCATTTATTTGTTAACGGGGGGGCTGTGCTTTATCGGGGTGTTATATGACTTCTGGACGATAAATGACCAGATCTCGTTGAAAAACTCGATGCGGCGCTGAAGCATTGGGTGGAGCCTCGCCCATCCTGTAGGAGCGGATTGATCCGCGAAAAGGTCACCGCGGTGTGTCAGGCAAATTGCGTCGGCTGCTCGCGGTTGAAGCCGCGCCTACGGGCATGCGATACCTGTAGGCGCGAAGGCTGCGCTGCTATTTAAGCGTTGCTGTAGCTGATATGCCCATCCACCAAGGTATACCGCACCACCCCTGGCAATACATGCCCAAGGAACGGGCAGTTCTCGCCCTTGGACAGCCAATGCTCGCCAGCCACTGTGGACACGCTTGGGTCAAACAGCACCACGTCTGCCGCAGCGCCTACTTTTAATGCCCCGGCGGGCAAGCGCAAGGCTGCCGCAGGGCCGGTGCTCAGGCGTGCCAGCAAGGTTGGCAGGTCCAGCAGGCCGTCCTCCACCAAGGTCATCGCCAATGGCAGCAATAGCTCGACGCTGCTGATGCCAGGCTCCGTCGCGCCAAACGGCGCCAACTTGGCGTCGCGCTCGTGGGGCTGGTGATGGCTGGAGATGGCTTGCACCACACCCGACTTCACCGCTTCACGCAGCGCGTCGCGGTCGGCGCGGGTGCGTAGCGGCGGTTGCACGTGGTAAAGGCTGGAGAAGTCGATCAGCGCCTCGTCGGTCAGGATCAACTGGTACAGGGCCACGTCGGCCGTGACCGGCAGGCCGCGGGCCTGGGCTTCGGCGATTAGTTTGACGCCGCGGGCGCTGGTCAGTTGGCTGAAGTGCGCACGCACGCCGCTTTGTTCCACCAGCAGCAGGTCACGGGCCAGCGCCACGGTTTCAGCGGTTTCCGGAATGCCCGGCAGGCCGAGGAAGCTGGCGGTCGGGCCTTCGTGGGCCAGGCCGCCCAGGGCCAGGTCACGGTCCTGGGAGTGGAAGATCACCGTCAGGTCGAACGTGGCGGCATATTCCAGCGCACGGCACAGGGTGCGGTTGTTCGGGAAGCTCTTCAGGCCGTTGCCAAAGGCAATGCAGCCGGCGTCGCGCAGCGCCACCAATTCAGCCAGTTGCTCGCCTTCCAGGCCCTTGCTCAGGGCACCGATCGGGTAGACCTTGCTGTGCCCGGCTTCACGGGCGCGGTCCAGGATCAGTTCGGCCACGGCCGAAGTGTCGAGGATCGGCTTGGTTTGCGGTGGGCAGCACAGGCTGGTAACGCCACCGGCGGCGGCGGCACGGGTTTCGCTGGCGATGGTGCCCTTGCGGCTGTAGCCCGGCTCGCGCAGGGCCACGCTAAGGTCGACCAGGCCGGGAGCTGCGACCAGGCCGTCGGCTTGCACGGTCTGGGTGGCGTTGAAGCCGGTTGGCGCAGCGCCGATGGCGATGATCTTGCCTTCGCTGATGTGCAGGTCGCCAATGGCGTCCAGGCCGCTGGCCGGGTCGATCACGCGGGCGCCTAGGATACTTAGGCTCACTGGGCGTTCTCCTGCTCGAATTGACGTTGGGCGTTCTGCCCGCTCATGGCCATGGACAGCACCGCCATACGCACGGCGATACCGTAGGTGACCTGGTTGAGAATGACCGAATGGGGACCGTCGGCCACCGCCGACTCGATTTCCACGCCACGGTTGATAGGGCCTGGGTGCATGACGATGGCATCCGGCTTGGCCCCGGCAAGGCGCGCGGTGGTCAGGCCGAACAGGCGGTAGAACTCGCCTTCGCTGGGCAGCAGGCCACCGGCCATGCGCTCACGCTGCAGGCGCAGCATGATCACCACGTCGACGTCTTTCAGGCCTTGGGCCAGGTCGGTGTAGACCTTCACGCCGTACTGCTCGATGCCGACTGGCAGCAAGGTTTTCGGGCCGATCACGCGGATGTCCGGGCAACCCAGAGCCTTGAGCGCGATCATGTTCGAGCGAGCCACCCGTGAATGCAGGATATCGCCGACGATCGCCACCGAAAGGTTCTCGAAGCCGCCCTTGTGCCGGCGGATGGTCAGCATGTCGAGCATGCCTTGGGTGGGGTGCGCATGGCGCCCGTCGCCACCATTGATGATCGCCACTTGTGGGCAAACGTGCTCGGCGATGAAGTGGGCAGCCCCCGAGTCGCCGTGGCGCACCACGAACATGTCGGCGGCCATGGCTTCCAGGTTGCGCAGGGTGTCGAACAGGGTTTCGCCCTTGCTGGTCGAGGAGGTCGACACGTTCAAGGTGATCACGTCTGCCGACAGCCGTTGGGCGGCCAGTTCGAAGGTGGTGCGGGTGCGCGTGGAGTTTTCGAAGAACACGTTGCACACGGTCTTGCCGCGCAGCAACGGGACTTTTTTCACCGCCCGGGCACCGACTTCCAGAAACGAATCGGCGGTGTCGAGGATTTCGGTGAGCAGCTCGCGGGGCAAACCGTCGAGCGAGAGAAAGTGGCGCAGCTGGCCCTGGTCATTGAGCTGCAGCGGGCGCTTGGCGTCGATTGGCGTCATCGCGGGGGACTCTTAAAGGGCGGAAGCGGAGGGCAGATCCTGGCGCTCGAGAGCGAGCGGCGTGGGGCCGGTCAATTTTACCCGTTCATGGGCTGCCAGTGACAGGGTGGCACCGACCACGTTCGGCCGGATCGGCAATTCGCCGGCGTCCAGGTCCAGCAGGTTGACCAGGGTCACGCTGGCAGGGCGGCCGTAATCGAACAGCTCGTTGAGGGCAGCGCGAATGGTGCGGCCGCTCATCAGTACGTCATCGATCAGCACCAGGTGCTGGCCTTCGATTTCGAATGGCAGCTCCGAGGGGCGCACTTGCGGGTGCAGGCCGTTCTGGCTGAAGTCGTCACGGTAGAACGACACGTCCAGTGTGCCCAGCGGGGCGTCGCTGCCCAGTGCCTCCAGCAGCGCCTGAGCGACCCATACGCCACCGGTGCGAATGCCGATGTAACGCGGTTCGGTGATTGCGCGCCGGGCCAGGTGCGCCTTGAGATCGACGGCCATCTGCCGGATCAGGTCGGCGGGGTTTGGAAGGCTCATGCTTGCTCCTTTGAGGGCCGCCGGCGAATTGCGCCGGGGCTTGATACGGGTATCAGGAATCGAACTGCCCGGCGTTTTCTTCCAGCCAGCTTTGCAGCAGCAGCGCTGCGGCGATCGCGTCCACGGGATTGTCGCGGTAGCTGCCCTTCTGGCCGCCACGGGCCATGCGCTGGCCTTTGGCTTCGAAGGTGGTCAGGCGTTCGTCGTGGGTGTGTACCGGCAGGTTGAAGCGGCCGTTGATGCGCCGGGCGAATTTCTCCGCGCGCTCGCACATCTCGCTGGGGGTGCCGTCCATATTCAGGGGCAGGCCAACGACGATGGCATCGGGCTTCCACTCCTTGATCAGGGCCTCGACCTGGTTCCAGTCCGGCACGCCGTTCTGCGCCTTCAGGGTGCACAGCTCGCGGGCCTGACCGGTGATTACCTGGCCAACGGCCACGCCGATCTGTTTGGTGCCGTAGTCGAAACCCAGCAGTAACCGAATCGCGGCCATCAGGCGTGCCCTGCCTGGCTGGTCAGCAGGCTGAGGTTGATCCCCAGGCGTGCCGCCGCAGCGCTCAAGCGTTGCTCGCTGCCCATGGCAAACAGGATATCGGCATCGAATGGGCAGGTCAGCCAGGCGTTGTCGGCCAGCTCCGCTTCCAGTTGGCCGGCTTCCCACCCTGCATAGCCGAGGGTGATCAGGTTCTGTTTGGGGCCTACGCCGTCGGCGATGGCAAACAGCACGTCCTGGGAGGTGGACAGCGAGATGCCGCCCAAGTCGACCGTGGCCTGGAACGTCGGGCCACTGGGATGCAGCACGAAGCCGCGGTCGGTTTGCACCGGGCCACCCCCGTAGATCGGCACGCCCTGGCAACTGGCCGGTGGCTCGATGTCGGGGCGCAACTGTTCGAGGATGTCGGCCAGGGTCAGGTCCTGCGGCCGGTTGACCACCAGGCCCATGGCACCATTGGCCGTATGCTCGACGATGTAGGTCAAGGTCTGGGCAAAGTTCGGGTCCGCCATGTGCGGCATGGCGATCAGGAATTGATGCTTGAGGTAGCTCGGGCTGACGTTCTTCATAAGTACTAGTGTGGCGTCGAGTCGAGGGCCTGACAAGTTAACGATGCGCCTGTTTTGTAGCGCTTCAATTACTGGAAAGACGATCACCCTTGTCGAAGCGCCAGGTACGAATGATTTCCAGGCGGTCGACGTCGGAAAGGTCCCCGGTAAAGGGGGCGAACGGCGCTGCCAGGCGGACGATGCGCTGGGCGGCCTGGTCCAGTACCGGTTGCCCGGAGGACTGCAATACCAGCACCTCATACAACGAACCATCGCTGTTGATCGACACCATCAGGCGCAGGCTGCCGTGTATCTGTTGGCTGCGGGCCTCTTCGGGGTAATTGAGGTTGCCGATGCGCTCGACTTTCTTGCGCCAGTCGTCCTTGTACCAGGCGCCCTTGTCGCGCATGGTCGAGGCCGCGCTCAGGCGATGGATACGCGGGCGCTTGGCATACAGCTGCTGTTCTTTGGCAAGCTCGGCTTCCAGGCTTGAGATCTCGCTGGACAACTGCGAGCTGTCGAAATCCGGCGTGGCGGTCTTGGGCTTGTCCTGTTGCTTGACCGGTTCACGGCGCGCCTCGGTTTTCTGTGCCTTGGGCGCGGTGGTGGCCACGGCTTTCTTGACCGGCACCGGCTCGGGCTGCACCTGGGGTTTTACCGCAGGCGGCGGGGTGACCTTGTTGATCTTGTTGTCCTGGAAGGGCGCCACTTCAGTGGTTTTGGGCACGGCCTTCTTGTCCAGGGTGCCGCTGCCCAATTGGTTGTCTTGGGCCAGGTAATCGGCCTGCTTAGGCGCCGTGTCGCTTTTGAAGGTCGACAGGGTGATTTCCAGGGTGCGGCGGATTTCCTCGGGCTTGTGCGTGCTGAAGCCCACGCCGATCAGCAGCGCCAGGTGCAGCAAGGCAGCCACGAACAGGGTAAACCCCAGGCGGTCGGCGGGGCGAACGCGGGAGAGGGAAAACTCTGCGGGGAGGTCGGCAGGGGCAGTCATTTTATATCCAGCAGCCATGCGGCACGGGGGAAAACCGGCAGCACACGCCCAACAACTAAAAAAGGGCGTGCATCATAACCCACTGCGCAGGTTTTCCCTCGCTTGTTACTCAGCGTGCCTTGAGCTTGCGATCAATGGCATCCATCAGTTGCACGCCGATCCGGGTGCCGAAGGCATTGTCGATTTCACGGATGCAGGTGGGGCTGGTCACGTTGATTTCAGTGAGGCTTTCACCGATCACGTCGAGGCCGACGAACAGCAGGCCCTTCTCGCGCAGGGTTGGGCCCACCTGTTCGGCGATCCAGCGGTCCTTTTCAGTCAGCGGGCGGGCTT
This sequence comes from Pseudomonas abieticivorans, assembly GCF_023509015.1. Taxonomy (NCBI): domain Bacteria; kingdom Pseudomonadati; phylum Pseudomonadota; class Gammaproteobacteria; order Pseudomonadales; family Pseudomonadaceae; genus Pseudomonas; species Pseudomonas abieticivorans. Next base: position 2,968,255 of record NZ_CP094975.1, read on the forward strand.
CACCGGTGCCGCCTGCGGCCAGGTTGCCGCGGGTCTCACCGGCTGCCGGAATACGCGCCAGGCAGTAAGGCACCGGTTCGCCGTCGATCATCAGGATGCGCTTGTCACCGTCCTTGATGGCCGGCAGGTAGGCCTGGCCCATGATCTGCTGGGTGCCGTGGGCGGTCAGGGTTTCCAGGATCACCGACAGGTTGGGGTCGCCCGGGCGGTGACGGAAGATCGACGCACCGCCCATGCCGTCCAGCGGCTTGAGGATGACATCGCCGTGCTTGGCGGCAAATTCACGCAGGATATCGGCGCGGCGGCTGACCACGGTCGGCGGCGTGCACTGCGGGAACAGCGTGGCAAACAGTTTTTCGTTGCAGTCGCGCAGGCTTTGCGGGCGGTTGACCACCAGCACGCCGTCGCGTTCGGCCTGTTCGAGCAGGTAGGTCGAGTACACGAATTCCATGTCGAACGGCGGATCCTTGCGCATCAGGATCACGTCCAGGTCGGCCAGCGGGGCGTCGAATTCGGACTCGAACTCGAACCATTTCTCCGGGTTGGCGAACACCTTCAGTGGGCGCATGCGCGCGCGGGCCTGGCCCTCACCCTGGTACAGGTCCTGAATTTCCATGTGGAACAGGGTCCAGCCGCGCTCCTGGGCAGCCAGCAACATGGCCAGCGAGCTGTCCTTTTTATAGGAGATGCTCGCAATAGGGTCCATGACAATTCCGAGGCGAACGCTCATGGGTAAATCCTCTCGTCGGCAAATGCCTGAATGGCGCATTAAAAGTGGCGTCAGGGTGGCGCTGCGCAGGCTTTCGGTCAAGGGAAACCGCTCGGCGGCGGGCTTTATGGAATGCACCTCGCGAGTGTGCTAAAAAGGTCGGATAGCGCTTTGTATCGTGATATTGCGCCCAGCCAGCCACCGCCGACGAGCCCCCATGGAACAGCGTCCCGCCGCCCTTAAAGTCATGGTCATCGACGACTCCAAGACGATTCGCCGTACCGCGCAGATGCTGCTGGAGAACGTCGGCTGCGAAGTCATCACCGCGATCGACGGTTTCGATGCACTGGCCAAGATCGTCGACAACCATCCGCGTATCATCTTCGTCGACATCATGATGCCGCGCCTGGATGGCTATCAGACCTGCGCGTTGATCAAGAACAACCAAGCTTTCAAGGCCACGCCGGTGATTATGCTGTCGTCCAAGGACGGCCTGTTCGACAAGGCCAAGGGGCGTATCGTCGGCTCTGATCAGTTTTTGACCAAGCCTTTCAGCAAGGAAGAGCTGCTCAATGCGATCAAGGCCTACGTGCCTGGCTTCGCAGCGGTGGAACAAATAGCACCCTGACGCCTGGCGTCTTTATTTTGTGGGGAACAGCATGGCCCGAATTCTGATCGTCGACGACTCGCCGACCGAAATGTACAAACTGACCGGGATGCTCGAAAAGCACGGTCACGAGGTGCTCAAGGCCGAAAACGGCGCCGACGGCGTGGCCCTGGCCCGCCAGGAAAAGCCCGACGCGGTGCTGATGGATATCGTAATGCCTGGCCTCAACGGCTTCCAGGCCACGCGCCAGTTGAACAAGGACCCTGACACCAACCATATCAAGGTGATCATCATCACCACCAAGGATCAGGAAACCGACAAGGTTTGGGGTACGCGTCAAGGCGCCAAGGACTATCTGACCAAGCCTGTGGACGAAGAAACCCTGATCAAGACCCTGAACGCCGTGCTGGCCGGCTGAGCACGGCGATCATGGGCCAGGCATTCACCGCCTTCGAGATGCTGCTGGACATCGACCAGCGCTGCCGGCAGCTGGCCAATGAACTGCCGTCCCAGGAAGCCCGGCTGCAAACCTGGAGCGGCATCGGCTTTGGCCTGGCCGGCCAATGGTACGTAGCGCCCATGGGCGAAGTGGCCGAGGTATTGCACGAGCCGCACCTGACCCGCATGCCGGGCGTCAAGGCGTGGGTGCTGGGCGTGGCCAACCTGCGTGGGCGGCTGTTGCCGGTGATGGACCTGTGCGGGTTGTTTGGCCAGGAACCCAGCTCGCTGCGCAAGCAGCGCCGGGTGCTGGTGGTCGACCATGGCGACCTGTTCGTCGGCCTGCTGGTGGATGAAGTGCTCGGTTTGCAGCACTTTGCGCTGCACAGCCTCGACCTGTCGCCGCCGGCCTACTTGCAAGAAGGCACGGCGCCGTATATCCAGGGGCATTTTCATCGCGAACAGGATTGGCGCGTGTTCAGTCCATTGGCCTTGGTGCAGGCACCGGGGTTTATCAATGTGGCGCTGTAGGCCACGTTTTTTTCCGGCAGCACGCTTGCAACGGCAATTGTCTGCAACCGGCGCAGCAGTAGCGGTACAGGCGGGGGCCTGACAATGACAAACGCGGTGATCGTAAAGTCCATTCAAGGCTCTCGCAGCAGCGCGCAGATCGCGGGGCTATTCGTCGCCCTGATCGTGCTGATCATGTTGTTGTTCGCCAACTTCGCCTACCTGAACACTCAATCCAACTACGACAAGCAGTACATCGGCCACGCTGGCGAGTTGCGCGTGCTGTCGCAGCGCATCGCCAAGAACGCCACCGAGGCGGCTGCCGGCAAGCCCGAGGCGTTCAAGCTGCTGGCCGATGCACGCAATGATTTCGACCGCCGCTGGGGCTACCTCAAGTCTGGCGACGCGAGCACCGGTTTGCCGCCTGCGCCTGCTGCCGTGCACCAGGAAATGCGCTTGGTGCAGGGCGATTGGGAAAACCTGCGCAAGAACACCGACGCCATCCTGGCCAGTGAACAGACCGTGTTGTCCCTGCATCAGGTGGCGGCCACCCTGGCCGAAACCGTGCCGCAATTGCAGGTCGAGTACGAGAAGGTCGTCGAGATACTGTTGCAGCGTGGCGCGCCAGCCAGCCAAGTGGTGGTTGCGCAGCGCCAGTCGCTGTTGGCCGAGCGTATCTTGGGTTCGGTCAATACCGTGCTTTCCGGCGATGAGTCGGCGGCCCAGGCGGCCGAGGCTTTCGGCCGTGACGCCAATCTGTTCGGGCAGGTGCTAAACGGCATGCTGGTGGGCAACCCGAAAATCCAGATCACCCAGGTGCAAGACCAGGACGCCCAGGCGCGCCTCAAGGAAATCGCCGAACTGTTCGAGTTCGTCTCCGGCTCCGTGGACGAGATCCTCGAAACCTCGCCCGAGCTGTTCCATGTGCGCGAGTCGGCGGGCAACATCTTCAACCTCTCGCAAACCTTGCTCGACGAAGCCTCGCACCTGGCCAGTGGCTTTGAACACTTGGCCGGTGGCCGCTCGCTGGACACCATCGGTGGTTATGTCCTGGGCTTGCTGGCCTTGGCCTCGATCATCCTGATCGCCCTGGTGATGGTGCGTGAAACCAACCGCCAACTACGCGAGACGGCGCTGAAGAATGAGCGCAACCAGGCGGCGATCATGCGCCTGCTGGATGAAATCGAGGATCTGGCCGACGGCGACCTGACGGTCACCGCCTCGGTGACCGAAGACTTCACCGGCACCATCGCCGATTCGATCAATTACTCCATCGACCAATTGCGCGACCTGGTGGCCACCATCAACCTGACTGCCGAGGAAGTGAACTCGGCGGTGCAGGAAACCCAGGCCACGGCCAAGCAACTGGCCCGCGCATCGGAGCTGCAGGCCCAGCAGATCAAGGAGGCGTCCATGGCCATCAGCGACATGGCGCAGTCCATCGACCAGGTGTCGACCAATGCCTGGGAGTCGGCGAAAGTGGCCGAGCGCTCGGTGACCATTGCCAATAAAGGTAACGAGGTGGTGCACAACACCATTCGCGGCATGGATAACATCCGCGAGCAAATCCAGGACACCTCCAAGCGGATCAAGCGGCTGGGCGAGTCTTCCCAAGAGATTGGCGATATCATCAGCCTGATCGACGACATTGCCGACCAAACCAATATTCTGGCCCTGAACGCGGCCATCCAGGCCTCGCTGGCTGGCGAGGCGGGCCGCGGCTTTGCCGTGGTGGCCGACGAAGTGCAGCGCCTGGCGGAACGTTCGTCCTCGGCCACTCGGCAGATCGAAATGCTGGTGCGGGCGATCCAGAACGATACCAACGAGGCGGTCATCTCTATGGAACAGACCACCTTTGAAGTGGTACGCGGTGCACGCCTGGCCCATGACGCCGGGGTCGCACTGGAAGAGATCGAAGGGGTGTCGGAGAACCTGGCCGCGCTGATCCAGACCATCTCCAACGCCGCGCAACAGCAAACCAGCTCGGCCGGGCAGATTTCCCACACCATGTCGGTGATCCAGCAGATCACCGAGCAAACCTCCTCGGGCTCCATGGCCACTGCCGAAAGCATCGGCAACCTGGCGCAACAGGCCAGCGAAATGCGCCGCTCGGTGTCGGGCTTTACCTTGCCTGCGCCACCCCAGGCGGGTTGACGCGATGACCGACCGGCACGATTACGTCGCCTTAGCCTGGGTCAAGGGTGAAATAGGCGAGTCACTCAAGCAGGCGCGCGCGGCGCTGGATGCCTTTGTCGCCGACCCAGGTGGCGAAACCGCCATGGTGCAGTGCCTGGCGTGCCTGCACCAGGTGCACGGCAGCCTGCAGATGATCGAGTTCTATGGCGCGGCATTGCTGGCCGAAGAAATGGAACAACTGGCACTGGCATTGGCCCGCGGCAAGGCCAACCAGCAAGCGGAGGCAGTGAAGTGGTTGGTGCTGGCCTTCGCCCAATTGCCGGTATACCTGGAACGCGTGCACTTGGCGCGGCGCGACCTGCCGCTGGTGGTATTGCCGTTGATCAACGACCTGCGCAGTGCCCGTGGGCAGAGCCTGCTGGCCGAAACCAGCCTGTTCAGCCCGCCGCTGCTGACCCCGCAAGCGCTGGACGTTAACCAACTGGCGCAGCTGGACATCGCCGAGCTGCCCGACACCTTGCGTGCTCTGCACCATAGCTTGCACAGCTCGTTGCTGGGCTTGTTGCGCGAGCAGGAGCTGGCAGCCAACCTGGCGCAGTTGGGCAGCGTGTTCAGGCGCCTGGAAGAGTTGTGCGCCGACGCGCCGTTGAGCCCGCTGTGGGAAATCGACTCGGCGCTGGTGGAGGGCATGATCCATGGCTTCATCAGTAACAGCCCGGCCTTGCGCAGCTTGCTCAAAGACTCGGACCGCGAGCTCAAGCGCCTGCTCGACCAAGGCATCGTCGCCGTCAATCAGCCTGCGCCGCCGGAGCTGCTCAAAAGCCTGTTGTTCTACGTCGCCAAGTCACATGGGACTTCTGCCCGCATGAAACACCTCAAGGACCGCTACGATCTGGACGAAGCGTTGCCAGACAGTGCCTTGCTCGATGAAGAGCGCGCGCGCCTGGCAGGCCCCGATCGCAATGCCATGCGCTCGGTGGTCACCGCGTTGCGTGAAGAGCTGGTACGGGTCAAGGAGCGCCTTGATCATTTTGTGCGCAGCGACCGTGAGCACACCAGCGAGCTGGCCAGCCTGCTACCGCCCCTGCGGCAAATCGCCGACACCTTGGCCGTGCTGGGTTTCGGCCAGCCGCGTAAGGTCATCGTTGGCCAGTTGGTGGTGATCCAGGGGCTGACCCAGGGCGCGCGCGAGCCCAACGATGCCACCTTGATGGACGTGGCCGGGGCGCTGCTGTACGTCGAGGCGACCCTGGCCGGGATGATCGGCCAGGTTGAGCAGGCCACTCGCGAGGACAGCCGCCTGCCCACCACCGATTTGACTCAGATTCACCAGATCGTGGTGCGCGAGTCGCGCGTTTGCCTACAGCAGGCCCGTGACCTGATCAGTGATTACATCGACGCCCATTGGGACCGCAGCGTGCTGCAACCGGTGCCCGAGTTGTTGACCCAGGTGCGCGGCGCCCTGGCGATGATCCCGCTGAACCGGGCCGCCAGCTTGTTGCAACTGTGCAACGGCTACATCGAGGCGCACCTGATTGGCGTCAACCAACAGCCCGGCTGGGCCGAACTTGAACACCTGGCCGACGCCCTGAGCGCCATCGATTATTACCTGGAACGCCTTGGCCAGGATCCCCAGGCCCCGGGCGAAGGGGTGCTGGACCTGGCGCAGGAGAACCTCGCGGCGCTGGGCTATCAACCGGCGGCGCCGCATGCGCCACTGCTGGAAGAAGTGCTCAGCCCCGCCGAAACGCTGGTGATGGGCGACCTGCAGGCACTGGGCAGCCCCCAGGTGCTGCAGTCGCTGGCCGATGTGCTGGCCAATCCGGTTTCCAGTCTCAACCCGCCAGCGCGCTTTACCCCGCAGAGCCTGCTGCCCCCGCCCGCCGACGAGGTGCCGGTGGATGACGAACTGCGCGAAGTCTTCTTGGAAGAAGCCGAGGAAGTGCTGCAAGTGCTTCGCGAGTTCCTACCGCGCTGGGCGGCCAACACCCTCGATGAGCCGGCGCTGATCGAGTTGCGCCGGGCGTTCCACACGCTCAAGGGCAGTGGGCGGATGGTGCGCGCGCTGGTCTTGGGCGAGCTGGCGTGGGCGGCCGAAAACCTGCTGAACCGGGTGTTGGAGCACAGCATCGCCGCCACGGACGACGTGCTGCAATTGCTCGATGAGGTGTTGGCCGTGCTGCCCAGGCTGGTCGATGAATTTGCCGCGCAGCGCCAGGCGCAGTGCGCGGAGGTCGACTTGCTGGCTGCCCGCGCCCATGCGCTGGCCAAAGGCGAGATCCTGCTGTTGCCCACGGCGGCGGATGCGCTGGACCCGCAATTGCTGGAGATCTTCCGCAACGAGGCCCAAGGGCACTTGCGCAGCCTGGACCGCTTCCTGGGTGAGGCCGACCCCACCGAACCGGTGTTGATCAGCGATGAAGTCCAGCGTGCCCTGCACACCCTCAAGGGCAGCGCCTACATGGCCGGGATCCTGTCGATGGCAGAGGTTGCCGCCGCCATGGATTACCTGGCCCGTGAACTGCGCGGCCACCAGTTGCCCCTGGAACTCGAAGAGCTGCAACTGCTGGAACACGGCGTGCGCCTGTTGCGTAGCGGCATCGGCCAACTGAGCCACGCGCCGCTGCAGCCTATCCCGGGGGCCAGCCAACTGATCGCCGAAACCCGCGAGCGCGTGTCGCTGCGCCTGGCCGAATACCTCGAAGCGGGCGACGCCAGCCCTCGGCTCAAGCGCGACCCGCAGTTGATCAGCAATTTCCTGGCCCAAGGCATGGACATCCTGCTGGACGCCGAATCTTTGCTCAAACGCTGGCGCGAGCACCCTGGCGAGCGTTATGAGCTGGGCGCCTTGCTCGACGAACTGACCACCCTGGGCGAAGGCGCGCATCTGGCCGACCTGATGCCGGTAGACGACCTGTGCGAAGCCTTGCTCGACTTGTATGGTGCGGTAGAAGAAAGCAGCCTGGCGGTCAGCGAGCGCTTTTTCGATGAGGCCGCGTTGGCCCACGAGGGCTTGATCGACATGCTTGATCAGGTGGCGGCCGGCCAAGCGGTAGAGCCTCGGCCCGAGCGTTTGCTGGCCTTGCGAGCATTGCTGGACGAGGGCCTGGACCCTGGCGCAATGGGCCTGATCAAGACCCAGGGCAACCAGGCCTTGAGCGTCACCGACCTGGCCGACGCGACCCAACGCCTGCAAGCCGATGAAGCTGCGCCTGCACTGGACAACGAGATTGTCGATATCTTCCTCGAAGAGGCCGTGGACATTCTCGACAGCGCCGACCAGGCAATGCGGCGTTGGCTCACCGAGCCTGAGAACAGCGCGCCGCTGTCATCGCTCAAGCGCGACCTGCACACCCTCAAAGGCGGCGCACGGATGGCCGAGATCATCGAGGTGGCCGATCTTGGGCACGAGTTGGAGCAGCTCTACCAATGCCTGCAGGACCGCCGCTGCAACTACGGCCCCGCCCTGGCCCAGGTGTTGCGCGACAGCCATCAGCGCTTGGCGAAAATGCTCACGCAGTTGCAACAACGCCAGCCGCTGGTGCCGGCCGCCGAGCTGATCGAGACGCTGCGCCAATATCGTCACGGGGTGGTCACCGATAGCACGCTGGTGCTGCCCGAAGACACCAAGCCTGCGGCCAGCGAAGAGGGCGACAGCGAGCTGTTGCAGATCTTCCTTGAAGAAGGCCAGGACATCGTCGAAAGCTCCGGCGCCGCGCTGTTGCGCTGGCAGGCCGAGCCACGCAACACCCTGGAAATCGAAAACCTGCTGCGTGACCTGCACACCCTCAAGGGCGGTGCGCGCATGGTTGAGGTCGCGCCCATCGGCGACCTGGCCCACGATATGGAGTTTCTGTACGAAAGCCTCTCGGCGGGCTTGATCAAGCCCGGGCCGCAATTGTTCAGCCTGTTGCAGAACGGTCACGACCGCCTCGCGCACATGCTCGATGCGGTGCGCCTGCAGCAACCGGTGAAGCCGGACAACGCCCTGATCGATATCATCCGCAGCTTTGTCAGCCCGGTGGTCGAGGCCCAGGCCGAGGCACCGTTGGAACGGCCGGCGCCGGAGCCTGCGGCGCAGGTTCAAGAGCGCCTGCCCGGGGACATGGTCAAGGTGGCTGCCGACCTGTTGGAGGACCTCGGCAACCTGGCCGGCGAAACCTCGATCTTCCGCGGGCGCATCGAGCAGCAGGTCAACGACGCGCAAACCGCGCTCACCGAAATGGAAACCACCATCGAGCGCATGCGTGACCAGTTGCGCCGCCTGGACACTGAAACCCAGGGGCGCATCCTCAGCCGTCAACACGCCGACACTGAGCGCCTGGGCTATGAAGATTTCGACCCGCTGGAAATGGACCGCCATTCGCAGTTGCAGCAGCTTTCCCGTGCGCTGTTCGAATCGGCCTCCGACCTGCTCGACCTGCAGGAAACCCTGAGCGCGCGCAACCACGAGGCGCAGACCCTGCTGATGCAGCAGGCACGGGTGAACACCGACCTGCAGGAAGGCCTGATGCGCACGCGCATGGTGCCCTTCGAGCGCATGTTGCCACGCCTGCAACGGCTGGTGCGGCAGGTGGCCACCGAGCTGGACAAACAGGTCGAGTTCGACGTCAGCCATGCCGAAGGCGAAATCGACCGCAGCGTGCTGGAGCGCATGCTCGCACCGCTGGAACACATGTTGCGCAACGCTATCGACCACGGCCTGGAACCGGCCGAAATGCGCGTGGCGGCGGGTAAGTCGGAGCACGGCCATATTGCCTTGAGCCTGTCCCATGAAGGCGGCGACATCGTCATCGAAATGAGCGACGACGGCGCCGGCGTGCCGCTGGAAGCGGTGCGTAAAAAGGCCATCAAGCGCGGCCTGCTGGACCCCGCCAGTGACATCAGCGACCACGACGTGATGCAGTTCATTTTGCAGCCGGGGTTTTCCACGGCCGCCAAGGTCACGCAAATTTCCGGGCGCGGCCTGGGGATGGACGTGGTGCACGAAGAGGTCAAGCAACTGGGCGGCTCGATGACCATCGACTCGCGGCCAGGGCAGGGTGCGCGGTTTCGCATCCGCCTGCCGTTCAGCGTATCGGTCAACCGTGCGCTGATGGTGCAATGCGGCGAGGAGCAGTACGCGCTGCCAATCAACACCATTGAAGGCATCGTGCGGGTACTGCCGGCTGAGCTGGAAGACTATTATCAACTCGACCCGCCGCGTTACCACTACGATGGCCAGCACTATGAACTGCGCTACCTGGGCGACCTGTTGCATAGCAACGGCCGGCCCAAAATGTCGGCGCAGAACCTGCCGCTGCCGTTGCTGCTGGTGCGCGCCCACGATCACCAGGTGGCGGTGCAGGTAGACGCGCTGACCGGCTCGCGCGAGATCGTGGTCAAGAGCCTGGGGCCCCAGTTTGCTGGGGTTCAAGGGCTGTCGGGCGCGACCATTCTGGGCGATGGCCGGGTGGTGCTGATCCTCGACCTGCTGGCCCAAGTGCGCGCCAGCCATGCGCGGCAACTGCCGAGCTTGCCGAGCCGGGTCATGCCGGCGCCGCAGGAAATCGAGCAGGCGCGGCCGTTACTGGTGATGGTAGTGGACGACTCGGTCACGGTGCGCAAGGTCACCAGCCGCCTGCTTGAGCGCCACGGTATGCACGTGCTGACCGCCAAGGATGGAGTCGACGCCATGAGCCTGCTGCAGGAACACACCCCGGACGTGCTGTTGCTGGACATCGAAATGCCGCGCATGGACGGCTTTGAAGTGGCCACCGAAATCCGCCAGCACGAACGCCTAAAGGACTTGCCGATCATCATGATCACCTCCCGTACCGGCCAGAAACACCGCGAGCGCGCCATGGCCATCGGTGTCAACGACTACCTGGGCAAACCGTTCCAGGAATCGGTGCTGCTGGAGAGCATCGCGCAATGGAGCCGCAGCCATGCTTGACCATGCCATCGGCCGGCGCACCAGCCTGACCGGCTTGCTGCTGCCACTGTCCGACCGCTGCCTGCTGTTGCCCAACGTCGCCGTCGCCGAACTGATCGGCTACCAGTTCGGCCAACCGGCCCCGGATGCCCCTGCCTGGAACCTCGGCCAGATCGCCTGGCGCAACCAGCAACTGCCGCTGATCAACTTCGAAGCCGCCTGCGGCGCCCCGGCGGTGGTCGGTGAGCGCGCCCGCATCGTGGTGCTCAATGCCCTGGGCGACAGCCCGTTGCGCTACATCGCCCTGCTGATCCAGGGCGTGCCGCGCTCGTGCAAGCTCGATACCCAGTTGAGCTACGTGGACGTACCGCTGGCGCCGCTTGAGCGCGCGGCGGTGCAGGTGGGCGAGCAGGTGGTCAAGGTGCCGGATCTTGTGGGGTTGGAGCGGTTGGTGATGGCAGGTGTCAGTTAGCCTGCGGCGTTCTTTTCGCAGATCTATAGGCCAATCATTACTCTAACAGTAACATTCCCCCTCCCACCTTGATTGATCCCCCACCGCAACCCTCCTAAGGTCACTCCACGACAGCGAATCTGTGGAGTCAGCATGACAACGACAACAAACCTCGACCCGCACTGGTCACGGCGGCGCAGCGAAAAGCAGCGGCGGATCGAGCAGGTGCGGGCGTTGGCCGATGGGGCGGTGTTGCCCAGCGAGCATATCGTGGCGGCGCTTGAAGCCCTGTTGATGCCCGGCGACCGTGTGGTACTGGAGGGCAACAACCAGAAGCAGGCGGATTTTCTGTCGCGCTCGCTGGCCCAGGTTGACCCCGGCAAGCTGCACGACCTGCACATGATCATGCCCAGCGTGGGCCGCCCGGAGCATCTGGACCTGTTTGAAAAGGGCATCGCCCGCAAGCTCGACTTCTCCTTTGCCGGTACCCAAAGCCTGCGCATCAGCCAGTTGCTGGAGGACGGCCTGCTGGAAATCGGCGCCATCCACACCTATATCGAATTGTATTCACGGCTGGTGGTCGACCTGATCCCCAACGTGGTGCTCTCGGCCGGGTTCATGGCCGACCGCGAGGGCAACATCTATACCGGCGCCAGCACCGAGGACACCCCGGCGCTGATCGAACCGGCGGCATTCAGCGACGGCATTGTGATCGTGCAGGTCAACCAATTGGTCGACGATGTCAGCGAGTTGCCCCGTGTGGATATCCCGGCGTCCTGGGTTGATTTCGTGGTGGTGGCCGATCGGCCGTTCTACATCGAGCCGCTGTTTACCCGCGACCCGCGCCATATCAAGCCGGTGCACGTGCTGATGGCGATGATGGCGATCCGCGGCATTTACGAAAAACATAACGTGCAGTCGCTGAACCATGGCATCGGCTTCAACACGGCGGCCATCGAACTGATCCTGCCCACCTATGGTGAGTCCCTGGGCCTGAAGGGCAAGATCTGCCGCAACTGGACCCTCAACCCGCACCCCACGCTGATCCCGGCCATCGAAAGCGGCTGGGTGCAAAGCGTGCACTGCTTCGGCACCGAATTGGGCATGGAGAATTACATCGCCGCGCGGCCCGACGTGTTCTTCACCGGCCGCGATGGCTCCATGCGTTCCAACCGGATGTTCTGCCAACTGGCAGGGCAATACGCGGTAGACCTGTTTATCGGCGCCACCCTGCAAGTGGATGGCGACGGCCACTCCAGCACCGTGACCCGTGGCCGCCTGGCCGGTTTTGGCGGTGCGCCGAACATGGGCCACGACCCACGCGGGCGGCGTCACAGTACCCCGGCCTGGTTGGACATGCGCCAAGGCACGGGCGATGAGACCGCCACCTTGCTGGAGCGTGGGCAAAAATTGGTTGTGCAGATGGTGGAAACGTTCCAGGAGGGCGGCAAGCCGACCTTCGTCGAAACCCTGGACGCCGTGGAAGTGGCGAAAAAGACTGGCATGCCTTTGGCGCCGATCATGATCTACGGCGACGACGTGACGCACCTGCTGACGGAAGAAGGCATCGCCTACCTGTACAAGGCGCGTTCGCTTGAAGAGCGCCAGGCCATGATCGCCGCCGTGGCCGGGGTCACCGCCATCGGCCTGCGGCACAACCCCAAAGACACCGAGCGCATGCGCCGCGAAGGCTTGATTGCGCTGCCTGAAGATCTCGGCATCCGCCGCACCGATGCCAGCCGCGAGTGGCTGGCGGCCAAGAGCATCGCCGACCTGGTGCAGTGGTCCGGTGGCCTCTACAACCCGCCGGCCAAGTTCAGGAGTTGGTAATGCACGCATTCAACTTACACCTGGTGCCCCTGGGGCTGGCCGATCGGCTGGCGGACATGGCGGTGGATGCGCTGATCGACGAAGCCGACCTGTCGCCCAAGCCAGCCTTGGTGGACCGCCGCGGCAGTGGTGCCCATAGTGACCTGCACCTGGGCCTGATGCATGCCTCGGCCTTGTCGTTGTGGCCCGCGTTCCGGGCGATGGCCGAATCGGCCCATGGCCGGGGCGTGATCGACCTGCCGCTGCGCGAAGCCCTCGGCCAGCATGGCCGCGATGGCGAGGCCGACATGCTGCGCACCACGGCCGGGGTCAACACCCATCGCGGGGCGATCTGGGCCTTGGGCCTGTTGGTGGCTGCCGCTGCGCTGGACCCCGATGACCTGGCCGCTGAAAGCGTGACCCGGCGTGCCGCCCGGTTAGCCGCATTGCCCGACTGCTTCGCCACGCACACGCGCAGCCACGGTGTCGAAGTGGCCCAGCGTTACGGCGCCCGGGGCGCCCGGGAAGAAGCTCAGTTGGGCTTCCCCGCAGTGATGAACAAAGGCTTGCCGCAACTGCGCGCCAGCCGCAAGGCCGGTGCCGGGGAGCAGAACGCCCGGCTCGATGCCTTGCTGGCGATCATGTCGACCTTGGTCGATACCTGCGTGCTCTACCGTGCCGGGCCTGCGGGCCTGGAAGCCATGCGCCGGGGCGCCGACGCGGTGCTGGCGGCGGGCGGCAGTGCCAGCCTGGCGGGCCGTCGGCGCCTGCACGAACTGGATCAACAACTGCTGGCCCTGAACGCCTCGCCCGGTGGCGCGGCAGACCTGCTGGCCGCCTGCCTGTTAATTGATCGCCTGGAACAGGGCGACACTCCAAGGAGCCTCGGCTGATGGAAACCTTAACCTTTGAATTCCCTGCCGGGCAACCGGCGCGCGGGCGGGCGCTGGTGGGCTGCGTGGGCTCTGGCGACCTGGAAGTACTAGTGGAACCCAATGCCGCCGGTAGCCTGACGATTCAGGTGGTGACCTCGGTCAACGGCAGCGCGCCGCGCTGGGAGCAACTGTTCAAGCGCATGTTCGAGGGCCAGCCGCATTCGGCCATGAAGATCGACATTCACGATTTCGGCGCGACCCCAGGCGTGGTGCGCCTGCGCCTGGAACAAGGTTTCGAGGAGTTGGGCCATGACTGATGCCACGCAGCTGTTGCAGCAACACAGCTTCATCGAGCTGGGCGCCCGCCAGCGTGCCCGCGCCTTGCTCGACACCGGCACCTTTCGCGAGTTGATCGACCCCTTCGAACGCGTCATGTCGCCCTGGCTGCCGCTTCAAGGCGTGGTGCCGCAAGCCGATGATGGTGTGGTGATCGCCAAGGGCACCATCGATGGCAAGCCGGTAGTGCTGGCTGCTATCGAAGGCGCTTTCCAGGGCGGCAGCCTGGGCGAAGTGGGCGGGGCGAAAATCGCCGGTGCCCTGGAACTGGCTGCCGAAGACAACCGCAACGGTACCCCCACGGCGGCAGTGCTGTTGCTGGAGACCGGTGGTGTGCGCTTGCAGGAAGCCAACCTGGGCTTGGCGGCCATTGCCGACATCCATGCCGGTATCGTCGACTTGCGTCAGTACCAGCCGGTGATCGGCGTGGTGGCGGGCAGCGTCGGTTGCTTTGGCGGCATGTCGATCGCCGCCGGGTTGTGCAGCCATCTGCTGGTCACCCGCGAGGCGCGCCTGGGCCTCAATGGCCCGCAAGTGATCGAGCAGGAAGCGGGGCTGGAGGAATACGACTCGCGTGATCGTCCGTTCATCTGGAGCCTGACCGGAGGCGAACAGCGTTATGCCAGCGGGCTGGTCGACGGTTATGTGGCAGACGATGTGGCTGCCATCCGCCAGCAGGTTGTCGACTGGTTGCAACAGGGCTTGCCCGAGCAGCCGCGTAGCCGGCGCCAGGCCTTTTATCTGGAACGTCTGGCGCAGCTGGACGCCCAGCCCCAGATCGATGCGCCGACCGTGCGCGAGCTGTATCGAGGAGCTTCGCAATGACTGAGCATTCCCAACGCGGCCTGCACTGGTTTCAGGCACTGACCCATGGCGCCGTCGAAGTCGCGGGTTTGCCCGCTTCGGTAAAGGTCGCCGACGCGCCGCTGGGCGTACATGCCGCGCGCTTTATCGCCGTGGTCGCCGACCCGGCCAACCCGTTTGTCCGTGCCCGTGGTGGCGAGGTCGGCTTGCTCGAAGGTTGGGGCTTGGCAAAGGCTGTGGACGACGCCATCGAACAGGATCAGGGCAAGGCCGTGAAGCGCCCGCTGATCGCCGTGGTCGATGTGCCCAGCCAGGCTTATGGGCGCCGTGAAGAAGCGCTGGGCATTCACCAGGCGCTGGCCGGGGCTGCCGACAGCTACGCCCGCGCTCGCCTGGCCGGGCACCCGGTGGTAGCCCTGTTGGTGGGCAAGGCGATGTCCGGGGCCTTCCTGGCCCACGGTTACCAGGCCAATCGCTTGATTGCCCTGCGCGACCCGGGTGTGCAAGTGCACGCCATGGGCAAAGCCTCGGCGGCGCGGGTGACACTGCGTAGTGTCGAAGCATTGGAAGCCTTGGCAGCCAGCGTGCCGCCGATGGCCTATGACATCGACAGCTATGCCAGTTTGGGCCTGCTGTGGAAAACCCTGCAGGTGACCGCCATTGAGCAGCCAACCGCCGATGATCTGGGCGTGGTCGAGGATTGCCTGTTGCAGGCGCTGGACGATATCGCAGTAAGCAGTCGGGACCTGTCCAGCCGGCTGGGCGCGCAAAACCGTGAAGCCTCAGCCCGTGTTCGCCAGTTGCTGCGCGAGCAATGGCAGTGAACCCGCTACCCCACGACCTGCTGTGGGGCTGTCGCGCCGAGCATTTGCCGGCCGACGCCCCGGACTGGGCAGCCCAGGCCATGCTGCATGGTCAACCAGTGGTGGTGCGGCGGGCGCAACTGGCAGACGGCCTGGTCGCTATCGGGATACGCGGGGTAGGGCGCGAACAGCGCTACGCCGCGCAGATGCCCTTGGCGGCGGTGACGCGGCGGGTTTCACCGGAGTCATTGATCGAAAGGGACAGCGTCCACGACTGGCCGGCAATCAGAGCATTACGCCAATTACGGCCAATGTTAAACGCTAGCGGATTGACCTGGGGCGTGAGCGGCAGCGCCGGTTTCGAGCTGGCCAGTGGCGTGGCGGCCTTGCATGCCGGCAGCGACCTGGACCTGATCGTGCGGGCGCCCGTGGCGTTGGATAAGTATGCCGCGCGGCAGTTGCTTGGCCTGATTGATCAGGCTGAGTGCCAGGTCGACCTGCAACTGCAAACGCCCTGCGGCGCAGTGGCCTTGCGTGAATGGGCGGGGGCTGCGGGCAAGGTGTTGCTCAAGTCGTCCAGCGCCGCCGTGCTTGTCCGCGACCCCTGGAATCCACAGGAGCTGGCAGCATGAGCAGCCTGCTGGTGTTCCCCGGCCAAGGTGCGCAACAGGTGGGCATGCTGCATGCACTGCCCGAGCATGCCTTGGTTCGCGAATGCCTGGCGCAGGCGGGCGACGCACTGGGCGAAGACATCTTGCAACTCGACACCGAGCCGGCATTGGCCAGCACCCGAGCGGTGCAACTGTGTTTGCTGATTGCCGGGGTTGCCGGTGCTCGGCTGTTGCTTGATCAATCGGCCTGGCCTGACTACGTCGCCGGGCTGTCCATCGGCGCCTACCCGGCGGCAGTGGTGGCAGGCGCCTTGGATTTTGCCGATGCGCTGCGCCTGGTGGCCCTGCGCGGTGAACTGATGCAGGCCGCTTATCCACAGGGCCATGGCATGACTGCGATCGTCGGCCTGGACTTGACCTGCGTCGAACGCTTGCTTGCGCAAGTGCCGGGGCCGGTGTACCTGGCCAACATCAATGCCGACAACCAACTGGTGATTGCCGGCAGCCATGCCGCCATGCAGCAGGTGGCGGCACTGGCGAAGGCACGAGGGGGGGTGGCCAAGCGGCTGGCAATCAGCGTGCCCTCCCATTGCCCGTTGCTGGCTGAGCCTGCGGGGCAATTGGCCGAGGCGTTTGCCAGCGTCGAACTCAATACCCCGCGCATCCGTTACCTGAGCAGTACCACGGCGCGGCCGGTGCTGACGCCAGACAAGCTGCGCGACGACCTGGCGTTCAACATGTGCCGCGTCGTCGACTGGCGCGCCCTGGTCGACAGCGCCTTCGAACGGGGTGTGCGCCTACAGATCGAGATGCCACCAGGTGCCGTGCTCACGGGCCTGGGGCGCAAGGTTTTCCACGCGGGCAGCGTCGCCTTCCAGGGCGCCCGGCTCGACACGCTGAGCGCGCTGCTGCGCGAGGAGGGGCGCCGCATCAGCTAAAGCCGCCGTAGGGTTTCGAAGCACAAAAACAACAACTTCGACTAAGCGAACCGAGGACAACAACAATGATTATTTACGGTGTGGCTCTATTGGCTATCTGCACGTTGGCGGGGGTGATCGTCGGCGATCTGCTCGGCGCCCTGTTGGGGGTGAACTCCAATGTCGGCGGGGTGGGCATTGCGATGATCCTGCTGATTTGCGCACGCTTGGCGATGCATAAGCGCGGCGGCCTGAGCAAGGACTGCGAAATGGGCGTGGGCTTCTGGGGCGCCATGTACATCCCGGTGGTGGTGGCCATGGCGGCGCAGCAGAACGTGGTGACTGCCTTGCACGGTGGCCCGGTGGCCGTATTGGCGGCGATCGGTTCGGTGCTGATCTGCGGGTCGACCATTGCCCTGATCAGCCGTACCAACAAGGGCGAGCCGCTACCGGCCGAGCCCGACCCGCTCAAGGCGCAGGTCGCGCCAGTGGGAGGGCACTGATATGTGGGCCTTCATCAAGCACGATCTGGAAGCCAACAGCCTGGTCACCGCGTTCGCCGTGGTGGGCGTGATCATGTGGGTTTCGATGGTACTGTCCAAGCGCCTGACCTACGGGCGTATCCACGGTTCGGCCTTTGCCATCGTGATTGGCCTGGTGCTGGCCTGGGTCGGCGGCACCATGACAGGAGGCCAGAAAGGCCTGGCCGACCTCTCGCTGTTCTCTGGCATCGGCCTGATGGGCGGGGCCATGTTGCGCGACTTCGCCATTGTCGCCACGGCCTTCGAAGTACAGGCCACCGAGGCGCGCAAAGCCGGCCTTATCGGTGCCGTGGCGTTGCTGCTGGGCACGGTGTTGCCGTTCATTTTTGGCGCATCGGTGGCCTGGGCCTTTGGCTACCGCGATGCGGTGAGCATGACCACCATTGGCGCAGGCGCGGTGACCTATATCGTTGGCCCAGTGACGGGGGCTGCCATTGGCGCGAGTTCGGCGGTGATCGCGCTGTCGATCGCCACCGGGCTGATCAAGGCGATTTTGGTGATGGTGTGCACGCCCATGGCGGCGCGCTGGATGGGCCTGGATAACCCGCGTTCGGCGATGGTGTTCGGTGGCCTGGCTGGCACCGTGAGTGGCGTGACCGCAGGGTTGGCAGCGACGGATCGCCGATTGGTGCCGTATGGCGCCCTGACTGCGACGTTCCACACCGGGTTGGGTTGTTTGCTGGGGCCTTCGGTGTTGTATTTCATTGTGCGGGGCATCATGGGGGCTTGACGGCCCCTTTGCGGATCAATCCGCTGCTACAGGGGGTTGCGACCGTCTGCAGGAGCGGATTTATCCGCGAAAAGCTCGCCGCGATTCAAGCCAGCCGGTGCGCATACATCCGGCATTCAGCCAACAGCGCCAGCAGGTTCGGGTCGCGCTCCTTGGCCTTCATGAACACCACGCCAATGTGCTGCTGCAAGCGATAGCGCGCCTGCAGCGGCACCAGCTTGACGTGGTTCTCGTACACCGCCGCGATCCGCCCTGGCAGCAGCGCGTAACCCACCCCGGAACTGACCATGCTCAGCAGGGTGAAGATGTCGTTCACCTGCATCGCCACCTTCGGCTCGAACCCCGCCTGCTGGAATGTCCGGACACCGTCCTGGTGGGTGGCAAACCCCTGGGTCAGGGTAATGAAGGTCATTTCCTTGAGGTCGGCCAGGTCCACTTCCGCGTGCTGGGCAAAGGGTGAGTCGATGGGCGTTGCCAGGAAGATGTCATCGGAAAACAGCGGTATGTGCGCGCAGTCCGGGTCGTTGATGTTGTCGTCCAGCGACACCAATATCGCGTCGGTCTCCATGTTCTTGAGCTTGTACAGCAGGTCGATGTTGGAGCCCAGGATCAGGTCGATGTTCAGCTCGCTGCGCCGCAGTTTCAGGCCCATGATCAGCTGCGGCACCGTTTTTACCGTCAGCGAGTACAGCGAACCCAAGCGAAAGCGCTCGGCGGAGAAACCGGCGGCCTCGCGGGTGGCCTGCACGGTGCCGACCACGTCCTGCACCAGCTTTTGCGCGCGCTCTTCCAGCACATAGGCGCTTTCCAGCGGCGTGAGTGTGCGGCCCTCGTGCTTGAACAGCGGGCAGCGCAGGGCGCTTTCCAATGAGTGGATCGCCCGGTGCACGCTGACCGTGCTGGTCGAGAGTTCGGCGGCGGCGCGGGCCAGGTTGCCGGTGCGCATGAAGGCCAGGAATATTTCCAGCTTCTTTAAGGTCAACTCTTCGTCGATCAACATCGCACGGGCTCTGATAGGGTCTAGTTGATTGTGCACGTGTAGAGTAAGCGATCCAATCGGGACCAAGGAGAAACGACTGCATGTATCACGGCGAACGATTCAACGCCTGGACACACCTGGTCGGTGCGGTGCTGGCCTTCATTGGGGCAACTTGGCTGCTGGTAGTGGCCAGCTTGCAGGGCGATGTATGGAAGATTGTCAGCGTGGCCATCTATGGCGTGACGCTGTTGCTGCTGTACAGCATGTCTACGGTGTACCACAGCGTACGCGGGCGGGCGAAAGTGATCATGCAGAAGGTCGATCATTTTTCGATCTACTTGCTGATCGCTGGCAGTTACACGCCGTTTTGCCTGGTGACCCTGCGTGGGCCTTGGGGCTGGACGTTGTTCGGGGTGGTGTGGGGGCTGGCGTTGATCGGCATCCTGCAAGAGATCAAGCCGCGCTCGGAGGCGCGAGTGCTGTCCATCGTGATCTACGCGGTGATGGGTTGGATCGTGCTGGTGGCGGTCAAGCCGCTGATCGCCGCCCTTGGCCAGGCAGGCTTCAACTGGCTGGCGGCGGGCGGGATTTTCTACACCGTGGGCATCATCTTCTTTGCCTTCGACAGCCGCTTCCGCCACTGGCATGGCATCTGGCACCTGTTCGTGATCGCCGGCAGCCTGCTGCACTTCGTGGCGATCATGTTCTACGTGCTTTAGAAATCGCCCCACAGCTGCTGGGCCACCGCCAGGGCCACCACGGGGGCGGTTTCAGTGCGCAGCACCCGCGGGCCCAGGCGCGCCGCGTGGAACCCGGCGCTCTGGGCCTGGCTGACCTCGGCGTCGTTCAGGCCGCCTTCCGGGCCGATCAGGAAGGCCAGGCTGGCCGGCCTGGCGTGGCTGACCAGCGGCTCGGCCACCGGGTGCAGCACCAGCTTGAGTTCGGCGTCGTTGGCTTTCAGCCAATCGGCCAGCAGTTGCGGCGCGTGGATCACCGGCACGGTAGAGCGGCCGCACTGCTCGCAGGCGCTGACGGCGATCTGTTGCCAGTGCAGTTGGCGTTTTTCCGCGCGCTCATCCTTGAGCCGCACTTCGCAACGTTCGCTGATGATCGGGGTGATTTCATTAACGCCAAGCTCGGTGGCTTTCTGAATGGCCCAATCCATGCGCTCGCCACGGGACAAGCCCTGGCCCAGGTGCACC
Organism: Pseudomonas abieticivorans; assembly: GCF_023509015.1. Classification (NCBI taxonomy): domain Bacteria; kingdom Pseudomonadati; phylum Pseudomonadota; class Gammaproteobacteria; order Pseudomonadales; family Pseudomonadaceae; genus Pseudomonas; species Pseudomonas abieticivorans. The sequence goes on from NZ_CP094975.1 coordinate 2,988,628, forward strand.
TTGAGCGATGATTCCGGTTGGCCGGCAAAGCTTTCGTTGATGCCTACGCGCACGCGTTTCTTGCCGACTTCCAGCAGCGTGGCGAGAAATTCCTGGCCGCTGCCGTCGAACAGTTGCACGGCGTCGCCTTCGGCCATGCGCAGCACGCGACCGATGTAGTGGGCCTGGGCTTCAGGTAGTTCGTGTTCGCCCAGGCTCAGGGGCGTGTCGATGTAGAAGCGGGAGAGTCTCATGGGGTGTCTCGGGAAATGAGGGGGTGGCCTTTTCGCGGATTAATCCGCGCCTACGGGCGGATAAGCCCGCCCTGGTAGGCGCGGGTTTATCCGCGAACAGCGGTCAACGCGGTCCTAGCCCGGGTCGCGGAAATCAGGGTGGAAGTTGCCTGGCACGGCCACGCTCACGCTGTCACGCGTGGCGATGTCGATGCCTTCGCTGGCCACTTCGGCCAAGAAGTCGATCTGCTCTGGCGTGATCACGTAGGGTGGCAAAAAGTACACCACGCTGCCCAGCGGGCGCAGGAGGGCGCCGCGTTCCAAGGCATGGTTGAACACCTTCAGGCCACGGCGCTCCTGCCACGGGTAGGCGGTCTTGCTGGCTTTGTCCTGGACCATCTCGATGGCCAGCACCATGCCGGTCTGGCGCACTTCGGATACGTGGGCGTGGTCAGCCAGGTGCGCGGTGGCGCTGGCCATGCGCGCGGCCAGGGCCTTGTTGTTCTCGACCACGTTGTCCTGTTCGAAGATGTCCAGGGTCGCCAGTGCGGCCGCGCAAGCCAGCGGGTTGCCGGTGTAACTGTGCGAGTGGAGGAAGGCGCGCAGGGTCGAGTAGTCGTCGTAGAACGCGCTGTACACATCGTCAGTGGTGATGCACGCGGCCAGCGGCAGGTAGCCGCCGGTCAGGGCCTTGGACAGCAGCAGGAAATCGGGGCGCATGTCGGCCTGCTCGCAGGCGAACATAGTGCCGGTGCGGCCGAAACCCACGGCGATTTCGTCGTGGATCAGGTGCACGCCGTAGCGGTCGCACGCCTCGCGCAGCAGCTTGAGGTACACCGGGTGGTACATGCGCATGCCGCCAGCGCCTTGGATCAGCGGCTCGATGATCACGGCCGCGACGCTTTGATGGTGCTCGGCCAGGGTCTGCTCCATGGCCATGAACATAGTGCGCGAGTGTTCTTCCCAGCTCATGCCTTCGGGGCGCAGGTAGCAGTCAGGGCTTGGCACCTTGAGGGTGTCGAGCAGCAGCGGCTTGTAGGTTTCGGTGAACAATGGCACGTCACCCACGGACATCGCGGCAATGGTTTCGCCGTGGTAGCTGTTGGTCAGGGTGACGAAGCGCTTCTTGTTCGGCTGGCCGCGGTTGACCCAGTAGTGGAAGCTCATTTTCAGCGCCACTTCGATGCAGGACGAGCCATTATCGGCGTAGAAGCACCGGGTCAGGCCTTCGGGCGTGATCTTCACCAAGCGCTCCGATAGCTCGATCACCGGCTGGTGGCTGAACCCCGCCAGGATCACATGTTCCAGTTGATCGACCTGGTCCTTGATACGCTGGTTGATGCGCGGGTTGGCGTGGCCGAACACGTTCACCCACCAAGAGCTGACGGCGTCGAGGTAACGCTTGCCTTCGAAGTCTTCCAGCCACACGCCTTCGCCGCGCTTGATCGGGATCAGCGGCAGTTGCTCGTGGTCTTTCATCTGGGTGCAGGGGTGCCAGACGACGGCGAGGTCGCGCTGCATCCACTGGTTGTTGAGGCCCATTCAGTCTCTCCTGGCAGGAGCGGTTTCGACGCGCTCGGCAAACAATCGGGCAAGCCTATGCAATGCTCGGCCGAAGGACAACCCGAGAGCCCGAATCAATGCCCGACGGACTCTGCTGGCAGCCATTATGTGGCTGGCGTATCCTTTGCTGTTATTTGCCCCGCCGGGGGTCTCCCGGCTCATTTTCGATCCGGAGTTCGCTGAATGTCTGCTGGTTGGCTGCGCGCCTGTGCGCTGGTGATAATAGGGCTGTTCAGCGTTTCGGCGCTGGGGCAGGACAAACCCAAGACTGCAATCGTGGTGGGCGGCGGGCTGGCCGGCCTGACCGCGGCCTATGAGCTGCAGAACAAAGGCTGGCAGGTGACCCTGCTTGAAGCCAAACCGACCATGGGCGGTCGTTCGGGCCTTGCCACCAGCGAATGGATTGGCAACGCCAAGGCGCAGCCGGAGCTCAACCAGTACCTGGATACCTTCAAGCTCACCACCATTCCTGCGCCGGAATACGTGCGTACCCCGGGCTACCTGATCGATGGCGACTATTTCAGCGCCGCCGACCTTGCGACCAAGCAGCCGGCCACCGCCGAAGGCGTGCAACGTTACGAAAAAGCGCTGGATGAATTGGCGCGCTCGATCAGCGACCCGCTGAACCCGGCCGCCAACAGCGCCTTGTTCGCCCTGGACCAAATGAGCGCGTCGGCCTGGCTGGATAAGCTTAACCTGCCACCTACGGCTCGCCAGTTGGTCAACCAGCGTATTCGTACCCGCTACGACGAGCCGTCGCGCCTGTCGCTGCTGTTCCTGGCCCAGCAGGCCCGCGTCTACCGTGACATCAGCGACCGCGACCTGCGTGCCGCCCGCCTGCCTGGTGGCAGCGTGGTGTTGGCCCAGGCACTGGTCAAGCAACTGAAGACCATCAAGACCAGCTCGCCGGTATCGGCCATCACCCAGGACAAGGAGGGTGTCACCGTGCGCGTCGGTGCGGTGGGTTACCAGGCCGATTACGTGGTGCTGGCAGTCCCGTTGCGTGCCCTGGGCAATATCCAGATGACGCCGTCGCTGGACGCTCAGCACATGGCGGCCATCAAGGGCACCAACTACGGTTGGCACGATCAGTTGTTGCTCAAGTTCAAGACCCCGGTGTGGGAGAGCAAGGCGCGCATGTCGGGTGAGATCTTCAGCAACGCCGGCCTTGGCATGTTGTGGATCGAGCCGGCCCTGAAGGGCGGTGCCAACGTGGTGATCAATATTTCCGGTGACAACGCTCGCGTGCTGCAAGCCTTCGGCGACAAGCAGATGGCCGATCAGGTGCTGATCCGCCTGCACACCTTCTACCCGCAAGCCCGCGGTGCCTTTACCGGCTACGAGATCCGTCGCTTCAGCACCGACCCCGGCACGGGCGGTTCGTACCTGGCCTTTGGCCCTGGCCAGTTGAGCAAGTACTGGCGCTTGTGGGAGCGCCCGGTGCAGCGTGTAGCCTTTGCGGGCGAACATACCGATGCGCTGTTCTCCGGCACCCTGGAAGGCGCGCTGCGCTCCGGCCAGCGGGCTGCCAGCCAAGTGGTCGACATGGCCGCCGGCAAGTCGTTCGAACCGGTCAAGGTCGCGCCTGTAGCTGCCGTGGCCGCCGTGGGTGCTGCGGGTGCTGCCGCTGCGTCCAAAGGCAATTTCTTTACCCGCCTGTTCGGTGGCAAGGAAGAGCCGGCTCCGGCTCCAGCCCCAGCCCCGGCTCCCGCACCGGTTCCTGCGCCAACTCCAGCTCCCGCTCCTGCACCTGTTGCGCCTGCGCCTGTAGCTGCGCCAGCACCTGCCAAAGCCGCACCTGCCAAGAAGGCGCCGGTCAAGAAGGCGGCCACCAAAGCCCCGGCCAAAAAGCCGGTGGCCAAGAAAGTCGTACCGGCCAAGAAGCCAGCGCCAGCCACTGAGTAAAACGCTCCTATCCGCTCCTACAATCTGTAGGAGCGGATTTATCCGCGAAGATCGCACTCGGTTTCCCTGATCCACCGCCTCGTCCTGTTCGCGGATAAATCCCCTCCTACGGTTTTCGTCTATACCTTCGCGATTGCTTAACTTTTCCTTAACGGCTGTGTTACACACTAACGATCGTATTTCTCGATATTTCAAAGCGAAATTTTCCGCTTTAATTCGATAGGTAAAAAGTTAGTCTTTGTATCAGCTCTTACAGGATGACCGCGATGCAGTTACGTAACTCCACTTCTCGTTATGGCTGGGTCAGCATCGTGCTGCACTGGGGTGTTGCCCTGGCGGTGTTCGGTTTGTTTGCGCTGGGCCTGTGGATGGTCGACCTCGGCTACTACGACCCGTGGCGCAAGGCCGGCCCTGACCTGCACAAGAGCATCGGCCTGACCTTGTTCTTCGTCATGCTGTTGCGGGTGGTGTGGCGTTTTGTCAGTGCACCGCCACCGGCCCCGGCCAACCACAGCCGCTTCGTGCGGATGGCGGCCAAGCTGGGCCATGCGTTCCTGTATCTGGACCTGTTCCTGGTCATGTTCGCCGGTTACCTGATTTCCACCGCCGATGGCGTGGGCATCCCAGTATTTGGCCTGTTCGAAGTGCCGGCGCTGATCAGCGGGCTGCCCGACCAGGCAGAAACCGCCGGCACGGTGCACCTGTATCTCGCCTGGACCCTGGTGATCTTTGCAGTACTCCATGGCTTGGCGGCGCTCAAACATCACTTCATTGACCGTGATGCCACCCTTGTTCGTATGTTCGGCCGCAAGGCCTGATGCTCAAACTACTCAAAGGAATACAAGCATGTTGAAAAAGACTTTTGCTGCACTGGCCTTGGGCACCGCGCTGCTGACTGCAGGCCAAGCCATGGCTGCCGACTACACCATCGACAAGGAAGGCAACCATGCCTTCATCAACTTCAAGATCAGCCACCTGGGCTACAGCTTCATCTACGGTACCTTCAAGGACTGGGCCGGCACCTTCAGCTTTGACGCTGCCAAGCCTGAAGACAGCAAGATCAATATCACCTTGAACACCAAGAGCGTTGACACCAACCACGCTGAACGTGACAAGCACATCCAGAGCAAGGACTTCCTGGAAACCGACAAGTACCCAACCGCTACGTTCGTGTCCACCAGCGTCAAGACCACCGGCAAGAATGCTGATGGCAAGCTGACTGCCGACGTGACCGGCGACCTGACCCTGCATGGCGTGACCAAGCCAGTCGTGGTCAAAACCGTGTTCCTGGGCGAAGGCAAGGATCCGTGGGGCGGCTACCGTGCGGGCTTTGAAGGCACCACCACCATCAAGCGTTCTGATTTCGGCAAGATGATGGACCTGGGCCCGCAGTCCGACACCATGACCCTGGACATCACCTTCGAGGGCGTGCAGAAGAAGTAATTTCTTCGGCACAAAAAAACGCCGCTGCCCTCACGGGTAGCGGCGTTTTTATTGATGGGGCGCCGGCTGCTGCTCTTGTGGGAGCAGAGCTTGCTCGCGATTTGCGCCTTTACGCGCGTCAAGCTGGCAAGCCATGCGCCTACAGATAGCCGGGTGGTTTACGCCTCGCGGTTGCGGGTCAGCAGCGCAGGCTTCTCACCATTGCGACGGCTTGGCAGCGATTCCAGCTGTTCCAGCTGCTCGGCAGTCGGGAAACGATCGATCTTCGATTCCTTGGTTATGATTTTCGGCTGGCTCTGGCTTTCCCGCGGGTTTTTCACCGCAGGTTCCGAGCGTGGCTGATCGTCACGCGCCGGGCGGCGGTTGCGAGGTGCGCTGTCACGGCGCGCCTGGCCGTCACGGCTGCCACCTGCGCTGTTGCTGCCATTGCGCGGGTTGTTGCGCTTGGCACCTTCGCCACCGGCTGCCGGGGTGCGTGCACCACCGCCAGTACGGGCGCCGCCCGCTGGGCGACCTTGGCGCGGGGCCGAAGCTGGTGCAGCTGCGCCAGGCGCAGCTGCGGCCGGTGCGCCCGGGCGACGGTTGCGGCCTTGCTGGCCCTTGCCCTGGTAAGGGCTCACGTAGTCAGCGCGGTTGCCAAAGTTATCGACTTCGTCGTCCAGGAACTCATCCGGCGCACGGTTGGCCGAAGACACCTGTGCCTGCGCCTGTGGCTGAGCAGGCTGGGCCTGACGTGGCTTCTGGTCACGGGGTTGGCGTTCAGAACGCGCCCCGGCGGGCTTTTCCTTGCCTTTATCCTTGCCTTTGTCCTTGCGACCGGCACCGCCGGCGTTCGAACCTTCGGCACGCGAACCACCGCGCGAATTGCGTGGGTTGTTCGCTTGAGGGCGCTCGCGAACTTCGGGTTTCTCGGCCTCGACAGCCGTGATGTCGAAGCCCATCAGATCGCCGTCCGGGATCTTCTGCTTGGTCATGCGCTCAATGCTCTTGAGCAGCTTCTCTTCGTCTGGAGCCACCAGCGAGATCGCCTCGCCGCTGCGCCCGGCACGGCCAGTACGGCCGATACGGTGCACGTAGTCTTCATCGACGTTGGGCAGCTCGAAGTTGACCACGTGGGGCAGTTGGTCGATATCCAGGCCGCGGGCGGCGATATCGGTGGCAACCAGAATGCGCACGGAGCCAGCCTTGAAGTCGGCCAAGGCTTTGGTGCGGGCGTTCTGGCTCTTGTTACCGTGGATGGCGACAGCGCTCAGGCCGTGCTTTTCCAGGTACTCGGCCAGGCGGTTGGCGCCGTGCTTGGTGCGGGTGAACACCAGCACTTGCTCCCACGCGCCCTGGGTAATCAGGTGCGACAGCAGCGAACGCTTGTGGCTGGCAGCCAGGCGATAGACCCGTTGCTCGATACGCTCCACCGTGGTGTTCGGCGGGGTGACTTCGATGCGCTCTGGGTTGTGCAGCAGCTTGCCGGCAAGGTCGGTGATGTCTTTGGAGAACGTCGCCGAGAACAAAAGGTTCTGACGCTTGGCAGGCAAGCGGGCCAATACCTTTTTCACGTCATGGACAAAGCCCATGTCGAGCATGCGGTCGGCTTCATCCAGTACCAGGATTTCAACGTGGGACAGGTCGACACTGCCTTGGCCGCACAGGTCGAGCAGGCGGCCTGGGCAGGCTACCAGCACGTCCACGCCACGGGACATGGCCTGAACCTGAGGGTTCATGCCGACGCCACCGAAGATGCAGGCGCTGACGAATTTCAGGTCGCGGGCATAGACCTTGAAGCTGTCATGCACTTGGGCGGCCAGTTCGCGCGTCGGGGTCAGCACCAGCACGCGCGGTTGGCGCGGGCCGTGACGCTGGGACTTGTCCGGGTGACCGTTGGGAAACAGCCGTTCCAGGATTGGAAGGGCGAAACCGCCGGTTTTACCAGTACCTGTCTGTGCCGCAACCATCAGGTCGCGACCTTGCAACACGGCGGGAATGGCCCGCTGTTGCACCGGAGTAGGCTGGGTATAGCCCGCCGCCTCGATGGCACGGACTAAAGCCTCGGAGAGACCGAGGGAAGCAAAGGACATGAGTAATCCTGTTCTAGTGAGGGCTTGGCCCAATGGGAATCTTGCCTGGCGCGATAGGTGTCATATGTTAAATGGGTTCATATGGCACTCTCGCGTCCGGTCCTGCTGGATCCTTCAATGCACTTCCCGGGACCTGCAGAGCTGGCTATCTAGCCGCGCGTCAAGCAGGGGGGAGGCCTTTTGCAAGGTCGAGCGTCCGGGCGTAAGCCTGGCGGGAACGACCGAGTATAACAGAGCAATCACAATGCGCTGCTTTCATGCTGCTCAACGGTTTCGGAACGGGCCGCTTTAGGGGTATTTTCCGGCTTTTTTAGCGTTTCGCTGTCGCTGGCGTAGCGTGCCAACAGTTCAGTGTAGGCCGGCTCGCGCTTGAAACGGCGCAATTCAGCGGCAAATCGCTGGATCAGCAAGTCCATGCCGGCACCCCGGCGCACGGCCAGGTACTGTTTTTCGCGGCTGATGACTGCGGGCAAGGCGCTGACCTGGCCTTGCAGGCCCAAGGTCTGGATGGCTCGTTCGCCCACGCGGCGATCAGTGATAACCAGGTCCACGCGGCCACGGATCAGCTTGCCGAAATTCGCCTCGTGGGTGGGTGCGCCTTCGCGTTTGAAGGTGGTGGCGTCCATGAAGTCGCGGCCATAGAAATAACCCGGCGAGATGCCCACGGTCAGGCCTTTGAGGTCATCCAGGGTGGTGAAGCGGTGCGGCCGCGCATTGGCGGTGAACAGCACGAACTCCACATCCGACAGTGGCTCATTTGGGTATAGCAGTTGGGCATCGCGTTCGCTGGTCAGGAAAATATCCAGCACGCCATCGGCCTCGCCCTTGTCGAGCATCGCCAGGCAACGCTTCCACGGCAGGAATTCCCACTGCACATCGATACCTAGGCGCTGGAACACCAGGGCAGTGATCTCGTAGTCGATACCCTTGGCCTTGCCGTTTTCCAAGTACACGTAGGGTGCCCAGGGTTCGGTGACGATACGAAGCTTCTCGCCGTAAGCGGTCAGGCTCAGGCAAGTCAGGAGCAAGGCTGTCAAGAACGGGGCTATAGCAGGCATAGGCCTGAGAGTACGACGAGTGGTCGCCAATGGCTAGAGCCTTGAAAAGGCCTTTACGCAAAAAGGCCCCGAGGGGCCTTTTGCAGTGCAACTGTAACGACCGAATCAGCGTGGCAGTTTCAGGTTGTTCCAGATCGCCAGGCTGGGTTCGGCCTGGTTCAGGGTGTAGAAGTGCAAGCCAGGTGCGCCGCCTTGCAGCAGTTGTTCGCACATGGTGCTGATTACTTCTTCGCCAAACTTCTGGATGCTGGCGACGTCATCGCCGTAGGCTTCCAGTTGCTTGCGGACCCAGCGCGGGATTTCCGCACCGCAGGCGTCGGAAAAGCGTGCCAGCTTGCTGTAGTTGGTGATGGGCATGATGCCCGGCACGATCGGGATGTTCACGCCCATGGCCTGCACACGCTCGACGAAGTAGAAGTAGCTGTCGGCGTTGAAGAAGTATTGGGTGATCGCGCTGTCGGCACCGGCCTTGGCCTTGCGCACGAAATTCTTCAGATCGTCTTCGAAATTATGCGCTTGTGGGTGCATTTCCGGGTAAGCGGCAACTTCAATGTGGAAGTGGCTGCCGCTTTCCTGACGAATGAACTCGACCAGGTCGTTGGCGTGGCGCAGTTCGCCACTGGCCATGCCCATGCCGGACGGCAGGTCGCCACGCAGGGCAACGATGCGCTTGATGCCGGCATCCTTGTATTGCGCCAGCAGGCCGCGCAGGTCGTCCTTGCTGTCACCCACGCACGACAGGTGCGGAGCGGCGGGTACTTTGACTTCGTGTTCCAGCTGCAGCACGGTATTGAGCGTGCGGTCGCGGGTAGAGCCACCGGCACCATAGGTGCAGGAGAAGAAATCGGGCTTGTAGCCAGCCAGTTGGCGGGCCACGTTCAGCAGTTTTTCATGCCCAGCGTCGGTCTTGGTCGGGAAGAACTCGAAGCTGAAGCGGCGTTCTTGGGACATGGTCTTACCCTTTAAACTCGAAAACCAAACCACATTCCCACCTTGCAGGTAGGAGCGGGTTCATCCGCGAAGCGTGCGCCTCGGTGTAACTGATACACCGTGGCGTCTTTTTTCGCGGATAAATCCGCTCCTGCAGCCTGTGGGCAGGTATCAGTAGCGGTAGGCGTGCGGCTTGAACGGACCTTCGACGGTCACGCCGATGTAGTCGGCCTGCTGCTTGGTCAGTTGGGTCACGACGCCGCCGAAACCGCGGACCATTTCCAGGGCCACCTCTTCGTCGAGCTTCTTGGGCAGTACTTCAACGGTCAGACGCTCGGCTTTCTGGGCTGGCGACAGGTCGGCGTACTTCTGGTCGAACAGGAAGATCTGCGCCAGCACCTGGTTGGCGAACGAACCGTCCATGATGCGGCTTGGGTGGCCGGTGGCGTTACCCAAGTTCACCAGGCGGCCTTCGGCCAGCAGGATCAGGTAGTCGTCGTTCTGCGCGTCGAAGGTGCCAGGGCCGGTGCGGTGGATCTTGTGGACCTGTGGCTTCACTTCTTCCCATGCCCAGTTCTTACGCATGAAAGCGGTGTCGATTTCGTTGTCGAAGTGGCCGATGTTGCAGACAACGGCGCGCTTCTTCAGCGCTTTGAGCATGTTCGAGTCGCAAACATTGACGTTGCCGGTGGTGGTCACGATCAGGTCGATCTTGCCCAGCAGCGCGGTGTCGATGCTCTCGGCGGTACCGGTGTTGATACCGTCGATGAACGGCGAAACCAGTTCGAAACCGTCCATGCAAGCTTGCATGGCGCAGATCGGGTCGACTTCGGTCACTTTGACGATCATGCCTTCTTGACGCAGGGACTGGGCCGAGCCCTTGCCCACGTCACCGTAGCCGACGACCAGCGCTTGCTTGCCGGACAGCAGGTGGTCGGTACCACGCTTGATGGCATCGTTGAGGCTATGACGGCAGCCGTACTTGTTGTCGTTCTTGCTTTTGGTCACCGAGTCATTGACGTTGATGGCCGGGATTTTCAGCTCGCCCTTGGCCAGCATGTCCAGCAGGCGATGCACGCCAGTGGTTGTTTCTTCGGTCACGCCGTGTACGCGGTCCAGCAGGGCCGGGTATTTCTTGTGCAGCAGCTCGGTCAGGTCGCCGCCGTCGTCGAGGATCATGTTGACGTCCCAAGGCGCGCCATCCTTCAGGATGGTTTGCTCCAGGCACCACTCGTATTCTTCTTCAGTCTCGCCTTTCCAGGCGAACACCGGGATACCGGCAGCAGCGATGGCGGCGGCGGCCTGGTCTTGGGTGGAGAAAATGTTGCAGGACGACCAACGCACTTCGGCACCCAGGGCAACCAGGGTTTCGATCAGCACGGCGGTCTGGATGGTCATGTGGATGCAGCCAAGGATCTTGGCGCCTTTGAGAGGCTGCTCGCCGGCATATTTGCGGCGCAGGCCCATCAGGGCAGGCATTTCCGATTCGGCGATGATGGTTTCGCGACGGCCCCAGGCGGCCAGGGTGATGTCGGCGACTTTGTAATCGGTAAAACCTGCAGGCGTGTTGACAGCGCTCATTGAGAGCCTCCATTCGTAATGTGCGAATGGGCGCCGTTGTGCGTTTAATATTCGCAAGGCAAACGCCCTGCGGACAACGCCCCATCCGAGCCTGACAGGTTGAACCTGCTGCAGCGCCCCTCGGACAGGTGGCGGGAACGGCCGGGAAAAGTAGATGGCCGTTTGATTGAAGCCGCACGATTATATAGAGGTGTGCGACGCTTCCCAAGGGTTTCTAGCGATAACCGCCCGAAGGTTTTAATCGCGACGATAGTCGCAGGCAAATGGAGAGTACACGGCAGGTCTGCCATGATGGCGGGCATCCAGGGCAAAACGATCAGGAGCGAGCATGAATTTCCACACCCGCAAGTGGGTCAAACCCGAAGACCTGAACCCCAATGGCACGCTGTTCGGTGGCAGCCTGCTGCGTTGGATCGACGAAGAAGCGGCGATCTACGCCATCGTCCAGCTGGGCAACCAACGCGTGGTCACCAAGTACATCTCCGAGATCAATTTCGTCAGCGCCTCGCGCCAGGGCGACATCATCGAACTGGGCATTACCGCCACCGAGTTCGGCCGAACCTCCATCACCCTGAGCTGTGAAGTGCGCAACAAGATCACCCGCAAGAGCATCCTCACGGTCGACAAGCTGGTGTTCGTGAACTTGGGCGAAGACGGCTTGCCAGCGCCGCACGGGCGTAGCGAAATCCGCTACATCAAGGATCAGTTCGAAACAGGGGAGTGATGCTTTCGCGGATGCTCCTACAGACCGTTTCTCTGTAGGAGCATCCGCGAAAAGCACGACGCTATTTAACCCCGTGCGCGCCAATCCCTCAGCCACTGCAACCCTTCGGACGTATCGCCCTTGGGCCGGTATTCGCAGCCAATCCAACCCTCATACCCCAGCGCGTCGATTACCTCGAACAGGTAGGGGTAGTTCACCTCGCCCAGGCTCGGTTCGTGTCGGTCCGGCACGCCGGCGATCTGGATGTGGCCGATACCGGCGAAGTCCCGGCGCAGCTTGACCGCCACGTCGCCTTCGACGATCTGGCAGTGGTAGCAGTCAAATTGCACTTTCAGGTTTGGCGCGCCGACTTCCTTGCAGATGGCCTGGCCCTGGTCTTGGCGGTTTAGAAAAAAACCCGGGATATCCCGCGTGTTGATCGGTTCGATCAGCACGGTGATGCCGGCCTTGGCTGCGAGGCTGGCCGCGACAGCGAGGTTTTCCAGGTACGCCGCGTGGTGGCGTGGGCGGTCGGCTTCGCTGGGCAATAGCCCGGCCATCACGTGGATGCGGTCGTTGCCCAATACTGCGGCGTACTCCAGGGCGCGCTCCACACCTGCGCGGAACTCGGCTTGGCGCCCTGGCAGTGAAGCGATGCCGCGCTCGTTCTTGCTCCAGTCGCCCGGTGGCGCATTGAACAGCGCCTGCACCAGGCCGTTGTCGCCCAGGCGCTGCTTGAGTTCGGCAGCGCTGTAATCGTATGGGAACAAGTATTCCACGGCATCGAAACCATCGGCCTTGGCGGCGGCAAAACGATCGAGAAAATCGTGCTGCGGGTACAGCATGCTGAGGTTGGCGGCAAAACGAGGCATGTTAACTCCAGTCTTCAACAGTCAGACGAAAGGCCACAGCAGCAGGGTCATGATAAAGCCCAACGTGCCCAGGATCGTGACCAGCAAGGTCCAGGTGCGCAGGCCGTCGCCCACGTTCAACCCGGCCAGTTTAGTGAACATCCAGTAGCCGGCGTCGTTGATGTGCGACATGGCCAGCCCGCCACCACCCATGGCCAGGCACAGCAGGGCCATGTGGTTGGCGCTGAGGTTGAGCGTGGCAATCAACGGGCTGAGGATGCCGGCAGTGGTTACCAGGGCTACCGTGGTAGAACCTTGAACCGCGCGCAGCAGCAAGGTCAACAGGAAACCCAGGGCCAGCACCGGCAGGCCGGTATTGCGCAAGGCTTCGGAGACCACCGCGCCGATGCCGGTGTCTACCAGCACCTTGCCAAACACGCCGCCGGCGCCCGCGATCAAAATCACCATGGCCACGCCAGGCAGGGCCGAGCCGATTACGTCCGATACCTGGCTGCGGCTCCAGCCACGGCGTGAGCCCAACAGCCAGGCGCACAGCATGGTGTCCAGCAGCAGCGCCACCAGCGGTGCGCCGAGCACGGTCATGACTGCGCGCAAGTTGGACTCGGGCGGCAGCAAGGTGGTGGCCAGTGTGCCCAGCAGGATCAAAATGATCGGCAGCAGGATCAAGGCGATGATCAGGCCAGCGCCCGGAGCCGGGGCCGGTGGCAGTTTCGCGGCCAGGCCGCTGGCGCTTTCTTCCAGGCCCAGGGTCTTGGCGTGTGCCGCTTCGCTGGTGTTGGAATAGTCGCCCTTGGCCCAGGCGGCCAGGTCTTCGTTGGTGATGTGCGGGCCGTAGACTTCCGAGCGGATGTCATCGGTCATCGGGTAGACCTTGCGGGTCATGCGCCCGGCAATGAAGTAGCCGATCAGGCACAGCACGCCGACGATGGGGATGCCGAACATCAGCACTCGGCCCAGGTCTGCGCCCAGTTGCCCGGCGGCCGCCACCGCGCCAGGGTGCGGCGGCAGGAACGCGTGCACCGAGAGCAGCGCCGCACACATCGGCAAGGCAAACACCAGCAGCGGTTTGCGTGCAGCACGGGCCACGCCATAGGCCAGGGGCATGAGGATGATCACGCCGACCTCGAAAAACACCGGGATGCCGACCATGAAACCCGCCACGGTGAGCGCCAGCGGCGTTCGGTTATTGCCGAAGCGCTTGATCAGCGTCTTGGCCAGCGCCTCGGCGCCACCGGACAGCTCGATGATGCGCCCGATCATCGCGCCCAAGGCAATGATGATCGCAATGTGGCCCAGAGTCTTGCCCATGCCGCCTTCGATGGTGGCGACCAGGTCGGCGGGTTTCACCCCGGCTACCAGGGCGACCAGGATGCTGACCAGCATCAAGGCCACGAAAGGTTGGAATTTGTACTTGAGCACCAGAAACAGCAACAGCGCGATACCGGCGCCGGCGATGGTCATCAATAGGATTGGACTCATGCTCTGATTTTCCTGTTGTTATTGTTGTTCGGTCGCCCTTTCCGGGCGTCCTTTTTTTAGGTCACTACCACTTGGCCGCGAAGGCTTGGCGCAGGTCTTCCAAAGCGCCTGGGTCCAGAGGGGAGGGCTTGGGGTCGGTCATCAACCAAAGTCGCGCGGTTTCTTCCAGCTCTTCCAACGCATAGCAAGCCTTGGCCACCGAGCTTTCCCAGATCACCGGGCCGAGCCGCTCGAGCATCACGCCGCGCACGCTGTTGGCCAGCAGGGCGACTTGGTCGGCGACCTTTGGCGAGCCGGGGCGTTCGTAGTTGATCAGCGGGATCGGCCCGACCTTCATGACTTGGTACGGGGTCAACGGCGGCAAAATGTTGTCTTGTTGCCAGACGCCGGCCAAGGTCAGGGCTACCAGATGGGTGGAGTGGGTATGCACCACGCCGCCGACCTCGGGGTTGCGGTCGTAGACCTGGCGGTGCAGCGCCAAGGTCTTGGACGGCTTGTCGCCACAGATCCATTCGCCGGCCAGGTTGACCTTGGCGATCTGCTCCGGCACCAGGCGGCCCAGGCAAGCGTCGGTGGGGGTGATCAGCCAACCGTCGTCGAGCCGGGCACTGATGTTGCCAGCGCTGCCGACGGTGTAGCCGCGACCGTAAAGCAGGCGGCCGACGTCGCAGATTTCTTCACGCAGGGCTTTTTCGTCGCTCATTGGGCACCTCCCGCCAGTTGCTTCAGGGCCTTGGCGAAGAAGTCCGGGCCACCGAAGTTGCCGGACTTGAGCGCCAGGGCCAGCGGCTGCGCGCTGTTGCTGACGGTAGCCGGCACGCCCGGGTCGATCTGTGCGCCGATTTGCAACAATTGCACGCCCAGGGCTTGCACCACGGCGCCGGAGGTTTCGCCACCGGCGACCACGAAGCGTCGCACGCCTGCGGCAAGCAGGCCTTTGGCAATTTCGCCCAGCGCCTGTTCGACCAGGGCACCGGCGCGCTCCACGCCCAGTTCACGCTGCACGGCTTTGACTTCATCCGGCGAGCTGGTGGCGTAGATCAATACGGTCTGCCCGGCATCGCGGGCAAAGGCCAGGGCCTGCTCGACCACCGGTTTGCCGGCGGCCAGGGCCAAGGGATCGATGCGCAGGGCTGGGCGAGCGGCCTCAAGCCAGGTGGCGACCTGGCCGTTGGTGGCCACCGAGGCGCTGCCGGCCAACACCACTTCACCGCCGTTGATGGTCGGCAGCTTCGCCGCATCGCTGTCACGCAGCTTGCCGGCGCGGCGGAAGTTCTCTGGCAGGCCCAAGGCCAGGCCAGAGCCGCCGGTCAGCAGTGGCAGGTCGGCGCACGCGGCGCCCAGGGTGTAGAGGTCGGCATCCGACAGTGCGTCGGCGACGGCCATGCCCACGCCCTCGGCACGCAATTGCGCGATACGGCCACGCACCGCTTCCACGCCTTTGGCGATGCTGTCATAACGCAGCAAGCCGACTTTCAACTGGGTTTGCGATTGCAGCACGCGCACCAGGTTGGCATCGGTCATGGGCGTGAGCGGGTGGTGCTGCATGCCCGATTCACTGAGCAACTGGTCTTGTACGAACAGGTGGCCACGGAAAATCGTGCGGCCATTTTCCGGGAATGCCGGGCAGGCCAGGGTGAAGTCGCTGCCAAGCTTTTCCAGCAATGCTTCGCTGACCTGGCCGATGTTGCCAGCGGCGGTGGAGTCGAAGGTGGAGCAGTATTTGAAGAAAACCTGTTCGCAGCCACGGTCTTTCAACCAGGCCAATGCCGCCAGCGACTCTTCCACCGCTTCGGCCACCGGCGTGGTACGCGATTTGAGGGCGATGACGATGGCATCGGCATCCAGCCCAGCAGCCATTTCGGCGCTGGGGATGCCGATGCTTTGCACGGTGCGCATGCCGCCGCGCACCAACATGTTGGCCAGGTCCGTGGCGCCGGTGAAGTCATCGGCGATGCAGCCCAGCAATGGGCGATGTGCAGTAGTGCTCATGGCGTGGCCTCAGTTCTGCTCGGTCTTGGCGACAGGCAGTTCGATGCCCGGGAAAATCTTGATCACGGCAGAGTCGTCTTCGCGGCCGAACCCGGCGCTGGAGGCTTGCATGAACATCTGGTGCGCAGTGGCCGACAGCGGCAGCGGGAATTTGCTGGCGCGGGCGGTATCCAGCACCAGGCCCAGGTCCTTGACGAAGATGTCCACGGCCGACAGCGGCGTGTAGTCGGCCTTGAGGATGTGCGGCACGCGGTTTTCGAACATCCACGAGTTGCCGGCGCTGTGGGTGATCACTTCGTACAAGGCGTCGGCGTCGACGCCCTCGCGCAGGCCCAGGGCCATGGCTTCGGCGCTGGCAGCGATGTGCACGCCGGCCAGCAACTGGTTGATGATTTTTACTTTCGAGCCCAGGCCATGCACGTCGCCCAGGCGGTAGACCTTGCCGGCCATGCCATTGAGGATCGCTTCGGCCTTGGCATAGGAGGCGGCAGGGCCTGAGGTCATCATGGTCATTTCGCCAGCCGCCGCCTTGGCGGCACCGCCGGAGATGGGGGCATCCAGGTACAACAGGTTCTGCGCGGCCAGGCGTTCGCCCAACTCGACGGCGAAGGTCGGGGCAACGGTAGCGCAGCCAATCACCAGGCTGCCAGGGCGCAGGGCGGCGATCGCGCCGTTTTCGCCAAAGAGTACGGTTTCGGTCTGCTCGGCGTTCACCACCACGGTGATGATCACATCGCAGGCCGCGGCCATGGCCGCCGGTGAGTCGCAGGCAACGCCGCCTTCGTTGGCGAACTGTTCGGTCACTGCGGCGCGTACGTCACAGGCATGCACATTGAAACCTGAGCGCAGCAGCGAGCGGGCAATGCCCAGCCCCATTGCACCCAGACCGATGACACCGACGTTTTTGTTATTCATGGCAGTACTCCTGGCAATTGTTCCCGCAAACCCGATCATGAGCGCGTGATCGGATCTTGTGAAGTATTTTTTAAAATTAACAAATATTAACATCGCATGTTCGGCGGGCAGGCGCAAGCCCTCGGGAACCGACGGTCAGTTAGGGGGGATTTATCCGTGAAAGGTGCGGCGCGGCAACTCAGGCCAGCAGCAGATCAACACCCAGCTTGCGCACGCTGTCTGCGGCGCCAGGCGCCAGGGCCTGGTCGCTGATGATCACATCGAACTGCTCGAGCCCGGCG
Source organism: Pseudomonas abieticivorans (assembly GCF_023509015.1). NCBI lineage: Bacteria > Pseudomonadati > Pseudomonadota > Gammaproteobacteria > Pseudomonadales > Pseudomonadaceae > Pseudomonas > Pseudomonas abieticivorans. The sequence goes on from NZ_CP094975.1 coordinate 3,005,634, forward strand.
ATCTTGTACATGCCGAAGGTGCCGTACTTGGAACTGGTGGCCACCAGCACGGTTTGCGAAGCCGACTGCATGGCCACCTGCTTGACCTCCACCTTCAAGGCTGAAGGCGTGGTGATGCCGCGCTGCAAGTCCCAGGAAGCGGTGGACATGAAAGCGATGTCGGTGGCGATCTGACGCAAGGTGGCCGCTGCCAGGCCGCCGACGCAGGAGCGGTTGGGGTGGTCGAGCAGCCCGCCGGTATGGATGACGTCGACGTGGCTGGCGTCGGCCAAGGCGTGGACGATACCGAAGTCATTGGTGACCACGGTCATGCCGGTCAGCGCGGCGATATGCGGCACGATCTCCAGGTTGCTGGTGCCGGCATCCAGGTAGAGGGTCATGTCGGCGCGCAGCAGCCCGGCCGCGAGTTTGGCCATGGCCTGTTTCTGCGGCAATTCCACCACGGCCTTGGATTGATGGCTGGGCTCGCTGTGCAGCTGGCTGGCAATGCGCACCCCGCCGGTCACCGAATAGGCGCGGCCTTCCTGCTCGAGCAGGGCAATGTCGCGCCGCGCGGTCATGTGCGAGCAGTCGAACATTTCCATCAGCTGATGAACGCTGAGCACCTGATGCTTGCGCAACTGGCGAAGGATAAGCTCGCGGCGCTGGTCGGGGATCATCGGGGCAGACATGCGCAATCCTGAAGAGGTCGTTAAGCGCCTATCTTAGCGCGTTGGCCTTTTCGCCGGCGAGCCGCGAAAAGGCCATTCTCGCTTTAGCTTTCGGCAGGCTCGCGGGTCACTGACTTGACCAGCTTGCCGATGCTCAGGCCCTGCAGCAGGATCGAGGACAGCACCACGATGTAGGTGATACTCAGCAGCAGGTCGCGCTCGGGGCCCAACGGCAGGGCCAGCGCCAGTGCCACCGAGACGCCACCGCGCAAGCCGCCCCAGGTCAGGATGCGAATGGTGCCCTTGGGAACGCTGCGCCAGCGGCGCAGCAACAGGATGGCCGGCGCCACGGTGAGCAAGCGTGACAGCAGGATTGCCACCGCCAGCAGGCTGGCGGCCAGCATGTGCAGCCAGGAGAACGGCAGCAGCAACAGTTCCATGCCGATCAGCGCGAACAGCAGGGCGTTGAGCATGTCATCCAGCAATTCCCAGAAACCGTCCATGTAGCGCCGGGTCATGTCGTTCATCGCCAGCTTGCGGCCCAGGTTGCCGATGATCAGCCCGGCCACCACCATCGCGATCGGTGCCGACACATGCAGTTCGGTGGCCATCGCCGAACCGCCGATCACCAGCGCCAGGGTCAGCATGACCTCCACCTGGTATTGCTCGATGCTCTTGATCATGCGGTACACCACGTAGCCGATTAGCGCGCCGAACAGCACGCCACCGATGGCCTCGTGGGCAAACAGCAGGGCCGTTTCGCTGACCGTGGGCTGCTCGCCCTGGGCGACGATGCCCAGCAACACGGTAAACACCACCACCGCGGTACCATCGTTGAACAACGATTCGCCGACGATCGTGGTTTTCAGTGGCTTGGAAGCATTGGCCGTACGCAGCACGCCGAGTACCGCGATGGGGTCGGTGGGCGAGATCAGTGCACCAAACAGCAGGCAGTACAGGAAGCTCACGTGCCAGCCGAACATGGCGAAAATCCAGTAAGCCAGCGTGCCGATCACGAAGGTGGCGATCAATACGCCGAACGTCGCCAGCAGGCCGATGGGCCAGCGGTAACTGCGCAGGTCACTCAGGTTCACGTGCAGGGCGCCGGCGAACAGCAGGAACGACAGCATCCAGTTCATCAACAGGTCGCCAAAGTCGATCTGGCCGATCAGGCCTTGCACGCGGTCTTCAAGGCCGGGGTAGCCGAGAAAGCTCAGGCCCTGCAAAAGCAAGGAAAACATCAATGCCGTGACCATCACGCCGATGGTAGGTGGCAGGCCGATAAAGCGGAAATTGACGTAGGTGAGGAGGGTGGTGAGGCAAATAAACGCGGCGACTAGCTCGAGCATCCGGGCTCCCATGGTGGTTTTTAGCGAAGGTATAGAGGTTGGATGCCCTGGGGGTGGCTGGGGGCACAGCGGGTTGGACCTTGGGATTGTGGGTGGGTTCGGCCCTCACTACGGTCTAGACGCTACCCCCGCCAACTGCTACAGATTGCGCTCCAAAAGAAACAGCAAGGACCGCCACGTGTTAGCAACAACCCTGGTACTGCTCGCCGCCGTCCTGCACGCCGCCTGGAACACCCTGATCAAGTTCAGCGCCGAGCGCCTGCTGGTGATTGCCAGCATGGACACCGTGGCGCTGTTGTTTGTCGTGGCACTGGTGGGGTTTGTCGATATTCCGCCGGCCGAGGTGTGGCCCTGGATGCTGGCGTCGGCCGGGTTTGAGCTGCTGTATCGCTATCTGTTGATTCAAGCCTATCGGGTGGGGGACCTGGGGTTGGTCTACCCGCTGATGCGTGGCTTGTCGCCCTTGGTGGTGTTGGCGTTGACCCTGACCTTTGCCGGCGAGGTGCTGACCACGCAACAGATCCTCGGGATTTTGCTGATACCGTGTGGCATGGCCTGCTTGCTGTGGCAGGGCGGGGGTGGTGATCGCTTGCCATGGACGATGCTGCCGGTGGTGGCGTTGATCGGCTTGTGCATTGGCAGTTATACGTGGCTGGACGGCCAAGCATTGCGGCGCTGGTCGCACCCCTTGGATTACCTGGTGTGGTTGACCTTGATCAGTGCCTGGCCATTCCCATTGGTGGCGCTTGTGAGCAAGCGCGAAAGCTTCAGGTATTTCTGGAAAACCCAGTGGAAGTTGGGGGTGACGGTCGGCTTTTTCGTGCTGTTCAGTTACGCTCTGGTGCTCTGGGCCATGCAGTTGGGCTCGGTGGCAGAGGCCGCGGCGCTGCGCGAGATCAGCGTCATCCTGGTGGTGCTGTTTGGCATGCGTTACCTGAAAGAACCGTTCGGCCGGCCCAGGCTCATCGCCTGCGCATTGGTGCTGATTGGCATGTTGATCATGAAATTTTAATAAGAGAGCTGCTTATGACCGTTGCATTCTGGTGTGTCCTGATCGCCCTGTTTCTTCCCTATATCTGTACCGGGGTTGCCAAGTTCAGCGGTGGCAAGTTCGGGCCACGGCAAAACCATGACCCGCGCACTTTCCTCGACAACCTGGAAGGCTTTGCCAAGCGGGCTCATGCCGCGCAATTGAATAGCTTCGAGATCAACCCGGCATTCATTGCCGCCGTGATCATTTCCGACATCGTGGGTAACGCCCAGCAAGTAACCATGGACGTTATGTCGGTAATGTTCATCACCAGCCGGCTGCTGTACATCATCTGCTACCTGGCGGATTGGGCGATGTTGCGCTCGCTGGTCTGGTTCGTTGGCGTTGGGTTGATCGTAAGTTTCTTCTTTGTCTCGGTGAGCTGAGCAAATGACCAATAAAGCATTCGCCATTGCTCTGCTGGCCTGCCTTGCCTTGAGCGCTTGCGGGGGTGTGGACCCCAACTCGCCGTTGGGCCAGCGCAAGGCCATCTTCAAGCAGATGCTCAAGACCAGTGAAGACATGGGCGGGATGTTGCGCGGACGGTTGCCGTTCGATGGGCCGACATTTGCCCAGAACGCCCTTAAACTGGACAGCTTGTCCCATCAGCCTTGGGCGCATTTTCCGCAGGTCAGGGAAGAGGACCACACCAGTGCCAAGGCTGATGTGTGGGAGAAGCAGGCGCATTTCCAGCAGTTGGCTCGCTCGCTGGAGTCAGCGACCGGCGAGTTGGTGATCGCCAGCCAGGCCCAGCCGCTGAATGCGCCGGACCTGGCCCTGCCCATGCAGAAGGTCGAAGACACCTGCAAGGCATGTCACAAGGAGTTTCGCGACCACTGAGTGGGGGTTACTTGTCGAGCTCGTCCACCGCTTCCTGCAATTCCTTGCGCGATTCGGCGAGCTTGTCTTTGCGTGAGTTGATCTTGTCCGAATCGCCTTTTTTCATGGCCTTGTCGAGGTCGCTCTGGCGCTTGTTGACCTCACGCTTGGCATCCAGCACTTTGTTTTCGCGCTCTTTCTGCAGGCCGGCGTCGGTGCAGTTGGCCTTGATTTCACTCAGGGCTTTTTCCAGCCCGGCTTGCTGGTTGCCGTTGCCAGCGGCCTTGGCTTGGTCGATCTGGGTTTGCACGGCCTGTTGCTTGGCCGCGCAGCCGGTGAGCTCCGGAGTGTCTTCGGCTGCCAGCAATGCAGTGGATGAGAAGCTGAACAGGGCCGTTATGGCCAGCAGAGGTAAGGTTTTCATGGTGACTCCGTAAAAATACCGCTCCATTGGAGAACTAATTGAGGCGTTTGTCTGTAGGAAGTTTCTGATTCCGGTTCAAGGTACTACGAATCGGTGAAACCATCGACGCCTGCTTCTTTCAATTGGCCCACCAGTGTGAGCACTTCCGGGTGTCGAAAAAATTCATGCAGTTGGTTGGCGCGTTTCGCGCCTATTCCGGCTCGCGCCTGCCACTGCTCCACCCCGTACTGGGCAAGCGTTTGCCAGTGCTCGCCAAGTGGCGTGTCGCCCGCAGGTGGCATACCCAGTGCCTTGAGCCATGCAGCAAAGTTGCGGTCACGGCCTTGAGCAAAGCTTGCGAGCAATCGTTGGCTGGAGCGTTCGCCTAGCCCTGGGACTTCGGCAAGGCTGGCAGCATCCAGCGTGAGCCAATCGAGCAAGCCATTGATCTTGGCGTTGGCTATTAGCCGGTCCCAGGTGCCCGGCCCTACGTGTGGCATGGCTAGCCCTTGTTTGCCGCCAAGCCAGGCCAGGCGTGCGCGAAACTGGCTTTCGCATCCTGTAACAGGGCGCCAGCAACTGAACAGGTGATAGTCCTCTGGCGTCGGTACAGAAAGGGGCAGGCGCTGTGGGTTATGCCACACCACCCCGGCCAGACGCGGGATGGTCAGGCCCGCCAGATCCACGGCCACTCGGTCGCCAGTGCGGATATCCCATTGCCGCCAGCGCTCCAGCGAGCCGGCGCTCACCCGTTTGACCTTGCGGTCGTCGAGCTGTACCGGTTTGAGTTCCAGCACAGGTGTCACCCGACCCGTGCGTCCGATGGTGAAGGTTACGTCTCGAACCTCTGCCAGTACTTGGGCATAGGGGTATTTCCAGGCCGCGATCCAGTAAGGCACTTTGGCTTGCCAGCGTGCTGCGGGCGGGCGCTGGCTTTGGCGCAGTATCAGGCCGTCGCTGGCAAAAGGCAGCGGGCTTTGGTACCAGTGCTCGCGCCAGTATCGGGCCTGGTGCGCGTCCTGGATCGGCTGGCTGTAAGCGGCAGGCTCGGTAAAACCCAGTTGTGCCAAGGCCGCCAAGCGCTCGGGCAACGTGGCCGGGCCTTCGGGCCAGTCCCAGGCGAACAGGCCAATCTGATCGCCTTCTGTTTTCAGTAAAGATTGCCTTGCCATCAGCCCGGCGACCTTGCTCCGGGCATTGGCGCTGCCGTGCTGGCTTTGTATGTGGCCGTCCAGGCGCCAGTAAAGCTCGCCCTGAATCAACAGGTCTACAGGCCTGGGAAGCCTGGCGGGTATGGCGGCGATCGAGTGCGCTGGGCGAGTCCAGTCCTGGCCAAGCACACCATCGCCACGGCTGATGACCTGATGCAGCAAGCCTTTGCGATAGACCACGGTCACCGCCACTCCATCGATTTTGGGTTGTACCCAGACATCCTCGCGGCCCTTGAGCCATTGTTCCACGGAGGCCTGTTCAGCGTGTTTGCTCACGCCGGTATGGGGTATGGGGTGAGGCACCGGGCCGGCCGCGGTTTTCAGCGGCGAAGGCTCCGGTCGCACGATGGCTGGGAAGCACTGTTGCCAATCGGCCAGCCAACGGCGTGACTGGTCATAGAGCTCATCGGCAATCGGCGAGACGCCCAAACGATGATATTGGTCGTCCCACTCGGCCAGGCGCTGCTCAAGGGTGATGATTTCACTGCGGGCCTGGTCGGGGTTCCAGTCGGGGCAAGCGTGGGCCAGGCCTGTGCAAAGGGCCAGGGTAAACAGCAGGCGGGTGGGCATGGGGAGCTTCCGTGCTCGGCTTGGGAAATTCAAGCCTAGAAGCTATGACGTGCACAGGTCGGAATAACCTGTTGCCACCGGTTTCATGTTTAAGGGTGAAATTGGATGGAGGTATCCGCGAAAAAAAACGCCGCGATACGTCAGGCGTATCGCGGCGTTTTTTTCGCGGATGAATCCGCTCCTACCAGGCAGCCGTATTACAGGCCGGCTGCGGCGCGCAGGCCTTCGGCGCGGTCGGTGCGCTCCCAGGTGAACGCGGTGAAGGTGTCATCACCCACGGTCATTTCGTACGGGGTACGGCCGAAGTGGCCGTAGGCCGCGGTGGCCTGGTACATCGGGTGCAGCAGGTCGAGCATTTTGGTGATCGCGTACGGACGCAGGTCGAAGTGCTCGCGGACCAGTTGGACGATCTTGCTGTCCGACAGCTTGCCGGTACCGAAGGTGTTGATCGAGATCGAGGTAGGCTGGGCCACGCCGATGGCGTAGGAAACCTGGATCTCGCAACGATCGGCCAGGCCGGCGGCGACGATGTTCTTGGCAACGTAACGGCCCACGTAGGCAGCCGAACGGTCAACCTTGGATGGGTCCTTGCCGGAGAATGCACCGCCACCGTGGCGGGCCATGCCGCCGTAGGTGTCGACGATGATCTTGCGGCCGGTCAGGCCGCAGTCGCCCACTGGGCCACCGATAATGAAGTTGCCAGTCGGGTTGATGTGGAACTGGGTGTCCTTGTGCAGCAACTCGGCTGGCAGCACTTGCTTGACGATCAGTTCCATCACGCCTTCACGCAGGTCGGCGTAGGACACTTCCGGGTTGTGCTGGGTCGACAGTACGACAGCGTCGATACCCACGACCTTGCCGCCTTCGTAACGGCAGGTGACCTGGGACTTGGCATCCGGGCGCAGCCATGGCAGTTCGCCGGCCTTGCGCGCTTCGGCCTGGCGTTCTACCAGGCGGTGCGAGAAGCAGATCGGCGCGGGCATCAGCACGTCGGTTTCGTTGCTGGCGTAACCGAACATCAGGCCCTGGTCGCCGGCACCCTGGTCTTCAGGCTTGCTGCGGTCAACGCCTTGGGCGATGTCCACCGACTGTTTGCCGATGATGTTCATGACAGCGCACGTGGCACCGTCAAAACCGACGTCGGAGCTGTTGTAGCCGATGTCGACGATCACTTTACGAACGATGTCTTCCAGGTCTACCCAGGCTGAAGTGGTCACTTCGCCGGCGATGATGGCAACGCCGGTTTTCACCAGGGTCTCGCACGCCACGCGGGCGAACTTGTCTTGAGCAATGATGGCGTCCAGCACCGCGTCGGAAATCTGGTCGGCGATTTTATCCGGATGCCCTTCGGACACGGACTCGGAAGTGAAAAGGGAGTGTTCGCTCATTTCGATAGTTTTCCTGAGTTTACCGATGGAGGGGGTTGCCAGCCGGCCGTTGAAAATGGCGGACCTGGATCTGGAAACCATTACGTAAGCCTACATAGAGGCCTTCCCCGGGAACGAGTCCCGCAGCGGTGGCCCAACGGGCCAGATCTTCCTGTTCAAAACCTAGCCAGAGATCACCGCAGGCCTCTCTGGCCCAGCTCTGGTCATGGCTGCACAACTCGGTGACCAGCAAGCTGCCACCTGGGGTGATGCGGGCGGCCAACTGCTTGAAGGCTTGGGCGGGGTCGCTGAAGTGGTGCAGCACCATGTTCAGCACCACGCAATCGGCAGCGATGGCGCAGTCGCCCAGGGCATCGGCCAGATGCAGTTGCACATTGCCCAGGGCCAGGCGTTGGCACACCTGGCGCGCCAGGTCGAGCATGTCGGCGCTGTTATCCAGTGCGCTGACCTGGCTGAAACGGCGGGCCAGCTCAGGGAGGAACTCGCCGTCACCCGGGCCAATTTCCAGTGCCGTGGCCTGTTCGCCGAAGCTGAGGCTATCGAGCAGCGACAGCAGGCTCTCGCGATATTGCGCCAGGCCTGCGATCAGGTCTTGCTGCGCACGAAACTTCTCTTCCATGCGCGAGAAAAAGTCTTTGCTGGCCGCCGCTCGCTGACGTTGCACGGTGGCCATGCGCGCCTGCGCCTCGACCGGCAATTGCAGGCAGTCCACCTCGTCGAGCAGGGCGGCGTGCAGGCGCCCGCCCAGCAGCCCGGCGTCGGGCAGGGCACGACGGTAGAAAATGGCATTGCCTTCGCGACGGGTGGCCACCAGTTCTGCCTGGGCCAGCACCTTGAGGTGGTGGCTCATGCCGGACTGGCCGATACCAAAGATCTGCGCCAGCTCCAGTACGCCGAACGAATCGTTGGCCAGGGCGCGCAATACGTTCAGCCGCAGCGGGTCGCCGCCGGCCTTGCACAGGGCAGCCAGCTCATCGCTTTGTTCATGACGGATCGTGGGCACGCGTAGGTTCATAGGGCCGGCAGTCTAGACACGGTGAACAATCGCTGCAAGAGCAATATCAAAAAGTTTTGATATTGCCTGATCAGCGGAGCCGAATGGCCCGATCGGGAGTCCATTGCAGACAAACGTTGGAAGCCGGCCGACATTTAGCCCAATGAACGCAGGAAAAACGCTGCACAGTGACCATCTGTCATTGCCCAGAGGCACGTGCCTAGGGGAAAATGCCGGTCTTTTCCAATTCCGTATCATTCAAGCCCCAGGAGATAAGCGATGCCCAGCCGTCGTGAGCGTGCCAACGCCATTCGTGCCCTCAGCATGGATGCCGTGCAAAAAGCCAACAGCGGCCATCCCGGTGCCCCGATGGGCATGGCGGATATCGCCGAAGTACTTTGGCGGGATTTCTTGAAGCACAACCCGACCAATCCGTCGTTCGCCAACCGTGACCGCTTCATCATGTCCAACGGCCATGGTTCGATGCTGGTCTATTCGTTGCTGCACCTGACCGGTTACGACCTGTCCATCGACGACCTGAAGAACTTCCGCCAGTTGCACAGCCGCACCCCGGGCCACCCGGAGTACGGTTACACCCCAGGCGTTGAAACCACCACCGGCCCGCTGGGCCAAGGCCTGGCCAATGCGGTGGGCTTTGCCATTGCCGAGAAAACCCTGGCGGCACAGTTCAACCGTCCGGGCCATAACGTCGTTGATCACCACACCTACGTATTCCTGGGTGATGGCTGCATGATGGAAGGCATTTCCCACGAAGTCAGCTCCCTGGCCGGTACCTTGGGCCTGAACAAGCTGATCGCCTTCTACGACGACAACGGCATTTCCATCGACGGCGAAGTCGAAGGCTGGTTCACCGACGACACGCCAAAGCGTTTCGAAGCCTACAACTGGCAGGTCATCCGCAATGTCGACGGCCATGACGCCGACGAGATCAAGATGGCCATCGAGACGGCGCGCAAAAGCGACCGCCCGACCCTGATCTGCTGCAAGACCATCATCGGTTTTGGCTCGCCTAACAAGCAGGGCAAGGAAGAGTCCCACGGTGCTGCCCTGGGTGCTGAAGAAATCGCCCTGACCCGCGCCGCGCTGAAGTGGAACTACGGCCCGTTCGAAATCCCGGCTGATATCTATGCCGAGTGGGACGCCAAGGAAGCCGGTCGCGCCCTGGAAGCCGAGTGGGACCAGCGCTTTGCTGCCTACGCCGCCGCGCACCCTGAGCTGGCCAATGAATTCATCCGCCGCATGGCCGGTGAAATGCCAGCCGACTTCGCGCAAAAGGCCGATGCCTGGATCGCCGAAGTGGTAGCCAAGGGCGAAACCATCGCCAGCCGCAAAGCCAGCCAGAACGCCCTGAATGCCTTTGGCCCGCTGCTGCCGGAACTGCTGGGCGGCTCGGCTGACCTGGCCAGCTCCAACCTGACTTTCTGGAAAGGCAGCCAGAGCATCAGCGCCGAAGCACCAGGCGGCAACTACCTGCACTACGGTGTGCGTGAGTTCGGCATGAGCGCGATCATGAACGGTATCGCCCTGCACGGCGGCTTCGTGCCGTACGGCGCAACCTTCCTGATCTTCATGGAATACGCGCGCAATGCCGTGCGCATGTCGGCGCTGATGAAGAAGCGCATCATCTACGTGTTCACCCACGACTCCATCGGCCTGGGCGAAGACGGTCCGACTCACCAGCCGATCGAGCAACTGGCCAGCCTGCGTTGCACGCCGAACCTGGACACCTGGCGCCCGGCTGACGCCGTGGAGTCGGCAGTGGCCTGGAAACACGCCATCCAGCGCAAGGATGGCCCTTCGGCGCTGATCTTCTCCCGTCAGAACCTGCAGAACCAACCGCGCGACGCGGCCCAGCTGGCTGATGTAGAGCGTGGCGCCTACGTGCTCAAAGACTGCGAAGGCGAGCCGGAGCTGATCCTGATCGCCACCGGTTCCGAAGTTGACCTGGCCGTGAAGGCCCAGGCCCAACTGGCTGCCCAAGGCCGCAAGGTACGCGTCGTCTCGATGCCGTGCACCAGCGTGTTCGATGCCCAGGACGCCGGCTACAAGCAGGCCGTGCTGCCGCTGCAGGTCAGTGCCCGTATTGCCATCGAAGCGGCCCATGCCGACTACTGGTACAAGTACGTGGGCCTGGAAGGCCGCGTGATCGGCATGACCACCTTCGGCGAATCGGCCCCTGCGGCCGCCTTGTTCGAAGAGTTCGGTTTTACCGTGGAAAACGTCGTCGGCACTGCTGAAGAGCTGCTGGAAGACTGATCCCTGGCTGTACCGCTCCTACCGTTTGTGTAGGAGCGGATTCATCCGCGAAAGCCACGCCACGGCTTGCCTGATACACCGTGGCGCGGCTTTCGCGGATGAATCCGCTTCTACAGCGGTAGGGGGCGAACCTTGCGTTGATGATGGTTTCCAGTGAGTACCTCATGCCCCAGCCGCGCCCTTACAAAGTTGCACTCAACGGTTACGGCCGTATCGGTCGTTGTGTTCTGCGAGCGCTTGTCGAGCGAGGCGCCAAGGCCGGGTTCGAGGTGGTTGCCATCAATGATCTGGCCGACATGGCCAGCATCGAATACCTGACACGCTTCGATTCCACCCACGGGCGTTTCCCCGGGGAAGTGGCGATCGACGGCGATTGTCTGCTGATCAATGGTCATTGCGTGAAAGTCTTGCGCAGTGCCACCCCCGAACACATCGACTGGGCAGCCCTGGATGTCGACCTGGTGCTGGAATGCTCCGGCGCCTGGCACACCCGCGCCGACGGCCAGCGCTTCCTCGACGCCGGCGCGCCCCGCGTGCTGTTTTCCCAGCCGATGGCCAGCGAGGCCGATGTCGACGCCACCGTGGTGTTCGGCATCAACCAGGACCGCCTGACCGGTAACGAAAGGCTGCTGTCCAACGCCTCGTGCACCACCAATTGCAGCGTGCCGCTGTTGCGCCTGCTGGACCAGGCTTTGGGCCTTGAGTACGTGTCCATCACCACGATCCACTCGGCGATGAATGACCAGCCGGTGATCGATGCCTACCACGCCGAAGACCTGCGCCGCACGCGCTCGGCGTTCCAGTCGATCATCCCGGTCAATACCGGGCTTGCACGCGGCATTGAACGCCTGCTTCCGGAACTTGCCGGGAGAATTCAGGCCAAAGCGGTGCGTGTGCCGACGGTGAACGTGTCGTGCCTGGACATCACCCTGCAGGTCAGCAAGGCCACCGACACGGCCGAAGTCAACCGGATCCTGCGCGAGGCCGCCACCAGCGGCCCGCTCAAGGGCCTGCTGGCCTATACCGAACTGCCCCATGCCAGTTGTGATTTCAATCATGACCCGCATTCGGCCATCGTCGATGCCAGCCAGACCCGGGTTTCCGGGCCTAGGCTGGTGAACCTGCTGGCCTGGTTCGACAACGAATGGGGCTTCGCCAATCGCATGCTCGACGTTGCAGAGCACTTTCTGCACGTTGTAAACCAACAAAATGAACAGGCTTGAAGGACTGAACACATGACCGTGCTGAAGATGACCGACCTCGATCTGCAAGGTAAGCGCGTACTGATCCGCGAAGACCTCAACGTCCCCGTGAAGGACGGCGTGGTAACCAGCGATGCGCGTATCCTCGCTTCGCTGCCGACCATCAAGCTGGCCCTGGAAAAGGGCGCGGCCGTGATGGTCTGCTCGCACCTGGGCCGGCCGACCGAGGGTGAATTCTCTGCCGAAAACAGCCTCAAGCCGGTTGCCGACTACCTGAGCAAGGCCTTGGGTCGTGAAGTGCCGCTGGTCGCCGACTACCTGGACGGCGTCGAGGTGAAAGCGGGCGACGTGGTGCTGTTCGAGAACGTGCGCTTCAACACAGGCGAAAAAAAGAACGCCGACGAGTTGGCCAAGCAATACGCCGCCCTGTGCGATGTGTTCGTGATGGACGCCTTCGGTACTGCCCACCGTGCCGAGGGCTCGACCCACGGCGTGGCCAAGTTCGCCAAAGTGGCAGCGGCCGGTCCGTTGCTGGCGGCCGAACTGGACGCGCTGGGCAAGGCCCTGGGCGCTCCAGCCACGCCAATGGCCGCGATTGTCGCCGGCTCCAAGGTGTCGACCAAGCTGGACGTGCTGAACAGCCTGAGCACTATTTGCGACCAGTTGATCGTCGGTGGCGGCATCGCCAACACCTTCCTGGCTGCCGCCGGCCACCCGGTGGGCAAGTCGCTGTATGAGCCGGACCTGCTGGACACCGCCCGTGCCATCGCCGCCAAGGTCAGCGTGCCGCTGCCGGTAGACGTGGTAGTGGCCAAGGAGTTCGCCGAAAGCGCTACCGCCACCGTCAAGCTGATTGCCGACGTGGCTGCCGACGACATGATCCTGGACATCGGCCCGCAGACCGCCGAGCAGTTTGCCCAACTGCTGAAGACCTCCAAGACTATCCTGTGGAACGGCCCGGTGGGCGTGTTCGAATTCGACCAGTTCGGCAACGGTACCAAGGTGTTGGCCAAGGCCATCGCTGAAAGCTCGGCGTTCTCCATTGCCGGCGGTGGCGACACCCTGGCGGCCATCGACAAGTATGGCGTGGGCAAGGATATTTCCTATATCTCCACCGGTGGCGGCGCCTTTCTGGAATTCGTCGAGGGCAAGGTTCTGCCGGCGGTCGAAGTGCTGGAACAACGGGCCAAGGCCTGATACGCGCACATGCTGTGCAAAGGGAGAGTCCGGATGAGCAAGGCATTTATGTTGCTGTTGGCGGCCGGCTTGATCGCCGGTTGCTCCAGCAAGCCTGCGTCTGAACCTGCAAAGGATGGGCAAGCCCCGGGGCAGGGCGGTTGTTACCAGTCTGGCTGGCAAGCTGAAACAGTGCCGGTGATCAACAAACGCCTGGGCCCCGATGGCCTGGAAAAGTATGACGAAGAGCATCAGGCCAAGGGTCAGGGTTGCCCGTAGGGCCCCGTGCTTGCAACGAGGAGCAGGAATGAGAGGCTTTGCCGCGCTGTTGGCATGTGCAGTGCTTGGTGGATGTGCGAGCGTTTCGGCGCCCTCATCCGATAGCTGGACGACCTGGTTGTGTGACACTGATGCCGAGCTGTACTGGCATTACACCGATACGGCCAAAGAGCACGTCGATGTGCGACTCAAGGGCAGCGAGCAGGTCTATCACCTGAAAGCTGAACCGGGCGCCGCTGGCGAACTCTATAGTGACGGTGTATTGGCATTTCACGTAATGGGCAACGGTGGCCTGGTGTACTGGGTAGCCACCAACGATTTGATCGGCCGGGGCTGCAAGGCGCCGTGACGGAAAGGGCAAAGCCTGCGGGCTGGGCCCTGAACCACTTGAATAGCAGCCGCCGCTACGGCAGGCTTGCACGATTAACGACCCTCTACCGGGAGAGAGAAAAACAATGGCACTTATTAGCATGCGCCAGATGCTGGACCACGCGGCTGAATTTGGCTACGGCGTCCCAGCTTTCAACGTCAACAACCTTGAGCAGATGCGCGCCATCATGGAAGCCGCTGACAAGACTGACTCCCCGGTGATCGTCCAGGCTTCGGCCGGCGCCCGCAAATACGCCGGTGCCCCGTTCCTGCGCCATCTGATCCTGGCCGCGATCGAAGAATTCCCGCACATCCCGGTGTGTATGCACCAGGATCACGGCACCAGCCCGGACGTGTGCCAGCGCTCCATTCAACTGGGCTTCAGCTCGGTGATGATGGACGGCTCCCTGGGTGCCGACGGCAAGACCCCTACCGACTACGAGTACAACGTACGCGTAACCCAGCAAACCGTGGCCATGGCTCACGCTTGCGGCGTTTCGGTAGAAGGCGAGCTGGGCTGCCTGGGTTCCCTGGAAACCGGCATGGCCGGTGAAGAAGACGGTATCGGCGCCGAAGGCACCCTGGATCACAGCCAGATGCTGACGGACCCTGAAGAAGCCGCCGACTTCGTCAAGAAAACCCAGGTGGATGCTCTGGCCATCGCGATCGGCACTAGCCACGGCGCCTACAAGTTCACCAAGCCACCTACCGGCGACGTGCTGGCCATCGACCGCATCAAGGAAATCCACAAGCGCATCCCCAACACCCACCTGGTGATGCACGGTTCTTCCTCGGTACCGCAAGAGTGGCTGGCGATCATCAACCAGTACGGCGGCGACATCAAGGAAACCTACGGCGTGCCGGTTGAAGAAATCGTCGAGGGCATCAAGCACGGCGTGCGCAAGGTCAACATCGATACCGACCTGCGCCTGGCCTCCACCGGCGCCATGCGCCGCCTGATGGCGACCAACCCGAGCGAGTTCGACCCACGCAAGTTCTTCGGCGAAACCGTCAAGGCCATGCGCGACGTGTGCATCGCCCGTTACGAAGCCTTCGGCACCGCTGGCCAGGGTTCCAAGATCAAGCCGATCTCCCTGGAAGCGATGTTCCAGCGTTACGCCAAGGGTGAGTTGGACGCGCGCGTCAACTAAGTCCTGGTTGCGTTGGAAAGCCCGCGCTTGCCGCGGGCTTTTTTGTGCGCAGGCATTCCTGCCACTCAGCTTTTATCGTGATTAATCTTCAGCTTGTAAAACGTCACCTTCCCGCCCTCGCTGGTGTACCCGGTATTGTCCTGGGTATACACCCCCGCCTTGAAGTACAACTCGGCTACCCGCCAAGTGGCGCTGATCTTGGTTTGCCAGTGGTAGTCGGCGGCGCTCACGCTGAGCTCGCCCATGCTGCTCAAGTGAATGGAATAGGAAAACTGCTTATCCAGCGGCACGTCCTCGGCCACGATGATCACCGTGGGGTTCTCGTCATCCGGGTGGTAGCGCACCTTGGCGACGATGTTGCCACTGCCTTTGCTTTCCTTGTATTGATACTCCACCTTCAGCAACGGCTTGTTGCTGTCGTTGACGTGGATCTGGCCAATCACGATCTTGCCCGAAGACGGCACCTGATTCACTTCCAGGGTGGCCCTTAGAAAGTGCTGGTAGCCGGGGTAGGTCCAGTTGTGTTCCGAGCCATCAGCGTTGGTCTCCCGCAATTCGGTACGTGGGTACTTGGCGCTTTCGGTCACGGTGCCGGTGACTGGCGCCCAGAAAAACAGCGTACCTGTGTCAGAATGAAAATACTGGTCCTTGAAACCACTGACCAAGGTGGGGGTGTCGACAGTCTTGGCCGGTGTACCGACGGGAATGCTCAGATTCCAGGTTGAGAGATCTATCATGATGAAGCCTTCCATTTGATCGCGGCGGGTAACTGCCGAGAAAACCAACCCTTTCGCGGTGTAACAGGATTGAGACGGCGCTTCTTATACATTTATGAAAATAGGTTGTTAATGCTGGCACGTCGACAACTTGGCGCCAACCTTCCGTCCGATGCGCTGCAGCCCGCGGGTGCCGTGGGGCTGGCCAGGTGTACCGTTAGTCGGTTTTGCTCCATATTGGCTCATTGATACTACGCGGTCGGCTTCAGGTTTTTTGGATCCCCGTCTAGAGTAAGGGCAAGCTGTATCCGGCTTTCAACCGAAAGCCATGGCAACTGTAACGATGAGAAGCAGCATGGAATGCGTGCAACCCCTGCCAGGCGATGGCGGTTCTGTATTACTGGTCGTAGATGACTACCCGGAAAACCTGATCAGCATGCGGGCCCTGCTGGAGCGTCAGGATTGGCGGGTGGTGACGGCTGCCTCGGGTGTCGAGGCTTTGGGCATGTTGCTGGAACATGAGGTCGATCTCGTGCTTCTGGATGTGCAAATGCCCGGCATGGATGGTTTCGAGGTGGCCCGGCTGATGCGTGGCAGCCAGCGAACACGGCTAACCCCGATTATTTTCCTGACCGCCAATGAACAATCCCAAGCCTCGGTGCTCAAGGGCTACGCCAATGGCGCGGTCGATTACCTGTTCAAGCCGTTCGACCCGCAAATCCTGCGGCCCAAGGTGCAGGCGTTGCTTGAGCAACAGCGTAACCGCCGGGACTTGCAGCGCCTGAGCCGTGACCTGGAGTCTGCCCGGGCTTTCAATGCCTCGGTGCTGGAAAATGCCGCCGAGGGCATCCTGGTGGTGGATGAGATGGGCAACATCAATTTCGCCAACCCGGCCATTTCGCGCCTATTGAACACGCCGATAAGCGAGTTGCAAGGCGCCGAGTTGCTCAGTTTCATCCACAAGCCGGCGCTCAGCCAGTGGCGGGATTCGGACTTCTACCGCGCGTATGCCACTCGCGACACCTATCGGGTGCACGACGCCTTGATGCGCACCGCATCGGGCCAACAGCTGCCGGTGGCACTTTCCTGCGCGCCGCTGTCGGGCGAGCAGCGGGCCATGGTGGTCACGGTTCAAGATATGTCGGTAGTGCGCAACCTGCATCAGCAACTGGAGTACCAGGCTGTCACCGATCCGCTGACCGGGTTGCTCAACCGCCGTGGTTTCTACCAGACCGTTGAAAGCGCGCTGGTGCGCAACGAGCGCTCGGACAAGTCCCAGGCACTGCTTTACCTGGACTTGGACGGGTTCAAGCGCATCAATGACCAGCACGGCCACGATGCCGGCGACCGGGTGCTGCGCTGGGTGGCTGAGCAGCTCAAGGATTGCCTGCGCTCCTACGACATCGTCGCGCGCATGGGCGGCGATGAGTTCACCGCCTTGCTCGATACCCTGGAATACCCCGAGCAGGCAGCCAAGGTGGCCGAGAAGCTGATCGAGCGGGTATCCATGTGCCAGAAGATCGATGGCCTGGAGGTGACCCTGGGGGTCAGCATCGGCATTGCCACCTACCCTGAGTGCGGGTCTACTTTGGACGGCCTGCTGCGGGCCGCCGACATCGCCATGTACGCCGCCAAACAAGCCGGCCGCCAGCAATACCGTTACTACGACCAGGACCTCAATGGCCGCGCCCGCTCACGGCTGATGCTGGAAGACAGCGTCAGCACCGCCATCGAGCACCAGGACTTTACCCTGGTGTATCAGCCCCAGGTGGCGATTGCCGACGGCCGATTGCGTGGTTTCGAGGCGCTGCTGCGCTGGCGTCACCCCAGTGTCGGCGATGTTCCGCCGGGGTTGTTCATCCCGCTGCTGGAAGAGGCACGGCTTATCAGCCGGCTTACCAGTTGGATCTACCAGCAGGGCGCGGCGCAGCGCCATGCCTGGAGCGAGGCGTTTCCCAGTGACCTGATCCTGAGCATCAGCCTGAGCAATGCCCAGTTCGCCATCCCCAACCTGGTGTCGGAGCTGCAGCGGGCCATCGTGATGTACGGTTTGCAGGCCCGGCAACTGGAGGTGGAAGTGGTCGAGGCCTCCTTGCTGTACAACCCCGAAGAGGCCTGTGCACAGTTGCACGAGTTGCATAATCTGGGCGTGCGCATCGCCTTGGACGACTTTGGCAGCGGCCCTTGCTCGCTCAAGCTGTTGCGCGACGTGCCCATCGACACCCTCAAGTTGGACCGGCACCTGGTGGCCAAGCTGCCTGGCTCGGTGGCCGACGCGACGCTGGTGCGCTGCGTGCTGGCCCTGTGTCGCGAGCTGGAGATCACGGTCATTGCCGAAGGCGTGGAAACCCGTGAGCAGTATCTGTGGCTCAAGGAAAACGGCTGTGAACTGGTGCAGGGGTTCATCGTCGCGCAACCGCTGCCGGCCGCTGATGCGAGCCAGTTCCCGGCGTTTTTTGATTGGAAGTCGGTTTAGCCACCGTGCTATTTCGGTACACTGGCGGCTGACCATTGGACCTGTCGCCGCCATGCAACCGCTCAAGTACCTGCAAGCCTACCCGCCGAACCTGCAAGATCAGGTGCGCCAGTTGATCGCCCAAGGCCGCCTGGGCGAGTACCTGCACAAGCGCTACCCCGATCGCCATGCGGTGCAAAGCGACAAGGCGTTGTACGCGTATGCCTCGGCCATCAAGCAGGAGCACCTGCGCAACGCCGCTGGGTTGGACAAGGTGCTGTTCGACAACCGCCTGGACCTGACCCATCGCGCCCTGGGCCTGCACACCAATGTGTCGCGGGTGCAGGGGGGCAAGCTCAAGGCCAAGAAAGAGATCCGCATTGCCTCGCTGTTCAAGGAGGCGGCGCCTGAGTTCCTGAAAATGATCGTGGTGCACGAGCTGGCCCACTTCAAGGAGTCGGACCACAACAAGGCGTTCTACCAGCTGTGCGAGCACATGCAGCCCGGTTACCACCAGCTGGAGTTCGACCTGCGTATTTACCTCACCTACCGCGAGCTGCCGCAATGAGCGACAAGGAAAGCGTTATGGACGTCAGCAAGACCAAGAGCAGTTTCTACCGGCGCCTGTACGTGGCCTGGCTGATCGACAGCGGGCTGGCCACCAGCGTGCCCGCCTTGACCGAGGCTACCGGCATGCCCCGGCGCACCGCGCAGGACACCCTGGCGGCGTTGGCCGACCTGGACATCGTCTGCGAATTCGAGCAGCAGGATGGCGAACGCAACCATATCGGCCGCTACGTGGTGCGCGATTGGGGGCCGGTGGACAAGGAGTGGGTGGGGCGGCACTTGGGGGGCATCAAGCGTGTGCTGGGTTACCCCTGAGATTTTGCGGTGGGCTTTTCGCGGATGAATCCGCTCCTACAGGGGGCGTCGGTGTAGGAGCGGATTTATCCGCGAAGAGGCCCTCAAGCCTTACGCATCCCGATATGCGGAATTCCATCTTCCAGATACGCCTCGCCCACCACCAAGAACCCGTGCTTGGCGTAGTAGCCCTGCAAATGCGCCTGGGCCGACAGGTAGATCGGCACCCCTGGCCATTGACTCTCGGCGTGCTTGAGGCCCTCTACCAGCAGCTCATGCCCCAGGCCGCGGCCTCGGCCTTCGATGGCGATGACCACGCGGCCAATCACCACGTCGCCGCCCTGAGACACCGGGTCCAGCAAGCGCAGGTAAGCGACCAGGCTGTCGTCTTCCCACGCCATCAGGTGGCAGGTATCACCATCCAGGTCCTGGCCATCGAGTTCCTGATAGGCGCATTTCTGCTCTACCACGAACACTTCGCTGCGTAATCGCAGTACTTGGTAAAGCTGTTCCTTGCCCAGATCGGTGTGGTGCTTGCAGACCCAGTCGATACTCATGTCTACTCCTGAAACGGCAGATGCGGCCGATAATATAAAAAGCCCCCCCATCATAGGGGAACGCAAGCGTTTGGTCATACGTCGGGCCAGGAGCCCGCTACAGGATCTTGAGCATGCTGCAATTGCTTCGAGCCTCGTATTTGCTTGGATTGCTGATGCTGGCCCAACCGGCAGCCGCAGAAAAATTACGCTTGGTGGCTGACGCGTGGCCGCCATTTACCGATGCGACCATGGTCAATGGTGGCCTGGCCACGGAACTGGTGACCACGGCGCTGGCCAGGGCCGGCTACGCCAGTGACTTTGAACAGGTGCCCTGGGCGCGCGCCTTGTTGGGGATCGACGAGGGCCGTTACGACGTGCTGGTCAATGCCTGGTACAACGACGAGCGCACGCGCATCGGGCAGTTTTCCGGCAGCTACCTGCAAAACAAAATCCGCTTCATCAAGCGCAAGGAATCACCGATCACCTTCAATGGCGACCTGTCGGTGTTATACCCCTATCCGATCTCGATCGTGCGCGGCTACGCCTATTCCGGCGAGTTCGACAACGACAACCAGTTGCAAAAAGTGCCGGTGCATAACTTCTCCATGGCCGTGCGCATGCTCGCGGCCGACCGGGTCAAGCTGACGCTTGAAGACGAATACGTGGCCCGCTATTACCTGAGCCGGGAAACGCCCCGGGTGCGCAACGCGGTGGAGTTCCTGCCGCAGGCGCTCAGCGTGAACAACCTGCATATCCTGGTGAGCCTTAAAACCCCTGGCCACGAGAAGATCGTGGCCGGCTTCAACAAGGCGATCGATGCCATGAAAGCCGATGGCAGCTACGATCGCCTGATGAAGCGGTACGGCATGTAATTACTCGGCCTTGCCCTTGATCAAGTGCGCCGCCAGCGTTCGTAGCGGGCCCAGTTGGCGGCAGATCAAGGCTAGTTGGGTTTGCACCAGCCGCTGGCCTTCGTCGATCTCGTCGGGCATCTGCTCAAGCTCGTTGGCCAGGGCTTCCTCGGCGTCGCTGTGGATGTCCACCGGTAACTTGCTGGCAAGGCTGGTGGCAATGCCTTCGATGCTCTTGACCAGTTGCTCGCCCGCACCCTCGATCAGGCCGTGGCGCACCTCGTCGGGCAAGGCTGTCTCGCGGTGCGCGCCCAGGCCTGACAGGTAGCTGAGCAGGGTGTGCGACAGCACCAGGAAGCGAAAGCCCACGTCGGCTTCCTTACGGAAGTGCCCAGGCTCCATCAGCATGTTTGCCAGCGTGGTCGACAGCGCTGCATCGGCGTTGTGGGCGTTGCGCCGTGCCAGGCGGTAGGCCAGGTCATCTTTCTTGCCATTGGCGTACTGCTGCAATATCTGGCGCAGATAGACGCTGTTGCACGTCAGGGTGTTGCTCAGCACCTTGTTCAGCTTGCGGCCCTGCCAGTCTGGCAGAAACAGGAACACCGCCATGATTGCCACCAGGCTGCCGATCAGCGTGTCCATCAGCCGTGGCAAAAACAGCCCGTAGCCGTTGCCGACCTGGTTGAAGCAAAACAGGATCATCAGGGTGATACCGGCCGTGGACACCGTGTAGCGGCTGGTACGGTTGGTGAAGAAGACCATGCCGGCGATCACTGCGAACATCGACTGGATGATCGAATTGGGGAACAGGTCGAACAGCACCCAGCCCACGGTCAGGCCGATGGCCGTGCCGATGATCCGCTGCCCCAGCTTGCGCCGCGTGGCGCCGTAGCTCGGCTGGCAGACGAACACCGTGGTCAGCATGATCCAATAGCCCTGGGTGGGGTGGATCAAGTGCACCAGGCCAAAGCACACCGCCAGTGCCAGGGGCAGGCGCAGGGCATGGCGGAACAGCAGCGAAGTGGGCGTGAGGTTCTGGCGGATGCGCCCCCAGATGTCTTTCAGGCTCTGGGGCGAGCGGTCCAGCAGGCTGCTGTCGCTGGCGTCGGCAAGTTTGTCCGGGTTGCTTGCATCGCTCAGCAGGCGGTCCAGGGTGCCCAGGTTGGCCGCCAGCGCCCGCAGCGAGCGCAGCAGGCCGCGCCAGGCCGGGTTGCTCTGGATGCGCAGGTGCTCAAGGGAGGCATGCAGGTCATTCAGGGCTTCGGCGAAATTGACGTCGAAGACAAACGGCTGGCGCAACTGGATCGATTCGGACAGCCGCTGGCAGGCCTTGCCCTGTTGGCGCAGCAGGCGCTGGCAGCGGAACAGCACGTCGCTGTGGAAGAACGCTTCGGCCAGGGCGTTGTAGGGGTAATGCGAAGAGCTGGCGCGCTCGTGCACGTCTTGGGCGAGGAAATACAGCTTCAGGTAGCGGCTGACCTTGGAGCCTGGGCGGGTGCTGCCTACCCGGTGCAGGATGATTTCCTTGGTGGAGTTGAGCGCTGCCACCACGCGGCCGTTCTGCTTGGCCAGCTCCAGGCGCCGGCCTTCCACGTCCAGGCCGCGAATGGGCTCGAACAGGCTGGACTTGAGCTTGAGGTAGTAGCCCAGCTCGCGAAACAGCCGGGCCAGGGCCTGCTGCACCGGCTGGTTGGAAAACAGTGCCTGCCACAGCACCGAAAGGATGCCGTACCAGCCCGCCCCGGCCACCAGCAGCATCGGTTCGTGCCAGAAGTCCGTCACCTCGCCGCCGCGCTGGTCCACCCCGATCATGGTGTACACCGCGACGATCAGCGTCGCGTAGGCAATGGCGTTGTAGCGCTCGCCCAATGCACCCAGCATGGTCAGGCCAAAAGCGGCGAGCGAAAGTGCGCAGATGAACAGGATGGGGTAGGGGAACAGCAACTCCACCGACAGCGCCGAACAACTGAAGCACACCAGGGTTACTGCCAGGGCCTTGGTACGGCCTTGCCAATTGTCGTCGGTCTCGGCCAGGGCCGAGGCGATGATCCCGAGGAAGATCGGGATCAGCAGGCGCATTTCGTTCTGATACCAGCACAGCGCCATGCTGCCGGTCAGGGCGATGAACACCCTTACGCTGTAACTGAACTTGTCTAGCGCCCACAAGCGGCGCATGGATTGGCGAAACGAGGTCGATGCCATGTAGGGGGGCGAACCTGGGCAGTTGATCTAAATAGAGCCGGTGTGTGGCGGCGATTCGTTGTCGCCGTTCACTTATTACCAGCAAAATTTGTTCCGTGATACAGCCATCGTCCAGATTATACGTATTGCGCCGCGGCATAGGCCGAGGCCCAGGCCCACTGGAAGTTGAAGCCGCCCAAGTGGCCGCTCACGTCCAGCACTTCGCCAACGAAATACAGGCCAGGGCTTTTCAGCGACTCCATGGTCTTGGACGACACCTCTTTGGTGTCGACGCCGCCCAGGGTCACTTCAGCGGTGCGATAACCTTCGGTACCCGCGGGTACGACCTGCCAGCTACCGATTTTGCTGGCGATCTCGTTCAGCTCGGCCGGGGTGTACTGCTTCATCGGCTTGGAGGTGAACCAGTGATCGGCCAGCAGGTTGGCCATCTTCTTGGTGAAAATCTCGCCCAAAAGGGTCTTGAGCTCGGAGTTCGGCCGTTCGGCCTGCTGCTGTTGCATCCACTGCAAGGCGTCGTGATCGGGCAGCAGGTTGATCTCCACCGCATCGCCAGGGTGCCAGAACGAGGAGATCTGCAAGATTGCCGGGCCGCTGAGGCCGCGGTGGGTGAACAGGATGTTCTCGCGAAAGCTCTGGTCGTTGCAGCTCACCAGGCAGTCCACCGAGGTGCCGGACAGCTCGGTGCACAAGTCCTTGAGCTGGTCGGTGATGGTAAACGGCACCAGGCCTGCGCGGGTGGCCAGCACGGTGTGACCGAACTGGCGGGCGATCTGGTAGCCGAAGCCGGTGGCGCCCAAGGTCGGGATCGACAGGCCGCCGGTGGCCACCACCAGCGACTGGCAGTTGATGTCGCCCATGCTGGTGCTCAGCAAGTACCCGTTTTCCAGCTTTTCGATCTGCTGCACCGAGGTGTCCAGGCGCAGGTCGACCTTGGCCTGCGCGCACTCGTCGAGCAGCAGGCCGAGGATGTCACTGGACTTGTTGTCGCAGAACAACTGGCCGAGCTTTTTCTCGTGGTACGGCACGCCGTGCTTGGCCACCAGGGCGATGAAATCCCATTGGGTGTAGCGGGCCAGGGCCGACTTGCAGAAGTGCGGGTTGTGCGAGAGGAAGTTCGCAGGCTCGGTGTACAGGTTGGTGAAGTTGCAACGGCCACCACCGGACATGAGGATTTTTTTGCCGGCTTTGTTGGCGTGGTCGATGAGCAGGACCGAGCGCCCGCGAGCCGCGGCGGTCAATGCGCACATCAGGCCTGCGGCGCCGGCGCCGATGATGACGACTTCGGTGGTGCGCACTGCTTGTTCCTCTGCTGATCGTTATGTTCGCGGTGTTTGGTTCGCGGATAAATCCGCTCCTACGGCGATCGTTGTAGGGGCGGGTTTATTCGCGAACAGGCCACCCCAGTTACAGGATGCGCACGCGCAGCGAGCGGCCTTTGATCTTGCCGTTGTTCAAGCGCTGCAACGCCTGGTTGGCGATGCTGCGTTCCACGGCCACGTAGGCCTGGAAGTCGAAGATCGCGATCTTGCCAACCTGGGCGCCGGGGATGCCGGCGTCGCCGGTAAGGGCGCCGAGGATGTCGCCGGGGCGCACCTTGTCCTTGCGGCCCGCGGCAATGCACAGGGTGGACATGACCGGCAGCAGCGGCGCGCCGCCCTTGGAGGTCAGGTTGCTGAGGTCGTCCCAGGTCAGCGGGGCTTTCTGCAATTGCTCCACGGCCTGGGCGCGGTGCGCTTCGGCGGGGGCGACGAAGCTGATCGCCAGGCCCGACTCACCAGCACGGCCGGTACGGCCCACGCGGTGGATGTGGATTTCCGAATCACGGGCCAGCTCCACGTTGATCACCATGTCCAGCGCATCGATGTCCAGGCCGCGGGCAGCTACGTCGGTGGCCACCAGTACCGAGGTGCTGCGGTTGGCGAACATGGCCAGCACCTGGTCGCGGTCACGCTGCTCCAGGTCGCCGTGCAGGGCCACGGCGCTGATGCCTTTGGCCACCAGGTGGTCGACGGTTTCCTGCACTTGCTGCTTGGTGAAGCAGAACGCCACGCACGACTGCGGACGGAAGTGCGCCAGGGCCTTGACCACGGCGTCCATGCGCTCGTCCGGGGAGATCTCGTAGAAGCGCTGTTCGATCTGGCTGTCGGTGTGCAGGGCTTCGGCCTTCACGGTTTGCGGGGTGCGCATGAACTTGGAGGCCAGTTGCTTGATGCCCACCGGGTAGGTGGCCGAGAACAGCAGGGTCTGGCGGCGCTCCGGGGTCTGCTCGATGATGTTTTCGATGGAGTCGTAGAAGCCCATGTCCAACATGCGGTCGGCCTCATCGAGGACCAGGGTGTTCAAGCCGTCGAGCAGCAGCGAGCCTTTGCGCAGGTGCTGCTGGATGCGCCCCGGGGTGCCGACGATGATGTGCGCGCCGTGTTCCAGCGAAGCGATCTGCGGGCCAAAGGACACGCCGCCGCACAGGGTCAGCACTTTGATGTTGTCTTCGGCGCGGGCCAGGCGGCGGATTTCCTTGGCGACCTGGTCGGCCAGCTCGCGGGTCGGGCACAGGACCAGCGCCTGGCAACCAAAGAATCGCGGGTTGATCGGGTTCAGGAGGCCGATGCCGAACGCGGCCGTCTTGCCGCTGCCGGTCTTGGCCTGGGCGATCAGGTCCATCCCCTTGAGGATCACCGGCAAGCTCTGCGCCTGGATCGGCGTCATTTGGGCATACCCGAGGGATTCCAGGTTGGCCAGCATGGCGGCGGACAAAGGCAGAGTGTTAAAAGCGGTGGCGATGGTGGTCACGGGACTGGCCTGCAAAACAAAATGTCGCGCAGTGTACCAGTCTCGTGGCCTTTGGCCCTAAGGCTCTATCTCAGGTTCCGGACGAACAGCGTTTTGCGAGGGCTTGTTCGACAGTTGCGCGAAGATGGCCGCAGCCAGCATGGTCATGACCCCGATGGTCAGGAAGGTCAACTGGAAGGCGCCCAGGGTGGTGCTCACGCCTTCGCCGGTACCGGCTGCGGTAAAGCCGCCCAGCAGTGCGCCGGCGCAGGCCACGCCCAGGCTCATGGCCAACTGCGCCACCACCGATAACAGGCTGTTGCCGCTGCTGGCGCTGGCATCGTCCAGGTCGATCAGGGTCACGGTGTTCATGGCGGTGAACTGCATCGAGTTCACGGCGCCCAGCAACCCCAGTTGGATCAACAGCACCCAGTACGGCGTTTCGGGCGAGATCAGGCCCAGGCTTGCCAGCAGCGCACCCAGTAGCAACGTATTGCCGGTGAGAATCACGCGGTAACCAAAGCGTTCGATCAACGGCCGGGCCAGGGATTTGGCCAGCATTGCCGAGGCTGCGAGCGGGATCATGCTCATGCCTGCCTGGGAAGGTGAATAACCCATGGCCACTTGCAGCAGCAGCGGCACCAGGAACGGCAGCGCGCCGCCGCCCAGGCGGGCGAACAGGTTGCCCAGAATGCCGACGGCGAAGCTGCGGGTGCGAAACAGCGTGGGCGAAAACAGCGCGTTCTCGGTATGGCCGGCGCGCAACCAGTACGCGGCCAGGCACGCCATGCCGGCGAACAACAGCAACATCACCCGCAAATGCGGCAGTTGCAACTCCCCCAGGCCTTCCATGGCGATGGTGATGAGCACCATCGCCGCGCCAAACAGCAAAAAGCCCATGCTGTCGAAACGGGTACGGGTAGCGCCGCGCAAATCCGGGATCAATTGCCAGATCGCCCAGCAACCAAGCAGCCCCACCGGCAGGTTGATCAAAAAGATCCAGTGCCAGCTCAGGTATTCCACCATCCAGCCGCCCAGCGTCGGGCCGATCAGTGGCCCCAATAGGCCCGGCACGGTAACGAAACTCAAGATGCGCACCAGTTCCGAGCGCGGGTAGGCGCGCAAGATCACCAGCCTGCCGACCGGTAGCATCAGCGAACCGCCCAGGCCTTGCAGGATGCGCGCGCACACCAGTGCTGTGAGGCTGGTGGACAATGCGCAAGCCAGTGAACCCAAGGTGAACAGCATGATCGCGCTGAAAAATACCCGCTTGGTGCCGAACCGATCGGAGATCCAGCCGGAGGCCGGGATCAGCAGTGCGACGGTGAGCATGTAGGCGATGACCACCGACTGCATGCGCAGGGGGTTTTCGGCCAGGTCGCGGGCCATGGAGGGCAGGGCAGTGTTGAGGATGGTCCCGTCGAGGGACTGCATGAAGAAGGCGATGGCCACCACCCAGGGCAGCCAGCGGGCGGTACGGGCGTCGAGGAGCGGGCGGTTGGGCATGAAGTCCCTTTCTTGTTTTCTTTAGGGCCTCTTCGCGGATCAATCCGCTCCTACGGGAGCGGCTTTATCCGCGAAGGGTTCAGCGCACATCTTAGATCGGGCAACCCTTGCTGCGCAGGATGGCGTCGAAACGATCCGGGTCCAGGGTGCCGGCTTCGATGGCCGCCAGGGTGGCCTGTTCACGGGCCAGCAGGTCGTGGCAGCGGATCAGCAGTTCCGGCAGCTCCGAGCGGGCAGCAGCCACTACGCCATCGCCATCGCCGATCATCAGGTCGCCGGGCATTACCAGCATGCCGGCACAGGAGATCGGCACGTTGATTTCGCCGCCACCGTCGGTGCTCGGGCCGCGGTGCACGCCGCCGATCGCATAGGCCGGCAGTTCGCCGGTCTGCCACTCGTCGAGGTCGCGCAGGGCGCCGTTGATCACCACGCCGACGATGCCGGCCTTCAGGGCCATGGCGCGCATGATGCCGCCGAACACTGCGCGGGTCAGGTCGGCGCTGCCGTCGATCACCAGCACGTCACCGGGGCGGGCCATCTGCATGGCCTTGAGGATCATCAGGTTGTCGCCAGGGCGAACGCGCACGGTCAGGGCGCTGCCGAGCATCGGCTGGTTGCCGTGAAACGGCTTGAGGCCCAGCCCGCCGACGTTGCGGCCCAGGCAGTCACTGACGGCCGCGGCCGGGATTTTGCTGAATTCTTTCAGCCATTTCGGATCGAGTGGCTCGACATTTGGATTGATCAGGTAGCCCGTGGGCCATTTGCTCGAGGAAACGACATCAAACATGAGAAAGCCTCAAAGCCGGCAAGCGCCAGCGTGTGGGGTGGGGCGGGGTGTTTAGCTTAGGCCTCTGCGATGATTTGTCGCAAGAGTGGGGGAGGATTTGTACGGCTGACGGGGCTGGAATTTACATTTGGCCGCTCATGAATCCGCCCCTTCTGCAGGAGCGGATTCATCTACGAAACAAACGACGCAATTACTGCGCCGTACGGCTCACTTCGCGCAGCGGTGTTTTACGCACCGGTGCATCACCTGCCACATAGTAATCGGCCGTGCTGCGTGGCAATGGCTGGCGGCCACGGATCTTGTCGGCGATTTTCTCGGCGATCATGATCGTTGGCGCGTTCAGGTTGCCGGTGGTGATGATCGGCATGATCGACGCATCGACCACGCGCAGGGCCTGCAAGCCGTGCACGCGGCCCTGGTTGTCGACCACGGCCATCTCATCGGTGCCCATCTTGCACGAACAGGACGGGTGGAACGCAGTTTCGGCGTGTTCACGCACGAACTTGTCCAATTGCTCGTCGGTTTGCACGTCGATGCCCGGGCTGATCTCGCGGCCACGGTAAGCGTCCAGTGCCGGCTGCTGCATGATCTCGCGGGTCAGGCGGATGCCGTCACGGAATTCTTGCCAGTCCTGTTCGGTGGACATGTAATTGAACAGGATGCTTGGGTACTCGCGCGGGTTCTTGGACTTGACGTGCACGCGGCCACGGCTAGGCGAACGCATGGAGCCCACGTGGGCCTGGAAGCCGTGCTCCTTGACGCCGTTGCTGCCGTTGTAATTGATGGCCACCGGCAGGAAGTGGTACTGGATGTTCGGCCAGTCGAACTCTGGGCGCGAACGGATAAAGCCGCCGGCCTCGAACTGGTTGCTGGCACCAATGCCAGTGCCGTTGAACATCCACTCGGCACCGATGGCCGGCTGGTTCCACCACAGCAGCGAAGGGTACAGCGACACCGGCTGGGTGCAGGCGTATTGCAGGTACATTTCCAAGTGGTCCTGCAGGTTCTGGCCAACACCCGGCAGGTCGTGCACCAGCGCGATGCCCAGGCTTTCGAGCAGGGCGGCGGGGCCCACGCCGGAACGCTGGAGCACTTGCGGCGAGGCGATGGCGCCGCTGCACAACAGCACTTCCTTGCGCGCGGTGGCCTTGGTGACGGTGGTGCTGTCGCCCACCAGGTACTCGACGCCCACGGCACGCTTGCCTTGGAATACGATTTTGTCGGTCAGGGCATGGGTGACGATGGTCAGCGTGGAGCGCTGCTTGGCCACGTCCAGGTAACCGCGTGCCGTGCTGGCGCGGCGGCCTTTAGGCGTGACGGTGCGGTCCATCGGGCCGAAGCCTTCTTGCTGGTAACCGTTCAAGTCGTCGGTGCGCGGGTAGCCGGCCTGCACGCCGGCCTCGACCATGGCGTGGAACAGCGGGTTGTTGCCGGCCTTGGGCGTGGTCACGCTGACCGGGCCTTCGCCACCGTGGTAATCGTTAGGGCCGATGTCGCGGGTTTCCGCCTTGCGGAAATACGGCAGGCAGTCCAGGTAGGTCCAGTCTTCCAGGCCTGGCAGTTTCGCCCAGCCGTCGTAGTCCATGGCATTGCCGCGGATGTAGCACATGCCGTTGATCAGCGACGAGCCGCCCAGGCCCTTGCCGCGGCCGCATTCCATCCGGCGGCCGTCCATGTGTGGTTCTGGATCGGTCTCGTAGGCCCAGTTGTAGCGGCGGCCTTGCAGTGGGAAGGCCAGTGCAGCCGGCATCTGGGTACGGAAATCGAAGCGATAGTCCGGGCCGCCGGCTTCCAGCAGCAGGACGGTCACGCCCTGGTCTTCGGTCAGGCGGGTGGCCAGGGTGTTACCGGCAGAGCCGGCACCGATGATGATGTAGTCGAATTCTTGGGACATGGAATGCACCCTCGTTGAGTGGGTTCAGGTCGGGGAGGTCGTGCGGGACGGTTCGCGGATGAATCCGCTCCTACAGGGGCGCGGATTCAGCCAGGGGGGTGTTAAAACACCGAACCGTAATCGCCCAACTCGACCTGGATCGACTTGATCCGGGTGTACTGGGCCAGCGAGCTGATGCCGTTCTCGCGGCCAACGCCCGACTGCTTGTAGCCGCCGACCGGCATTTTTGCGTCGGACTCGCCCCAGGCGTTGATCCAGCAGATACCGGCTTCCAGTTGGTGGATAACCCGGTGGGCGCGGGTCAGGTCCTTGGTCACCAGGCCTGCGGCCAGGCCGAAGTCGGTGTCGTTGGCGCGGCGGATCACTTCTTCTTCGCTGTCGTAGGTCAGGATGCTCATCACCGGGCCGAAGATTTCTTCGCGCACGATGGTCATCTCGTCGGTGCAATCGCTGAACACGGTCGGGGCCACAAAGGCGCCCTGGGCGAATGCACCCTCGGTCAGGCGCTCACCGCCCACCAGCAGGCGGGCACCTTCTTGCTTGCCCTTGGCGATGTAGCCCAGCACGCTTTCCATGTGGGCGAAGCTGACCAGTGGGCCGAAGTTGGTGTTCTCGTCTTCCGGGTTGCCGATGCGGATGCGCTGTACGCGTTCCAGGATCTTGGCCTCGAAGGCGGCCTTGAGTGCGGTCGGCACGAACACGCGGGTGCCGTTGGTGCACACCTGGCCCGAGCTATAGAAGTTGGCCATCATGGCGATGTCGGCCGCGCGGTCCAGGTCTGCGTCGTCGAAAATAATCAGCGGCGACTTGCCGCCCAGTTCCATGGTCACTTCCTTGAGCGAGCTGCTCGAGGCGCTGGCCATGACCTTCTTGCCGGTATCGGTGCCGCCGGTGAAGGAGATTTTCTCGATGCGCGGGTGCTCGGTCAACCAGCCGCCGACTTCACGGCCGCTGCCGGTCAATACGTTGAACACACCGTCTGGCAAGCCGGCCTGGGTGTAGATCTCGGCCAGTTTCAGGGTGGTCAGCGAAGTCACTTCGCTTGGCTTGAAGATCATCGCGTTGCCGGCGGCCAGGGCCGGGGCGGATTTCCACAGGGCGATCTGGATCGGGTAGTTCCAGGCGCCGATGCCCACGGTCACGCCCAGCGGCTCGCGGCGGGTGTAGACGAACGAGGTGTCGCGCAGTGGGATCTGTTCGCCTTCGATGGCCGGCACCAGGCCTGCGTAGTATTCCAGCACGTCGGCGCCGGTGACGATGTCGACGTAGCGGGTTTCGGAATAAGCCTTGCCGGTGTCCAGGGTTTCCAGGGCAGCCAGCTCGTCATTACGCTCGCGCAGGATGTCGACGGCGCGGCGCAGGATGCGCGAACGCTCCATGGCGGTCATGGCGGCCCAGATTTTCTGGCCCTTTTCGGCGCTCACTACCGCACGCTCGACGTCAGCCTGGGTGGCGCGCTGGACCTGTGCCAGTACTTCGCCGTTGGCCGGGTTGATGGCGTCGAAGGTGGCGTCGCTGGAAGCGTCCACGTAACCACCGTCGATGTAGAGTTTTTGCAGTTCGAAACGGGCCATAGTGTCCTCGCAAGTGCTTTTAGTGGGGCGGTGGCAGATGCGATTGCTGTGCTCTAGCTCACCTTTTTTGCCAATTGCATATCCATGTATTCGTAGGCGATTTGCTGCGCCTGGTCAGTGTCGAAGGCATCGCCCGAGAGGGCGCCGCGCAACCACAGGCCGTCGATCAGGGCGGCCAACCCGCGTGCCGCGCTGCGTGCCTGGCAAAGCGGCAGCACTCGGCGGAACTGGCAGCACAGGTTGGAATACAGGCGGTGATCGTTGATCCGCTGCAACCTGTGCAATGACGGCTGGTGCATGCTGGCGGCCCAAAAGGCCAGCCAGGTTTTCATCGCCGGGCCGTTGACTTGGCTTGCGTCGAAGTTGCCCTCGACGATCACCTGCAGGTGCGCCCTGGGGCTGTCGTCGTTCAACGCCTGGCGGCGGGCGGCGACGTTATCGATCAAGGCATTCATCAAGTAACGCATCGTCGCTGCGATCAGGCCGTTCTTGTCCTGAAAGTAGTGGCTGATGATTCCGTTGGACACCCCGGCAAGCCGAGCGATCAAAGCAATGCTGGCGTCTGCCATGCCGACCTGATCAACGGCCAGTAACGTGGCTTCGATCAACTGCTGACGGCGGATGGGTTGCATCCCGACCTTAGGCATCTGGCAAATCTCCTTGGGCCTTCGTTGGGTCGACAAGCGACCGACTCGGCGAAGACCAGTCTATTTTATTTTGATTGAACGATCAATCAACAACGAATAAGCTCTGCGACAATATGTGCCATTGACATGCTTTGTGGGCGTCTTTTTGGCACAGATGGCACCCCAAAAAATCGAGGTGCTTTATATCACTCCTGCGCGTGGGGTTATTCATCCAATCGTAGGGGTAGCGCTTTCTTGTGTGTCTTTCTCTCGCACTGCCTGGAGCTTCTGTGCCATGAGTTCTGCCTCGCTTATAAAAACCCCTAGGGAAAGGGTTCGCCTCAATGGCGTGGTGTTCTACGCCTCCACGGCGTTGATCCTGTTGCTGACTGGCGTATTGATCGCCGCACCGGAAACCGCAGGGCGCTTGCTGGGCCAGGCCCAGGAGTGGCTGTCGCGCAGCTTCGGTTGGTATTACATGCTGGTGATCGCCGCTTATCTGATTTTCGTGGTGGGCCTGGCCTTCACCTCGTTCGGCAAGATCAAGCTCGGCACCGCCGACGACAAACCGGACTTCAGCTACGGCGCTTGGGCGGGGATGCTGTTCTCTTCCGGCATCGGCATTTCGCTGTTGTACTTCGGCGCCTCCGAGCCACTGGACCACTACTTCAACCCGCCCGACGGCGTGGGCGCCACCCATCAGGCGGCGCGGGAAGCCTTGCAGCTGACGTTCCTGCATTGGGGCCTGCACGGCTGGGCGATTTATGCGCTGGTGGGCTTGGCAGTGGCGTATTTTGCGTACCGCCACAACCAGCCGCTGGCGCTGCGTTCGGCGCTGTATCCGTTGGTGGGCGAGCGTTGGGTCAAGGGCCTGGCGGGCGACGCGGTGGACGGTTTCGGCATGTTCGTGACCCTGCTGGGCCTGGTGACCAACCTGGGTATCGGCGCGATGCAGGTGTCGTCTGGGCTTGAGCATTTGTTCGGCATGGAGCACAACAACACCAACCTGTTGATCGTGATCCTGGTGATGAGCACCGTGGCCACCATCGCCGCGGTATCGGGCGTGGAAAACGGCATCCGCCGACTGTCCAACCTGAACATCATCCTGTTCAGCGGCCTGCTGCTGTTCGTGCTGTTCGCCGGGCCTACGCTGCACCTGCTCAACGGTTTTATCCAGAACATCGGCGACTACCTCAACGGCGTGGTGCTGAAAACCTTCGACCTGTACGTGTATGAAGGCGACAACGCCAAGTCCGAGCGCTGGCTGGGCCTGTGGACCTTGTTCTACTGGGCGTGGTGGATTTCCTGGGCGCCATTCGTGGGTATGTTCATCGCGCGTATTTCCCGTGGCCGCACCGTACGCGAGCTGGTGGCCGGCGTGCTGCTGATTCCCTTGGGCTTTACCCTGGCCTGGCTGTCGATCTTCGGTAATACCGCGTTGGACCTGGTGATCAACCAGGGGGTGGCGGAACTTGGGCATACGGCCCTGACGCAACCGTCCATGGCCATGTACCAGCTGCTGGACCATTACCCGGCGTCGAAGATCGTCATCGGCGTGGCGATTTTCGTGGGCTTCGTGTTGTTCCTGACCCCGGCCGATTCGGGCGCGGTGATGATGGCCAACCTTTCCTGCAAGGGCGGCGACGTGGATGAAGATGCGCCCAACTGGTTGCGCATCCTGTGGTCGGCGATCATCACCCTGGTGACCATCGGCTTGTTGTTTGCCGGTAACTTCGAAGCCATGCAAACCATGGTGGTGCTGGCAGGGCTGCCGTTCTCGGTGGTGCTGTTGTTGTTCATGTGGGGGCTTGTCAAGGCGATGAAGCAAGACGCCAAGGCCGAGCAGGACACTGTCGAGCAACTGCAGGCGGAGTTGAAGGCGTTGGGGGCAGAGGCGTACGCCCGGCGTTGATCCAGGTTCGCGGATAAATCCGCTCCTACAGAGCGGGTTTATCCACGACCGATTTTCCCTCATCACCCCAGATTCTTGCCCAGCAACGCATGGTACAACTCGGTATCGCCGAGTATCCCGACCATGCGATCGTTGTCCTGCAGCACCAACTTGTTCCCCGTGTGATAGCGGATCTGCAGCGCATCGCGCATGCCGATGTCGGCGTTCACCAGTGTTGGCCCACGGCCCAGTGCTTCTACCGATTGCCCTGGTGCCCAATTCTGCAGGCTCACGCCTCCGGCGCCCTGGCGCACACCCTTGATGGTGTTGCCTTCTGCCAGGTCCACCCACGAATCGCCACCCGGGTCCAGGCACACCGAGCCGTTCACGCGCTTGCAGTTGTCCAGCGTGCGCATCAGGCTACGCCCGCACAACACGTTAAGCGGGTTGGTATGGGCGACGAAGGTGCGAACGTAGTCGTCGGCCGGGTTCAGCACAATTTCTTCGGGCTTGCTGTACTGGATGATCCGGCCATCTTTCATGATTGCGATGCGGCTGCCCAGCTTGAGTGCCTCGTCCAGGTCATGGCTGACGAACACGATGGTCTTTTGCAGCTTGCGTTGCAGTTCCAGCAGTTCGTCCTGCAAGCCCTGGCGGATCAAGGGGTCGAGGGCCGAGAAGGGTTCGTCCATCAGCAGGATGTCGGCGTCCATCGCCAG
Organism: Pseudomonas abieticivorans; assembly: GCF_023509015.1. Taxonomy (NCBI): domain Bacteria; kingdom Pseudomonadati; phylum Pseudomonadota; class Gammaproteobacteria; order Pseudomonadales; family Pseudomonadaceae; genus Pseudomonas; species Pseudomonas abieticivorans. The sequence continues at coordinate 3,039,892 of NZ_CP094975.1, forward strand.
GGCGCGGGCCAAGCCCACGCGCTGCTGCATGCCGCCGGACAGTTCATCGGGCTTTTTGTTGCGCCATTGGGTAAGGCCCACCAGCTCGAGCTTCTCGTCTACCAGCTTCTTGCGTTCTTTCTCTGGCCGGCCCTGCATCTCCAAGCCAAAGCTGATGTTCTCGCGCACGGTGAGCCAGGGCATCAGGGCGAACTTCTGGAACACCATGGCGATGCGTTTGGTGCGCATCATCTTGAGTTCGGCCGGGGTGCACGAGGCGATGTCGATCTGCGAGCCTTCGTGCTCCACGAACAGCTGGCCGCGGCTCACCGTGTTCAGGCCGTTGATGCAGCGCAGCAGGCTTGATTTGCCCGAGCCCGACAGGCCCATCAGCACGCAAATCTCGCCTTTGTTGATATCCAGGCTGGCTTTCTCAACGCCCACCACCTGGCCGGTTTTTTTCAGGATCTGGTCGCGGGTCATGCCTTGGTCAAGCAGGCTCAAGGCCTCGCGCGGGGACTTGGTGAACACCACGTCGACTTTTTCGAATCGGATTATGCTCATGCGTCACCCCCTACCTTGGCGTCGGGTTGTTTGCAGATACGGTCGAGCATGATAGCCAGCAATACGATTGCCAGGCCCGCTTCGAAGCCCAAGGCGATGTCAGCGGTGTTCAATGCGTTGACCACGGGTTTGCCCAGCCCGTCGGCGCCTACCAGGGCGGCGATCACCACCATCGACAGCGACAGCATGATGCACTGGGTGATGCCGGCGGCGATGCTCGGCATGGCATGGGGCAGTTCAATGCGCGACAGCAATTGGCGGCGCGAGCAACCGAAGGCCTTGCCGGCGTCGAGCAGTTCGTGGGGCACATCGCGGATGCCCAGGTAGGTCAGGCGGATGGGCGCGGCAATGGCGAACACCACCGTGGAGATCAGCCCCGGGACCACGCCCAGGCCAAACAGAGTCAGGGTAGGAATCAGGTAGACGAAGGTCGGTACGGTCTGCATCAGGTCGAGCACCGGCCGCATCACGGTGTAGAACATCGGCTTGTGCGCGGCGATGATGCCCAGCGGCACGCCGATGGCCACGCACACCAGGGTGGCGAACAGCACCTGCGCGAGGGTTTCCATGGTTTCTTGCCAATACCCAAGGTTCAGGATCAGCAGAAAGGACAGCACCACGAACGCGGTGAGGCCCCATTTGCGCTGAATGAAATGGGCCAGGGCGGCGATCAGGGCGATGAGTACGAAAGGGTTGAACCAGGTCAGGGCGAAGGTCAGCCCATGGATCATGGTCTCGAGCGTGGAGGCGATGGCGTCGAAGTAATTGGCGCCGTGTTGCGTCAGCCATTCGACGAAACCGGCGATGTACTGCCCCAGGGGGATTTTATGATCAGTCAGCATGGTATTGAACGTCCACATGCAAGGTAAAAGGACGGATCCCGGCAGGGTGTGCCCGCCGGGATACTGCGGTTATTGCGCGAGCTTGGCTTTGGCGGCCTCCAGGCCTGGTTTACCGTCGACGGTGGTCACACCGGCCAACCAGGTGTCGAGCACCTGCGGGTTTTTCTTGAGCCAGGCCTTGGCGGCCACGTCAGGCTTCATCTTGTCGTCGAGCACGTTGCCCATCAGCGAGCTTTCCATCGGCAAGGTGAACGACAGGTTTTTCAGCAGTTGGCCAACGTTGCTGCATTCCTGGGTGTAGCCCTTGCGGGTGTTGGTGTAGATGGTGGCTTGGCCGAAGTTGGGGCCGAAGTAATCATCGCCACCGGTGAGGTATTTGATTTTGAAGCGGGTGTTCATCGGGTGCGGTTCCCAGCCCAGGAACACCACGTCGGTGCCGCGGCGGTTGGCGCGGTCCACTTGGCTGAGCATGCCGGCTTCGCTGGACTCCACCACCTTGAAGCCTGCGTCTTTGAGGCCGAAGGCGTTCTTGTCGATCATGCTCTGGATCAGGCGGTTGCCGTCGTTGCCAGGCTCGATGCCGTAGATCTTGCCGTCCAGCTCCTTCTTGAATTTGACGATGTCCCCGAAGTCATGCAGGCCCTTGTCGTAAAGCGCCTGGGGCACGGCCAGGGTGTATTTGGCGTTTTCCAGGTTGGCACGCACGGTTTCCACGGTGCCGGCATCCCGGTAGGCCTTGATGTCGTTTTCCATGGTTGGCATCCAGTTGCCGAGGAACACGTCCATGTTCTTGCCGTCGGCCAGCGACTTGTAGGTCACGGGCACGGAGATCATGGTGGTGTTGGTCTTGTAGCCGAGCGACTGCAACACGGCGCTGGTGACGGCGGTGGTAACGGTGATGTCCGTCCAGCCGACGTCAGAGAAGTTGACGGTGCTGCATTGGGCGGGCTCGGCAGCCTGAGCCAGCATTGGCAGACTCAGGACGGCGGCCAGCAACAACGATGGTGAACCTTTCATGGGTGGGCTCCTGGGTTAATTCTCGTGGACAATCCATGCGGATCGCCCCGCTTTCTGGTCGCGTTGGGTGGCGGACGGTGCTGCGCAAACGACAGTGCAGACCGGGTGCCGTGCAATCGAGTCGAGACTGATCATGGACCAGTGAAAATCAGACGCCTACAGGGGGCGTCGTAACCAGTACACAGGGAGTCGTATCCAGTGCCGGTGACGTCGTTTACAGATTTCCCCACCCCTGTGAACCGCACTTTTGGCCGTTTGCCACGCTGAAAACGGCCGGGCGTCATGGGCGACGTTAGTGGGCATGGGTAAGTCGGTTGCAGACGTCAGGCGCTGCGCCAAAAGCCTGATGATGCGGGCATCCCGGCGGATTGCAGCTTCAGCGTAGCAGCTCCGTCAACGGGCGCTGCGGGCGTCCGGGGCATGCTTAATCAGGAGGTTTGCGGCAATGGCAATCAGTGTGTTTGACCTGTTCAAGATCGGCATTGGGCCCTCCAGCTCCCACACCGTGGGCCCCATGCGCGCCGCGGCGCTGTTCGTCCAGGGCCTGCGTGGGCGCGACGAGCTTGCCAAGGTGCAACGGGTTGAAGTGCGCCTGTACGGCTCGTTATCGGCCACCGGCATCGGCCACGGCAGCGACAACGCAGTGATCATGGGCTTGATGGGCGAATGGCCCGACGCGATCGACCCGTCCACCATCGGCCTGCACATCGCCACCTTGCGTGAAACCGACACCCTGCAGCTAGCTGGGCACCTGCCCATCCCGTTTATTTGGCAGCGCGACATGGTGCTGCTGGACGAAAACTTGCCGTTCCACCCCAACGCCATGACGCTGATCGCGTTCGGTGAGGCAGGCGAACTGCATCGCGACACCTACTACTCGGTGGGCGGCGGCTTCGTGGTGGACGAGGCCCAGGCCGCCAGTGGCGTGCTGGACATGGATCGCACGGTGCTGCCTTATGATTTCGACAGTGCCGTAGAGTTGTTGGCGCTGTGCGAGCGGCACCAGTTGCGCGTGGCCGAGTTAATGATGGCCAACGAGAAGGTCTGGCGCAGCGAAGAAGAGATCCGCGCCGGGCTGATGAAACTGTGGCGGGCCATGCAGGACTGCGTGGAGCAGGGCCTCAAGCACGAAGGCATATTGCCTGGTGGGCTGAACGTACGGCGCCGCGCGGCCAAGCTGCACCGCAGCTTGCAGGAGCTGGGCAAACCCAACGTGATCGGCTCGACCCTGAGCGCCATGGAGTGGGTGAACCTGTTCGCCCTGGCGGTCAACGAAGAGAACGCCGCTGGCGGGCGCATGGTCACTGCGCCCACCAACGGCGCAGCCGGGATCATCCCGGCAGTGCTGCACTACTACATGAAATTCAGCGACGAGGTCAGCGAAGCCAACGTGGTCGACTACCTGCTGGCAGCGGCGGCGGTGGGCATCCTGTGCAAGAAGAATGCTTCGATCTCCGGGGCTGAGGTCGGTTGCCAGGGTGAGGTGGGTTCGGCCTGCGCCATGGCGGCGGCGGGTCTGGCCGAAATCCTGGGGGCCAGCCCCGAGCAGATGGCCAATGCCGCGGAGATCGGCCTGGAGCATAACCTGGGCCTGACCTGCGATCCGGTGGGCGGGCTGGTGCAGGTGCCGTGCATCGAGCGCAATGCGATCGCGGCGGTCAAGGCCATCAATGCCGCGCAAATGGCCTTGCGGGGCGACGGCCAGCACTTCATCTCTCTGGACCGAGTGATCCGCACCATGCGCGACACCGGTGCCGACATGCACGATAAATACAAAGAGACGTCGCGCGGCGGCCTGGCGGTCAGCGCGGTGGAATGCTGACCTTGCGCACTTTTTGCACACAGGCCTGAACCCACGCGATCTTTTGGCGCGTTTGCAGGCGCCATTGCCCTGTAGGACGGTCTTACGCCAGCAGTGCGTTTGACCGTCGGTCACCCGTGCTTAGAGTGACAGTCTTTTCAGCCGTCTATCGGCGCGCTTCACACAAGTGCTACCGATCTGCTCACAGCCCCCGCCCCCCAACGCCTACACCCGCGCAATGACCGTTGGCGCGCCCACCCATTGGCCGCAGAGCGACGTCGTTTTCAGGTTTTATTGAATGGCCATTCAACTTTAGGCATGGCATTTGCGTTGTGTTTAATCACCACCCCTTTACTAGGGGAATAACAAGAGCCCGTGCCTGGGGCCATCAACCGCTTTGTGTGAGGAGATACCGCGATGACTTCGTTCAACTCCGGGGCCCAACCCCAGACCCGCACGCCTCAATCCATCGGCTTTTTGCTGCTGGACAACTTCACGCTGATCTCCCTGGCCTCGGCGGTCGAACCACTGCGCATGGCCAACCAGTTGTCTGGCCGCGAACTGTATCGCTGGACCACCCTAAGCGTGGATGGCGGGCAAGTCTGGGCCAGCGATGGCCTGCAGATCACCCCGGACGCGGCGATGCACAAGGCGCCTTCCTTGGACACCATCATCGTGTGCGGCGGTATTGGCATTCAGCGCACGGTCACCCGCGAACACGTGACCTGGCTGCAAAGCCAGGCGCGCCAGAGCAAACGCCTGGGCGCGGTGTGCACCGGCAGTTGGGCGCTGGCCTGTGCCGGCCTGCTCGACGGCTTTGATTGCAGCGTGCACTGGGAGTGCCTGGCCTCCATGCAGGAAGCCTTCCCGCGGGTTGCCATGAGTACCCGCCTGTTCACCCTGGACCGCAACCGTTTTACCAGTTCCGGTGGCACCGCGCCGCTGGACATGATGCTGCACCTGATCAGCCGCGACCACGGCCGTGAACTGTCGGCGGCCATCTCGGAAATGTTCGTGTACGAGCGCATCCGCAACGAGCAGGACCACCAACGCGTGCCGCTCAAGCACATGCTGGGCACTAACCAGCCCAAGCTGCAGGAAATCGTCGCGTTGATGGAGGCCAATCTGGAAGAGCCGATCGACCTGGATGAGCTTGCCGTTTACGTGGCGGTATCGCGTCGGCAGTTGGAGCGGCTGTTCCAGAAATACCTGCACTGTTCGCCGTCGCGCTATTACCTCAAGTTGCGCCTGATCCGGGCCCGCCAGTTGCTCAAGCAAACGCCGATGTCGATCATCGAAGTGGCGTCGGTGTGCGGCTTTGTGTCAACGCCGCACTTCTCCAAGTGCTACCGCGAATATTTCGGCATTCCGCCGCGTGACGAGCGCGTCGGTTCCAATACCGCGCAGCAGGTGGCGATGATGCCGATACCGCAGGCTTTGGTACTGGCACCGTTGTCCGGGCCGATGTCGGCGCTGAGCCAGGCGCGCAACGAGTCCACCTTTGCCAGCGTCAGGCTATAGGGGCATCTTGGACTGTACCCAAACTGACTGAGTGCCGAGCGACATAATCGCCCACGGTAGCTTTCAGCCGTTTGGCCTGAGACCAGAATTCATCGCCCAGGCTGTAGTCGCGCAGAGCGATCTTCAGTACCAGGGGCGGTGGCGTCTGCCGGGACGAAGCGGCGGGCAGGACGGTGAGGGCAATCACCGTTGCGGTGTTTGCATTGGTCGCCACGGTCAGGGAGAACGTCAGGAGCACCGGGTCGGTATGAGGTAGATCAATTAACGTATTATCCTCAAGGCCAGCGGGCCAGGCGATGGCCGGCGGAACGTTGTCAGTAGTGGCCGCCGCGGCCAGCAGCCATTGGAGTGCGTCGACCACCTCGTCCGGTAGATAGCGCTGGGCCATGTCTTGAATGAGCGTGGTCAGGCTCGGCGCAGTGTCCAATTCCAGCTCCAGGATATCCTGACGCCTGCGCACCGTGCGAAAGCCGAGCTTTTCCAATGCGCTGAACCGGTGGGACAGCCAGTTGCTTGCCGGTGCTTGCCGATAAAGCCGGTCGGCTTGAATCTGGCCGAACACACAGGCCTGCAACAGTGTAGTGACCTGTTTGGTGGCTAAGTCTTGGGTCAGCAGTGCGCTGCGCGAGCACAGTATTTTTTGAAAGTGATTAACGTTCATCGTGTGCCTCCTGGCAAAGCACCAGGCACCGATAGTGCCTGGTACGGTAAAGGTTTAATCAATCGTCGGGCAGCTTGAAATCATCGAACTGGTTCATCGCATTCTTGGCGATCCAGCGTCGGACTTCGGTCCGCACCTCCGGGCTGGTTTCGCTGGCGATGTAGATGACCCGACGTGCCGCGCCGAAAATATCAATCTTGGATTTGTTCCAAGACACAAACAGCACCCGGCCTTGGTTTTCCTTGGACTTGAAGTGTGAGCAAGCCAACAGGGCAACCACCGTGCCATTGGCTTTTTCGCCGCTGGGCAGGAACTGGAAGTTGGCGCTTTCCCGGTTGCTGCTGCGCTTTTCGAACAGGCTCAGGGCTTTCTGGTTATCGCCAATGCCGTTCAAGCCATTGCGGATGGCTTCAAGCAATACCTTGCCAGCAGAGCCTGCGCCCAATGCTGCGTCCCCCAGCAGTTTCAGGGCTATGGCGTCCACGCTCACCTGGGTGTCGCTGGTGCCAAGGCGGTCGAAACCAAAGCTTTGCATGGTGAAACCAAAGGCGGAAAGGGTTTGGTAATACTTTTTGTACCAAGCCTCGATCTCGGTATCCGGGTCGTGGGTGCGGTTGGCAACGTTCTCCGCGTAGCAACAGAAGTTCTTCACGTCCTTTTCGTTTTCCAAAGACATTTCGCCTTCGATGGTGCCCAGTGTGTTGCCGGCGACGAACCCATGCTCCTGGCCAGGGCCCGGCGTGAAATCATCATCTGGAAGTTTACGTGACGACAGCACGGGAGCGCTGAAGGGGACATCCGGCAGTGCGAGGGCGCTGAACAAGTTATCGCGCTGGGAAAGGGTCAAGGTCGAATAATCGATGTCTGACATTATAAAAATCCTTTTAATGAGTGTTGTGGTATTGCCAACGAAGTGTCGCAAGTCAGTGCCATGCCGGCGAGACGGAAAGGGCCCCCCTGCTTCATGGTTCATTCACCACTACAGTTTGATGGCCTCGAACATATCCTCCCGGATGGCCTGTATTTTCTTGCGCACCACCTCCCGAAACTCGGCGTAGGCCCCCGCTGGGAGTGTCATGGCGGTGACTTCGCAGCGGATCGACTGGATCATGTCCAGCGACGTGGGCGTAGGGCCGTGCGTGGAGGCGCTAGTGAATGCCTGTTGCAAATCACCGCGGTCGTTGCCAAGGCACGCCAACAGGTTGAAGCGGGTGCTCTCAGGGTTATAGGTATTGCGCTCGAATAGCTGTTTGGCCCTGAGGTTGGCGGGTAACGCCGCCATGCTTTGCTCGGTCAGTTGCGCACAGGTTTTTCCGCCGATGGCATAAATGACGTTCAACAAGCGTTGTTTCTGGTAGGGGTAGGCGGGGGAAGAAAAGTAGCTGGCAGCCTTTGCATATCGCCAGCCGACGGTTGCCAAGGTGTTGGCGAACACGGCGTTCCAGGCCTTGGCCTCCCGGCGGCTGTCGTATTTCAGGCTGGCCGACTGCTCGGCAAAGTAGGTGGCCTGGATAACGTCCAGATTACTTTCGTCACTGATGCCTTGTTTGAACGCGAGAATGCTGGCGTTGAGCACCAGAGCGGTGTCATTCCGGGTTGCGCTGGGGAAAGACTGGGTGCTGGCGGCTGCGCGGGAGGCTGCAACTGGGGGTGGGATCGTTATGTCGTCGATGATTCGAAGCCGACGCTCCAGATCCTTGGGGTCGTAGATAAACATATGAGACTCCTGTCTTGGCTGGGGCAAACGCTAAGGGTTTGCCCTTGGCCATCCTAGACAGGCGCACTGGCGGCGAGAAACCGGAATGGCTTCCAGCCACTGGCGTCAAGCCAGCGTTGGTTTCAAGCGCGTGATTGCTGTTGATACACGGCCAAAGCCGGCAACAATTGTTTGTCGATGGCTTGGCGCACTGCGGGCAGGATCGTCGCGCTACTGGTCAGCATCTGCTCTACCAGGCCACGCAACGCCTTGGCACGGGCATCGCTCAGCCCCCTCACTGCGCACTCGCATGCCTGGTCGGCGGTGGCGCCAGCAGGCATTTCGAAGCCTAGCGCGCGCAGTTGGCCGAGCAGGTCTTCTTGATCAATCAAATCCGCATGCATCATGACGCGTATCCTTCCAGAGGCGTGATCGTGAGTCGATTTTGTCCGTGCTCAATCCGGGGAGCAAGGGCTGAATGCGCCGATGGCAGCATTAGCTATGGGCGTGTCGTTTTCGGCTAATTGCGCCACAGGATGACGGGGCACACTGGCGTTGTCTTTGAGCGTCGAGGGTTTGGTCACCCTGGATGTATGACATACACAGTTATTAGCCCCGATCATGATTACGGCATGATCGGGGCTTTTTTTGGGATCAGGGAAACCAAGGCTCAGAGGGTGAGGTTGGCAAAAAACTGGTCCGAGCGGCGATGGACAGCATTTTGGACTTTTTCACGGTAGTGATCATGGTGCCTGGGGTTCAGCTCCATGCGCTGAGCCTGTATCTGAATCACCGGTTCATCATCCTCCAGCCATGAAACCAGCGCGGGCCAACTGCTTGCGTTCACGCAGCTCAAAACCATGATGGCATTACCTTCCGTACTTTGAATGCAGGGCAGCAACTTGAAGGCGACGCCTTGCTCGCCCATGCCGGTTTGTTTAAGCAATTGCCTGGCGGGATGATTTTTCTGCAACGCGCCTAGCGTTCGCATTGCCACCACGCCCATACGCTGGCCACCCGCTTCCTGAATGACTTGCAACAAGGTTTGTTCTGGCGTGAAGTGAAGGTGCCGTGTCCACTCTTCGAGCACTGGCGCTTTTGCCTCCCAACCCACGTGATGCAGCACATCTACATAAAATTCATGCCAGAACTGTGGGTCGGTGCGCATATCGGTAGCGTTGCTGGCAATGGTTTCGGCATACATGCAGCTGTACATCATGTCGTTGCGCAGTTCGTCCGACAGACCTTCGCCTAGGCCGATGACGTGGTTGTCCAGCATGAATCCGGCGGCGTCGTGAATCGCGCTGGGCACGTACTGCACCCAGCTTGGCACGGGGGGCTGCGTGTCGGTGGACAGGCTCGGTGTAAGATGATCGTCTGGGGTCATGGGGTAGGCCTCCTGCCTGAGTGAGGGGCGGCCAATGATGGGCGCCCGAAGCCCACGTTAGGCTGGGGCAAGGGCCGAAAGGAAACGGGTAGCGCTTCCTATCTGCCCGAGCCCATCAGGCAGGAAGTGCGATGACCCGTCCGACATGGCAGGGGGCGGGCATGCCGGCCTGGGACATCACGATGGCTTTCAGGTGCTCCAGGTTCTGCTCGCGCAAGTGCGTTGACTTGGGGCCTTCCAGGCTCACATGCAGCAACATCTGCTCGCTGGCTGCCACCGGCTCTTGAGCGTCGTTCACGTGCAGGCTGTGATACAGATGCACACGCTTGCTGTCATGGCCGATCACTTGAGTGTGCACCTGCACGGCTTCGCCGCGTTTGACCTCATGCAGAAAGTTAAGGTGACACTCCAAGGTGAACAGCGAGTGATTGTCACGCGCCGGGTCTACGCCTATACGCTCCATGAACGCGTCCGTGGCGTAGCTGAAAATCAGCAGATAAAACGCATCGCGCAAATGCCCGTTGTAGTCGACCCACTCCTCGATGATGGTGGTCTGGTAGCTGATCATTCGTCGAAACTCATGCCGTGCTTGGCCTTGGTCACCCGTACCGCGTCCAGTACCGCCAGCAAGCAATCGTCGCGGTAGCGCTCCAGGGCACCGATGCTGCGTTCGCCCAGTTGCGCCGAGGTGCCGTCGACCACATCGTCGATCAGTTTCTCCGTCAACGCCGGCGCAGGCAGGTAGGTCCACGGTAACTGCAACGCCGGGCCGAACTGGTTCATGAAATGCCGCATGCCGGCATCGCCCCCGGCCAGGGTATAGGTCAGGAAGGTTCCCATGAACGACCAGCGCAAGCCTGCGCCAAAGCGGATGGCATCGTCGATTTCGCCTGTGGTGGCGACACCGTCGTTGACCAGGTGCAGGGCTTCGCGCCAGAGCGCTTCGAGCAGGCGGTCGGCGATGAACCCCGGCACTTCCTTGCGCACGTGCAGGGGGCGCATGCCCAAGGATTCATAAACCTTAATGGCTGCCTGTATGGCTTGCGGTGCGGTGCGTTTGCCGCCCACCACTTCCACCAGGGGCAACAGGTAGACCGGGTTGAACGGGTGACCGACCACGCAGCGTTCCGGGTGCGTGGCATTTTCGTAGAATTGGCTGGGCAACAGCCCCGAGGTACTCGAGCCAATCAACGCGTTGGGTTTGGCCGCGGCGCTGATCTTGCCGTGCAGTTCCAGCTTCAGGTCCAGGCGTTCCGGGGCGCTTTCCTGGATAAAGTCGGCGTCGCGCACGCAGGCCTCGATGGTGTCGACGAACCGCAAGCGGTCTGGTGAAGCACCCTGGGCCAGGCCTTGTTGTTGCAATGCTGGCCAAGCGTTGGCAACGCGCTTGCGCAAGGCTGCTTCAGCGCCGGGGGCCGGGTCCCAGGCAATCACGTCCAGGCCATGGGCCAGGGCGCGGGCTACCCAGCCGCTGCCGATGACGCCGCTGCCCAAGGCGGCGAAGGTTTTGATCTCGGTGATGAAGGTCATGTGCGGTCCTTGGTTTCAGCGGCGGGTCAGGTTCATTTTTGCGCGGCCCTCGGCGGGCGTTAGCACGCGCGAGCCCAAGCGGGTGAGGATCTCGCAAGCGCGCTCCACCAACTGGCCATTGCTGGCGAGCACGCCTTTTTCCAGCCACAGGTTGTCTTCCAGGCCCACCCGCACGTTGCCACCCAGTAGCACGGCCTGCGCGGCCATCGGCATTTGCATGCGGCCGATGCCAAAGCCTGCCCATACCGCGTCGGTGGGCAGGTTGTCGACCATGGCTTTCATGCTGGTGGTATCGGCCGGAGCGCCCCAGGGGATGCCCAGGCACAGCTGAAACAGTGGGTCATGCAGCAATCCTTCCTTGATCATTTGCTTGGCGAACCACAGGTGGCCGGTGTCGAAGATCTCCAGCTCGGCTTTCACGCCCAATTCGCTGATGCGCTTGGCACCGGCACGCAGTTGGGCGGGGGTGGAGACGTAAATGCTGTCGCCGTCACCGAAATTCAGCGTGCCGCAGTCCAGGGTGCAGATCTCTGGCAACAGCGCCTCGACGTGCGCCAAGCGTGCCAGCGGGCCGATCAGGTCGGTGCCGGGGCCGAAGGCCATGGGGGTTTCTCCCGGACCGATTTCCAGGTCACCGCCCATGCCGGCGGTCAGGTTGACGATGATGTCGATGTCGGCTTCGCGAATGCGCTCCATCACTTCGCGGTACAGCGCCACGTCGCGGCTGAATTTGCCGGTTTGCGGGTCGCGCACATGGCAGTGCACCACGGTGGCACCCGCCTTGGCGGCCTCGACGGCAGCCTCGGCGATTTGCTTGGGCGTGATTGGCACCCGGTGGCTTTTGCCGGTGGTGTCGCCGGCGCCGGTCAGGGCGCAGGTGATAATGACGTCGTGGTTCATGGCGGCTCCTTGAAATGTGGGCGAGGCTTTGCCCTCACCCCAGCCCTCTCCCTGGGGGAGAGGGGGGCAGATTTATGTAGTGGCGAAAATGTAAGTACACCCGCAATCAGCTCCCTCTCCCTTGGGGAGAGGGTTGGGGTGAGGGGACTACGGATTACCCGTCAATTGCAGGTTCTGCTCGGCCGGCTTGCCGTCAAAGGTCGTCACGCCGCTCAGCCAGCGCTTCTGGTCTTCGGGGTGGGTCTTGAGCCAGGCCTTGGCCGATTCCAGGGCATCCTTGTGGTCCAGCAGCGGTTGCATCATCCGGCTCTCGTCGGCCGCGCTGAACGTGAGGTTGGTCAACAGCTTGTCCACGTTGGGGCAGCGGCTGGCGTAGTCCGGTGCGGTCACCGTCCATACGGTGGCCATGCCCTCGTTCGGCCCCAGGGCGTCTTCACTGCCACTGAGGTAGGTCATTTTTTGGTTGACGTTCATCGGGTGCGGTGCCCAGCCAAAGAACACGATGGCCTCGTTGCGTTTAACCGCGCGGCTGACCGCCGAGAGCATGCCGGCTTCGCTGGACTCCACCAACTGGAAGTCGCCCAAGCCGAACTGGTTCTTGGCGATCATCTCCTTGATTTGGGTATTGGCGCCCGAGCCTGGCTCGATGCCATAGATCTTGCCGCCCAGCTCCTTCTTGAATTTGGCGATGTCGGCAAAGGTTTTCAGGCCCTTGTCGGCCAGGTAGGTGGGCACGGCCAAGGTGGCGCGGGCATCCTTGAGGCTGGGTTCGGCGAGCACCTTGACCTGTTTCTGCTCGACGAAGGGGGTAATGGTCTGGGTCATCAAGGGGTTCCAGTAGCCTAGGAACAGATCCAGGCGCTGGTCGCGGATGCCGGCGAAGATGATTTGTTGCGAGGCGCTGGTTTGCTTGGTCTCGTAGCCCAGGCCGTCCAGCAACACTTGGGTCATGGCGCTGGTGGCGATCACGTCGGTCCAGTTGACCACGCCCAGGCGTACGCTCTTGCAACTGGCTGGGTCTGCGGCGCTGGCTGGCTGAACCAGGGCGCTGGTGGTGAGCATCAGCAAACAGCAGCTGATCAGTCGTTTCATGATGGCTCCTCTCGCGGCAGATCTGGTTGTTGTGATGACCGGTGTCTTCGCACCGTGGGCACAGATTACGGAGCATTCGCGCCAGAAAATCGCACAGCGGCGACCAGCACTTGCACAGCGGCGACCTGCGCGTTATTAACGTGTGTGTATTTGGCGAGCGCGGCACATGCCCCAGGACTTCCACTTTCTATTGCTGCCCGGCTTTTCCGCGATCGGCTTTATTTCGGCCGTGGAACCGTTACGGGTCGCCAACCGCTTTCGTGGCGAGCTGTACCGCTGGCACGTGGTGAGCACCGATGGTGGGCCGGTACTGGCCAGCAATGGCATGTCGGTGAACGCCGACACCGCGTTGGCGCCGCTCAAGCAGGGCGCCACCTTGTTGATCGTTGCCGGCTTCGAGCCGTTGGGTGCATTTACACCCGCATTGCAGCACTGGTTGCGCCGGCTGGATAGCGAGGGCGTGACCCTGGGCGCCATCGACACCGGCAGCTTCATTCTTGCCCAGGCGGGCCTGCTCGAAGGGCATAGGCTGACGTTGCACTGGGAAGCATTGGGGGCGTTCAAGGAGCGTTACCCACAGTTGGACGCCACGCAGGAGCTGTTCGAAATCGACCGGCGGCGCATCACCTCGGCTGGCGGCACCGCGTCCATCGACCTGATGCTTGACCTGATCGCCCAGGCCCATGGCAGTGAGCTGGCAATCCAGATATCGGAGCAGTTCGTGGTGGGGCGCATCCGCCCGCGCAAAGACCACCAGCGCATGCAGATCGCGTCGCGCTATGGCATCAGCAACAAGAAGTTGGTGCAGGTGATCGGCGAGATGGAGCAACACACCGAGCCGCCGCTGAGCACGCTGGCGCTGGCCGAGTCGATCAGCGTTACCCGGCGGCAATTGGAGCGGTTATTCAAGCTTTACCTGAATGACACGCCCAGTGCCTTTTACTTGCGTTTGCGCCTGGAAAAGGGCCGGCAATTACTGCGCCAGACTGACCTGAGCGTGTTGGAGGTCAGTATTGCCTGCGGGTTTGAGTCCGCGTCGTATTTCACCCGCAGCTACAGAGCACGGTTTACCCGGTGCCCGCGAGAAGACCGGCTGCTCAGTTAAGTTTTCATCAACGCCGCGCATGCTGTCTTGTAGGCTTCATGCTGATATTTGTTCAGCGTGGCGTGCAGCGCGAAGTCGTGCTTTTTGTTTTGTGCGTTGATGGTTTGTGGTGACAGCAACGTTACCTCGCAGCCTTCCAGGAGCTGGAAAATGCCTTCGATCTTGAAGGTGGTGGGGCCACCGGCAAACTCGCCTTTTTTGCTGCGCTTTTTGATGGCGATGTGGGTGACGGCGTGCGCCTTGACGAAGGCCGCCAACTGCGCGGCGAATGCCTTGACGTTGGAGGCTTCGTCATCATCTTCCAAGGCTAGCTTTTTCAAGGTAATGGGCTGGTGCGCCAGGTCGCTGCCATTACGGCTGGCGAGGGCGAAGATGGCTTCGCTGGCTTTGATTTCGATACCGCAGATATGCATGGTAGGCCTTGAAAGACGTACCGGCCGGAACGGCCGGTCTATGCCTGAATCAGGCCATAGACCGTGTTCCAGTTCAAGGCCTCAGGCGTCGCTGAGGGTCACGTGGACTCTGGAGTAAAAGCCGACTTCGATGGTTTCGGTAGTGATGATTGCATCGTCTTCGTCATCGAACATATATAACCAACTGATGTCGAAGGGGCTGAACTTGAGAAACTGATTAGGCCGATTATATTCACCGATCACCGTCCCCATGTAGGTGGTGAGGTACCTGACCTTGAGAATTAGTGTTCCTTGATAGGCGCTGAGTGATGCAACTTTCTTGTCGCCCGGGTTAATCGTTACCGATACGCCGGCTTCCGAGGCCAGTGCGATGGCTCTTGATTTAGTATGGCTCTCTTCCCAGGACTTGCTATATGAAAGGCTGGCCTCTGCTGATAACCCAAAGCCAATCTCATACGAAACCGAAAGCGACTGCTCCAGAGTCCTGCTGCTGCTCCAGCTGGACTCGACGGTTTGCGTGACTTCCTGTTTTAAGCGTGTGTCGTAGGTGGCCGCCGTGTTGCTTGCAACGTTATCGAAGGTGGCGGTCTTCAGTATGGTGGGTCTGTATCGAATAGAGTCAATGGCGCAATCAATTACCTTGATGTGCTTGCAAGGTAACTGATAGTTCTTTTCTTTATGCAGCGGGTGGTTCCAATGAATAATGTTCGGCCCTTGGTCGACATTCTGGCCACCAATGGCGCCGACAAACAGGTCGTTTGATAAACCCATGGCTTCGCCGGAGCTAACGGTTGATATGCCGCTGCCAGAGCCCTTTACCGAGCAACTGCTCTCGTCGGGGCCGACATTTATTTCAATCTTTATATTACTCATCTGATCTTCCTTGATGTGAGCCTTGAACAGAGATGCCTGTTCAAGGGCCCCATCGTAGGCAGATCGCCACAGCCGAGGGTAGACGAAGGCTTTTCCTCGGGCAATTACTGCTCGGGGGAATCGCCCTCATCACCTGGGCTCGCCAGGGTTTGCAAATACTCCGAGCGCTCGTCGCTCTTCTGCGCCAGGCAGTCGTCCTGGGCGGTGGTGAACTCGGGTGTGCCCGGCTTGGCTTCGAAGGTTTCCACCGCGCAATCGGCATCGCGGGTTTTTACCCATTGCGCCTGAGCCGTCTTGATCAGGTCGACTATTTTGGCTTGCTTGGCCGGTTCGCCATTCAATCCGGTCTTGGCGCGGTCCAGCAGGTCCTTGTAGGAATCAGCCAGTTCGCTTTCGGCGGTTTTCTTGTTGTAGTCCGAGCAGGCCAGGCTGGCTTTGCTGTCGTCTACGTTGTCGCAGGGCGTCGGGCCGTCGCCGGCGGCGTGCGCACCCGTGGCGGCCAAGGCCAATAACAGTAACCATGATTTCATTTTGCGACATCCCCGCCAGGTGAACAGAACAATAAAAGGGATTTTGGCTCAGGAAACGGCTAAAGAACAGTGAACGTTGCGCGAATCGCTGCCGTCGGCTGCGACGCGATTGTACCTGTTGACGCTTTCAGTGATTCCCCTGTCGTTTTTGCGTCCGGCTCCTCTGGCGCGCAGGCATATGCTGGCCCCAAAGCGCCGGCAGACGATTCGGCGCCTGTATTGCCAAAGGGGACAGCCTGATGAGCCCAGCCGAATTGCACGCCGACAGCATCGTTATCGACGGGCTGATCATTGCCAAGTGGAACCGTGAACTGTTTGAAGACATGCGCAAAGGCGGCCTGACCGCGGCCAATTGCACCGTGTCGGTATGGGAAGGCTTCCAGGCCACCATCAACAGCATCTGCAGCAGCCAGAAGCTGATGCGCGAAAACAGCGACTTGGTGATGCCGGTGCGTACCACGGCCGACATCCGTAAAGCCAAGGAGCTGGGCAAGACCGGCATCCTCTTTGGCTTCCAGAACGCTCACGCTTACGAAGACCAGATTGGTTACGTGGAAGTGTTCAAGCAGCTGGGCGTGGGCATCGTGCAGATGTGCTACAACACCCAGAACCTGGTGGGCACCGGTTGCTACGAACGCGACGGCGGGTTGTCGGGGTTTGGCCGTGAAATCGTCGGCGAGATGAACCGCGTAGGGGTGATGTGCGACCTGTCCCACGTCGGCTCCAAGACTTCCGAAGAAGTCATCCTCGAATCCAAGAAGCCGGTGTGCTACTCGCACTGCCTGCCCTCGGGCCTCAAAGAGCACCCGCGCAACAAGTCCGATGCCGAACTTAAATTTATTGCCGACCACGGCGGTTTCGTCGGCGTGACCATGTTCGCGCCGTTTTTGGCCAAGGGCATCGATTCGACCATCGACGATTACGCCGAAGCCATCGAATACACCATGAACCTCGTCGGCGAAGACGCCATCGGCATCGGCACCGACTTCACCCAAGGCCATGGCCAGGACTTTTTCGAATACCTGACCCACGACAAGGGCTACGCCCGGCGCCTGACCAGCTTCGGCAAGATCATCAACCCGCTGGGCATTCGCACCGTGGGTGAGTTCCCGAACCTGACCGAAACGCTGCTCAAGCGCGGCCACAGCGAGCGCGTGGTGCGCAAGATCATGGGCGAAAACTGGGTCAACGTCTTGAAGGATGTTTGGGGCGAGTAACGCCTTAACCCGCCCCACCTCTTATTTCAAACTTTCTGGAGTTAACTTTCCATGGCCAAGATCGCCCCGCAATTACCTATCGAAGTCGACAGCGAGACCGGTGTCTGGACCTCCGACGCTTTGCCGATGCTGTACGTGCCGCGGCATTTCTTCGTCAACAACCACATGGGTATCGAGGAAGTGCTGGGTGCCGACGCCTACGCCGAGATCCTCTACAAGGCGGGCTACAAGTCGGCCTGGCACTGGTGCGAGAAAGAAGCCGAGTGCCACGGCCTGGAAGGCGTCGCGGTGTTCGAACACTACATGAAGCGCTTGTCACAGCGCGGCTGGGGCCTGTTCAAGATCCAGGACATCGACCTTGAAAAAGGCACCGCCAGCGTCAAGCTCGAGCACTCCTGCTTCGTGTATGTGTACGGCAAGGTCGGCCGCAAGGTGGACTACATGTTCACCGGCTGGTTTGCCGGCGCCATGGACCAGATCCTGGCGGCCAGTGGCAGCTCCATCCGCACCGTCGCCGAACAGGTGTACGGCGGATCGCAAGAGGGCCACGAAGATGGCCTGTTTACCGTCAAGCCGTTGTAAGTCGAGGAATAACCGTCATGGCTTTCGAAGCGATGTTCCAGCCGATCCAGATCGGCAAGCTGACGATCCGCAACCGCGTGCTCAGCACCGCGCACGCCGAGGTGTATGCCACCGATGGCGGCATGACCACTGATCGTTACGTCAAATACTACGAAGAGAAAGCCAAAGGCGGCATCGGCCTGGCCATATGCGGCGGCTCGTCCAGCGTTGCCATCGACAGCCCGCAGGGCTGGTGGAAGTCGGTCAACCTGGCCACCGACAAGATCATCCCGCACTTCCAGAACCTGGCCGACGCCATGCACAAGCATGGCGCCAAGATCATGATCCAGATTACCCACATGGGCCGCCGTTCGCGCTGGGACGGCGAGCACTGGCCTACGCTGATGTCGCCGTCGGGCATCCGCGAGCCGGTACACCGCGCCACGTGCAAGACCATCGAACCGGAAGAAATCTGGCGGGTAATCGGCAACTACGCCAGTGCTGCGGCGCGGGCCAAGGCTGGCGGCCTGGACGGTGTGGAACTGTCGGCGGTACACCAGCACATGATCGACCAGTTCTGGAGCCCACGGGTCAACAAGCGCACCGACGAATGGGGTGGCAGCTTTGAGAACCGCATGCGCTTCGGCATGGAAGTGATCAAGGCCGTGCGCAAGGAAGTGGGCGACGATTTCTGCGTGGGCCTGCGTATCTGCGGCGATGAATTCCACCCCGATGGCCTGAGCCACGAGGACATGAAGGAAATCGCCAAGTACTACTCCGACACCGGCATGATCGATTTCCTCGGCGTGGTGGGTTCCGGTTGCGACACCCACAACACGCTGGCCAACGTTATCCCCAACATGAGTTATCCACCGGAGCCGTTCTTGCACCTGGCTGCCGGTATCAAGGAAGTGGTCAAGGTTCCGGTATTGCACGCGCAGAACATCAAGGACCCGAACCAGGCCACGCGCATTCTGGAGGGCGGCTACGTGGACATGGTCGGCATGACCCGTGCGCACATCGCCGACCCGCACCTGATCGCCAAGATCAAGATGGGCCAGATTGACCAGATCAAACAATGCGTGGGTGCCAACTACTGCATCGACCGCCAGTACCAAGGCCTAGACGTGCTGTGCATCCAGAATGCCGCCACCAGCCGTGAATACATGGGCGTGCCGCACATCATCGAAAAGACCACCGGCGTGAAACGCAAGGTCGTGGTGGTAGGCGCAGGCCCCGCGGGCATGGAAGCGGCGCGGGTGTCGGCCGAGCGCGGCCACGACGTGACGCTGTTCGAGAAAAAAGAATTCATCGGCGGGCAGATCACCACCGCCTCCAAAGCACCACAACGCGACCAGATCGCCGGCATTACCCGCTGGTTCCAGCTGGAACTGGCACGCTTGAAAGTCGACCTGCGCCTGGGCACGGCAGCCGATGCCGACACCATCATGGACCTGCGCCCCGACGTCGTGGTGTTGGCGGTGGGTGGCCACCCGTTCCTGGAGCAGAACGAACACTGGGGCGCCGCCGAAGGTCTGGTGGTCAGTAGCTGGGACGTGCTGGATGGCAAGGTAGCGCCGGGCAAGAACGTGCTGGTGTACGACACCATCTGCGAATTCACCGGGATGTCGGTGGCCGATTTCCTGGCCGACAAGGGCAGCCAGGTCGAGATCGTCACCGACGACATCAAGCCGGGCGTGGCCATCGGCGGTACGTCGTTCCCCACGTACTACCGCAGCATGTACCCCAAGGAAGTGATCATGACCGGTGACCTGATGCTGGAAAAGGTCTACCGCGAGGGCGACAAGCTGGTAGCGGTGCTGGAGAACGAATACACCGGGGCCAAGGAAGAGCGTGTGGTGGACCAGGTGGTGGTCGAGAACGGCGTGCGCCCGGACGAAGAAATCTACTACGCACTCAAGCAAGGCTCGCGCAACAAGGGCCAAATCGACATCGACGCCCTGTTCGCGATCCAGCCGCAGCCTTCGTTGAGCCAGGGCGGTGACGGCTACCTGCTGTTCCGCATCGGTGACTGTGTGGCGCAGCGCAACACCCACGCTGCGATCTATGACGCGCTGCGGTTGTGTAAAGATTTCTAAGGCCTCCTATCCCCCCAGTAGGAGCGGATTTATCCGCGAAAAGTGCCACGCGGTTTGCCTGATACACAGTGGCGTGCTTTTCGCGGATAAATCCGCTCCTACAAGGGGGGTGTGTTTTTTCAGATGTATTGGTGGGAGTCCCCCATGCTAAACACTCTTCTTCCCATCCTGCTGTTCGCGGCCGTTGGCCTTGCCGCCCTCGGCGCGTTGCGCAGGGCGCGGATGTGGCGTCAGGGCCGGGCGGCGAAAGTCGACTTGCTGGGCGGCCTGTTCGCCATGCCCAAGCGCTACATGGTCGACCTGCACCACGTGGTCGCCCGTGACAAATACATGGCCAACACCCACGTGGCCACGGCCGGCGGCTTCGTACTGGCCGCGGTGCTGGCGATCCTGGTGCATGGTTTTGGCCTGCACAATCGCATCCTTGGCTATGCGCTGCTGTTCGCCACGGTGCTGATGTTCGTCGGTGCGCTGTTCGTGTTCAAACGCCGCCTCAATCCCCCCGCGCGCCTGTCAAAAGGGCCGTGGATGCGCCTGCCGAAAAGCCTGCTGGCATTCGCCGTAAGTTTTTTCCTGCTCACCTTGCCAGTGGCTGGCATCCTGCCCGCTGACTTTGGCGGCTGGGTGCTGGCTGTCATCCTTGGTGTAGGCGTGTTGTGGGGCGTGTCCGAATTGTTCTTCGGCATGACCTGGGGCGGGCCAATGAAACATGCCTTCGCCGGGGCCCTGCACCTGGCTTGGCACCGTCGCGCCGAGCGCTTTGGCGGTGGCCGTTCCACGGGCCTCAAGCCACTGGACCTGGAAGACCCGCATGCGCCGCTGGGCGTAGAAAAGCCCAAGGACTTCACCTGGAACCAGTTGCTCGGTTTTGACGCCTGCGTGCAGTGCGGCAAGTGCGAAGCGGCGTGCCCGGCGTTCGCTGCCGGCCAGCCGTTGAACCCGAAAAAACTGATTCAGGACATGGTGGTCGGCCTGGCTGGCGGCACCGATGCCAAGTTTGCCGGTAGCCCGTACCCTGGCAAAGCCATTGGCGAGCACGCCGGCAACCCGCACCAGCCCATCGTCAACGGCTTGGTGGACGCCGACACCCTATGGTCGTGCACCACCTGCCGCGCTTGCGTGGAAGAGTGCCCGATGATGATCGAGCACGTGGACGCCATCGTCGACATGCGCCGCCACCTGACCCTGGAAAAAGGCGCCACGCCCAACAAGGGCGCCGAGGTGCTGGACAACCTGATCGCCACCGACAACCCAGGCGGTTTCGCCCCCGGTGGTCGGATGAACTGGGCGGCCGACCTGAACCTGAACCTGATGAGCGACAAACACGAAGCCGACGTGCTGTTCTGGGTGGGCGACGGTGCTTTCGACATGCGCAACCAGCGCACCCTGCGCGCCTTCGTCAAAGTGCTGAAGGCGGCCAAAGTCGACTTCGCCGTGCTGGGCTTGGAAGAGCGCGACAGCGGTGACGTGGCCCGTCGCCTGGGCGACGAAGCGACGTTCCAGCTGCTGGCCAACCGCAACATTCGCACCCTGGCCAAGTACCGCTTCCAACGCATCGTCACGTGCGACCCGCACAGCTTCCACGTGCTGAAAAATGAATACGGCGCTTTCGACGGCGTCTACGAAGTGCTGCACCACAGCACCTACATGGCAGAACTTGTGACCAACGGCGCACTCAACCTGGGCCAGCACAAGGGCGCAAGCGTGACCTATCACGACCCGTGCTACCTGGGCCGCTACAACGGTGAATACCAGGCGCCGCGCGATGTGCTCAAGGCGCTGGGCATCGAGGTGCGCGAGATGCAGCGTTCAGGCTTCAGGTCCCGCTGCTGCGGCGGTGGCGGCGGTGCGCCGATCACTGATATCCCTGGCAAGCAGCGTATCCCCGACATGCGCATGGACGATATCCGTGAAACCCAGGCAGAAGTGGTCGCCGTGGGTTGCCCGCAATGCACCGCGATGCTGGAAGGCGTGGTCGAGCCACGCCCCTTGATCAAGGACATCGCCGAGTTGGTAGCCGACGCTTTGTTGGAAGACGTGACACCCGCCAAACCTGCCCCTATCAAGCGCGAACCTGCGGAGGTGCATTGATGAGCGATATTATCCGCCGCGACCCACGTGCCGAGTGGATCGCCCGCAATCGTCTGCACCCGTTGCATGCAGCCATGCAGCCAGTGCAAACCTCATGGATGGGCCCAGCTGGCGTCATCCGCAAGAATCCCCATGCCGTGGGCTTTATTGGCCCCAACGGGGTCAAACGCATCGATCGCAGTGGTGCCCAGCAGGGCGGTGCGATCAAGCGCAGTGCCGTGGCAGACGTGCAACTGCCGTTGCATCAGGTAGCCAACCCGGCGTTCTACATCGCTGTGGTGCCGGACATGGTGGGTGGCCGCCTGAGCAGCCACGACCGCGACCTGCTGGGCCTGGCGCATCAATTGGCGGGCAAGGACGGTGCCGTGCTGGCCGTTGTGTTTGGCGAGCACAAGGAAACTGCTTTCGCCAGCAACGGTGTCGATCGCTTGCTGCAGATTTGCGGTGACGAATTTGAAGGTTATGCACCGGAGCAGCGCATCCAAGGGTTGCGCGCTGTGGATAACCAGTTCAGCCCACGGCACTGGTTATTGCCAGACAGCCGCACCGGCGGCGGTGAGTTGGGCCGTCGCTTGGGCGCAAGCTTGGGCGAGCGACCCGCCACGCGGGTATGGCAGGTCAAGGGCGGTCAGTGCATAGGCCGCGCCGGTGCCGGGCAGCAAGACCTCGCGCGGGCGATGCCACGCTTGATCCTGGCGGCCGCCGAGTGCGCCGAGCCTGTGGATGAAACCCGTCATGAAGTATTGCCAGTGGCGTTATCCACAGCGCCGTTGCGCAGCCTGTCGCGCATCGAGGACCTGGGCGCGGTGGCGGTCGACCCGGCAGCCATTCCCATGGCCGAGGCCGAATTCATTTTCTCCGGTGGCAATGGCGTCAAGGACTGGGACCTGTTCCACCGCACCGCCCACGCCTTGGGCGCCACCGAAGGCGCCTCGCGGGTGGCCGTGGACGATGGCTTCATGAGCCGCGACCGCCAAGTGGGCGCCAGCGGCACCTGGGTCACGGCCCGAGTCTACGTGGCCGTGGGTATCTCGGGTGCCATCCAGCATTTGCAGGGCATTGGTGCCTGCGACAAGGTGGTGGCGATCAACCTGGACCCAACCTGCGACATGATCAAGCGCGCCGACTTGTCGGTGATCGGCGACAGCGCCGCGATCCTGCAGGCGTTGATTGCCGCCGTCGAGGCCTACCGTAACGAAGCCCGCACAGGAATCGCCGCATGAACACCAAAGTGATCAGCCTGGTCTCCATCGGCAGCCATCCCACCTCTGGCCGCGCCCGCCGCGCCGAGCAGGACTCGCGTGCCGTGGAACTGGGCCTGCAACTGGCTGGGGATAACTTGCAGGTGCTGCACGCCGGCGACGTGGCAGAGCCGGCGCTGCGCGCCTACCTGGGCATGGGCCTCAAGCAACTGCATGTGCTGGAACAACACCCCGGCGCCGACGCCCTGCCGGCACTGGCCGACCACCTGCGTGAGGCTGGTGCCCAACTGGTGCTCACCGGCAGCCAGGCGGAAACCGGCGAAGGTTCCGGTATGTTGCCATTCTTGCTGGCCGAGCGTTTGGGCTGGCCAGTGGTGGTCGGCCTGGCCGAGGTCGAATCTATCCACAACGGCGTCGCCCAGGTGCTGCAAGCCTTGCCGCGCGGCCAACGCCGCCGGCTGAAAGTGCGCCTGCCCATGCTCGCAACTGTGGATAACGCTGCGCCCAAGCCCCGGCAGAGTGCCTACGGCCCAGCACAGCGGGGCGAGTTGGCGCCGCATGAAGTGGAAATCGTTGAAGACCAGTTATACACAAGCGTCACGCTGCAGGTAGCCAAGCCACGGCCCAAGCGCTTGAAGGTGATCAAGGCCAAGAGCGGCGCGGACCGGATGAAGGCGGCTACGGCGAAGGCGAGTGGGGGGGGCGGGCAGGTGTTGAAAGACTTGACGCCCCAAGCCAGCGCCGAGGCAATTCTCAAGTTGCTGATAGAGGAAGGCGTGGTGCGATAAGTCGGCTACTCCGATTTGATGTTCATCTCCAAGAGCGTGTCACTCAGGATTTTTTGGTCCTTGAGTGCACGCCAGGGTGCATCAGCGATCACGACGTTCCCTTTCAAAATGATGATTCGGTCGAAGAACTGAAGGGCTTGCACGTCGTGGGTCACACAGATCAACCCTTTACCCCGAAACACCGAAAAGAGGGCTGCCCATACGGGCTGCGCTGATTCGTGGTCCAGCGATGCCGTCGGCTCGTCAAAAAGGTTGAACCGCCCAGGGCGGTTTATCAGTCGCAGCAGCGACAGGCGCTTAGCTTCGCCGCCGGAGATGTTCTTCGCACCTTCGCTGATAATTCGATTTGTTGCGATGTCGCCAAGACCAAGTTCTGCTATGGACAGCGCTAACGCTGGCGAGGCTTCTTGCCCATATAGAACTGACTGGCCGAAAGGGCCTTCAAGGAAAATCGGGCTTTGCGGGCAGTACCTGACTTGGTTGAAAAAAGCGTCCATACCGAATGTTTCTAGAGGCTGATCGTTTACGGCGATATGCTCACGATAAGCCACTAACGTCCCGGCCAAGCCCTCCAGCAGAGTTGTTTTACCCGCGCCGCTTGGGCCTATGATCGCCACTGACTCGCTTGAATTGAAAATCAGAGGTCTATTGTGTGGGGTGCGAGAGTTCATATTAGCTGAGCCCAAGCTGAGCGTTGAAAGGGTTGGGTGGGGCAATGGCCGATTTTTAGCCAGTTCAAAAGGCTCAGGCAGACCTAACAAGTGTTGCAGTCGCTGCTTGTCTACGAGAAATTGGTCCAGCGTTCTGTACGCATCGGAGAGGCCGCTGATATTGGCGAGGAAACTGCCTGCTATTGAAAATAGCGCGACGAGCTCACCAATACTGAGTTGCGGCTGCTGGGTCAGTTGGTCTTGTATCCCCCAAGCCAGTACCCCAGCCGTAGAGAGGCCAATGAATATAATTTTCACAGAACCCATGATCGCCCCCGAACTGGCGACTTTGATGGCAGCTTCTGCATAGCTTCCATAGGCATTGCACAGGGGGTGAAGTGCCGTGTCAATCGCCCGCTCAAGCTTCAAAGACTTGCCGGCTTGCAACGTTTCGTAAAGTCGACTGGCAAGGATATCCTCTTCATCGTTTACCGCGCGCAAGTGTGGCCGCCTCCAATTGATAAGGTAGTGGCAGACGGTCAAGAAAATACCAGAGATGCAAAACAGCGAAAGGAAGAGCCAGCCGCCCCCGACGTAGAGGAAGACCAGAGCGACAATCGCGACTTCAATGATAAGCGGTACGCCGGTCAAGATGAAAAATGTGAGCAGCTTTTCATGTGCTGTTATTCCTCGCTCCACGGATTTTATGAGGCTACCTACCCTCAGTGCCGAGAAGGCGTCAAATTCTTTTGCCAGTATGGTTTTAGTCCAGGCAATGGAGCTGTCTTTTAGTGTGGTTTGCACAAGTTTTACAAGTTGGTAGGCTTGCAGTGGGTTTATGACTGACTGAACGATGATTAGCAGCACAAATGCGCTCAGTAACGTGATGATGTTATGGATGTCGATGGTTTCTCTATTGTAAAGCCCATCAATTAATTTGCCCAAGAGCAAGGCGGGTGCTATTGAGCAGATCTTCAAGATGACGACCATGCTGCTAGCGCTCGTGAAAAGTATCTTTCGCGAGCGCACTGTCTCTTTAATAAAATTCAGCATGGGCTTTCCGTTTTTCTGTCATGACACCGCTCGCGTGGTGTGAAGGTGCCGTTGTGGTATGACGCGAAGGCCTGTGGCCCAGCTACAGGGGGCTTTCGAGTAGCGCATCCACCAACCCCTTGGCCGCCTCGATCGAATGCACGGTCGACCACACCAGCCCGCGCTGGCGAGTGGCGCTGTCGCACAGTTCGTAGGCCGAATCGTGGGCGCAACGCAGCAAGTGGGACACGTGCACCAAGGCGTCTTCCAGGCCGATGCCTTCGCGCACGATGAATAGCGGCAGGTTATCTGCGCCGCAGGTGCCGAAGGGCAGGGCGCTGGTGTGGTGCGTGGGTAAGGGGGGAGTGACGTCTTCGGTCATGGTTCAACTCCTGTCAGTTAACGAGAGCTGCGGCCCGAAAAGGGTGGCAGCTGCGTGCAGGTTAGCGAACCGGACCGGTGCCGGCAGGCCCGAAGGCCTCCCACACGCAGCCGCCATAGCGCTTATTTTAATAAGCGACATGGTGCTGCGGTACAACCGGTGCGGGTCGCTAAACCCGGACGTCTATGAGACGACGTTGCGCAGGGTATCGCGACGGATATGCACAAGGATGTAGGACGTTTCCCAAATTACACACAATCCCTGTTGGCCACTCTGTGGATAAGTTGTTCGCGCAATGCCACACGCCCCGCCGGCTGCGCCCTGTAGCCGGTTGTACGAAAATTAGCCAAGCTAACTGACGGTTTTTACTGGGTTTTCGCTGTGCATAAGATAAAACGCTGCTGCCGGGTTGCCCACAATTCGCGTGGGTTGCCCTGTGGATAATCTGTTCGCTTATGGCTGTAAGCCTTACTGTGTAAGGGCTCGACACTATTGGTCGTTATTTGATCAATTGGCACTTTCTTCAGCCACAAAACCTATGGAAGCCTTTTAAATCGTGAGCTTCAGCGGTTTTCCACAACCCCGGCTTGGGTTATCCAAAGTTGCACACAAAGTCTGTTGGCGCTTCTGTGGATAAGGTGTTTGCGTACATCTACAGGCCACGAAATACGTGGCTTACAGAGTATTGATCAAAAATTGATCAGTGCAGTCATAAAATTGGCTTTTGGGATAAGTCACGGTTTTTCTTCGATTTCTCCACAGCTGCAAAGGGAGTTGCCCACAATTGCTGTGGGTGGGCCTGTGGATAAGTTGTTGATGTAGGGCGCGTGGCCCACGTAGCGGGGTGTTTGAGCGGGTTGGTTGTTTTTTAGGCAGTTGTATCGGGGTGGGGCTTTCGCGGATAAAGTCCGCTCCTACAAGGGGGAGCGGGGTATCCGCGAAAGCGTGGGGTTATTCGTGTACGGCTACGCCCTTCAGGTAGGCGGCAGGCTCTGCCCCCAGGTTGCTCAGCAGGCGCTCGCTGTACCAGTCGATGAAGTTCACTACGCCAAACTCATAGGTCTTGGAGTACGGCCCAGGCTGATAGGCAGTGGAGTTGATGCCACGCTGGTTTTCCTCGGCCAGGCGGCGGTCCTGGTCGTTGGTGGCGTCCCACACCTGGCGCATGCGCTCCACGTCGTAGTCCACGCCTTCGACGGCGTCCTTGTGCACCAGCCATTTGGTGGTGACCATGGTTTCCTGGGCGCTGATCGGCCACACGGTGAACACGATGATGTGATCGCCCATGCAGTGGTTCCAGGAGTGCGGCAGGTGCAGGATGCGCATCGAGCCCAGGTCGGGGTTCTGGATGCGGCCCATCAGTTTTTTGCAGCCGACCTTGCCGTCCAGGGTCATGGACACGGTGCCTTTGAGCAGCGGCATGCGCACGATGCGGTTGCGCAGGCCGTGGCTGGCGTGGGCGTAAGGGATTTTCTCGGCTTCCCAGGCGGCGGCGGAGGCGGCCACGTGGTCCTTGAATGCCTGGTCGGCGCGCGGGTCGGTGACGTCGTCCCATTCCAGCAGGGTTTTCAACAGTTCCGGGTGCGAGCCACCGCAGTGGTAGCACTCGCGGTTGTTTTCCAGCACCAGCTTCCAGTTGGCTTTTTCCATCAAGGTGGTTTGCACCGCCACCTTGGTGTTTTCCATGTCGTACGGTTCCATGTAATGGGTGAGCGTGGCCAGGAAGTTATCAATGGCCGGCGGGTTCTCGGCCAGGCTGATGAAGATGTAGCCACCGGCCGTTTTCACGTTCACCGGTTTGAGGCCGTACTGCTTCATGTCGAAGTCGGCGCCCATCTCGGTGCCGGCGAACAACAGGCGGCCGTCCAGCTCGTAGGTCCACTGGTGGTAATGGCACACCAGCTTGGCGACCTTGCCCTTTTCGCTGGTGCACAGGCGCGAACCGCGGTGGCGGCACACGTTGTGGAAGGCGTGCACCACGCCGTCCACGCCACGCACCACGATGATCGGGTTCTTGCCGATCTGCAGGGTGATGAAGTTGCCTTTGGCCGGGATCTCGGCGGTCATGCCGGCGATCAGCCATTCTTTCAGGAAGATCTCTTGCATGTCGATTTCGAACAACCGCTCGTCGCTGTAGAACGGCTGCGGCAGCGAGAAGGTACGCTCGCGGTTCTGCAGCATTTGTGCGGTGGCCTTGCGTGCGGGTTCCAGTGGGTCGCCCAGGCTTAGAGTTGCAGTGACGTCCATCGTGTGTGTCCTCATGGCCATCTGTGTGGCCGCGAAAAGTGGCTGATACGGTTTGCAGCGCAAGGCTCGTTGAAGCGGGTGTATTTGCGATGGAGTGTGTGCCTGGGCGCGTCGCGAACCTTATCCATGGGCGACATGGCCAATTCCGTTCCCGACGCGCCAGCCCTTACCCTATGGGGCTGGTCGCCATAAGCATGTGAATGTCGCAGATAGGAAAGTGACTGCCGTTGCGCCCACGCAGAATCCTTCTCCATGAGGCCGACAGTCGGCCGTGGAGATAAGCATGTCCAACAGCTTCCTGAGCCCCGTCAACACCCAGACCTGGGCCAACGGCCGGCACATCGTCCGTTGCGTCAAGGTAATCCAGGAAACCTGGGACGTGCGCACCTTCTGTTTCATGGCCGACCAGCCGATTTTGTTCTTTTTCAAGCCCGGGCAGTTCGTGACCCTGGAGCTGGAAATCGAAGGCGAGCCGGTGATGCGCTCCTATACCATCTCAAGCTCGCCGTCGGTGCCCTACAGCTTTTCGATCACCATCAAGCGCGTGCCGGGCGGGCGGGTTTCCAACTGGCTGCACGACACCTTGCACGAGGGCCAGGAGCTAGCGGTGCATGGCCCGGTCGGGCTGTTCAACGCCATCGACGCGCCGGCGCCCAAGGTGCTGTACCTCAGCGGCGGTGTGGGTATTACCCCGGTGATGTCGATGGCGCGTTGGTTCTACGATACCAACGCCAACGTCGACATGGTGTTCGTGCACAGCGCCCGTTCGCCCAAGGACATCATCTACCACCGCGAACTTGAGCACATGGCCTCGCGGATCGACAACTTCAGCCTGCACCTGATTTGCGAAAAACACGGCCTGGGCGAGCCCTGGGCCGGCTATCGCGGTTACCTTAACCACAAGCTGCTGGACCTGATCGCCCCGGACTTCATGGAGCGTGAAGTATTCTGCTGCGGCCCCACGCCCTACATGAATGCGGTCAAGCGCTTGCTGGAAGCCAATGGCTTCGACATGTCGCGCTACCATGAAGAGTCGTTTGGCGCGACGCCACCCGAAGTGCGCGCCGACGCCGTGGAACAGGCTGCGGAAGCGGCCGATGCGCCGGAAGTGGATTCGGCCGACCTGCATCAAGTGGAGTTCACCGCTGCGGGCAAGAGCATCCGCGTGGCCCCGGGCGAAACCGTGCACGCGGCAGCCGCCAAGCTTGGCCTGATGATCCCCAAGGCCTGCGGCATGGGTATCTGTGGTACTTGCAAGGTGCTGAAGTTGGGTGGGGAAGTCGAGATGGAGCACAACGGCGGGATCACCGACGACGACGTGGCGGAGGGTTACATCCTGTCGTGCTGCAGCGTGCCGAAAGGCGATGTGCGGATCGAGTTTTAGACCCAGGCGCCTGCTTCGCGGATGAATCCGCTCCTACGGCAGCCGTGTAGGAGCGGATTTATCCGCGAAAAGAGCACCTCAAATCACAGGCTAAACCGCGAAACCATGCTGTTCAGGTCCACCGCCAAACGCGACAACTCGGCGCTGGCCGCAGTGGTCTGGGTGGCCCCAGCCGCCGATTGCACTGACAAATCACGGATGTTCACCAGGTTGCGGTCCACTTCGCGGGCCACCTGGGCCTGCTCTTCGGCGGCGCTGGCAATCACCAGGTTACGTTCGTTGATCTGCACGATGGCGCCGTTGATGGTATCCAGTGCCAGGCCCGCGCCTTTGGCGATGTTCAGGGTCGACTCGGCGCGTTCGGTGCTGTTGCGCATGGAATTCACCGCCTGTTCGGTACCGCCCTGGATGCTGCCGATCATCCGCTCGATTTCCGAGGTGGACTGCTGGGTGCGATGTGCCAAGGCACGTACTTCATCGGCCACCACGGCAAAACCACGGCCGGCTTCACCGGCGCGCGCAGCTTCGATAGCGGCGTTCAGGGCCAGCAGGTTGGTCTGGTCGGCCAAGCCGCGAATCACGTCCAGCACCTTGCCGATGTCACGGGACTCTTCGGCCAGGTTGCCGATCAGGTCGGCGGTGCTTTGCACGTCGCTGCTCATGCGCTCGATGGCGCCCACGGTTTCCTGCACCAGGTCACGGCCGTCGCTGGCCGAGCTGGTGGCGTCCTTGGACGCTTCGGAAGTGCTGACGGCGTTGCGCGCCACTTCTTCCACGGCGCTGGTCATTTCGTTGACGGCAGTCGCCGCCTGTTCGATCTCGTGATTCTGTTGGGTCAGGCCGCGCGCGCTTTCGTCGGTAACGCTGTTGAGCTCTTCGGCGGCCGACGCCAGTTGGGTAGCGGAGCCCGAGATGCGCTGCAGGGTGTCGCGCAATTTGTTTTGCATCTTCTCCATGGCGCTTAGCAGGCGTGCGGCCTCATCGTTACCATCGATATGGATGGTGCGGGTCAGGTTGCCTTCGGCAATTTCCTCGGCAGCGGCCAGCGCCCGATCGATCGGCTGCACAATGCTGCGGGTCAGCAGCCAGGCAAAAACGAAGGTCAGCATGCTGGCGATGATCAGCAGGATCACCACCAAGGTGAAGGCGGTGGAGTACTGGTTGGCCGCGACCTTGTTGGCGTCGGCCGTTTGCCGGGTGTTGATCTCGACCAGCTTGTCCAGCGAGGCGGTCAGTTGGTCGGAGTTGGCTTGCAGCTCATGGGTCACCAAGGCGGTCAGTTCGACTACTTTGCCGGCATCGTTCAGCGAACGCATGCGCGCTTCGAGGTCCCGATACTCGCCGATCAGGCGTTGGAAATCCTGATAGGCCCGTTGTTCCTCATCACCACTGATCAGCTTGGCGTAGGTCGCCTGGGCACTGGCCAGTTGCTGGTTACGTTGGGTCAAGGTGCTATTGATCTGTTGCTGGATGGCCGGCTCACGGGTGGTCAGCATGCGGAAGGCTTGCACACGCAGGCGCAGGCTCAACTGGCGTATGTCGTCGAGGTTAGTGATGCTGGGCATGGTGTTGGTTTCGATGTTCACGCCCGCGCTGCGGATGTTGCCCATCTGCACCAGCGAGAAAACGCCGAGCACAATCATCAGGGTGCCGATAAAGGCAAAGCCGAGCAGCGCTCGGGGCGCGATATTCATACTTCTAAGGGACATGGGTAGTTACCGGAGTGCGGGCGCGATCCGTGCGACAACAAGGGGGGAATGGCACACCTATCGGTCATTTCAGCCAAGTCTTTAGGGACCAAATGTCGCACCGCGATGACCAAAGGCCAGAAGGGGGCGACGAAGGGGCGGAACCGATCCGCCAAATGGCAGTCCATGTGGGGCCGTGTGCAGATGAAATTAGCTGCGCAAATGCCGATAAACCCTGGCTTGCAAGGTGAGTTTTCTTTATCTTGTGCGCCCCTGAAATACTTGAGATTCGATCATGTTGGAAGCATCCCTGAGTCAACTGGAACAACTGGTCAGCGACCTGGTGCAACAGAACCAGCAACTGGCTGAAACCAATACCCGTTTGAGCACTGAACTGGCCCAGGCCAAGGAAGAAAACGACGGCCTGCAACTGAGCCTGATGGAACAGGAAGAGAAGCAGGGCGCCACTACTGCCCGTATCCAAGCCCTGGTTGAACGCGCCAGCGCCGGTGCCGTCAGCGCATGAGTACGGACAGGGAGGCGGTCAACGTCTTCTCCATCCTGGGCAACGAGTATTCGCTCAAGGCCCCGGTCGGTGAAGAGCAGGCCCTGCTTGATGCCGTCTCGATGCTGAAATCGACCTTGGCCGATATCAAACGCAAGGCTCCCACGCTCATCGGCGACAAACTGCTGATCATGGCTGCGCTGACACTGTGTTCCCAACAGGTCGCCATGCAAAAAGAGCACAAAGAGGCACTCAACCGTTATCAAGAGCAAGTCAACGCCACGGTTGATGTGATTTCCCGCACGATCAGCAAAACCTGATCGCAGGCCGTGCCCGCCGGGCATGGCCTTAAACACTTCCTGCAAATTTTTTGCCCATGGTCGGATACCGGCTCATGGGCGCTCGTGCGTGGCCGATAAGCTAGTTGCCAAAGATTGTGTTACTGGATGTATACAATCGGCACGGCTTGTGCAGTCTTTTACGGATACGCAGTGATGACAATTTGAGGAAACACCATGCAGTTCTGGCGGCGCAGTATCCAGTGGCAATTGATCTTGAGCATGGGCACGGCTTTGCTGGCCAGCATCCTCATCGTGGTCGGCATCTATACCGTAGTGGTCAACCGCCTGGCGCAAAGCTACCTGCTGGAAACGGCGTTGCCCGCCAGCGTTGAGGCCATTCGTAACGATATCGAGCGCATCCTTGTGCAACCGCTCACGGCGGCCAAGGACATTGCCAGCAACACCATGGTGCGCCAGTGGCTGGCCGAGGGCGAAAACAGTGCCCAAGCGCCGCAGTTCGTGCAGTACCTGGAAGGGTTGCGCAGCGAGCACAAGGCGTTTACTGCACTGATCGCCGGTGCCCAGAGCAACCACTATTACACCGAGAAGGGCCTGGACCGTACCCTGAGCCGCAGCAACCCCAAGGACAGCTGGTTCTATGATTTCCTGGACAGCGGCAAACCGCGCACCCTGAACATCGATAACGACACCGCCACCGGCGCGTTAACGCTGTTTATCGACATGCGCGTGGAGCAGTCTGGCAAGACCTTGGGGATTGCCGGGCTGGGCCTGAGCATGAGCGAGCTGTCGGAGCTGATCCACAACTTCAGCTTTGGCGAGCGCGGCAAGGTTTACCTGGTGCGCACCGACGGCTTGATTCAGGTGCACCCGCAGGCAGACCTGAGCGGTAAGCGCCAGTTGGCCGAGCAAGTGGGTGCCGAGGCTGCCACCGCCTTGTTAGGCCAGAAAGGCCTGACCAGCAGCCGCTTCCAGCGTGACGGCGAAGATTTCCTGGCCTTGAGCCTGCCCCTGCGTGACCTGAACTGGACGCTGGTGGCCGAGGTGCCCGAGGCGCAGATCTATGCCCAGGCGCGCCACGCCATGTGGCTGACCAGCCTGATCGGCTTGGGCGTGGCCTTGGTTTGCCTGTTTCTGGTGGTGCTATTGGCCCGCGGTCTGGTCCGGCCGATTCGCCAGGTGACGGCGGCACTGGTGGCCATCGGCAGTGGCGGCGGCGACCTGACCCATCGCCTGGACGATTCCCGTGCTGACGAACTGGGCGACCTGGCCCGTGGTTTCAACCGTTTCCTGGCCAGCCAGCGCGACATGATTCGTGAGGTGCTGGGCACCAGCGAGCGCTTGCGTACGGCGGTGGGGCAGGTGGCCAAGGTGGTGGACAACACCGCCGAGCGTGCCGGGCGCCAGCAGGAAATGACCGACATGGTGGCCACGGCCGTGCATGAGATGGGCCTGACCGTGCAGGAAATCGCCCAGAACGCTGGCAACGCTGCGGTGGCCTCGCAAACCGCACGGGAAGAGGCGGTGCAGGCGGGGCAGGTGGTGGGCCAGTCGATCAAGCATATCGAGAGCATGTCCAACGAGATTGGCATGGCCTCGGGCGCGGTGGGCGAATTGGCGCTGCAGGTTGCGTCCATCGACCAGGTGTTGGCAGTCATCCGCAGTATTTCCGAACAGACCAATTTGCTGGCGTTGAACGCCGCCATCGAAGCGGCACGCGCCGGTGAAATGGGCCGTGGCTTTGCCGTGGTGGCTGACGAGGTGCGCACGCTGGCGCGCCGCACCCAGGTGTCTACCGACGAAATTCAGCAGATGATTGGCCGGCTCAAGCAGGGCGCTGACAATGCGGTGGCTTCGATGCAGACCGGCCAGGCGGCTACCGGTACGGGCGTACAGGCCAGCCAGAAGACCGGCGCTTCGCTGATGGCCATTACCGGGCAAGTCGAGCGTATCAGCGACATGAACCATCAGGTGGCCACGGCGACTGAAGAACAGTCGGCGGTAACCGAAGAGATCAACCGTAACGTGCAGGGCATTTCTGACTTGGCGCGGGCCACGGCCGGCGAAGTATGCGGTGGCCGCGAAGACTGCCAGACATTGCGTGGGCTGGCCGATGACCTGGCGCGGCAGATGGGTGGGTTTAAATTGTAGTTTTCGCCTCGCCTGGTTCGCGGATAAATCTGCTCCTGCAAAGTTCGTAGGGGCGGGTTTATCCGCGCAGTGGCCCTTAGCTCATCACCGCCCGAATATCCGCCGCCAAT
The DNA here is from genome assembly GCF_023509015.1 of Pseudomonas abieticivorans. Classification (NCBI taxonomy): domain Bacteria; kingdom Pseudomonadati; phylum Pseudomonadota; class Gammaproteobacteria; order Pseudomonadales; family Pseudomonadaceae; genus Pseudomonas; species Pseudomonas abieticivorans. Next base: position 3,074,209 of record NZ_CP094975.1, read on the forward strand.
TCCCGCACTCGCGTCTCTTCGATATCCCACGAGCACATGAACCGCGCGCCGCCACCGATAAAGGTGTAGAAACGCCAGCCTTTATTGCGCAATGCCTCCACTGCCGGCTCCGGCATCTGCAAGAACACCCCGTTGGCCTCCACCGGCGACATCAACTTCACCCCTGGGATATCGCTGATCAATTGGCTGAGCAGTTGCGCGCAGCCGTTGGCGTGCTTGGCGTATTTGAGCCAGGCGCCATTTTCCAGGATGCCTACCCAGGGCGCGGCCAGAAAGCGCATCTTGGAGGCCAGTTGCCCGGCCTGTTTGCAGCGGTAGTCGAAGTCCACGGCCAGGTCGTGGTTGAAGAACAGGATGGCTTCGCCCACGGCCATGCCGTTTTTGGTGCCGCCGAAGCACAACACGTCGACACCGGATTTCCAGGTCAACTCGGCTGGCGAGCAATCAAGAAAGGCGCACGCGTTGGAGAACCGTGCGCCGTCCATGTGCAGGTTCAGCCCCAGTTCCTTGCAGGTGGCGCTGATGGCCTTGAGTTCGTCGGGGCGGTACACGCTGCCCACTTCGGTGGCCTGGGTCAGGGTGACCACCCGTGGCTTGGGGTAGTGGATGTCTTGGCGCTTGAGCGCGATCTCACGAATGGACTCGGGCGTCAATTTGCCGTTTTCGCTGCGTGCGGTCAGCAGCTTGGAGCCGTTGGAAAAGAACTCCGGCGCGCCGCATTCGTCGGTTTCGACGTGGGCGGTTTCCGAGCAGATCACGCTGTGGTAGCTCTGGCACAGCGCCGACAGCGCCAGGGAGTTGGCGGCCGTGCCGTTGAAGGCGAAAAACACTTCGCAGTCGGTTTCGAACAGCTTGCGAAAGTGATCGGCGGCCATGGCGGTCCATTCGTCGTCGCCATAAGCGCGCTGATGGCCCTGGTTGGCCTGTTCCATGGCGGCCCATGCCTCGGGGCAGATGCCCGAATAATTGTCGCTGGCAAACTGCTGGCTTTGCTCGTTCATGGCCGGTTCCTTGTGTTCGTGTAGCCCAGCACTTTAAACCAGGAATGTCGCTGGCGGATATCAGCTCTTGATTGCCCTTGTTTCGGGAGATTCATGCCCATGTCGTAAACGCACCTTTGCGTGGCGTCCGTAGGCATTTGACCTGCCTGCGCGGGCCCTACCATCGCATTCAAAGGGGGCCCTCCAATGAGCGGCCCCTGTACCCAATACGTCAGGCGCCACGCCGCTGCCGGGAGAACCGCGATGTTCAGCAAGCAAGACCAGATCCAGGGTTACGATGATGCACTGCTGGCGGCGATGAATGCCGAAGAGCAACGCCAGGAAGATCACATCGAGCTGATCGCCTCGGAGAACTACACCAGCAAGCGCGTGATGCAGGCCCAGGGCAGCGGCCTGACCAACAAGTACGCCGAAGGTTACCCCGGCAAGCGCTACTACGGCGGTTGCGAGCACGTGGACAAGGTCGAGGCCCTAGCCATTGCCCGCGCCAAAGAATTGTTCGGCGCCGACTATGCCAACGTGCAACCGCACTCCGGCTCCCAGGCTAATGCTGCCGTCTACCTCGCCCTGTTGCAGGCCGGCGACACCGTGCTGGGCATGAGCCTGGCCCACGGCGGCCACTTGACCCACGGCGCCAAGGTGAGCTTTTCCGGCAAGCTGTACAACGCCGTGCAGTACGGCATCGACACCGACACCGGGCTGATCGACTACGACGAAGTCGAGCGCCTGGCGGTCGAACACCAGCCGAAGATGATCATCGCCGGCTTCTCGGCCTACTCCAAAACCCTGGATTTCCCGCGCTTTCGTGAAATTGCCGACAAGGTCGGTGCTTATCTGTTCGTGGACATGGCCCACGTTGCCGGCCTGGTTGCCGCGGGCCTGTACCCCAACCCGATCCCATTCGCCGACGTGGTCACCACTACCACCCACAAGACCCTGCGTGGCCCCCGTGGCGGCCTGATCCTGGCGCGTGCCAACGAAGAACTGGAAAAGAAATTCAACTCCGCCGTGTTCCCTGGCGGCCAGGGCGGCCCGCTGATGCACGTGATCGCCGCCAAGGCCGTGTGCTTCAAGGAAGCGCTGGAACCTGGCTTCAAGGCTTACCAACAGCAAGTGATCGACAACGCCAAGGCCATGGCCGGCGTGTTTATCGAGCGCGGCTACGATGTGGTATCCGGCGGTACCGATAACCACCTGTTCCTGGTCAGCCTGATTCGCCAGGGCCTCACCGGCAAAGACGCCGACGCTGCCTTGGGCCGCGCGCACATCACCGTGAACAAGAACGCGGTGCCTAACGATCCGCAGTCGCCCTTCGTGACCTCGGGCCTGCGCATTGGCACCCCGGCGGTCACTACCCGAGGTTTCAAGGTGACCCAGTGCACGGCGCTGGCCGGCTGGATTTGCGACATTCTCGACAACCTGGGCGATGCCGACGTAGAAGCCGACGTGGCGCGCAATGTCGCCGCCCTGTGCTCCGATTTCCCGGTTTACCGCTGAGCGCCTGTTCTGGAGTAACGACTATGCAACGCTATTCGGGCTTCGGCCTCTTCAAGCACTCACTCAGCCACCACGAAAACTGGCAGCGCATGTGGCGCACGCCCACCCCGAAAAAAGTTTATGACGTGGTCATCGTCGGCGGTGGCGGCCATGGCCTGGCCACTGCTTACTACCTGGCCAAGGTACACGGCATCACCAACGTGGCCGTGGTCGAGAAGGGCTGGCTGGGCGGCGGTAATACCGCGCGCAACACCACCATCGTGCGCTCCAACTACCTGTGGGACGAATCGGCGCACCTCTACGAGCACGCCATGAAGCTGTGGGAAGGCCTGTCCCAGGACCTTAACTACAACGTGATGTTCTCCCAGCGCGGGGTGTACAACCTGTGCCATACCCTGCAAGACATGCGCGACTCCGAGCGCCGTGTCAGCGCCAACCGCCTGAACGGCGTGGACGGCGAACTGCTCAACGGCCAGCAAGTGGCCGACGAAATTCCGTACCTGGACTGCTCTAAAAATACCCGCTACCCGATCATCGGCGCCACCGTGCAACGCCGCGGCGGCGTAGCCCGTCACGACGCGGTGGCCTGGGGCTTTGCCCGCGCGGCCGACGCCCTGGGTGTGGACCTGATCCAGCAGACCGAAGTGATCGGCTTTCGCAAGGAAAACGGCGTGTGCATCGGCGTCGAAACCAACAAGGGTTTCATCGGCGCCAAGCGCGTGGGCGTGGTCACGGCCGGTAACTCCGGGCACATGGCCAAGCTGGCGGGCTTCCGCCTGCCGATCGAGTCCCACCCGCTGCAGGCGCTGGTGTCCGAGCCGATCAAGCCGATCATCGACAGCGTGATCATGTCCAACGCCGTGCACGGTTACATCAGCCAGTCCGACAAGGGCGACCTGGTGATCGGTGCGGGTATCGACGGCTGGGTCGGCTACGGCCAGCGCGGCTCCTACCCGGTGATCGAACACACCATCCAGGCCATCATGGAAATGTTCCCGGTGCTCTCGCGAGTACGCATGAACCGCCAATGGGGCGGCATTGTCGACACCACCCCGGACGCCTGCCCGATCATCTCCAAGACCCCCGTGGAAAACATGTTTTTCAACTGCGGTTGGGGCACCGGCGGCTTCAAGGCCACCCCAGGCTCAGGCAACGTGTTTGCCGCAAGCCTGGCCAAAGGCGAGATGCACCCGCTGGCCAAACCTTTTTCCATCGACCGGTTCCACAACGGCGCATTGATCGACGAGCACGGCGCTGCCGCGGTCGCCCACTAACAGGAGAATTTCCTCATGTTGCATATCTTCTGTCCTCATTGCGGCGAACTGCGCTCCGAAGAAGAATTCCACGCCTCGGGCCAGGCGCACATCCCGCGCCCGCTGGACCCAGGCGCCTGCTCGGATGAAGAGTGGGGCGACTACATGTTTTTTCGCGACAACCCGCGCGGTATCCACCACGAACTGTGGATACACGCGGCCGGTTGCCGCCAGTACTTCAACGCCACCCGCGACACGGTGACGTACGAGATTCTCGAGACCTATCCGATCGGCGCCAAGCCGCAAGTGACGGCCAAGGCGGCCAGCCCGCAATCGGCTGCCAGTGGTGTGGGAGAAAAGGTATGAGCCAGGTCAATCGCCTGTCCAATGGCGGTCGCGTAGACCGCAGCAAGAAAGTCACCTTCACCTTCAACGGCCAGACCTACCAGGGCTTTGAAGGCGACACCCTAGCCTCGGCATTGCTGGCCAATGGCGTGGACATTGTCGGGCGCAGCTTCAAGTACTCGCGCCCACGGGGCATTTTTGCCGCCGGCTGCGAAGAGCCGAACGCGGTGTTGCAGATCGGCGCCACCGAAGCCACCCAGATCCCCAACGTGCGCGCCACCCAGCAGGCGCTCTACCAGGGCCTGGTCGCCACCAGCACCAATGGCTGGCCGAACGTGAACACCGACATGATGGGCATCCTAGGCAAGGTCGGCGGCAAGCTGATGCCGCCGGGCTTCTACTACAAGACTTTCATGTACCCGCAGTCCTTCTGGATGACTTACGAGAAGTACATCCGCAAGGCCGCAGGGTTGGGTCGCTCGCCTGTCGAGAACGACCCCGACACCTACGACAACTTCAACCAGCACTGCGACGTGTTGATCGTCGGCGCAGGCCCTGCGGGCCTGGCTGCTGCATTGGCAGCTGCCCGCAGTGGTGCCCGCGTGATCGTGGCCGATGAGCAGGAAGAGTTCGGCGGCAGCCTGCTCGACACCCGCGAAAGCCTGGATGGCAAACCGGCGGCCGAGTGGGTCGCGCAGGTGGTGGACGAGCTTAAATCGCTGCCGCAAGTGGTATTGCTGCCACGCGCCACCGTCAACGGTTACCACGACCATAACTTCCTGACCATTCACGAGCGCCTGACCGACCACCTGGGTGACCGCGCACCGATCGGCCAAGTGCGCCAGCGCTTGCACCGGGTTCGCGCCAAGCGCGTGGTATTGGCAACCGGCACTCACGAACGCCCGCTGGTGTACGGCAACAACGACGTCCCCGGCAACATGCTCGCCGGTGCCGTGTCGACCTACGTGCGCCGCTACGGCGTGGCACCGGGTAAAAAACTGGTGCTGTCGACCAACAACGATTACGCCTACCGGGTGGCCCTGGATTGGCTTGACGCCAGCCTGCAGGTAGTGGCCATCGCCGATGCACGCCACAACCCGCGCGGCGCGCTGGTGGAAGAGGCGCGCGCCAAGGGTATCCGCATCCTGACCGGCAGTGCTGTGATCGAAACCCGTGGCAGCAAGCACGTGACCGCTGCCCGTGTCGCCGCCATCGACGTCAATGGCCATAAAGTCACCAGCCCCGGCGAGTGGCTGGAATGCGACCTGGTAGGCACCTCCGGCGGCTACAGCCCGGTGGTGCACCTGGCTTCACACCTGGGCGGCAAGCCGATCTGGCGTGAAGACATCCTTGGTTTCGTGCCAGGCGATGCCCCACAAAAACGCGTGTGCGTGGGGGGTGTGAACGGCGTGTTCGCGCTGGCCGATGCCCTCAGCGATGGCTTCGAAGGCGGCGCTCGCGCGGCGGCCGAAGCCGGCTTCAAGATCGTTGAAGGCACCGTGCCCAAAGCCCTGGTCCGTAAGGAAGAGCCTACCTTGGCGCTGTTCCAGGTGCCGCACGACAAGGCCACCGCACGGGCGCCCAAGCAGTTCGTCGACCTGCAAAACGACGTCACCGCCGCGGCCATCGAACTGGCTACCCGTGAAGGTTTCGAGTCGGTCGAGCACGTCAAACGCTACACCGCGCTGGGCTTCGGTACCGACCAAGGCAAGCTGGGCAACATCAACGGCCTGGCCATCGCGGCGCGCAGCCGCGGCATCTCGATCACCGAGATGGGCACCACCATGTTCCGCCCCAACTACACGCCGATCACGTTCGGCGCGATTGCCGGCCGTCATTGCGGCCACCTGTTCGAGCCGGTGCGCTTCACTGCCCTGCATGCCTGGCATGTGAAAAACGGCGCCGAATTCGAAGACGTCGGCCAGTGGAAGCGCCCGTGGTACTTCCCCAAGCGTGGCGAAGACCTGCATTCGGCCGTTGCGCGCGAGTGTAAGGCGGTGCGTGACAGCGTCGGCCTGCTCGACGCCTCGACCCTGGGCAAGATCGATATCCAGGGCCCGGACGCGCGCGAATTCCTCAACCGCATCTACACCAACGCCTGGACCAAGCTGGACGTGGGTAAGGCCCGCTATGGCCTGATGTGCAAGGAAGACGGCATGGTCTTCGACGACGGCGTGACCGCCTGCCTTGCCGACAACCACTTCCTGATGACCACCACCACCGGCGGTGCTGCGCGCGTGCTGCAATGGTTGGAAATCTACCAGCAGACCGAGTGGCCAGACCTGAAGGTGTACTTCACTTCGGTCACCGACCACTGGGCGACCCTGACGCTGTCCGGCCCCAACAGCCGCAAGCTGCTCAGCGAAGTGACCGATATCGACCTGGGCAAGGACGCCTTCCCGTTCATGACCTGGAAGGAAGGCCTGGTCGGCGGCGTGCCGGCGCGGGTGTTCCGTATCTCGTTCACCGGCGAGCTGTCCTATGAGGTGAATATCCAGGCCGACTACGCCATGGGTGTGCTTGAACAGATCGCCGAAGCCGGCGCGAAATACAACCTCACGCCTTATGGCACCGAGACCATGCACGTGCTGCGCGCCGAGAAGGGTTTCATCATCGTCGGCCAGGACACCGATGGCTCGATGACCCCGGACGACTTGAACATGGGCTGGTGCGTAGGCCGTACCAAGCCGTTCTCGTGGCTGGGCTGGCGGGGCATGAACCGCGAAGACTGCGTGCGCGAGCAGCGCAAGCAACTGGTGGGCCTCAAGCCCGTGGACCCGAACAAAGTGCTGCCGGAGGGCGCGCAACTGGTGCTCGACACCAAACAGACCATCCCCATGGCGATGGTCGGCCACGTGACCTCCAGCTACATGAGTTCCACCCTGGGCCACTCGTTTGCCCTGGCGGTGGTCAAGGGCGGCCTCAAGCGCATCGGCGAAACGGTGTTCGCACCGCTGGCCGATGGCAGCGTGATCGAGGCGCAGATCTGCTCTTCGGTGTTCTTCGACCCGAAAGGCGATCAGCAGAACGTCTGAAAATTTTATGACAGGTGTCCACATGACCACAGTCAACGTATACGAACAACGCCCGGCTTCGGGCGCCAAGGCCGAATCCTCGCTGCACCATGCCGACCTGTTCAGCCTGGTGGGCAAGGGCCGCAAGAACGCAGGCGTGACCCTGCGCGAGAAAAAGCTGCTGGGCCACCTCACCCTTCGTGGCAACGGCCATGACGCCGCCTTCGCCGGCGGCGTGCACAAGGCCTTGGGCCTGGAGCTGCCGACGGCCCTGAGCATGGTCGCCAACGGCGATACGTCGCTGCAGTGGATGGGCCCGGACGAGTGGCTGTTGATCGTGCCGGGCGGCCAGGAAGTGGCCAGCGAAAAGGCTCTGCGCGAAGCCTTGGCGGGCCAGCACATCTCGGTGGTCAACGTCAGCGGCGGCCAGCAGGTCCTCGAACTGAGCGGCCCCAACGTGCGCGACGTGCTGATGAAGTCCACCAGCTACGACGTGCACCCGGACAACTTCCCGGTGGGCAAGGCGGTGGGCACGGTGTTCGCCAAGTCGCAATTGGTGATCCGCCGCACGGGTGACGAAACCTGGGAGCTGCTGGTACGCCGCAGCTTCTCCGATTACTGGTGGTTGTGGTTGCAGGATGCCTCGGCCGAGTTCGGCCTGAACGTTATTGCCTGATTCTTTTCGCGGATAAATCCGCTCCTACAGGGGCATATGAGATCCCTGTAGGAGCGGATTCATCCGCGAAAGCCACCCCACCGAACCGGAGCCTACCCATGAGCCGCGCCCCCGATACCTGGATTCTGACTGCCGATTGCCCCAGTGTGCTGGGCACGGTGGACGCGGTCACCCGCTACCTGTTCGAGCAGGGCTGCTATGTCACCGAGCACCATTCGTTCGATGACCGGCTGTCTTCGCGCTTTTTTATCCGCGTGGAATTTCGCCAGCCTGACGGCTTCGACGAGCAAGGCTTTCGCGAAGGCCTGGTCGAGCGCGGCCAGGCCTTTGGCATGGTCTTCGAGCTGACGGCCCCGCAATACCGGCCCAAGGTGGTGATCATGGTGTCCAAGGCCGATCACTGCCTCAATGATTTGCTGTACCGCCAGCGCATCGGCCAACTGTCCATGGACGTCGTCGCGGTGGTGTCCAACCATCCTGATTTGGAACCGTTGGCGCGCTGGCACGCAATTCCCTACTACCATTTCCCCCTCGACCCCCTCGATAAACCCGCGCAGGAGCGCAAGGTGATGGAGGTGATCGAGCAAACCGGCGCGGAACTGGTGATCCTTGCTCGCTACATGCAAGTGCTGTCACCCCAACTGTGCCGCCAGTTGGACGGCTGGGCGATCAATATCCACCACTCCCTGCTGCCCGGCTTCAAGGGCGCCAAACCGTACCACCAGGCCTACAACAAAGGCGTGAAGCTGGTGGGCGCCACGGCGCATTACATCAACAACGACCTGGATGAAGGCCCGATCATCACCCAGGGCGTGGAAGTGGTTGACCACAGCCACTACGCCGAAGACCTGATTGCCAAGGGGCGCGACATCGAGTGCCAGACCCTGGCGCGGGCCGTCGGGTATCACATTGAGCGGCGGGTGTTCCTGAATGGGGGGCGCACGGTAGTGCTCTGATTGGGTCTGTTCGCGGATAAATCCGCTCCTGCAGTGATTTCCTGTAGGAGCGGATTTATCCGCGAAGAGGCCACAAAGCTGTAACTCATAAAAACAACAGCGAGGTGAAAGCATGTCTGGTAATCGCGGTGTGGTGTACCTGGGCAGTGGCAAGGTCGAGGTGCAAACAATTCCCTTCCCGAAAATGCAGGACCCACGTGGTAAACGCATCGAGCATGGTGTGATTCTGCGTGTGGTTTCAACCAATATCTGTGGCTCTGATCAACACATGGTACGTGGCCGTACCACTGCCCAGGTCGGGTTGGTGCTGGGCCACGAAATCACCGGCGAAGTGCTTGAGGTGGGCAAGGATGTCGAAAACCTCAAGGTCGGCGACCTGGTGTCGGTACCCTTCAATGTGGCCTGTGGCCGCTGCCGCTCTTGCAAGGAGCAACACACCGGCGTGTGCCTGACCGTCAACCCGGCGCGGGCCGGTGGTGCCTATGGCTATGTCGACATGGGTGACTGGGTGGGAGGCCAGGCTGAATACGTGCTGGTGCCCTACGCCGACTTCAACCTGCTCAGGCTTGGCGACCGCGACCGCGCCATGGAGAAAATTCGCGACCTGACCTGCCTTTCCGACATCTTGCCCACCGGTTACCACGGTGCCGTGACGGCGGGCGTGGGCCCCGGTAGCACAGTCTACGTGGCCGGTGCCGGCCCGGTTGGCCTGGCCGCCGCAGCTTCGGCGCGCTTGTTGGGTGCTGCGGTGGTGATCATCGGTGACGTGAACCCGGTGCGCCTGGCCCACGCCAAGGCCCAGGGTTTTGAAATTGCCGACCTGTCCAAGGACACCCCGCTGCACGAACAGATCGCCGACCTGTTAGGTGAGCCAGAAGTCGACTGCGCGGTGGATGCGGTGGGCTTCGAAGCCCGCGGTCATGGCCATGCCGGCGCCCAGCATGAAGCCCCGGCCACGGTGCTCAACTCGCTGATGGGGGTGGTACGGGTGGCCGGCAAGATCGGCATCCCCGGCCTGTACGTGACCGAAGACCCGGGTGCGGTGGATGCCGCCGCCAAGGTCGGCGCGCTGAGCATTCGCTTCGGCTTGGGTTGGGCCAAATCCCACAGCTTCCACACTGGCCAGACCCCGGTCATGAAGTACAACCGCCAGTTGATGCAAGCGATCATGTGGGACCGCATCAACATCGCCGAAGTGGTGGGCGTGCAGGTGATCAGCCTTGACCAGGCGCCGCAGGGCTATGGCGAGTTCGATGCCGGGGTGCCGAAGAAATTTGTCATCGACCCGCACAAGCTGTTCAGTGCGGCATAACTGAAGAGGGGCGGCGCAAGCCGCCTTTTTTCTGCCCGCGGTCAGGCGGCTCGTAATGGTATGAAGGTGTAGCTCGCCGCGCCTTCCACGGTAGCCAGGGCGCCTTGGCTCTGAACCTGTTGCGCGACGTCTGGCCCGGACAGGTGCAGGGTCCAGTGAGTGTTGGAGGCTGGCGCCGCGTTCGGTTCGACCTGTTGCAGCGCTGCGCTGAACGCCGCCATGTCGGGCAAATAGGCGGTAAAGCCGTCGCCCTTGAGTGCCGTGACCTGAATCCCCAATCGCTCGCAAATCGCCACCTTGGCGCCGATGTCGTCTCGATCGGCCTGGCGCGAGCGTTCGATCAGCTGTGCCAACTCCAAGTCCACCAATGTCGAGCCAACGATCAACGGCGTGCCGCTTTCCCATGATTCGGGCGGGCACTCCTTCGCTAACGGGTTCAAGGGAATGTGCGGGTTGATCTCCATGGGGTAGATCCGGCACACCAAAGGCCGCGTGTCATAGATGGTACACAGGTTCTCGCTGTCCAGATTACGACAGGCTCCCGGGTTGAACGCCGCGAACGTGATCGCCAAATGCAGGTCGGTGTTACCGCTGCGCACCACGGCCGAACGACGCAAGGCGTGTTCACGCTGGGATTCGCTGATACCCAGGCCATTGGCCAGGAAAGCCTCGGCCAATACGATCACGTTGCCACCCGATCGCGCCCAGTCACGGGCCTCGACCAGCGTCAGCGGCACATGATGATCGCGGCAACATTTGCCACAGCCCACACAGGTAAACGACGTATTCATCAGCAGCGGGCCTTGTGTCGGAATGTACGGTTTCAGTTACAACCATGCATTCTCGCAAAAACTACCCGCCGCTGAATGAAGAAAGCTGAGCTTGCAATATGGGGTTACAAAACCACCACGTTGCCATGCAACAACACCGGCCCGGTCGGCTGCCCGGTCGGCGAACCACCACGGGGTTCCAGGCTGACTGCCAAGGCAATCGGCTCGCCCAGCAGTTTTTGCTGGCTTTCATTCAGGCTGATTCGGCCTTTGCCACCCTCGGGCATCAGCCCCAGCGAAACCGGCTTGCCATTTGCCGGGATGGCCCACAATTCCATGCTGCTGTCGGCAGGTGCCGCGGGCAAGTCGACTGGCTCCACTTGCAAGTATTGGGCGTAGGCCTGGATCTTGATCGAAGGCTGATTGCTGGCGGTCACCAGCGTGGCGCTGTAGCGCGCCGAATCCTGGTTGTAGACCACGCCCAAAGTCACGGCTACCGCGATGCTGGCGGCCAGGGCGCCAACCCGCAGCCAATTCCAGAACGGCCGTTTTGCCGGCACGTGCAGCTGTTGCGGTTCGATCCGTGCGACCACGGCTTGCCACACATGCTCGGGCACCGGTTGGTCGGCGATGGGCTCGTGCAGGCTGGCCAGGGTGTCTTGCCACTGTGCCAGCTCCAGGCGCAGGGCGCGGTCGTCGAGCATCAGTTTTTCGAAACGGCGGCGAGCACTGGCGGGCATCAGGCCGATGGCGTAATCGGCGGCCAAGGCGCGGCGCAGGGTGGGGTTCTGGTAGTTCATGATTCAAGGCACCTGCGCAGGCGCTCCATGCCTCGGCGGATCCACGACTTGACCGAGCCCAGCGGCGCATTCAGGTGCGAGGCCAGGTCGGCGTTACTCAGCCCATGGAAATAAGCAGTCAGGATCGACTGGCGTTGCATGCCTTCCAGGTCATCCAGGCAACGGCCCAAAGCTTTCGCCTCGCGGGCGCTGCTCAACTGTTCGTCGGCGGCTGGGCTGTCGTCGGCCAGAGTCTCCAGTTGCAGGTCACTCAACGGCTCTTCATGACGCCGACGCAGCAGGTCGATGGCCAGGTTGCGGGTGATATTGACCATCCAGGTCAGGGGGGCCGAGAGGTTGGCGTCGTAGCGCGAGGCGTTGTTCCAGATTCGCACGAAGCTCTCCTGCACGATTTCCTCGGCCAGCTCGCGCCGCCGCACACAGTGCAAGGCCACGCCGTGCAGCCGTGCACTGGTAATTCGATAGAGCTGCTCGAATGAGCGCCGGTTACCCAGCGAACATTCGGCCAGCAGTTGGCGCAGTAGATCGGTGTCGACGGTGGAAATGGCCTTTCTCCTGAACAAAACGAACTCGCGCGCCTCGACTCGCCCCATATGAGGTCGGTGGCTGTCTGAGCCTAGTTCACGAGGCGCGCCTGTTCCATTCATGATGGTGTCCAATCAGCTCTTGGGCATCAAGACCTTGTCGATCACGTGGATCACGCCGTTCGATTGCATCACGTCATAGGTGCTGATGTCAGCTACGCCGCCTTTCTCATCCTTGACCACGATGTTGTGTGGGCCATTCATGTACACCCACAGCTTGCCGCCGCTGACGGTGGTCAGTTCGGCCTTGCCGCCGCCGGCCTTGATGCGCTTGGCCAGTTCCATCATGTCCAGCTTACCGGCCACTACGTGGTAGGTCAGGATGTGGGTGAGGGTGGCTTTGTTTTCAGGCTTGAGCAGGGTATCGACGGTACCGGCAGGCAGGGCGGCGAACGCCGAGTTGACCGGTGCGAACACGGTGAACGGGCCTTTGCCTTTGAGGGTGTCAACCAGGCCTGCGGCTTTCACGGCGGCCACCAGGGTGGTGTGGTCGGCGGAGTTGACCGCGTTGTCGACGATATCCTTGCTGGGTAGCATGTTCTGGCCGCCGACCATCACATTGGCCATGGCCATGTCGGCTGCCTGGGTCGGCAGGGCGATCAAAGGGGTGCTCAGGGCCAGGGTCATGAGGCTGCCAAGCAGGGGGGCCTTCATCGAAATGCGCATCATGGTGGTGTTCCTTGTTGTAGAAGGGCGGCCAGTGATCTGTCCGTGCTTGATATACGGCGCCGGTAAGGAACTGGATGCCAACGCGCTACAATTTATTTCGGTGAGGAACGCAAACGGATGATTCACGGTCAAATCATCGATTTTTGCCGCAGGCCATCCATCGGCGTGCGGCCTATTGGCACAAGGGGTTCATGATGAAGATTCTGCGCGGTATCACCCTGGCGACATTGACGGCACTGGCCGCCAGCCCGGTGTTTGCCTTCAACCTGAACGATGCGGTGAATGCCGCCTCGTCGATGCAGGGCGGCAGCGACAAGAACGGCGCCGCTGTGGCAGCGGCGCCTCAGGCCGCAGGCCTTTTGAACACGCTGGGCACGCAACTCAATGTCACCCCGCAACAGGCGGTGGGCGGTACCGGGGCGATGCTGGGCCTGGCCAAGAACAAACTGAGCAGCGCCGATTATTCGCAGTTGAGCAAATCGGTACCGGGGCTCGACCAGTTGTCGGGCAACAGCGCCCTGGGTGGTTTGAACGGCCTGGGCGGCCTGATGGGCAAGTCCGGTGGCGATTCCTCGACGCTGAACAACGCCCTGGGTAACGTGAAAACCACCGGCGACATGAACAACGCCTTCAGCGCCTTGGGCATGGACAGCGGCATGGTCGGCCAGTTTGCCCCGGTGATCCTGCAGTACCTGGGCCAGCAAGGCGTGGGCGGTACCCTGCTCAAGAGCCTGGGCGGTATCTGGGGCGTAGGCGGTTAATTCATCTCGGCGTGCAGGCGGTCGATGCGCGCGTCCTTCTCGGTCCAGAGCTGGTTGACCCAGTTCTGGACGCTCTGGCGGAACGCCGGATCGTTTTCGTAATCGCCTTTGATCAGCGCCGGGTCGATGCCCCGTGAGCGGATGTCGACGATAACCTCGCTGATCTGCCCGCCGAGCAGGCGGTCCAATTGCTCGCCCGCCGGGGGCGATCAGCTTGAGCAAGGCGAACACCATAAGCGGGCCGATCAGGGTCAGGGTGTTGAGCAATAGCAGCAGTGTCACGAAACAGCCGGTGAGCAGGCGGCGCATAAGTCGACTCTTGAAGTCTGTACGGGGCCGGCAATGATAAGCAGGTCGTGGCCACACGCCAAATCCTTGCGGCCATTCGGTGCCTTGCAAATGTTTCACTATTTTTTCGCTATGCTGGCGAGCGAACCTATCAAAGGCCCCGTGTCTAAACACGAACCTTGCCTTTTCGACTTGAGGAAACCACCCGGTGAAATCCGTTCTTGCGCTGTTGTCACTGTTGGCCTTGCCGGTCATGGCGGCCGAGCCGACCCTGTACGGGCGATACGAGTACATCAAGCTGCCGGAGATCGGCGGGCAAACCCTGAAAGCCAAGATGGACACCGGCGCATTGACCGCTTCGCTGTCGGCCAAGGACATTGAGCTGTTCAAGCGTGACGGCGATGACTGGGTGCGTTTCCGCCTGGCCACCAAAGGCGCGGATGGCAAGGTGTTCGAGCACAAGGTGTCGCGCATCAGCCGCATCAAGAGCCGTGCCGACGAAGATGACGAAGGCGAGACCACCGAAGTGGCCAAGCGCCCGGTGGTCGACCTTGAGATGTGCATGGGTGGTTTGAAGCAGACGGTGGAGGTGAATCTGGTTGACCGCAGCAGCTTCAACTATCCGCTGCTGATCGGCGCCAAGGCGCTGCGCGAGATGGGCGCGGCGGTGAACCCGGCACGGCGGTTTACGGCGGGCGACCCTGAGTGTTGAGTTTAGGGCGCCTTCGCGGATAAACCCGCTCCTGTAGGAGCGGATTCATCCGCGAACGGGCAACCCGATCCATCAGGCTGGCTGCGTGGCCACCATCGAACTGCGCTGCGCCACCTCGGCATACCAGGCCGCCAACTGCGGCGCCTGGTCCCGCCAGCCCAAATGCGCCAACCTGAAGTCCAGGTAACCCAAGGCGCAGGCGACACTGATCGCGGCCACGTCAAAGGTCGAGGCCAGTTCGGCCATGGCGTCTTTTTCCAGATAGGCCACGGTGCGCACGATCTTTTCGGCCTGGCCGTTCAGCCATTCCTGCCAGTGTTTTTCCACCGGGCGCATGGCGGTTTCGTAGCGAATCAGCAGCGCCGCATCGAGTATTGCGTCGGCCAGCGAAGCGATGGTCAGGCGCCGCCAGCGGGCCGAGCCTTCGCGAGGGATCAGCGGGTTGCCGACATGTTGTTGGTCGAGGTAATCGAGAATCACCCGGCTGTCGTGCAGCACGGCGCCATCGGCCAGGCGCAAGGCCGGGATCTTGCCGGCGGGGTTTTCCGCGTTCAGGTTCTCGTGCGGGCTGACCGGGCTGAGCACGCAGGTGTGCAAGGCCACGCGCCCAAGTTGACCGGTCTCGTGCAACAGCACCATGACTTTGCGTACGTAGGGCGAGGCGGCGTTGTGGAACAGGGTCATGCTAGGGGTGGACATGGTGAACCCTCGGGTGAGCGAGGGTTTATCATAATGGAAGACCGTGTCGCCTGGTTCGCGAATAGACCCGCTGTTGCAACCCCCTTGTAGGAGCGGATTCATCCGCGAAGGCCGCACCGCGCAGGACCAGAGACACCGCGGCGATTTTTTTCGCGGATAAATCCGCTCCTACAGGGGCGGCGCGATTATCCGCGAAAAGCCCGCCGCAACCCCGTCAGGCTGAGCACGGCCGGTATCCCCAACCCCAGCCAGGAAAGGCTGTCCCACCAGCCATCGCCCAACAACGCGGCAAACAACCCGGCGCCACCGATCAAGGCAATCAACAGCGGCCAGGCAAACACCGGCCAGAATCCAGAAGCGCGCTTCATGCCACCACCGCCTTGCTGCGACGGCGCACCCACCACAGGTAAACCCCGCTGCCCAGTACGATGATGGTCAGCACATCCAGCAGTGCCCACAAGATCTGCATTGGCCGGCCGCCGTAGTCGCCAAAATGCAGTGGCTGCGACAAGCCCATGGCGTCCATGTACCAAGGCCGCTGGCCGACTGCCGTGACGTGCAGGTTACTGGCGTCGATCAGCACCGGCGTCAGCAAGTGCGAGGTCAGGTGCGTGCTGCCTTTCATGAACACCGCGTAGTGGTGCTCGCTGGAAAATCGCGTGCCGGGGAAGGCAATGAAGTCCGCGACCATGCCTGGCGCCGCCTGTTGGGCGATCTCCAGCAGCCGCGAGGCGGGCGCCAACTGTTGCAGTGGCGGTGCATTGCGGTAGGGCTCGACCATGGCGCTCAAACTGTCATTGCGCCAAGCCGCGATCACAAGGTCTGCGCAGGCGCTGATTACGCCGGTCACGCCTACTACCAGCGCCCAGGTCAGGGTGACCACGCCGATCAGGTTGTGCAGGTCGAGCCAGCGCAGCCGGTTCGACTTGTTGGGGCGCACGGTAGCAAATTTCAACCGGTTCATGAACGGCGCATACAGCACTACACCCGAGACGATCGCCAGCACGAACAGCACGCCCATGAAGGCCAGGAACAGCTTGCCTGGCAACCCGGCGTACATGTCCACGTGCAGGCGTAGCATCACCATCATGAAGCCGCCGTTGGCACCCGGCGTTTCCACCGCTTCGCCGGTACGGGCGTCGAGCATGAAGGTGTGCGAGTCGTTAGGGTCGGTGCCAGCCGTGGCCGCCATGATCGACCAGACGCCGTTGGGATCATCATCGTCCCAGCCAAAATATTGCATCACCTCGCCTGGGCGATGGGCCTTGGCGGCTTCGACCAGTTGCTGCAGGTCCAACTGCGGGGTGGTGGCGGGCATCTCGCGCAACTGCGGGGCATTGCCCGTCAGGTGTTCGATTTCGTGGTGGAATATCAGTGGTAAACCGGTCAGGGCCAGCAACAACAGGAACAGCGTGCAGATCAGGCTGGACCAGGTGTGAATGAACGACCAGCGGCGGATGGTGGTGGATTTCATGGTGTCAGTCCAGAAAGACCAAAGCCGTCACTAGGCTCTGTACGAAATGTATCCCAGCTCGGCCATGCTGCGTTGAAAACAGGCTCGTGCGCGAGTCCGATCGGAATGCTCATTGACAACCAGTCAACTCCGCTTCCTCGCCTGTTTTCGCCTTGCCTGACCTTCGCTGGAACACATTTCGTACAGAGCCCAGGACGGCCATGGTGTTTACGCGTAAAACGTCAGGCAATTACCACTTGTAAGTAGCGCTCGCGACAATGCTGCGCTGGTCACCGTAGTAGCAGTAGTAACCGTCGCAGGTAGAGATGTAGTCCTTGTCGAACAGGTTGGTGGCGTTCAGTGCCACCGAGGCGCCCTTGAGGCTGGTGCCCAGGCGGCCAAGGTCGAAGTGCAGGGTGGCGTCGAACACGGTGTAGGCGTCGGCCTTGCCCAGCCAGGTGTTGGCCTGGTCGCCGTAGGTGTTGCCGGTGTAGCGGGCGCCGCCGCCTACGCCGAAGCCATCGAGCAAACCGCTGTGCCAGGTGTAGTCGGCCCACAGGGCCGCTTGTTGGTTGGGCATCAGTTGCAGGCGGTTGCCCTTGTAGGTGCCGTCCTGCACTTCGGACTTGGCCAGGGTGTAGGAAGCGATCAGCTTGAGGTTTTCGGTTACGTCGGAAACCGCTTCCAGCTCCAGGCCCTTCACTTTCACTTCGCCAGTCTGGCTGGTGACGGTGATGTTATTGACCACGTTGTTGACCGATACGTTCTTCTGGGTCAGCTCATACACGGCCGCACTGAGCAAGGTGTTGCTGCCCGGTGGTTGGTACTTGATGCCCAGTTCCCACTGTTGGCCTTCGGTTGGCTTGAAGGTCTGGGTGGTGGATGCATCTGCGCCGCTGACCGGCTGGAACGACTCGGCGTACGACAGGTACGGCACGAAGCCGGAATCGAACACATAGCTGACGGCCGCGTTGCCGCTGAATTTCTTGTTGCGCTCGGTATTGGTGGCATCGTCCTTGTTGAAAAACTTGGTGCCCACGTGTACCCAGTCTTCACGACCGCCCAAGGTCAGGCGCCACTTGTCCAGGGCCATCTGGTCTTGCAGGTAGAGGCCGGTCTGGTAGGTCTTCTGGTCATAGTCGTAATAGGCCGTCGAACGGGCGGGGCGGGTGTTGACCGTGGTATTGACCGGGTTGAACACGTTGATGCTGGAGGCGCTTCCGAATATCGACAGGTAGTTGCTGTTGATGCGCTGCAGGTCGGCACCGATCAGCACGGTGTGGCTGATGTCGCCGGTGGCGAAGTCGGCCTGGAAGTTGTTGTCCAGGGCGAACTGGCTGATGTCTTCATCGACATTGGTGGTGCTGCGGCCCAGGTTGCCGTTGGCGTCCAGGGTGTAGCCGGCCAGGCCGGGAATGTAGCTGTTGACCGTGGTGGTCTGGAACGCCAGGTCCGACTTGGTATAGCGCAGGTTCTGGTGGAACTGCCAGGTATCGTTGAAGCGGTGCTCGAACGCGTAGCCCAGCGAGTAGTAGGTGCGATCGTAGAAGTCGTAGTCCGGGTCGCCGAGGTTCTTGTGGTGCGAGATTTCGCCCAGCGAGGATTTGATCTTGGTGCCCTGGATCGGCAGGAACTGGCTGGTCACGCCGGTATCGTCGCGGGTGAATTGGCTGAGGAAGGTCAGCTTGGTGTCCGGGTCGATGTTCCAGGTCAGGCTGGGGGCGATGTTGTAGCGCTTGTTTTCGATGTGGTCGACCTGCGTGTCGCTGTCGCGCACCACGCCGCTGATGCCATAGAGGAACTGGCCTTCGTCGTCGATCTTGCCGGTGCTGGCGAAATCGATCTGGCGGTGGTTGTCGCTGCCGTATTCCACGCGGATCTCGTGGCTGGTTTCTTCGCTGGGGCGGCGGCTGACCATGTCCAGCAAGCCGCCCGGCGGGGTTTGGCCGTATACCGAGGAAGCCGGGCCACGCAGCAGGGCCAGGCGGTCGAGGTTCCAGGTTTCCATTTTCGGGTTGGCGTACACGCCCTTGGGCAGGGGTAGGCCGTCCAGGAACTGGGTGGGTTCGAAACCGCGCACGCGCATCCAGTCGTAACGGGTGTCGCTGCCGTAGCTACTGGCGACGATGCCGGGCATGTAACGCACGGCGTCATCAATGCTGTGCACGTTGCGGTCGGTCATCTGCTCGCGGGTGGCCACCGAAATGGAGCGTGGTGCTTCGACCAGCGCGGTGTCGGTCTTGGTGCCAGCGGCGGTGCGGGTGGCCAGGTAGCCTTGGGTCGGGCCCCAGGCGGTTTCGGAAGTGCTGTTGGCGTTGATCGAAGTTTCCGGCAAGGCCAGGCTGCCTTCCGGCACTGCGACCAGGCTGTAGGTGCCGGCGCCGCTTTGCTGCAATTGCAGGCCCGTGCCGCCGAGCGCCTTGCTCAGCGCGCTGACGGTGTCCATTTGGCCACTGACTGGTGCCGAACGTTTGCCCGCCACCAGCGATGGGTCGATGGCCAGTGTCAGGCCAGCTTGGCTGGCGATCTGGTTGAGGGTGCTGGCCAGAGGTCCCGCTGGCAGGTTGTAGCTGCGCACGTTGCTGGATTGCTCCGCCGCAGTGGCGGTGCCGCCGACGAACGGTACGGCCATGGCAATGGCAACCGCCATCAGGCTGGGGCGCAAGAAGGAATGGATGGCGCGGGACATGGAGCGGCTCCTGAAAGGGAATATTTCGCAATTGCCTTGGTGCCGGATGAGAATCGAAAAGTGATAGGGCTGATCGAAAATAATTTAGATTTAGAATCGGGAATGCGTTTCAGAGCGTTTTGGCGGGCGCAACTTTGGCCGCCACAGTCACCCACCACGGGGTGTGCTGCTGGATTTGCACAGGCAGCGTCGGCAGTAGGGCGGTTAGCGCCAATTGGGTGTCGTTGAGCGGGAAACTGCCGGTGATGCGCAAGTCGGCCACCTCGGCACTCACGCCCAAGTGGCCACTGCGGTAACGTCCCAGCTCCTTGACCAGGTCTGCCAGGCGGGCGTTGTCGACCACCAGCATGCCGCGGGTCCAGGCGTCGGCGCCGGGGGGCAGGGCGCTGGCCAGGTCCAGGCCATTGCGATGCATCAGCACCTGTTGGCCCTCGTGCAATACCTGCTCGTTGTTGCTGCCTTGGGCATGGGCCGCCACGGCGGATTGAAGCACGCTCAAGCGCGTACCTTGGTCTTCGCGCCGTACCAGGAAGCGGGTGCCCAGGGCGCGCAGGCTACCGTCTTCGGTCTGCACCAAAAACGGCCTGGCGTCGTTATTTTTGTGCCCGGTCTCGACGAAAATTTCGCCTTCCTGCAGCACGATCAGCCGGCGTTTGTCATCGAAGCGCACGTCCACGGCACTGTGGGTGTTGAGCTTGATCACGGTGCCGTCATCCAGGTTCAGCGTGCGTTGTTCGCCGGTGGCGGTGCGCTCGTCGGCCAACCAGTAGTCCACCGGCAATACCCGGGTGCCGGCCAGCAGGGCAACACCTGCCAGCAGCACGATGCTGGCCAGGCCGCCGCCCAGCTTGCGCGCGCCCGAGCGCCGTTGCAGCAACGCCTTGCGCGCCGGCCCCGGGGCGATCTTGAAGCGTTGGTCGAGCATGCCCAGTTGCATCCAGGCGCGGGCGTGCTCTTCGTCGGCGGCGTACCACTTGTCGAATTCGGCGCGCTCCACCGGGCTGCCATTGCCGCAGTCCAGGCACAGCTGCCAGGCGATGGCGGCATCCAGCACGCGTGCCGAAACCGGTTTGGAACTGAACGCATTCATGTCGGTTCGCCGTACAGCGCGACGTAGCACTGGCGCATGCCCTGGGCAAGGTATTGCCGCACGCGTGGCACCGAGACGCCCAGGCGCTCGGCAATTTGCGCATGGCCCAGGCCTTCCAGGCGGTTATAGAGGAAGGCGGCGCGTGCCTTGCTCGACAATTTGGCCAGCAGGCGGTCGATGGCTTGCAGGTCTTGCAGGATCGATTGCTGTTGTTCAGGCGAAGGTTGTTCGGCTTCCGGGATCAGCATCAGCTCGTTCAGGTAAGCCTGCTCCAAGGCTGCGCGGCGGAAGTGGTCGAATAACAGGCCCTTGGCGATTGCTACCAAAAAGGCCCTGGGCTCGCGGGGGGTGCTCAACTGGTCGCGGTTCAGCAGGCGCACGAAGGTATCCTGGCTCAGGTCTTCGGCACGGTGCGGGCAGGCAATGTTGCGCCGCAGCCAGGCAAGCAGCCAGCTGCGATGGTCGCGATAAAGCGCCCCCACCAGCTCACTGTTAAGGCTCTGGACTGACGACACGGTGTTCCCCGATTGAATGCGTTTAAACTAACGAGAATTATTCGCGATTGTGGCAGAGCGTCATCGAACGTGCAATCGACGCTTATCGGGGAAATGTTTCCTGACATCACTGCTGTCGGTAAGTCGGATTTATGCGCGAAGCAGCCAACCCGGTCTGCTTGATAAACCATGGTGTTTTTTTCGCGGATAAATCCGTTCCTACGGGCGACCTAGTAAGGCTGCGCTTGCTGGCGCCGCTGCCACTGCCCCAGCCGTTGCTCGATCTGTAACGGGCTGTCCAGGGCCTGGCGTCGGGCTTGGCTGAACAGGATCAAGGCCAATTGGGCGGTGACCAAGGCATCGGCGCTGGCGTTGTGGCGCTCGTCGGCTTGCAGGCCGAATTGCCGGGTCCAGTCATCCAGGCCGGCTTCGCGCAGGGTCACGTCGGGGTTGAGCAGGGGGGCCAATTGGGCAAGGTCGATAAAGCGATGCTCCAAGCGGTAGCCCAGGTGGGTTTTCAGCGTGCGGGCCAGCATGCGCTGATCGAAGGGCGCGTGAAACCCTAGGATGGGGCTGTCCCCCACAAACGCCATGAGCGCCAGCAACGCCTCGACGGGTTCGGTGCCGGCTGCCAGGGCGCTGGGCCCCAGGCCATGCAGCAGCACGCTGGGGCTGAGTTTGTGATCGGTTTGCTGCAAGGTGCATTCAAATTGCTGCGACAAGTCGATGGCGCCGTCCTCGATCACCACGGCGCCAATCGACAGCACCTGGTCACGGTTCACGTTCAGGCCGCTGGTTTCCAGGTCCAGCACCACCCAGCGCTGTTCGCGCAGGCTGTGCACGGCCCCCGGCTTGCAGGGTTGCAAGGCTTGCAGACGCTGTTGTTGGCCGTGGTCCAGGGCCGGGGCGGGCGGGCGCAGCCAGGCGAACAGGCTCATAGCTGGTACCGGAAGCTAAGGCTCGATTGCAGGCGCTGAGCCTGGCGCAACGATTCGCGCAGGATGCGCCGGTCCAGGTGGTTAAGGCTGTCGGGGTCGACCCGGTTGGAATAGGGACGGTTCTCGCGGATTTGCACCTGATGCTGCTGCATGCGGGTTTGCTGGATAAAGTGGTATGCCTCTTCATAGGCCGCGCCATCGAGCTTGTCGATGACTTCCTTGGCCACCAGTTGGCGCAGGCGCTGCAGGGTGTTGTTGGCATCGATGCCGTTGGCCAGGGCCAACAGCCGCGCACCATCAACAAAGGGGGTCAGGCCTTGCACCTTGAGGTCGAGGGTGGCGGCTTTGTCGCCACCCTTGCGAGTCAGTACGAACTCGCGAAAACGCCCCACCGGCGGGCGTTGGCGCAAGGCGTTTTCGGCCAGCATGCGCTGGAACAGACGGTTGTCAGCCACCTGCTCGAGGATACTGCGGCGCAGTTGCTCGCAGCCTTGTTCGTCGCCCCACACCACCCGCAGGTCGAAATAAATGCTGGAGGCCAGCAGGTTCTCCGGCGTTGCCTCACGGATAAAAGCCGAAAAGCGCCGCGCCCATTCGGCTCGCGACAGGCACAGCTCAGGGTTGCCGGCCATGATGTTGCCTTTGCACAGGCTGAAACCACACTGCGCCAACGCCTGGTTGATCTGGTGGGCAATGGGCAGCAACTTGCCGCGTATCTCGGCGGCATGGGCGGCGTCACGCGCCTCGAACAGAATGCCGTTGTCCTGGTCGGTGTACAGCGTTTGCTCACGGCGCCCTTCGCTGCCGAAACACAGCCAACTGAAGGGTATGCCCGGGTCGCCCTTGTCTTGCAGGGTCAGCTCGATCACCCGGCACACGGTGTGATCGTTGAGCAGGGTGATGATCTGGGTGATCTGCGTCGACGAGGCGCCGTGGGCGAGCATGCGCTCGACCAGCTGGCTTATTTCACCGCGCAGCGATACCAGGGTTTCCAGGCGGCCAGCGGTGCGGATGGTACGGGCCAGGTGCACCAGGTCGATTCGTTGCAGGGAGAACAGGTCGCGCTCCGATACCACGCCGCACAGGCGCCGGTCCTTGACCAGGCAGACGTGGGCGATGTGCCGCTCGGTCATGGCGATGGCGGCATCGAAGGCGCTGGCATCCGGGCTCAAGGCAAACGGCGATTGCGTCATGTGCTGCTGCAACGGCTGGTTGAAATCACTGCAGCCATCGGCCACTACCTGGCGCAGGTCGCGCAGGGTGAAAATCCCCAGCGGGGCTTTGTGCGCGTCCACCGCGACGATGCTGCCCACCTGCTGTTCGTGCATCAGGGCCACCGCCTCGCGCAACGGCGTTTGCGGGCTGCAGGTAACCGGGTGACGCATGGCCAGCTCGCCCAACCGGGTGTTCAACGAATACTGGTTGCCCAGGGTTTGCGCTGCGCTGCGCTGTACTTGTTGGTTGACCTGGTCGAGCAGGCTGCTGACACCGCGCAGGGCGAAATCGCGAAATGCCTCGCTCAACTCGAACAACTTGATGAACGCCGGCTTGTTCAACTGCAGGCAGAAGGTGTCTTCGGCTGCCAGGTGCTCGGTGCGGGTGGCGCGCTCGCCCAGCAGGGCGGCCAGCGGGAAGCACTCGCCGCTGGCGATCTCGAAGGTGGTTTCGGTGCCGGGGCGGGTGACATGCTGGCGTTCGCCAACCACGCGGCCCTGCTTGACGATATAGAAGTGCTCGATGGGCCCGTCGCTGGGCTTGATGATGCTTTCCCCAGCCGCATAAAAGCGCAGTTGACACTGCTCGACCAGAAACGCCAGGTGGCTGGTTTCCATCTTGTTGAAGGGCGCAAAACGCTGGAGGAACTGCAAGGTCCCCTGGATATTTTGCAGCACCGCTGTTTTCCCTGCCTGGGCGAAGGCGTCCGCTTTACTCATTACCGATACCGCATTGTTCTTGTCGTCAGCCATGGTCGGCCCCTGGGGCCTGAGTGCCCATTGGACGTAAGTCTAAACGCCTTGCCCGATGTATCGGATGCATCGTTGTCGGCTGGAAAATGTGTAGCAGGCTACACGTCTACTCGCAACGGATTGAAAAATGCGTCGAGCGATAAAAAAAGCTTCTAGATCGCCGATTTCGTCAGCATCATGCTGCCATTCGCTCCACCAACCGACGAACTGCAGTGGCAAAATCATATCGCCGTGGTCTGAAACTATGGATCCCGTTGGTTTTTTCATAATGAGAGGCATATGCCCGACCAAGATATCCTGAGCGATGCCGAGCGTGCGGCATTGAGCGAGGCCATGCAGGCGCCGGAGTTGCCGGCGTTGCAGGCTTTGTTGGTCGATGACGACCGCGATTCGCTCAACCTGCTGTGCGAGATCCTCAACTGGCACGGCGTAGCCTGCGTGACCGAGCAAAGCGCAGAAGCGGCGCTCGGGCGGCTGGCGGTCGATCGCTCGATTGGTTTGCTGATTACCGACTTGCGCATGCACCCGGTCAACGGCCTGGAATTGATCCGCCGCATTCGCGAATCGGACCGTGTGGCCTTGCCGATCATCATCATGTCGGGGGATGCTGGGGTGAAGGACGCAATTGAAGCGATGCACCTGAGCGTGGTGGACTTTCTGCTCAAGCCGATCGATAGCGCGCAGCTGGTGAAGCTGGCGAAAAAAGAACTGGGGCTTAACTAAATAACACGGTAGGAGCGGATCCATCCGCGAAAGGTACGCTGCGGCTCTTCAGGAAGACCGCGGCGCGCCGTTCGCGGATGAATCCGCTCCTACACGGGGTGCTGTGGGTTACAGGCTGTTCTTGGCCTTGAACTCACGGCGACGGCGGTGCAGCACCGGCTCGGTATAACCGTTGGGTTGCTTGGCGCCTTCGATCACCAGTTCGACCGCCGCCTGGAAGGCGATGTTGCTGTCGAAGTCTGGCGCCAATGGGCGGTACAGCGGGTCGTTGGCGTTCTGGCGGTCTACCACGGGAGCCATGCGCTTGAGGCTTTGCAGGATCTGCTCCTCGGTCGCAATGCCATGGCGCAGCCAGTTGGCCAGCAGTTGGCTGGAAATCCGCAGGGTGGCGCGGTCTTCCATCAGGCCCACGTCGTGGATGTCTGGCACCTTGGAGCAGCCTACGCCCTGGTCGATCCAGCGCACCACGTAGCCGAGGATGCCCTGGGCATTGTTGTCCAACTCGCTCTGTACTTCTTCCGGCGACCAGTTGGTGTCCTTGGCCAGCGGGATGGTCAGGATGTCGTCGACCGATGCGCGCTCGCGCTTGGCCAGTTCTGCCTGACGGGCAAACACATCGACCTTGTGGTAGTGCAGCGCATGCAGCGCGGCAGCCGTCGGCGACGGTACCCAGGCGGTGTTGGCGCCGGCCAGTGGGTGGGCGATTTTCTGTTCGAGCATCGCCGCCATCAGGTCGGGCATGGCCCACATGCCTTTGCCGATTTGCGCGCGGCCTTGCAGGCCGGTGCTCAAGCCGATGTCGACGTTCCAGTTCTCGTAGGCGCCAATCCACTTCTCGGCTTTCATGGCGGCCTTGCGCACCACGGCGCCGGCCTCCATGGAGGTGTGGATTTCATCGCCGGTGCGGTCCAGGAAGCCGGTGTTGATGAACACCACGCGCTCGCTGGCGGCCTTGATGCAGGCCTTGAGGTTGACCGTGGTGCGGCGCTCCTCGTCCATGATCCCGACTTTGAGGGTGTTGCGCGGCAGGTTCAGTACTTCTTCGATGCGGCCGAACAGCTCGTTGGTGAACGCGGCTTCTTCCGGACCGTGCATCTTCGGTTTAACGATGTAAACGGAGCCGGTACGGCTGTTTTTGCGGGTGTTGTTGCCGTTCAGGCTGTGGATCGACGCCAGGCTGGTCAGCAGGCCGTCGAGAATGCCTTCTGGCACTTCGTTGCCCTGGCTGTCGAGAATGGCATCGATGGTCATCAGGTGACCCACGTTGCGCACGAACAACAGCGAACGGCCGTGCAGGCTGACCTCGCCACCCTTGGGCGCGGTGTAGCTGCGGTCGGCGTTCATGGTACGGGTGAAGGTGGCACCACCCTTGGCCACTTCTTCGGCCAGGTCGCCCTTCATCAGGCCCAGCCAGTTGCGGTAGATCACCACTTTGTCGTCGGCGTCCACGGCCGCGACTGAGTCTTCGCAGTCCATGATGGTGGTCAGGGCGGCTTCCATCAGCACGTCCTTCACGCCGGCCGCGTCGGTTTGGCCGACCGGGGTGCTGGCGTCGATCTGGATTTCGAAGTGCAGGCCGTTGTTTTTCAGCAGTACGGCGGTGGGTGCCGAGGCGTCACCGTGGTAGCCGATCAGTTGCGCGTCGTTGCGCAGGCCGCTGTTGCTGCCACCCTTGAGGGCGACCACCAGCTTGCCGTCGACGATTTTGTACGCGGTGGAGTCGACGTGTGAACCGGCCGCCAGCGGGGCCGACTCGTCGAGGAAGGCGCGGGCGAAGGCGATGACTTTGTCGCCGCGGACCTTGTTGTAGCCTTTGCCTTTTTCCGCGCCGCCAGCGTCGCTGATGGCATCGGTGCCATACAGGGCGTCATACAGCGAGCCCCAGCGGGCGTTGGAAGCGTTGAGGGCGAAACGGGCGTTCATCACCGGCACAACCAGCTGTGGGCCGGCCATGCGGGCGATTTCGTCATCGACGTTTTGCGTCGTGGCCTGGAAATCCGCTGCTTCTGGCAGCAGGTAACCAATGTCTTGCAGGAAGGCTTTGTAAGCCGCAGCATCGTGGGCCTGGCCCTTGCGCGCCTGGTGCCAGGCGTCGATTTGCGCCTGCAGGTCGTCACGCTTGGCCAGCAGCGCCCGGTTCTTTGGAGCGAGGTCGTTGATGATCTTTTCCGCCCCGGCCCAGAACTGTTCGGCGTTGAGGCCGGTTCCGGGAATGGCTTCGTTGTTCACGAAGTCGAACAGGACTTTGGCGACCTGAAGGCCACCGACTTGAACGTGTTCAGTCATTGCTTGCCTCACTCTGCTCAGCTATTCAGCTCTTCTATTTAAAGCCTGTCGCGCTGCTTTGAACATGCTGCCAGAACGTGCCCGCAAGGGCGGCTGGGCTCGCTTGCCTGCATGTGCGGGCAAGCTTTGCATATTTTCACCGGCGCCTCGGCAGACATCGATTCAGCATTATGTAGTCCGCGCTGCGGCATACTACATGATGATTTGCGGTTGTGAAAATCAGACTAAAAGCGTCCTTCTGCGACTGAAATGGGATGCTCAGTCACAGTGCGAACCTGATGTTTCCAAGGGATCGACCAATTGTTCCATATAAATACAAAAACCGTATACAGATTTTGTTCCGAATGGCCGATTCAGGCGTGTGGCCAAGCCTTGCCTATACTTTCCCGATCCCAAGCCCATCAGCTTAGACGGGCCACCATAACAAGAGGGCGGCAGCATGGATCATTTGGTATTGACGGTTTTCGCGCCCGATAAACCAGGGCAGGTCGAACGCATCGCCCAATGCATCGCCGAGCACAATGGCAACTGGCTGGAGAGCCGCATGTCGCGCATGGCCGGGCAGTTCGCCGGCATTTTGCGGGTGGCAGTGCCTAACGAGACCTATGAGGAATTGGTGGGGGCGCTGCACGGCCTGGCCGACCATGGCATCCGGGTGCTGATCGCCGAGAGCGGTATCGAGCAGGCGTGTACCTGGAAACCCATTGCCATGGAGCTGATCGGTAACGACCGGCCTGGCATCGTGCGTGATATCACCCGCTTGCTGACCGAGCAGGGCGTCAATGTCGAGCGCCTGGTCACTGACGTGCGCCCGGCACCGATGAGCAGCGAGCCGCTGTTCCATGCCGAGGCTGTATTGGGGGTGCCGTTGAACCTGCCTCTGGATCAGTTGCAGGCGCGGCTGGAAACCTTGGCGGATGATTTGATGGTGGAGTTGGTGTTGCGTACGGATGCTTGAGCCAATACGCCGCTCCTGCACAGGGGAGTCGGCGTGGAGGGGTATCAGCGCTTGCTGCGCAAGCTCAACCACGCATCGACGCTGTACACCGCAAGCCCGGCCCAAATGAATAGGAATGCCGTGAGGTTGCTGGCCGTCAGGTGTTCGCCATACAAGGTTACCGCCAGCAACAGCACCAGAGTCGGCGCCAGGTACTGCAGAAAGCCCAGCGTGGTGTAGGGCAAGTGCCGGGCCGCGGCGTTGAAGCTCACCAGCGGCACCAGGGTGATGGGCCCCGCCAACATCAACAGCAAGCCCTGCGCGCTGCTCCAGAACTCAGGCTGGGCGCTTTGCGCTTCGGTGTTCAGCGCCAACCAGACAATCGCCACGGGCACCAGCATCCAGGTTTCCACCACCAGCCCCGGCAGCGCCTTGACGGGTGCTTGCTTGCGGATCAGCCCATAGAAGCCAAAAGTCAGTGCCAGTGCCAGGGAGATCCAGGGCAGGCTGCCCACGTGCCAGATCTGCTGCGCAACGCCAATCACGGCCAACGCCACGGCCACCCACTGCATGCGCCGCAAGCGCTCACCCAAAAGCAGCATGCCCAACAACACGTTCACCAGCGGGTTGATGTAGTAACCCAGGCTCGCTTCAAGCATGCGCCCGTTGTTTACCGCCCACACGTAGATCAGCCAGTTGGCCGCGATCAGCAACCCGCTACCGGCCAGGATCGCCAGCCGACTCGGGTTGTCGCGCAGTTCCCGCCACCAGTTGGGGTGTTTCCAGACCACGAGCAACAGTGAGCCGAAAAACGCCGACCAGAGCACCCGGCTGACGATGATCTCCACCGCCGGCACCGCCTGGATGGCTTTGAAATAGAGCGGGAACAGACCCCAGCAGATGTAGGCCGTGAGGCCCAGAATGTACCCGCGACGCGGGTTGGCGGCTTGCATGCAAAATCCTTAGAAGGTGGAGCAGCTTGAAGCTTCAAGCTACGAGCTTCAAGTAAGTGCAGGTTGGCGTATGGCGTATGGCGTATGGCTTGCAGCAACTCCTAGAAAAGCTTTAAGGGCTCTTCATTGAGTGCCGCCAGTTGCTCGCGCAAGGCCAGTACCTGGTCGCCCCAATAGCGTTCGGTGCCAAACCAGGGAAAGCTACGGGGGAACGCCGGGTCGTCCCAACGGCGTGCCAGCCAAGCACTGTAATGCATCAGGCGCAGGGCGCGCAGGGGTTCTATCAACGCCAGTTCGCGAGGGTTGAAGTCGTGGAACTCGCTGTAGCCATCCATCAGTTCCGACAACTGGCCCATGCATTCCTGGCGATCACCGGCCAGCATCATCCACAGGTCCTGTACGGCCGGGCCCATGCGGCAGTCGTCCAGGTCGACGATATGGAATACCTCGTCGCGGCACATCATGTTGCCCGGGTGGCAATCACCGTGCATGCGGATGTTCTGGTGCGGGGTTTCCTTGTACACCTGCTCCACGCGCTTGAGCACATCACGGGCAACGGACTCGTAGGCCGGCAATAGGCTGCGGGGGATGAAGTTGCCTTCAAGCAGGGTGTCCAAGGAATCGTGGCCGAAGTTCTTCACGCCCAGTGCCTCGCGGTGCTCGAACGGGCGGGTGGCGCCCACGGCATGCAAGCGGCCGAGCAGTTGGCCCAGCCGATACAGCTGGTCGAGATTGCCTGGCTCTGGCGCGCGGCCACCGCGGCGCGGGAACAGCGTGAAACGAAAGCCCGCGTGCTCGAACAGGCTGGCGCCGTTGTGCACCATGGGCGCGACCACCGGCACTTCGCAGTCGGCAAGCTCGGCAGTGAAGGCGTGTTCTTCCAGTATCGCCTCGTTGGTCCAGCGCGCAGGGCGGTAGAACTTGGCGATCAGTGGCTCGGCATCTTCGATGCCAACCTGGTAAACCCGGTTCTCGTAGCTGTTGAGCGCCAGGACGCGGGCGTCGCTCAAAAAGCCGATGCTTTCGACGGCATCGAGGACCAGATCGGGTGTCAGTGTTGCAAACGGGTGGGACATGCTCACTCCTGCGCGCAGCAGGCTGCCGCGTCCGGCCTCCCATGGTAGCGCAGACGCAGCGTTAAAGGGGCACTGCGATCAGGTGCCGATCACGCCACCGTCCTCGCGGCTGATGGCCATGACCGAAGAGCGGGGTTTGCCGCCCGGCAAATGCTCGGGGAAGGTCGAACCGCCGTTTTCGCCAGGGTGCTGAATGCCAACGAACAGCGTCTTGTGGTCGGGGGCGAAGCTGATGCCCGTGACCTCGCAGCCCACCGGGCCAACCATGAAACGGCGGATCTCGCCGCTGTGCGGGTCGGCGCAGAGCATCTGGTTATTGCCCATGCCAGCAAAGTCGCCGGTGTTGCTGACATCGCCGTCGGTCAGTATCCACAGGCGCCCGGCGTCGTCGAAACCCAGGCCGTCGGGGCTGTTGAACATATTCTGCGCGGTGATATTGGCCGAGCCCGCCTTGGTGTTGCCGGGGTGGGCGAGAGGATTGCCGGCCACCACGAACAAGTCCCAACTGAAGGTCATGGCGCCGTGGTCGCCTGCCGACTCGCGCCAGCGCAGGATTTGCCCGTAGACGTTCTTGTCCCGTGGGTTGGGGCCGCCGGCCGGTTGGCCTTCCTCGCCGCGCTTGATGTTGTTGGTGAGGGTGCAATAAACCTGGCCGTCCTTGGGGCTGACCACGATCCACTCGGGGCGGTCCATGCGCGTGGCCTTCAGGTGGCTGGCGGCTAACCGTGCATGGATCAGCACCTCGGCTTGGCTGGCGAAGCCGTTGCTGGCGTCCAGGCCGTGTTTGCCGTGGGTCAGTTCGACCCATTCGCCGCGCCCCTTGGGCCGGTCAGGGTTGTTGTCGCCGGCGTCGAAACGGGCGACGTACAGCGTGCCATGGTCGAGCAGGTCGCGCTTGCCGGATGCGATGGCGTCGCGGCTGATGAACTTGTAGATGAACTCGCCGCGCTCATCATCGCCCATGTAGACCACGGCGCGACCGTCGGCGGTTTGCGCCAGGGCGGCATTTTCGTGCTTGAAGCGGCCCAAGGCCGTTCGTTTGATTGGTGTGGATTTAGGATCGAACGGGTCGATTTCCACCACCCAGCCGTGACGGTTCAGTTCGTTGGGGTTCTTGGCCATGTCGAAACGTGGATCGTGGGGGTGCCAGTTCACATCTTTACTGGCAACTGTCACGCCGTAGCGCTTTTGCGCGGCATCGTAGGCTTGCGCGTTGTTACTGCTGCCGAAGCAGTCGGTGAAGTTTTCTTCGCAGGTGAGGTAGGTGCCCCATGGCGTCTTGCCGTTCGCACAGTTCTGGAAGGTGCCCAGCACGTGGGTGCCGCTGGGGTCGGCGGCGGTCTTGAGCAGGTCGTGGCCGGCTGCCGGGCCGCTGACCGTGATCGGCGCGTTGCCGTGGATGCGTCGGTTGTAGGGCGAGCCCTGCACGAACTGCCACTGGCCGCCCTTGCGCTGTACCTCGATCACCGATACGCCTTCGCAGGCCAGGGCCTTGCGCACCTCCTCGGCCGACTGCGGCGCGCCGCCATGGGCGTACAGGTAGCGGTAGTTGGTGTATTCGTTGTTGATTGCCATCAGTGCGCGGTCGGGCTCGCCAGGGAACGGGAACAGGCTCATGCCGTCGTTGTTGTCGCCGAACTGGGCTTCCTGGTCTTGCGCGCTGCCTTGGCCGCTGGGGTCGAAGGCGGGGCCGCCCTTGTGCAGGGGTTGGCCCCAACTGATCAACACCTGGGCCTTGTAGCCGGGCGGCAGGCTGATGCTGTCGGCGGTAGCGGCGGCGATCGGATCGAAGCCCAGCAACGGGCTTTGGCTGACGACCGCCGCCAGCGCGCTGCGGCTCAATGTGCCGCCACCCAGAAACATTGCTGCGCCGAACAGCGCACCGGCGCCAATGAATTTACGACGGCTGAGGCCAACCATCTGTTCAAGGTCGGTGGTTTGGTTTTCTTCTAATAGCTGCATGATCAGGCTCCCTGCGGTTAGGCAGGTGACGCTAATCGGTGGTTGTGACGGATTGGTTGCAGTACATATTTGGCAATACCTTCTTCAGCAGGCCCTGTAGGAGCGGATTTATCCGCGAAAAGGCCACTGCGGTTTGTTAGGCAGGTTGCGTCGTCTGCTTCGCGGATAAATCCGCTCCTACATGCCACCGTTCTGTAGGATTTATCCGCGAAGGCGTCTGCCTATATTCAACGATTTTTTTCGCAGGTTCATCCTACAGGGCGTGTTCACGAAGGCAAACAACATCGACAAAGCCGACGAGGCGCTGGAGGCTCACGTATTCTGCGCCACCGCCAGAGCTTCACACCCCTCATGCAACAGTTGATAAGCCACATCGGCTACAGCGCTGAGGTCTTTGCCTTCTGCAAAGCTAGTGTTCATGCAGGAGAGGCTTCCCATCAGGTTGCGGATGGTTTGGAAGCGGCGGTCGGCGAATTCGATCAGGTCGCGAGGGGTTGCGCTGGGGTTGATAAGGAGGATTGGGGTTGCAGTATTTAGTTCATTCATGATGTTTTTCCGGAGCATTAAATGATCCGCCAGCATCATTTGCACATGATGGGTGGCGGCTGTGCGCAGGTGTGCAAAACCGAGCTCCAGAGTCGGCAGACCCGCAGGTCTCCCGCGCACAGCCACCATAGCTGAACAACAGGCATAAATATGCCTGTTGCACAGATCAAGCGCCATAGCACTGCAGCACGGGTTTGCACGCCCGGTCGTTAATTTGGAAACGACGGAATGACTATAGGGTGCGGGAGGTGAGGGTGACAGATAGCTACGTCCGAGAGTGCTGTAGGAAAAATCTCAGATATCAATTTTTAAGCCATGAGCACGCTGCCCCGGCAGTTTCGCTATGGCATGTATTTTTTATTTCGAAAAAACCAATGTGTTGGCTTTTTATCGGAGGGGAAGCATTTGCATTGAAAGACTGCTGCTATTAATGCTGTCCAGCGGATAAGTTCGTCGTCTGCGAAAGAATAAAAATATTCGGCAAGGAATAAGGGTTTTCCAAATTTTGCTATGTTTATATGTGCAGTTCCGCAAAAAAAAGAAAGCAGAATGCTAGCGAGCGGCCAGCGAAAAGTTGGGCGAGGGCCTGATGAAAAATTGGAAACTGTTCTGCATGCAATGAACGTGACCAAAGAGAGGGTGCAGTAGATAGCATAAATGGTGGTCGGGTTGTCACTTATCATTGTTCAGCTCGTCGTGCATTGATATGATTGTTGCTGCGTTTCCGAAGCTTTCCACGAGCAGCGAAATCTCCCCCATCGCTTTATAACCGCGCACATAGTCCTGTTGTATGTGCCTAAATAGGCGCCAGCTTTCAGGTTTTATAACGCCCCGCAGTAGCCCATACCCTGACATTCCTAAGTCAATTGCCCCATAAGCTATATTACCCTCAGCCTCACTTCTTCCAAGCGCTTTGGAAACATGCTGATAACCCTTTCTCAAAAAGCCTTGTGCATTCGAACGACGCTATATTAGATTTTGTCCGTTCTCATAGACGTTGTTGGGCATGTCGACGTTGAGGTTGGCGATCTGGCCACCTGAGATTTCAATGGTGTAGTACTTTTCTCGGCCGCCGGACTCGGAAACTCGATAAAAGGAGATTTTGCAGTGCAACTCTCCCCTGTTCGCCAAGGCTTGGGCCAGTAGTGGGGAGGCTGCATCGATGTGTTTGGTGATGATGATGGGGTAATGGTAGAGCGATGGACGTTCCCGATGTTGGCCATGTTGTGAGTCAAGGACAGCACCATGATCTCGTTACGATGCTCGACCTGGCACTTGTTACCGATGGAGTCCTGAGTGGAGCACCCCGCGGAAATAAGCCCTTGAGTCGTTCCCGTTATGGTCATGTAGCCGTGGTTGGCCATCGCGAGATCATCCGAAAAATGTGTAATCGCGAAACTTACAGACCAATATCAAGAAACTAAATCAGCCGATTCCCGATTTTTTGTAGGATGCATCGCCTGTATGCCGGTTTACAAAGGCGTCCCCAGCAACACATACCCAGGTGCGAAAGAAACCAGCACCCTGCCACCCGCTTGCAGGCGCAACTCATCAACCCGCGCCGCGTCCGCCAATGCACACAACGTCTGCCCGTTCCGCAAGCCGATCCGCACTTCGCTCGGCCCTTGGAGGTCGGTAATGATCTGCTCGACTTGCCCCAGCAGCCCGCTGTGCTGCGCCGGGCAAGTTTCGTGCGGGCCATGTAACTCCAACCAGCCGGCCTTGATCAACGCCACTACTTCGCTGCCCACCTCTAACTCAAGCTGCACGGTGCTCTCATGGGTGATCTGGGCGGTGAGGGCGTACTCGCCGCCCAGGTCCAGGGTGATCAGGTCATTGCGGCCTTGGGCGACGATGGCGCTGACGCGGCCCTGCAATTGGTTGCGCGCACTGGTGCGCATCATCAGGCGGCTGAGCAGGTCGAGGTCGCCGGCTTCTTCGGCTGCTTCCAGCACCTGGGCTTGCAGCGATTGCAGGCGCAGGTACAGGCGCAACACCCGTTCACCTTCACTTGAAAGTTTGGCGCCACCGCCACCCTTGCCGCCGACCGCACGCTCGACCAACGGCTTGGGCGTGAGGTTGTTCAGTTCGTCGATCGCATCCCACGTGGCCTTGTAGCTCAGCCCGGCGCTTTTGGCGGCGCGGGTAATGGAACCTTGCTCGGCGATGTGCTGCAGCAGGGCGATGCGTTGCGGGCGGCGGGCAATGTACTGGGTCAGCAGGGCGGAAATCGGCATGGGGGGCGCGCTGTATCTGGTTTTATATAGCGTTGGACGTTGCCCGCAAGCCTTGGCCAAGTCAAGCGCTGCCAGGCTTTGGCGTGCGCGCCAGGCAGTACACGTCGACCCGCGCAGCCCCGGCCTTGAGCAATAGCAGCGCCAGGGCCTGGGCGGTGGCGCCGGTGGTCAGCACATCGTCGACCAGCGCCAGGTGGCGGCCCTTGATGCGTGCGCCGGGGGCCAGGGTGAAGGCGCCCTGCAGGTTGCGTAGGCGGGCGCGGGCGTTCAGTTCCTGCTGGGCCTGGGTGTCGTGGGGGCGCAGCAACATGTGCTCGTCGCAGGGGATGTTCAGCTGTTTGCCCAGCCAACCGGCCACCATGGCAGCCTGGTTGTAGCCGCGCTGGCGCAGGCGTTTACGGCCCATGGGCACCGGCAGCAGGCAGCCTGGGCGGGGTAGGCCTTCGTCGAATCGGTGCGCCAGCCAGTGCCCTAGCAGTTCGCTTAACAAGCGCCCGATGGGCCAGCGGCCGTGATGTTTGAAGCGGTTGACCAAGGCGTCCAGCGGAAAGCCGAAATGCCAAGGCGCCTCTACTCGGGTGAACGCAGGCGATTGGCGGTTGCAGGCGCCACAGAGCATGCCGGTGATAGGCAAGGGCAGGGCGCACCTTTCGCAGCGCTGGTCCAGCCAGGGCAGTTCGGCCTCGCAGGGCACGCATAGCGGGTAGGCCTGATCGGTGGGCTCATCGCATAACAAGCAGGTGTGGTTGTTTTTTGACCAGATGTAAACCGAGCGTCCGTGACCAGGTTGACAGTTCATGCGTCTTCCTTAAATATGCCCAATAACCGTGTCGCGCCTGTGGGTTATCCATGACCCCAGCGCCAGCCCAAGCATAAACAAGGAATCGCCCATGAGCGCCAGCACAACTGCAACGCTTCGTCACGACTGGTCTCTGGCCGAGGTCAAAGCCCTGTTCGTTCAGCCGTTCAACGACCTGTTGTTCCAGGCGCAAAGCGTGCACCGGGCGCATTTCGATGCCAACCGCGTCCAGGTTTCCACCCTGCTGTCGATCAAGACCGGCGCCTGCCCGGAAGACTGCAAGTACTGCCCGCAGTCCGGCCACTACAACACCGGCCTTGAAAAAGAAAAGCTGATGGAAGTGCAGAAGGTGCTTGAAGAGGCCGCCCGCGCCAAGGCCATCGGCTCGACCCGTTTTTGCATGGGCGCGGCCTGGAAGCACCCGTCTGCCAAGGACATGCCCTACGTGTTGAAGATGGTGGCGGGCGTCAAGGCCATGGGCCTGGAAACCTGCATGACCCTGGGCAAGCTGGACCAGGAGCAAACCGCTGCCCTGGCTGAAGCAGGCCTGGACTACTACAACCACAACCTGGACACCTCGCCTGAGTTCTACGCCAGCATCATCACCACCCGTACCTACGGCGAGCGCCTGCAAACCCTGGCCTACGTACGTGACGCGGGCATGAAGATCTGCTCGGGCGGGATCCTGGGCATGGGCGAGTCGCTGGACGACCGCGCAGGGCTGCTGATCCAGCTGGCCAACCTGCCGGAGCACCCGGAATCGGTGCCGATCAACATGCTGGTGAAAGTCGCCGGTACGCCGCTGGAAAACGCCGAAGACATCGACCCCTTCGATTTCATCCGCATGCTGGCCGTGGCTCGTATCCTGATGCCGCAATCGCATGTGCGCCTGTCCGCTGGCCGCGAAGCGATGAACGAACAGATGCAGGCCCTGGCTTTCCTGGCGGGCGCCAACTCGATTTTCTACGGCGACAAACTGCTGACCACGGCCAACCCGCAGGCCGACAAGGACATGCAACTGTTCGCCCGCCTGGGTATCCAGCCCGAAGCGCGCGAAGAGCACGCCGATGAAGTGCACCAGGCCGCGATCGAACAAGCGTTGGTCGAGCAGAAAAGCAGCGAACTGTTCTACGACGCTGCGTCTGCCTGATTCATGGCCTTCAATCTGAGCGCTCGCCTGGCCGAGCGCCGGGCGGCAGACCTGTATCGCCAGCGGCCCTTGCTGGAAACCCCGCAGGGGCCTTTGGTGGTGGTCGATGGCCAGCCGCTGCTGGCTTTTTGCAACAACGACTACCTGGGCCTGGCCAACCACCCCGAGGTGATTGCCGCTTGGCGTGCTGGCGCCGAGCGCTGGGGCGTGGGCGGCGGTGCCTCGCACCTGGTGATCGGCCACAGTGGCCCCCACCATGCCCTTGAAGAAGCCCTGGCCGACTTGACCGGACGCCCGCGTGCGCTGCTGTTTTCCACCGGCTACATGGCCAACCTGGGTGCGGTCACGGCGCTGGTGGGGCAGGGCGACACGGTGTTGGAAGACCGCCTTAACCATGCCTCGTTGCTGGATGCCGGCCTGCTGAGTGGGGCGCGCTTCAACCGCTATTTGCATAACGATGCCGCCAGCCTGGAAAACCGCCTGGAGAAAGCCGTCGGCAATACCCTGGTGGTGACCGACGGCGTGTTCAGCATGGATGGTGACATTGCCGACCTGCCGGCCCTGGCCCGCGCCGCCAAGGCCAAGGGCGCCTGGCTGATGGTGGATGACGCCCATGGCTTCGGCCCACTGGGTAACAATGGCGCCGGTATCGTCGAGCATTTCGGCTTGGGCTGCGATGACGTACAGGTGCTGGTGGGTACCCTGGGCAAGGCGTTTGGTACCGCTGGCGCCTTTGTTGCCGGCAGTGAAGAATTGGTCGAAAGCATGATCCAGTTTGCCCGCCCATACATCTACACCACCAGCCAACCGCCGGCGCTGGCCTGCGCCACGCTCAAAAGCCTGGAGTTGCTGCGCAGCGAGCATTGGCGTCGCGAACATTTGGATGCGTTGATCCGCCAGTTCCGCCAAGGCGCCGAGCAGATTGGCCTGCAATTGATGGACAGTTTCACGCCCATCCAACCGATCTTGATCGGTGACGCCGGGCGTGCGGTCAAACTCTCGCAGATGTTGCGCGAGCGTGGGTTGATGGTCACCGCGATTCGCCCACCGACCGTGCCGGCGGGCAGCGCGCGTTTGCGTGTCACCCTGTCGGCCGCCCACAGCGAGGCGCAGGTGCAGCTATTGTTGAATGCATTGGCAGACTGCTACCCGTTGCTGGAGCCGAGCGATGCGTGACCGTTTGATTCTGCTGCCCGGCTGGGGCCTGGGTATTTCGGTGCTGGAGCCGCTGGCCGCGGCCTTGCAGGGGTTGGATGAGCACTTGCGGGTCGAGATCGAGCCGTTGCCGGACTTACCCACCAGTGACCTGGCCGAATGGTTGGACGAGCTGGATGCCGACCTGCCGCAAGACGTCTGGCTGGGTGGCTGGTCGCTAGGCGGCATGCTCGCCGCAGAACTGGCGGCGCGGCGCGGTGACCGATGCTGCGGGCTGGTCACGCTGGCCAGCAACCCGTGTTTCGTGGCCCGGGCCGAGTGGCCCAGCGCGATGCACGGGGAAACCTTCGATGCTTTCCTGGCCGGTTGCGCGAGCGATCCGCAAGCCACCCTCAAGCGCTTCAGCCTGCTCTGCGCCCAAGGCGCCGCCCAAGACCCGCGCGGCCTGGCACGCCTGCTCAATGCCGGTGCGCCAACGGCGTCGGTCGACAGTTTGCGCCATGGCCTGGAGTTGTTGGCGAACCTGGACATACGCGCAGCGCTGCAACATTACCCTGGCCCGCAGTTTCATCTGTTTGCCGGGCTGGATGCCTTGGTGCCTGCCGAAGCCGCCAACGACCTGCTGACGCTGCTGCCTGATATCGAAGTGGGCGTGATCGAGCAGGCCAGCCACGCTTTCCCCCTGGAGGACCCGCATGAATTGGCGGCGGCCATCCAGGCTTTCCTGCACGAGTCCGGTGATGACTGACCTTTCCCAGCCCACGCTACCTGGCGCCTTGCCTGACAAACGTCAGGTTGCAGCTTCCTTTTCCCGCGCCGCGACCAGTTATGACAGCGTTGCCGACTTGCAGCGCGCCGTCGGTTCGGCGTTGATCGAGCGCTTGCCCGCCATGGCGCAACCGGCCCGTTGGGTCGACCTGGGCAGTGGCACCGGCTACTTCAGCCGCGCCTTGGCCGAGCGTTACGGTGCCGATGCCGGTACTGCCGTGGACATTGCCGAAGGCATGTTGCGCCATGCCCGTACCTTGGGCGGTGCCAGCCACTACGTGGTGGGCGACGCCGAGCGCTTGCCGTTGCGCAGTGCAAGCGTCGACTTGATGTTTTCCAGCCTGGCGGTGCAATGGTGCAGCGATTTCGCCTCAGTGCTGAGCGAAGCGCTGCGTGTGCTCAAGCCTGGCGGTACCTTTGCCTTCGCCAGCCTGTGCGTGGGTACCCTGCAAGAGTTGCGCGACAGTTGGCAGGCGGTAGACGGCATGGTGCACGTGAACCGCTTCCGCCGTTTCGAGGATTACCAGCAACTGTGCGCCGCCAGCGGCCTGCAGTTATCGACCCTGACGCGCCTGCCGCATGTGCTGTACTACGCTGATGTAAGGGGGCTGACCCATGAATTGAAAGCCCTTGGTGCGCACAACATCAATCCCGGCAGGCCAGGTGGCCTTACCGGGCGCGCGCGCATGACCGGGCTGCTTGAAGCCTACGAGCGCTTTCGCCAACCTCAGGGGCTGCCGGCGACTTACCAGGTGGTGTACGCCGTGCTGCACAAACCGCTGGAACAGGGGCACGCGAAGTGAGCCAGAGCTATTTCATCGCCGGCACCGATACCGATGTCGGCAAAACCACCATCGCCGCCGGCCTGCTACATGCCGCGCGGCTCAATGGCCTGAGCACCTTGGCCGCCAAGCCTGTGGCCTCCGGCTGTGAAGTCACCCCCAAGGGGCTACGCAACGCCGACGCCCTGGCCCTGATGGCCGAAAGCTCGATCCAGTTAAGCTACGAAGCGGTCAACCCGATCGCTTTCGAACCGCCCATCGCGCCGCACCTGGCCGCCCGTGAAGCCGGCGTGGCCTTGAGCGTGCAGGCTCTGTTGGGGCCAATGCGGGACATTCTTGCCCACGGGGCCGACTTTACCTTGATCGAAGGGGCGGGTGGCTGGCGTGTGCCGCTGTCTGACCAAGCCAACCTGTCGGACCTGGCCGTGGCGCTCAAGCTGCCGGTGATTCTAGTGGTGGGTGTGCGCCTGGGCTGCATCAATCACGCCCTGCTGACGGCCGAAGCCATTGCCCGTGACGGTTTGCAACTGGCCGGCTGGGTGGCTAACGTGATCGATGGCAAGACCTCACGGCTTGAAGAGAATCTCGCCACCTTGGCCGAACGCTTGCCTGCACCTTGCCTGGGCCGCGTGCCACGGTTGAAGGTGATGACTGCCGCAGCGGTGGCCGAGCACCTGCAGCTGGATTTGCTGGACTAGATTTTGTCTATGGCAGGGCACTGTGCCATTAGTGTTTTTGACGGGTATTTTTTGACGCGCTCTGTTTCAATGGGCGCTCATTCGCTTTACGCCTGATGGAGTTTCACATGCAAATCTCAGGGGGCAGTGCCTATTACGCCGGTCTGAGCGCCATTCAGTCAGGCGTTGCGCGCGCCGACCAGGCTGCCAGCCAGATCGCCAGCAGCGCGGTCGACCGTTCCACCACCAACCAATCCACGGTGTCCCAGGCCGATCGTCTGTTTTCGGTGGACCGCAGCCAGCAGCAAAACCTGGCCGGCAGCAGCGTTGAGCTGGTGCAAGCCAAGGTGCAAGTCGAGGCGGGCGTGAAGGTTGAAAAAGCGTCCGACGAAATGCTCGGTACCCTGATCGATACCTACGCCTGACCCTGCCCACCGGGTGATGCGCGCCCGCGCATCATCGGCGCCGTACCCATCGCTCTACTAAACTTCATGTATCCCGCCCAGGGTCTTTTGTACGCTGAAGCTGCCCTGTGCCTGCCATTCGGCGGGGCGGATTCATTTCGTCTTCATGCAGGGTGCTTGACAAGATTTCGGCGTAAACGTATGTTTCAAACAACTGTTTGACCGAAAGCCATCGGCGCTTGCTGGTCCGTTGCGGTCACCCTATCCAGGATTCATCAGCAGAGGTTTATCGCTATGCCTGAATACAAAGCCCCCTTGCGTGATATTCGCTTCGTTCGTGACGAGTTGCTCGGCTACGAAGCGCATTATCAAAGCCTGCCGGCTTGCCAGGACGCCACCCCGGACATGGTTGACGCCATCCTCGAGGAAGGTGCCAAGTTTTGTGAACAGGTGTTGGCACCGCTGAACCGTGTGGGTGACACCGAAGGCTGCACCTGGAGCGAGTCGGGCGTGCAGACGCCGACCGGCTTCAAGGCTGCCTACAAGCAATTCGTCGAAGGCGGCTGGCCGAGCCTGGCCCACGACCTGGCACACGGTGGCCAGGGCCTGCCTGAATCCCTGGGCCTGGCCGTGAGCGAAATGGTCGGCCAGTCCAACTGGTCGTGGGGCATGTACCCTGGCTTGTCCCATGGTGCGATGAACACCATCTCCGAGCACGGCACCCCCGAGCAGCAAGAGGCTTACCTGACCAAGCTGGTGTCCGGCGAGTGGACCGGTACCATGTGCCTGACCGAACCGCACTGCGGCACCGACCTGGGCATGCTGCGCACCAAGGCCGAGCCACAGGCCGACGGCACCTACAAGGTTTCCGGCACCAAGATCTTCATCTCGGCCGGTGAACACGACATGGCCGATAACATCGTCCACATCGTACTGGCACGCCTGCCGGATGCACCGGCTGGCACCAAGGGCATTTCGCTGTTCATCGTGCCCAAGTTCGTACCCGGCGCCGATGGCAACCTGGGCGAGCGCAACGCGGTGAACTGTGGTTCCATCGAACACAAGATGGGCATCCACGGCAACGCCACCTGCGTGATGAACTTCGACGCGGCCACCGGTTACCTGATCGGCCCGGCGAACAAGGGCCTGAACTGCATGTTCACGTTCATGAACACCGCTCGCCTGGGTACCGCGCTGCAAGGCCTTTGCCATGCCGAAGTGGCCTTCCAGGGCGGCTTGAAATACGCTCGTGACCGCCTGCAGATGCGCTCGCTGACGGGCCCCAAGGCGCCGGACAAGGCCGCCGACCCGATCATCGTGCACCCCGACGTGCGGCGCATGCTGCTGACCATGAAGGCCTTCGCCGAAGGCACCCGCGCCATGGTCTACTTCACTGCCAAGCAGGTCGACATCGTCAAGTACGGTACCGACGAAGCGGCGAAGAAGCAGGCGGATGCCCTGCTGGCGTTCATGACACCGATCGCCAAGGCGTTCATGACCGAAGTCGGCTTCGAAGCCGCCAACCACGGTGTGCAAATCTACGGTGGCCACGGTTTCATCGCCGAGTGGGGCATGGAGCAGAACGTTCGCGACAGCCGCATTTCGATGCTGTACGAAGGCACCACCGGTATCCAGGCACTCGACCTGCTGGGCCGTAAAGTGCTGATGACCCAAGGCGAAGCGCTGAAGGGCTTCACCAAGATCGTGCACAAGTTCTGCCAGGCCAACGAAGGCGTCGAAGCGGTCAACGAGTTCGTGACCCCGCTGGCCCAGTTGAACAAAGAGTGGGGCGAGTTGACCATGAAGGTCGGCATGGCCGCGATGAAAGACCGTGAAGAAGTCGGTGCCGCCTCGGTGGACTACTTGATGTATTCCGGTTACGTCTGCCTGGCCTACTTCTGGGCCGACATGGCGCGCCTGGCTGCCGAAAAACTGGCCGCCGGTACTTCGGAAGAAGGCTTCTACACCGCCAAGCTGCAAACCGCGCGCTTCTACTTCCAGCGCATCCTGCCACGTACCCGTACCCACGTGGCCACCATGCTGTCGGGCGCCAACAACCTGATGGACATGAAAGAAGAGAACTTCGGCCTCAGCTACTAAGCCCGGCGCCGCAGCACAAAAGCCGCTCCCGTGATGGGAGCGGTTTTTTTATGGGCGCTATTTGAAATAAGTCTCAAAAACCAGCGATTAATGCCGTTAAAGCTGAATTGGGCGTTAATCATTCCTGTACACGGCCGATACAGATAGAGGCACAATGCCATATTGTTGAATTGCCGGGTCGGAGCTCCCCTTGCCGCGTCTTTCCGCTGTACGTTTAAGTCATTTCCTCCCTTCGCTGCTGTTGTTGCTGGCAGGGCTCGCGGCTGCTTATGTCAGGGACCTGAACGTATTCTTCACCTCCCTGTTCAATGTGCTGCCCACCTTGGTGCTGCTGCTCGGGGGCGCCTACTGCGCGGTGTACCGACGCCAGCGCGAGCTGTTCTTGATGGTGACGGTGTACATCGCCTATTTTCTGCTCGACACCCAGACCGATTTCTACCGCGACAACGGCAAGGTCCGCGAGGACGCTGCAGTGGTGTTCCACCTGTGCTGCCTGATATTGCCCGCGTTGTATGGCTTGTACGGTGCCTGGCAGGAGCGCACCCATCTATTCCAGGACATGGTGGCGCGCTTTGCCGTGTTGTTGGCGGTAGGCAGCGTGGCCTTGGGCCTGGAGCAAAGCTTTCCACAACCCTTGCTCAACTGGCTGGCCGAGATCCGCTGGCCAGCGTTGCACGGGCAATGGATGAGCCTTATCCAGTTGGCCTACCCGATGTTCTTCCTGTCGTTTGCCCTGTTGGCGCTGCAATACCTGCGCGAGCCACGGCCGCTGCACGCGGCCCAATTGGTGGGCTTGCTGGGGTTGTTCTGGGCGTTGCCGAAAACCTTCATCTTGCCGTTCACGCTCAATATCATGTGCAGCCAGGTAATGCTGATGATTGCCGCAGCGGTGGCTCACGAGGCTTACCAAATGGCCTTTCGCGATGAACTGACCGGCCTGCCGGGGCGTCGGGCGCTCAACGAGCGGATGCAGCGCCTGGGACGCAATTACGTGCTGGCGATGACCGACGTCGATCACTTCAAGAAATTCAACGACACCCATGGTCACGATGTCGGCGACCAGGTACTCCGCCTGGTGGCCAGCAAGCTGTCCAAAGTGACCGGTGGTGGCCGTGCCTATCGCTACGGGGGCGAGGAATTTGCCTTGGTGTTCGCTGCCAAGACCCTGGAGGAGTGCATGCCGCACCTGGAGGTGATCCGCGAGGCAATTGCCAGTTACCAGATCCAGTTGCGCAACCCCGAAAACCGCCCCCACGATGACCAGCAAGGCCGCCAGCGCCGGGGCGTTGCGGCGGCCAGCAGCGTGTCGGTAACCATTAGTATCGGTGCGGCCGAGCGACTGATCGAGCACCGCGGGCCAGAAGCAGTGCTGAAGTCTGCAGACCAGGCGCTTTACAGCGCCAAGGGGGCGGGGCGTAACTGTGTGGTGGCGTACGGGCAAACCCGGCGGGGTGCAGTCAGGACTGCAGCGGGGTGAGTGCGCGAATGTGTGACCAATAAATACCTATTGGTCACACATTGACCCTATGTGTCGCAAAAGTTGTTGGGGTACACTCGAACGATCTACTGTTCAGTTTACCTGCGAGGTTGCCATGGCCGATTACAAAGCCCCCCTGCGCGATATGCGCTTCGTCCTCAACGAAGTCTTCGACGTAGCCAGCCTATGGGCGCAATTGCCTGGCCTTGCAGACGTGGTCGATACCGAAACGGTGGAAGCGATTCTCGAAGAAGCCGGCAAAGTGACCGGCAAAAGCATTGCCCCGCTCAATCGCAGCAGTGACGAGGAAGGCTGCCACTGGAACGACACGGTGGTGACCACCCCGGCCGGTTTCCCCGAGGCCTATCAGATGTACGCCGACGGCGGTTGGGTCGGTGTGGGCGGCGATCCGGTATACGGC
This sequence comes from Pseudomonas abieticivorans, assembly GCF_023509015.1. Taxonomy (NCBI): domain Bacteria; kingdom Pseudomonadati; phylum Pseudomonadota; class Gammaproteobacteria; order Pseudomonadales; family Pseudomonadaceae; genus Pseudomonas; species Pseudomonas abieticivorans. The sequence continues at coordinate 3,118,630 of NZ_CP094975.1, forward strand.
GGCATGGGCATGCCCAAGGTGGTTTCCGCGCAGGTCGAGGAGATGGTCAACTCGTCCAGCCTGGCCTTCGGCTTGTACCCGATGCTGACCGCCGGCGCCTGCCTGTCGATCAACGCCCACGCCAGTGAAGCGCTTAAAAGCACCTACCTGCCGAACATGTACGCCGGCGTGTGGGCCGGTTCCATGTGCCTGACCGAAGCGCATGCGGGCACTGACCTGGGCATCATCCGCACCAAGGCCGAGCCCCAGGCAGACGGCTCCTACAAGGTCAGCGGCACGAAGATCTTCATCACCGGTGGCGAACACGACCTCACCGAAAACATCATCCACCTGGTACTGGCCAAGCTGCCGGACGCGCCAGCGGGGCCCAAGGGCATTTCGCTGTTCCTGGTGCCCAAGTTCATGGTCAATGCCGATGGCAGCCTGGGTGCGCGTAACGCCGTGACCTGCGGCTCCATCGAACACAAAATGGGTATCCAGGCCTCTGCCACGTGCGTGATGAACTTTGACGCGGCCGTGGGTTACCTGGTGGGCGAGCCGAACAAAGGCCTGAACGCCATGTTCACCATGATGAACTACGAGCGCCTGGGCGTTGGTATCCAGGGCCTGGCTTCGGCCGAGCGCTCCTATCAAAACGCAGTCGAGTACGCCCGCGATCGCTTGCAAAGCCGCTCGCCGACCGGGCCGAAAGCCACCGACAAGGTCGCCGACCCGATCATCGTCCACCCGGACGTGCGCCGTATGCTGTTGACCATGAAAGCGGCCAACGAAGGCGGCCGGGCGTTCTCCACTTACGTGGCGATGCAGCTGGACACCGCCAAGTTCAGCGAAGACCCTGCCACTCGCAAGCGTGCCGAAGACTTGGTCGCGTTGCTCACCCCGGTGGCCAAGGCCTTCCTGACCGACCTGGGCCTGGAAACCACCGTGCACGGCCAGCAGATCTTCGGCGGCCATGGCTTTATCCGCGAGTGGGGCCAGGAGCAACTGGTGCGCGACGTGCGCATCACCCAGATCTACGAAGGCACCAACGGCATCCAGGCGCTTGACCTGGTGGGGCGCAAGGTGGTCGGTAGCGGCGGTGTGTTCTATAAACTGTTCGCCGACGAGATTCGCCACTTCACCGCCAGCGCCAACGCGGACCTTGCCGAATTCACCAAGCCGCTGAACGCGGCTGTGGATAACCTTGACGAACTGACTGCCTGGCTGCTGGACAGGGCCAAGAGCAACCCGAACGAAATTGGCGCAGCGTCAGTGGAATACCTGCAGGTGCTCGGCTACACCGCCTATGCCTACATGTGGGCATTGATGGCCAAGGCGGCCTTGGGCAAGGAAGGCCAGGAGGATTTCTATGCGAGCAAACTGGGTACGGCGCGTTTCTATTTCGCTCGCCTGTTGCCACGTATTCACTCCCTGACCGCTTCGGTGAAAGCCGGTAGTGAGTCGCTGTTTTTGTTGAGCGCTGAGCAATTCTGATCAAGCGGCGTTCATGTAAGCATTCACTTACATGAACTGATGTCTTTCGGCTATATCGGTTCTTTGGATCCAGCGGTAATATTCTTCCATGGACGTAGCGCAGGAAGCGCAATAGAAAACACGGATCGAACACGCAGGATCGCCACCAGGATGGTTGGCAGAAACGGATGTCAGGGAAACAGTCTGCAAAGCCCCGCTTCGGCGGGGTTTTCTTATTGCCCGCGAAAAAGTCTTGCGCCGGTCAGGGCAGTTCCTGGCGCGGCTTCACCACCTCCTCAAGCAAGGTGCGCAGCAACTCCACAGAGGCTTGCTGACGCTGAGCGTCGCGGTACACCAAACCCACTTTCAATGGCACCCGTGGTTCGCTCAATGGTTTCCAGAGCAGGTCACGATCGCTGCGAATCTGTTGCGCGCGCCCTGGCAATACCGTTGCCAGGCGAGTGTGGGGCAGGCTTTCGAGAATGCCGGCCATGCTGTTGAGTTCGGCCTGCACGTGCGGGCGGCGGCCCAAATTGGCCAGTTGTGACTGCCAGATCTGGCGGATCTGGAACTCCTCGCCCAGCAACAGCATGGGCAGTTCGGCAGCCTGGGCCATGGACACCTTCTTGAATTCGCGCAAGGGGTGGTCATTGGGGATCACCAGTTGCAGTTCATCCTCATACAGCAGCACGCCATGCAGCCCGGGCTGGCGCGGTGGCAGGTAACTGATGCCGATGTCCAGTAAGCCGTTGAGCAGGCGCCGCTCGATCTCAAGCCCCGACAGTTCATAGATCTGCACCACCAGGTGCGGTTGCGCCTTGCGCACCCGCTCCAACAATTGCGGCACCAGGCTTGGGTGCACGGTTTGCAGCACGCCGATGGCCAGGGTACGCACCGCCTGGCCTTGGAAGCTGCGCAGGGCTTCGTGCGCCTGGTGCAGGCCATCGAGCAAGGGCAGGGCGTGGTTGTACAAGGTGTGCGCGGCCAGGGTCGGCAACAGGCGTTTGTTGCCGCGCTCGAACAGGCTTACGTCCAAACCATGTTCCAGTTGGCGGATCTGTTGCGAGAGTGCCGGTTGCGACAATGACAGGCGCTCGGCGGCGCGGCCCACGTGGCCCTCTTCGTATACTGCGACGAAATAACGCAGCTGTCTGAAATCCATAAGTTTGTCTTATCGAAATAGCTCGAAAATCGAAATGGCCCAAGGGGCCTCTTGAGCCTAGTCTATCCCGCAATCGCGAGGTTTACAGGGCCTTTAAGCGAAATTCAGAAGCCGGATGCGATTTGATTTTGCATAGGCTGGGCAGGCAGAAGAGGCGAGCGCGCATGGGTGTGTTGTCAAGAATCCGGTTTGCAAAACCCTCACGGGTATGCGCTCAGGAGGTCGAGCACTCGGCGCCGTCGTTCATTCGCGGTCAAGGCTCCTGGCTTTGGAGCGAGGAGGGGCGTGCCTACCTCGATTTTTACCAAGGCGCTGCGGCCAACAGCCTTGGCCACAGCCCTGAAGTACTGGTCAATACCCTTAACGCGCAAGCCCAGGCGGTATTGCACACCGGTTACCCTTCGCGCCCAGCCCATGCACTGGCCGAGCGCCTGTGCCAGGCAACCGGCAGCGACCAGGCCTATCTCTTCAACAGTGGCAGCGATGCCTGTGAAGCTGCCATCCGCCTGGCGCGCCGCTGGGGCCTGCGTTATCGCAACGGCGCAGGCGGCATCATTACCGCGCGGCACGGCTGCCATGGCCGCCATCTAACCGCGCACGACCGCACCGAGGTGCCCTTCAACGATTTGCCTGCCCTGCACGCGGCGGTGGACTCGCGCACGGTTGCGATCATGCTGGAGCCCATCCAAGGCGCGGCCGGCGTTATCCCGGCCAGCGAACTTTACCTCAAGGGTGTCGAACGCTTGTGCCGCGAGTTGGGCATTTTGTTGATCCTGGATGAGGTGCAGACCGGCATGGGCCGCTGTGGCGCATTGCTGGCCGAACAGACCTATGGCGTGCGTGCCGACATCCTGGCCGTGGGCAAAGGCCTGGGCGGCGGCATGCCGGTGGGCGCCGTATTGGCGCGCGGTAAGGCCTGCTGTTTGGAGCCCGCAGACTTGGGCTTCAGCCATCAGGGCAATGCACTGATGAGCATGGCTGGCCTGGCGGTGCTGAACGCCATCCTGGCGCCCGGCCTCCTGGCCCAGGTGGCCGACAGTGGTCGATATTTGCGTGACGGCCTGGTTCGCCTTGCGCACCGGCATGGCCAAGGCATCGTCCGTGGGCAGGGTTTGTTGTGGGGCCTGCAACTGAGCGATGACGGCGCGCAGGCGTTGGTCAAGGCAGCCCGGCAGGAGGGCCTGCTATTGAGCGCCCCGCAAGCCGACTGCCTGCGCTTCACCCCGGCGCTGAATGTCAGCAAAGGCAATATCGACGACATGCTCCTGCGCCTGGCCCGCGCATTCGCCCGCGTGCGCACCGCGCAACTGCAGGCACGCAAACACTGATTTGTCCGAACCGTCTCGCGTAACTGCGCATCGCCCCGAGCCTGATCCTTTCGGCCCGGGGCGTTTTTTTTTCGCAATGATGGCAACTTGCTTTAACGCGTGGAACCCTGCCGTTCGCCTTGTGTCTGTAAAGGACACAACACAAGGAACTGCACCATGGACATCATTCGCATCATCATCGCCATCCTCCTGCCGCCACTGGGCGTCTTCCTGCAAGTGGGCTTCGGCGGTGCTTTCTGGCTGAACATCTTGCTGACCCTGTGCGGCTATATCCCGGGGATCGTGCATGCGGTGTATATCATTGCCAAGCGTTGAAACCGCATGACGGCCTTCGCGGATAAATCCGCTCCTACAAGGGCCCGGTAGGGGCGGATTTATCCGCGAAAAGCGCACCAGGGATCTAGCGCCCAGCCTCGATCACCCGGCAATAAAACCCCCACTCCAACTCCAGCGCATTGGCCAGGTTAGCGGCCTGGCGGAAGCCATGGCGCTCGTCGGGGTAAAAGTGCGCTTCGGCCGTAAGGCCGTTGTCGTGCAGGGCCTTGAGCATGTCACGGGTTTGCTGGGGCACGACCACAGCGTCCAGTTCGCCTTGGAAGAAGATCACCGGGGCCTTGATCTGGTGAGCGTGGAACAGCGGAGTACGGGCTCGGTAGCGGGCTTCGTCGGCAATGGGGTCGCCGATCAGCCAGTCCAGGTAATCGCCTTCGAACTTGTGGGTGGCGCGGGCCAGCGCGATCGGGTCGCTTACCCCGTACAGGCTGGCGCCGGCGCGGAACACGTTGCGAAACGCCAGGGCGCACAGGGTGGTGTAGCCACCCGCGCTGCCGCCGCGAATGAAGGCCTGTTCGGGGTTGATCAGGCCGCGCCCGGCCAGGTGGCTGACCACTGCGCAGGCGTCCTCTACATCCGCCTCGCCCCATTTCAAGTGCAGTGCCTGGCGATAGTCGCGGCCGTAACTGCTGCTCCCACGGTAGTTGAGGTCGGCCACGGCGAAGCCGCGTTGGGTCCAATATTGAATGCGCGGGTCGAACACCGGGTAGCAGGCTGACGTAGGGCCGCCATGGATAAACACGACCAACGGCGGCTGGCTATCACCATTCATGGCCGGGTAGAAGAAGCCGTAGGCCTCGCTGCCACCACTGGGGTAGCGCAGGGGCAGCGGGCGGCTGATGTGTTCGATGGCCAAAGGCACGCTGCCGCCGGCCAATACTTGCACCTCGCGGCTATGGCGATGGATAGCCACGACGACCGACGGGCAGATCGCCGAGGCGGCGATGGCGTAGATAAAGTCCTCGTCGATGCTCAGGCTGCGAAAGCGGCTGTAGTCGACGCTGTAGTCTTCGACCAAGCCGTTGGCCGCGCAAATACCCAGGCGGGAAAAGCCGTCTTCGAACCAACTGGCCAGAAACCCCTGGTCACCCAAGGGTAGCCAGGTGCAAGCGCCCAGTTGCCAGGGGGCGCCGGCGTGGTCGGCATCCTTGGCACGCAGGGGTGCCCAGCCTTCGCAGGTTTGCGCCCAAGGCTGCCAATACCCATTGAGATCGGACAGGCAGTGCAGGTTTCCCTGTGCGTCAAAACGCGGCTGTTGCAGCGATTGCGCGTGAGTATGCCCCGCCACGGCGCTCGCAGAGCCCCATTGACCGTCGGGTTGGCGCGCACAGGTCATCAAGCGGGTTTGGGTCCAGGGCTGGTGGGGCCGGCTCCACTCGATCCAGGCCAGGCGCTGGCCGCTACAGTCCATCGTGGGCGCGGCGTAGAAGTCAGCACCTTCGGCGAGCATTTGGCGCTGGTTGTCGCTCAGTGCTATAGCCACCAGCCGGTGCTCGACGTGATCGGCCCCATGGGTTTCCTCGACTGCCAATACTTGGCCCGCGGCGTACTGCAGGTCGCCGTAGCGACGTTGGCCTTGGGTGAGCGCCCGAGGTTGGCCGCCGTCCAGCGATTGCCAATAAAGCTGCTGGTCGCTTTCGTTGACGAAGATCACGCCGTCATCGGTCAGGCAGAACGAGCCACCGCCGTATTCGTACACGCGGCTGCGTACGCTGAAACCGTCGGGGGTCAGGCGCTGCGCGCTGCCGGCATGCCAACGCCAGATCCGGCAGGCGGCGTCCTGGGGGCGGAACTCGTTCCAGAACAGGCCGGTCGGCCCGACCCGCAACTCTGCGAAGTCGGTACCGGCGGCTACGGCCTGGGCGGCACTGAAGTGTTCAAGCTTTGGCGATGAGGCGTGAGTTTCGGTCATTGCGGAAGGCCAGTTGTTCAATCGTCTGAGTGGCGTGCTCCGCCTCTTCACGGGCCTTGAGGATGATCCCGTGATCGGCGGACTTGCTGCACACAGGATCGGCATTACTGGCATCGCCCGTCAGCATGAACGCCTGGCAACGGCAGCCACCGAAATCCTTTTCTTTCTCGTCGCAGGAGCGACAAGGTTCGGGCATCCAATCATAGCCGCGGAAGCGATTGAAACCGAAAGAGTCATACCAAATGTGTTGCATGGTGTGATCGCGCACGTTGGGGAACTGTATGGGCATCTGCCGTGCGCCATGGCACGGTAGCGCCGTGCCGTCGGGTGTCACGGTGAGGAAGATGCTGCCCCAACCGTTCATGCAGGCCTTGGGGCGCTCTTCGTAGTAATCCGGTGTCACGAAAATCAGCTTGCAGGGGTTGCCTTCGGCTTCGAGCTTGGCGCGGTATTCGTTGGTGATGCGTTCGGCACGCACCAATTGCTCTTTGGTGGGCAACAGGCCGACGCGGTTCAAGTGCGCCCAACCATAGAACTGGCAGGTGGCGAGTTCAACAAAGTCTGCCTCCAGCGCGATGCACAGTTCGATGATGCGGTCGATCTTGTCGATGTTGTGCCGGTGGGTCACGAAGTTCAGCACCATCGGGTAGCCGTGGGCTTTCACCGCGCGGGCCATTTCCAGCTTTTGCGCAAAAGCTTTTTTCGAGCCGGCCAGCAGGTTGTTCACCTGCTCGTCGCTGGCCTGGAAGCTGATTTGAATGTGGTCCAGGCCGGCGGTCTTGAAGTCGGCGATTTTTTGTTCGGTCAGGCCAATGCCCGAGGTGATCAGGTTGGTGTAGAAACCCAGTTGGCGGGCCTCGGCAATCAGCTCGGCGAGGTCTTGGCGCACCAGCGGTTCGCCACCGGAAAAGCCGATTTGTGCAGCGCCCATTTCCCGGGCTTCACGAAATACCTTGAACCACTGCTCGGTGCTCAGCTCCTTGCCCTGAGCGGCGAAGTCCAGGGGGTTGGAGCAGTACGGGCATTGCAGCGGGCAGCGGTAGGTCAGCTCGGCCAGCAGCCACAAGGGCAAGCCGACCGCAGGCGTGGCCGGCAGCTCAGGCAAGTTCGATCCAGTGCTCTGCACGAGCGACCTCCATGAATTGCTCGATGTCGGCACCGAGCTCGGGTACGCCAGGGAATTGCTTGTCCAGTTCGGCGATAACGTCGGCTACCGTGCGTACGCCGTCGATCAGCCCGCCGATGGCGCTGGCGCTTTCGTTGAGCTTGATCATCCCTTCAGGATAGAGCAGCACGTGGCCTTTCTGCGCCGGTTCGTACTGGAAGCGATAGCCGGTGCGCCATTTGGGGGTCAGGTTGCGATCAAAACTCATAGGGCGATCCCTTTGTGCCAGGCACGCTGGTCGGTGACGCTATGGTAGGGCGGACGGTTCAGCTCGTAGGCCATGGTCATGGCGTCGAGCATGCTCCAGAGGATGTCCAGTTTGAACTGCAGGATTTCCAGCATGCGCTGCTGGCCTTCGGCAGTGGTGTAGTGCTGCAGGGTAATCGCCAGCCCATGTTCCACGTCGCGGCGTGCCTGGCCCAGGCGGGTGCGGAAGTACTCGTAGCCGGCCGGGTCGATCCACGGGTAGTGCTGCGGCCAGCTGTCCAGGCGCGACTGGTGGATTTGCGGGGCGAACAGCTCGGTCAGCGAGCTGCTGGCAGCTTCCTGCCAACTGGCGCGGCGGGCGAAGTTGACGTAGGCGTCCACCGCGAAGCGTACGCCAGGCAGCACCAGTTCCTGGGAGCGCAACTGGTCTGGGTCCAGGCCTACCGACTGGCCCAGGCGCAGCCAGGCTTCGATGCCTCCGTCTTCACCCGGTGCACCGTCGTGGTCCAGCAGCCGCTGAATCCACTCGCGGCGCACTTCGCGGTCCGGGCAGTTGGCCAGGATCGCCGCATCCTTCATCGGGATGTTCACCTGGTAATAAAAGCGGTTGGCCACCCAGCCCTGGATCTGCGCCTTGGTCGCCCGGCCTTCATACATGGCCACGTGGTAGGGGTGATAGATGTGGTAGTAGGCGCCTTTGGCGCGCAGGGCCTGCTCGAATTCGGCGGGCGACATTGCCTTGGTGTCGGTCATGCTCACGCTCCTACAGCTCGATGCTCATGCCATCGAAGGCCACTTCGACGCCGCGGCGGGTCACTTCGGCGCGCTCGGGCGAGTCTTCGTCGAGGATCGGGTTGGTGTTGTTGATATGGATTAGCACCTTGCGTGGCTTGCTCAAGGTATCGAGGACTTCGAGCATGCCGCCCGGGCCGTTTTGTGCCAGGTGGCCCATCTCGCGGCCGGTGCGGGTGCCCACGCCGCGCCGTTGCATTTCGTCATCGTCCCACATCGTTCCGTCCACCAGCAGGCAGTCGGCATCGGCCATGTGGCCCAGCAGGGTGTCGTCGACCTGGCCCAGGCCTGGTGCGTAGAACAGCTTGCCGCCGGTGCGCAGGTCTTCGACGATCAGGCCCAGGTTGTCGCCCGGGTGCGGGTCGAAGCGGTGCGGCGAGTAGGGCGGTGCGGCACTGCGCAGGGGGAACGGGGTGAAGCGCAGGTTCGGGCAGGCCGGGATCACGAAGCTGCCCTCAAGCTCGATACGGTTCCAGGAAAGGCCGCCGTTCCAGTGGGTGAGCATGTTGAACAGCGGAAAACCGCTGGTCAGGTCCTGGTGGACCATGTCGGTGCACCACACTTGATGCGGGCAGCCTTCGCGCAGGCTCAGCAAGCCGGTGGTATGGTCGATCTGGCTGTCCAGCAAAATGATCGCGTCGATGCCGGTGTCGCGCAGCGCGCGGGCCGGTTGCATCGGCGCAAAGCCTTGCAGTTGGGCGCGGATATCCGGCGATGCGTTGCACAAGACCCAGTGGATGCCGTCGTCGGACAGTGCGATGGACGACTGCGTACGGGCGCGGGCGTTGAGCGTGCCGTCGCGAAAGCCTTTGCAGTTGACGCAATTGCAGTTCCACTGCGGGAACCCGCCACCGGCGGCTGAACCTAGAATCTGGATGTACATCGCGGCCCCTTGCAGGCATGAGCTGAAAATAAAAACGCCCCGGCTGACCGAGGCGCTGTACTGCGAAACAAATTAGCGGCTTGCGAAGTACATGGTGACTTCGAAACCGATACGCAGGTCGGTGTAAGCAGGCTTGGTCCACATAGGAAGGCTCCTTCTGGGTGATGGGTGGTGCAACATATAAGAGCATCCCCACAGGGAGATGTTCAAATGGGTAGGCAGCTATCTTACTAAAAAACCACGGGCTGAAAGGTTAAATCTAAGAGAAAGCCCTTTACGCCCGGGGTAATGATCACTTTGCCACTTGCCAGGTTTCGTCCACCGCCGGGCCGTTGGCCAGGCACAACCAGCCGGCTGAAGCCTTCGCGACCTGCTCGGCTGCTTCCTCCAGCAGGTCGGCGCGTTGGCGGAGCAACGCCTTGCGCAGCAACTCCATGAAATCCGACGGGTGGCCAGCCAAACGAGCTTGCCACAGGGCCTCGCTGGCCTGGTCCAGGTCTTGCTCCTCGAAGCTGCTGCGTGACGCCAATTCGCGACACTCGCTGGCCAGGCTGGCCGGGTTCTGCCCGCGTACCAAGGCGGGCAGGGTCTGCACGAAGGCCTGCAAATGGTCGATGATTTCTGCCAGCGGGGTGCTGGGTGATTGCACGCCAAACAGCAAGCCCGCGCGCCCGGCGATTTGCCGGAAGCCGCTGAACACCGCATAGCCTAGCTGCAGATCGACACGCATGCGCTGGTAGTAAGGCGCCTGGCACAGGTGGGCCAGTACGCGCCAGGCCGCTTCGTCACTGACCTCGGTGCTGGCCGTGGGGCAGAACAACAGCACGGCGTGCTCGCTGGCGTCCAGGGCCACTTCGCTCCAGAGCTTTTCGTGCAAGGGCAGGCGGGTGGTGATCAGGTTCGGGTCGCCTTTGCCAGGCATCTTGCGCAGGGCTGCATTGAGCGCCTGCTGCTGGGCCGGGCTCAGGCCCACGGCCATGCCGTCCCAGCGGGCACCGCCCCAGAGCCGTTGCAGGGTCATGGGTTGCAGCTCTTCGTCACGAATCCGTGGCGGTGACTGGTAGTGCCCCAGGCAATGCTCCGGCAGGCGCTTGAGTAGTTCGCGGATCGGGATCAGCGCGGGCTGCGTGCTGGGCTGGCGCGCCTGGCGCCAGGTTTCCGGGGTGGGTGTGGTCAACTCATCCAGTGCTTGTTCGAGCAGCGCCGGCATGGGCTCCTGCACCCCCTGCAGGCGCAACTGCCAGTCGTTGCCCAGGCTGCTGAAGGTCAGCTGCACGCCCGCCTGGCGGGCCTCTTCGCGCAGTTTGTGCAGGCTGTTGTCGAGCATGCGCCACAAGCCTGCCCGTTGCGAGGCATTCACCCGCCAGCGCACATAGACGCAGGCTTCATGGCTTGGGGTGCTGCCGCCGGGCAAATATTCCATCGCCGCCGGGGTGGCCTGGGCTTGCTCGGGGCGGCGGCTGGGGCGCAGGAAGCGGTTACGTTGGGGCAGGCGCCACTTGACTCCGCTGTCCTGGCCGAGCCGCTCGGTGGGCGGGGCCACCGGGTGCAGCAAGTTGTCGGGGCGCAGTTGCTCAAGCAGTGCGCGCAAGGCTTGAACGCCGGTTTCCGACAGTTGTGTACGGCCATCGTCGCTGAAGTGCTCGTTGTCGTGCCGGGCCAGCGCCAGGGCCCCGCTGACCAGCAGGTGGCGCTGTTGCAGCAAGGTGTATTCATCTCGCAGGCTGTGCCAGCCATCGTGGGACTGAAAGAATTCCAGCCACTCGAAGCACAACTGGCTGATCAGTGCCAAGGGCTGCTTGCCGGCGGCAGTCAGGCGCAACTCGATATTGACCAGCGCCTGGTCGGCGAAACGGTAGAAGGGGGTAAGGCTCAGGTTTTCCACCAGCCCGCGGCGGCGCAGTTCCGCGAGCAGGCCGCCAGGTTGCGCGGAAGCGATCCAGGTGGCCAGGAAGTCCATGGCTTGCGGCGTCTGTTCGGGCAGGCCCTCACAGGGGAAGACCAGGTTGAAACGCTGGTCGTCCGGGCAGGGCGAGGTCTGCGCAGAGCCATCGCGCAGTGGTTGTGCGGCAGCCTGGGGGGTTAGCGTGCCGCTGGGCAACAGGCTGCCGGATTTGCGTGCCAATGCCTGCAATTGCTCAAGCGGTTGCGGGCCGGCCAGGCACAGGGTCATTTGGCCGGCGTGGTAGTAGCGGCGGTAAAACGCCTGCAGGTCCTGTTGGAATGCCTCCCGTGGCACCGGCAGGCTGTAGCGGTTGCCGGCGTGGAAGGCGCGCAGCGGATGGCTGGCGGCCAGCGCGCTGGTCAGCCACTGCTGGTGACGGGCCTGCGGGTCGCGGGACCAGGCGATAAACTCGGCGTGCAGCACTTCGCGCTCGCGCAATTGGTCGCTGACGTCCAGGCGCGGGTGGGCGAGCATTTCGCACAGCCGCTCCAGCGCGCCGGGAAAGGACTCCACCGGCAGTTCGAAAAAGAAGTCGGTGGTGCGTTCGCGGGTGCTGGCGTTGAGCTGCCCGCCATGGCGTTGCACGAAGGTCATCAACCCCTGGTCACGGCTATAACGCGCGGTACCGAGGAAAAACAGGTGCTCCAGAAAGTGCGCAAGGCCTGGCCATGCCGAAGGTACATCGTGGCTTCCGGCTGCCACCCGCAGCGAAGCCGCCGCGCGCTTGAGGCGCGGTTCGTGACGCAACTGCACGCGCAGCCCGTTTTCAAGCTCCATTTGGTCAAAGGCAGGGGTGTAGGCGTCAGACATGTTGGCTCCCGCGCATGAACTCTCCAATCGCTAATGCTAGACGATCTGTGCGCAGGGTATGAACACAAAAGCCGCACACGGTTCCAGTAGGCTCCGTGTGCGGCTTGGGTTAATGCTATGTGGTTTGTTCGAGAGGCCTGCGGTGCGGCTTTCGCGGATGAATCCGCTCCTACAGGGTGATGGGTATGCCGGTAGGAGCGGATTTATCCGCGAAGAAAGCGGCGCGGTGTATCTGATGCTCTGCGGTGTGGCTTTCGCGGATGAATCCGCTCCTACAGGGGTGATGGGTATGCCGGTAGGAGCGGATTTATCCGCGAAGAAAGCGGCGCGGTGTGTCTGATGCTCTGCGGTGTGGCTTTCGCGGATGAATCCGCTCCTACAGGGGGTGCGAATGCGTGTAGGGGGGCGCTTAGTGGGAGAACGCCGCCGTGGTGCCCACCACCGTCGCCGATGGCAACAACTGGCTGATGAAGCGATTCCAGCGGGTGATGTTGGCGGGGCCGACGAAAATCACGTCCGAGGTCTGCAGGTCGAACTGGCTGGCCAGCATGAACGCGGTTGGTTTCTTGGCGTTGAGGTAGAACACCGTGGCCGGTTGCTTGGAGGCGCCCTGGGCCCCGCGAATCACGTAGATGGCTTCGGCGTTGGCGGTTTCCTGGCTGATGCCGCCGGCGTTGCCCAAGGCTTCCATCAGGTTGAAGGTGCTGGTGCCGTAGGTCATCACTTGTGGGTGCAGCACTTCCCCCAGCACGTAGATCTTGTTGGCGTGGTTGTCACCCAGGTGCAACTGGTCGCCATCCTTGAGGTAGATCTCGTTGAGGTGCGAGCCGCGGCGGTTCAGTGTGTCGATGTCGATCAGGTACTCATGCCCATCGCGCTTGAGGATCAGGTTGGCCAGGTTCGCATCGGCGGTTTCCCCGCCAGAGCGGCTGATGGCGTCCACCAGGGTCAGCGGCGTGTTGGTCAGCGCCTGCGGCCCGGGGTTTTTGACGGCGCCGGAGATGATCACGCGCTTGCTGGAATAGCCCTCGACATTGACGTCCACCTGGGCGCCGGTGAGGTAGGTGGCCAGGGCCTTCTGCAGGTTGGCGCGAAACTGGCCGACCGTTAGCCCCCCGGCATGGATCGAGTTGATGTAGGGGTAGTACAGCGTGCCGTCGTTGCGCACCACGCGGGCGCTGGCCTCTTTCTGGTCCTGGGCGGCCGGCGAGTTCAATTCGGCGTGTTCCCACACCGTAATGATCAAGCTGTCACCCGGGCCGATCAGGTAGTCCTCGGGGCGATAGGTCAGCAGTTCGCTGGGAATCGGTTCGGCCTTGTAGATGGTCTGCTGTTGCTGCACGGACAGCTGGGTGATGGGTACCACCTTCACGTCACTCATGTCCGGCCCGTCCTGGACATCGTCCGGGGTCATGTGTTGGCCTGGGGCAAAGGCGCAACCTTGCAGAACCGCACTCAACAGCAACACGCTGAATAAAGCTCGTTTCATGGCAAAACTTCCTTGGAGAACACGCAGGGTTCTCACTCTCAGGTCATAAGAGATATCAGAACGCGTTTTTATGGATGAAGCCTTTGAACAGCGTCAGTGCGATGATTTTCAGGTCAAGCCACACAGACCATTGCTCGATGTACTCGAGATCGAATTCGATGCGCTTCTGCATTTTGTCCAAGGTAGTGGTTTCCCCCCGCCATCCATTGACTTGAGCCCAGCCGGTGATGCCGGGTTTCACCTTGTGCCGCAACATGTAGCCGCTCACCTGCTTGCGATACTGCTCGTTGTGCGCCACTGCATGGGGGCGCGGGCCGACGATCGACATGTCGCCCTTGATCACGTTCAGAAACTGCGGTAACTCGTCCAGCGAGGTGCGCCGCAAAAAGCCCCCGAAGCGGGTGACCCGAACGTCATTGCGGCTGGCCTGGAGCACTTGGGCGCCGTTTTCCTGGACGCTCATGCTTCGAAATTTCCAGACCATGATCGGCCTGCCATCTAAACCATAGCGCGTCTGGCGAAAAAGGACGGGCCCCGGTGAAGTCAATTTGATACCCAAGGCAATCAGCAACATCGGCAGGGCAATCAGCAGCAAAATCACGCTGGCCACGGTGATGTCTTCAAAGCGTTTGACCAGGCAACTGGACCCATCCATTGGGGTGTCCACGAGGCTGATGCTGGTCAGGCCGTTGATGCTTTCGCTGCGTGCGTGCAGCAAGTCGAACATGAACACGTCCGGGATCAGGTAGACCGAAGCGGTGGTATCGCTCAGGCCCTTGACCAACGCGCACAAGGACGGCTCGCAGCTCATGGCCAGGGTGATGTAGACCTTGTCGATCAGCCCTGCGCGGGCATCGTCCACCAGCCGCTCGAGGTCGCCGAGCACCGGGATGCGCCCGTCCAGGTCCATCTGTTGCGGCTGGTCGTCGTAGAAACCCAGCAGGCGCAAGCCCATCCAGGGCGCGCTGGTGATCGAATGGGCCAAGCGTTCGCCAATCTGCCCGGTACCGACGATGGCCACGGTGCGGGTGTTGTGGCCGTGGCGGCGCAGGGTCTGCAGCACGCTGCGGATCAGCAGCCGGTAGCCGCACAGCAACATCAGCACCAGGGCATACCAGCTCATTTCACCGTGCCCCAGCAAGACCGGTGGCTTGATCAACAGGTAGTCGAGCAGCATCACGCACATGAAGGTCAGCGACCAGTAGTTGAACACCCGCAGCAGTTCGCGCCAGACACGTTCGCCGCGCCAGGAAACGTACAACTGGTGGTACTCGCTGAACCAGTGGAACAACAGCACCGAGGCCAGCACCAGGCTCCAGGTTTCGCTGGTGTCCAGGCGCCCGTCGAGCCAGGCGAGCAGGCAACTGCAGACAACGATCACGGCGACATCGATCAGGCGATGGGCCACCGACAATGCAGAGTGGTGGGCCTGCAGGATGCCCTTGAAGTTTTTTGGCATGACTTCTCCCCGGCCGGCGCGCAGGCCAGCCAAGTGATGGCGGTACAGTGAGGCTAAATCAGCGTGGCGTGGCGCTGGCGCTGGCCAGTGCAGGAACCGAAGCCAGGGCCAGGCGAGGCGCCACGACGAGGGTTTGCGGCAACGGTGCGTGTGCCTCGTTCCAGCGCGCCTCGACGAACTGGCGCATTTCCCGCTCGAAGCGTTTTTCCGAGAAGCGCTCGGCATTTTCACGGCAGGCTTGCGCCGTAATCCGATGGGCTTCGTTCTCGAACTCGTGCACCGCATTGATCAGCGCGGCCGGGGTTTGCTCGTGGTAGAACACCCCGGTGGGCTGTTCGTGGTCCAGGCCGTGGACCGTTTCCAGGGTGCCGCCCTTGCCGAAGGCGATCACCGGCGTGCCGCAGGCCTGTGCCTCCACCGGGCTGATGCCAAAGTCCTCCTCGGCGGCAAACACGAAGCCCTTGGCGTTTTGCAGGTGCTCACGCAGCACGGCGAACGGCTGGTAGCCCATCAGCGTGACATTGGGGCCGCACACGGCGCGGGCTTTTTCCATTTCCGGGCCATCGCCGATCACCACCAGGCGCTTGTCGGGCATGCCGCGGAAGGCCTCGACGATCATTGGGATCTTCTTGTAGGGCACCATGCGCGAGGTGGTCAGGTAATAGTCCTGTTTTTCCACTTGCAGGTTGAAGCCCTGGGTATCCACCGGCGGGTAGATCACCGTGGACGGGCGGCGATAGGCCTTGTCGATGCGCCTGCCAATGAACTGCGAGTTGGCGACGAAATCGTCCACCGCCGCTGCCGTGCGTTGGTCCCACATGCGCATGTAGTGCAAAACCATGCGCGCCACTTTGCTTTTCAGGCCCTTGCTCAAGCCGGCCTCGTTGAGGTACTGGTGCTGCAGGTCCCAGGCGTAGCGGATCGGCGAATGCACGTAGCTCACGTGCAACTGATTGGGGCCAGTGAGTACGCCCTTGGCGACCGCGTGGCTGCTGGAAATGACCAGCTCGTAGGCCGACAGGTCGAGTTGCTCGATGGCCAGCGGCATCAGCGGCAGGTACTTCTGGTAACGGGTGCGGGCCTGGGGCAGGTGTTGGATAAACGTGGTGGTCGCGCGCTTGCCGCCCAGGTGGGCGCGGTCTTCATCACTGAGGAAGTCGATCACTGAAAACAGGTCGGCTTCCGGCCAGATTTTCAGCAGTGAGGCGAGTACCCGCTCGGCGCCAGCGTAAGTCACCAGCCAATCGTGGACGATTGCAATTTTCATGGTTCACCTTCTTATTCTGAGGTCAGAGGCTTGGGGGCACTCTGGAGGTTGTGGTGAAAAAGAGGCCGCAGACTTCATGGCAGCTCCTTGCCTGCGGCGGGTAACGGTTCGCGAGGTTTCGCACCGGCCTGTTGGGCCAGCAGGGCATCGACGTGCTGGCTGATATGGCGAGCTGATTCGTCCCAGGCGTAGCGGCTGACGTTGTGCAGGCCAAGCACGCGCAGTTGCTCGCGCACCCGCGCGTTGTCCAGTACCAGGGTCATGGCCTGGGCCATCTGGTCCAGGTCCAGCGGGTCGAAATACAGCGCGCTCGACTGCAACACCTCGGGGATGGAGGCAGCGTTGGCCGCCAACACCGGGCAACCGCAGGCCTGGGCCTCCAGTGGCGGTATGCCGAACCCTTCGTACAGCGACGGAAACACGAAAGCAGCGGCGTTCTGGTACTGGTTGATCAGCTGTCGGTCGTCGATGCGGCCGAGAAACTTGACGCGTGGGTCCTGCCGGGTCAGCTCGGCCAGGCTGTCGTCGACGAACACCCCGTTGGCATCGCCGACGATGTGCAATTGCACGTCATCGTGGCCTTTGATGCTGAGGAACGCGCTGATCATGCGGATGAAGTTTTTGTGCGCGCTGGGCGATGACACCGCCAGCAGGTATTTCTGTACGTTCATGCACGGTGCCGCAGGCTGGAAGGCCTCACTGACGGCATTCGGCACGATCAGGATGCGCGACTGCGGAAAGTCGTAGAACTCGGCGATTTCCTGCCGTGAGAACTGGCTGACGGTGATCAGCGACTTGATCCGCTTGAGCAGGATGGGTGTCATCAGGCGGTAGGCGGCGCGGAATTTCCAACTGTAGCTTTGGGGGTGGCGTACGTAGGTGATGTCGTGATGGGCTGCCACCTGATTGCCGTAGAGCAGCGGCGCGGTGCAGCCGAGCGACACCAGCAGGGGGCTGCCATTGCGCAGCAGGTACAGCGGCAGGTCGAGTTGCTCCCACAGATGCCCGCCATGGGTGCCGATGACCTGGGCGCCCAGGCGCTTGGCGGTGTCTTCCATCAGCACGCCGGCCGGGGTCACGAAGATCAGGTCGTCGCGCATGGCCTTGAGCGCCAGGCAGATCTGCTCGGCGAAGCGCTGCACGCCGCGTAGCTCTTGGGTCAGGAATCGGGCATTGATCACAATCATCTCGTTATCCTTTTGAGGGCGGCGCCCTGGCTCAACGGGTGAACAGCCAACTGGCGTTGCCCAGGCTGATGATTCGTGGGAATTCACCGAGGGTGACCACGGTGCTGCAGCGCTCTTCGGTGCACTGCCACTGGCCACTGTCGGTGCGGCCACGGCCGGGGTGTTCGGTGTCGATGCTCTGTACCGGGCCTTGCACCAGGCCGTTGGATTGGATCTTGACTACCCGCGGGCGGCCTGCCGTCCAGGCCACCAGCACCTGGTCATCGCCACGGCTGAAATTGAGCAGGTAGAGGTTGTCGGCCTGCAGGCTCTTGCTGCTGTCGTAGCGGTATTCGCCAAGCGTCGGGGCGATGGCCTTGAGCACGCCGTAGGCGGGCTTTTCGCTGAGGTCGTTGCGCAGCAGGCCAAAATTGTGTTCGCGCTCTTTGGGGTCCAGGCCGTCGTTGAGCAGGTCGTACCACCACATGCCCTTGATGTTGGGCCGGGTCTTGGCCAGGAAGTAGGCGCGGGCCAGGTACATGGCCTGGGTTTTTTCGTCCACGCCGCACGGTTCGTCACTGCTTGGCCAACTCATCTCAGTGAGGTACAGCGGCACGGCACGCCCGGCCAGGGCAGTGAGGCGTTGGTCGACTTCGCCCAGCCACTTGATCCAGCTTTCCGGGGTGTTGCCGCCGCCGTTTTTTTCACAGTGCACATAGGGGTGCAGCGACAGGCCGTCGACCTTGTCCAGAGCGCCGGCTTGCACCAGGCGGTCAGCGAAGCCCTGGCGGATGCCCTGGGTGGTGATCGCACCGGCCAACACCCGGGCTTTAGGGTCGTTTTGGTGCAATTGGGCGGTGGTATCCTTGACCAATTGCACATAGTCATCGCTCAGGGAGCGCCCCTTGAACAGGGCGCGGTCGATGTCGTTCTCAAGGTCCCACTCGTTCCAGATTTCGTAGTAGTCCACCTGGCCGACGAAGGCCTTGCTGACGAAGTCCACGTAGCGCGCGAAGCCAGCCTTGACCCCGGCGTTACGCGGTTTGGCATTGTTGTCGTAGTACTGGTTGCCCAGGCTCAGGATCATCACCTTGCTCAGGTGTCGCTTGCTGGCGCTGGCCAGCAGTTCCCGCCAGCGCGGGTAGATGCCCAACTGCCCTGGCTGGCCTTCCACGCTGGACCAGTACACGTCGTCGCGCAGCGAAGTGGCGCCGACGTCACTCAACAGGCGCATGGCGCGCGGCAGGTCGGTGTCGCGGTCCATCAGGTGGGTGCCCACGCCGACGATGAAGTGATCTTCGGCGTGTGCGGCCTGCGCCAGGGGTAACCCCAGCAGCAGCCAGGCGATGAAGTTCAACAGTCTGGGCATGGGCGGTTCACAAGGTCTTGAACGAGGGCAGGTAAGGGTTGCGCCCATTCGGGTTGCGGCGATCCGGCGCCGGGTCATTCGGGTTGCGGTTGATTTTGCGGCGCTCTGGCATGCCGGTGCTGGGCAAGGCTTTGCGGCGCAATACATGGGCAATCGCCAGGCCGATAAACAGGTCGGCAATGGGGATTTCCAGCACGTCGGTGGTCCAGCTGACCAGGGCGATACAGAAGCAGATGCTCAACAGGGCCCGCCCCATCCAACTGGTTTTCTCGCGCAGGGCAATCAGCAGGGGCAGTTGCAGCGCGTACAGCACCACCCCGACCGCACCAAACGCAGCCCAGAGGTACACCGCGGTGTTGTCGCACACCGCTTGCGTATCGGCGCTGTACACCGGGAACAGCAACACGCTGCTGCCGACCATGCCAAAGCCTGAGCCAAACAGGCTCCAGCCTTGCTGGTGCACGCTGTGCACCACCATCGGCCAGGTATTGATCAGCCGGTCGTACAGCGATGCCAGTGAACTGTCGCTGTAGGCGCTGGCCAGGCGCGGGTCGAAGTTCATCGTCAGGCCAATGATCGGCAAGGCCAGCCCCATGGCCACGGCGCCGAAGAACAAAGCGCGGCAGGTCATGCGCTGGCGCAGGAACGGCAGCATCAGCAGGGTGCAGATGAAGGCGGCCACCGTCGATTTGTTGGTCGAGACGTAAATCCCGACGATGGCCACGCAAAACAACCCGGCCAACAGCAGCCGTGAACGAGTGAAGGCGGCCAGGTACAAGGCGTAGATCGCGATCAGTACCGACAGGCTGGTAGACATGCGGGTAAAGCCGGCGATACGGTCGGCGCCGCCTGCGCTCCAGGCTGTGTTGCCGCTCAACTCGGTATCGCCCAGTGTGTAGCTGTAGCCCTTCCAGGGCACTTGGGTGAACATGTCCAGGCCCGCACCCACCAGCGAGGCCACCAGGCAAAGGCCGATGATCAGACCCAATAGCCGCTTGCGGTGCTCCAGGTGCTCGCCGCACACCAGCCCGAACAACAGCGGGCTGTACATGAACAGCGCAAAGCCGACATTGCCCAGTGAGGCGCCGTGCAGCATGGCCAACACCCCGGAAGTCAGCAGCATCAGCAGGCCCAGCCAGAAACCGCGGCTGGCCCGAAAGTGCGGCAACTCCAGGATGAACAGGGCGAAGCAGGCCGCCTTGGGCACGTACATCAGCGCCGAGGCACCGACCTGGTCCAGATAGAACCGCATGGCGCCGGAAAAAGTTTCCACCAGCACCAGGCTGATCGCCACCCAGACAATGATGGTCGACTTGTTCAGCGCCAGGGTTGCCCGGTGCTCAGAGGGACTGTACGGCAGGCTGGTTTGCATGATGAGCGCTTCTATTCAGGAGGACTTGGGCAAACAGTTGCTGGTAGCGGTCGAGCATCAGTTCCTGGTCCAGCAAGTGCGCCACGCTGGCCCGTGCCTGGCTGGCCAGCTTGCGGCGTAGCTCCGGTTGGCGGGCCATGCGCAACATGGCCAGGGCCAGCGAGTCCGGCTCCTCGGAGTCGCATAGCAGGCCGTTGACGCCCTCGCGGATGATTTCTGGCAGGCCACCGCGGTTGCTGGCAATCACCGGCACCGAGTGGGCGCAGGCTTCCACCGCCACCAAGCCGAAAGGCTCGCTCCACACCGAAGGCACGATGGCCACGTCGATCTGGCGGTAAAAGCTTTCCGGTGATTGATGGCCAACGAAGTGGATGTTTTCCGAGTCGGCCAGTTGCTTGATTTCCCGCTCGAAGTCCGGCTGGCCGCGCCCGGCGATCTGCAGCGTGGCGTTGAATGGCAAGCGCTTGAACTGCTCGATCAGCCAGCGCAGGCCCTTGTGCTCCGACAACGTGCCCAGGTAGCCAAAGCGCAGCGGCTCGCTGTGCACCAGGCGCCCCTGGGGGTAGACCAACGGCACCTCGTCGACTTTCGGGCTGCTGTTGTAGATGACTTCGGTGGTGGCGTTGCGGAAAAACTGCGCGTCGCGAAACTTGTCCACCATGAACTGGCTGACCCCCACCACCGCGTCGATTTGCGCCGAGCGTTCGGCGTGGCCCTGGCGCAAGGTTTTGCACAGGGTGCAGGGGCCATTGCAGCTGCCGCTTTTCTTGAACATGCTGCCACCGGGGCACATCAGGTACAGGTCGTGCAGCACCTGCACGATGGGCAAGCCGGCCTTGGTGATTTCGTCCCACACCGCCACCGACCAGCCGCTGAGGTTGTGGCACACCACCAGGTCGACGCTTTCCTGGGCCAGCACCTGGCGCACGAAGGCGCGCATGCCCGCGTTGTAGCGATCACGCAGGTGCCAGCCCAGCCGGGCCAGGGCATTGGGCCGCTGTTCGGTGAAATGCCAGTAGGTGTTGAGCACGCCGGCGCGGTACACCTTCACACCCTTGACCATGTCCTGGTGTAGCCCAGGCTCGGCGCCAGTGGTCAGCACGGTGACGTTCAGGCCGCGTTGTTGTAACCCTTCGACCGTGCGTTGCAGCACGATTTCAGCTCCGCCGCCGATGTTGGGCGAGTACAGGCTGTTAAGGAACAGGATGTTCATAGGGGATACGACTTGTGCAGGCCAAGGCGTCCGGATTCCCCGTCGCTGATGGCTTGTTCGATAATGCCCAGGCGCCTGCCCGAGCCGCTTCGCTTCGCCACCTGGCGCAGCAGGAACAGGAACAACGTCCGGTTCAGTGCATACAGCCACGTGGAGCCGGCCCACACGTGCTTGTCGAACCAGGCCTGGTTGCGCGCGGTGTAGTAGGCGCGCATGTCCGAATTGCCAAGCAGGAAGCACTCGTAAATGTTGTTGGTGCGGGCCTTGATGTTCCAGGAGTCTTCCAGGTCATCGAGCAGGGCATCGGTTACCAGAAATATCTGCCCGCCGGCGGCGGTGATGCGCCGGGTGTATTCGGTGTCGTCGGCGTACAGCACCAGCTCGCCCAGGGGCAGGCCGATTTTTTCGTAGACGCTGCGGTGGGCCAGTAGGCCGCCATAGGTGGCGAATGGCACCGGCATCAGGGCCGGTTTTTTTGCACTCGAATGCGGCTTGCCCCACGGCAGGCGGCGCCACACTTTGTACGGCAGCTGTGCGATGTGAAAGCCGAAGCAACTGGAGCGCGGTTGTGTGGCAAAGCGTTCGGGTACGCCGGCGGCGACATCGGCCTGATGGGTCGGGCGGAAACCCACCACGGCGGTCTGGTCGCGGCCCAGCTTTTGCTCGCATTCGCGCAGGCGCCGGTGCAGGGTTTCCACGGCGCCCAGGGTCGGCGCGTTGTCGTCGTCCATCAACCAGATGTATTCGGCACCGCGGCGCAGCGCAGCCTCGATACCCACCGCATAGCCATTGGCGGAGCCGGTGTTGCTGGGCAGGTCGATCAGCTCGATCTGGCCCGGCCAGCGCCGTGGCAAGGCGTTGAGGTCGGCGCTGGAGGCGTTGCTGACAACGATCACCCGTTCGATCTGCGAACAGGCCAGGGAGCGATTGATCAGGGCTTGCAAGTAATGCAAGCGGTCACCGTATGTCAGGGTAACCAGTGTGGTCTTGGCAGTCATCGATTTCTCCCCTTTGTTCTGGTTGACTGCGGTTGTCAGCAGGCCTGCACGGCCAAGTGCGACAGGCTGCTCTTGGGCAGGCTGACGCGTTGTTCGCGTTGCAACAGGTTGAGCAGGATCACCGCGCGCTCTTCGCCGTCGTCACTGAGGAAGATGGCCTGGATGTCGCTGCTGCCGGTGCGTACCAGAACCGTTTCGCCCTGGGCGAACGGTTGCGGCGCGGGCGACACGGCCAGGCGTTGGCGAATCTGCAGAATCAGCGCGTCCTGCACGGGGCAAGGCTGTGCGCCGAACGACACGATGCGCGCCACGCCACGGGTGGAGCGAATCGGGTACCAGCTGTCGCTGATGGCCAGGCGGATGAACAGGTAGCCGGGGAACAGCTCTTCTTCGACGCCACGGCGGTTTTTGGGTAGCTCCGCAGGCTGGCTTTTCAAGGGGCGATAGCACTGGAATTGTTGGCGCAGCAAGTGCTCTTCGGCGCGGGCTTCCTGGCGCGGCTTGGTCTGGATCAGGTACCAGTTTGCGGTGTCGGTGAAGTGGCTCATGGGCGTATCTCGGCTATCTGGTTCGCCGGCCATTGGAGTGGCCGGCGAGAGCGGTAAGGAGCTGATTGTTATTTTTTGCTCGGGGTGTAGTCGTACGCCGCGCAGTCGTAGTCAGCGGTGGAAGCCTTGCGGATCACCCCGTTGAAAATCGCGCCTTTGACCAGCACGCCGTTCTGCGCGAGGCGGCGCTTGGCGCCTTCCACTTCCTTGACCGAGCTTTTGCCAAAGCGCGCCACCAACAGCGTGGTGCCGGCTTGGCGGCCGACCAGTGCGGCATCGGTCACGGCCATGATGGGCGGGGTGTCGATGATCACCAGGTCGTACTGCGGAGACAGCTCGCGCAACAGCTTGTTGAAGTTGTCGTGCATCAGCAGTTCGGACGGGTTGGGCGCCGCGAAGCCGCAGGAAATGAAGTGCAGGTTGTCGATCACCGTGGCGTTGATCACTTCCTTGTTGCTCAGCCGTGCAGCCAAGGCGTCGGACAGGCCGTGGCGCGGTTGCAGGCCGATCACTTTGTGCAGGTAGCCCTTGCGCATGTCGGCATCGATCAGCAGGACCTTCTTGCCAGTCTGGGCGATGATCACCGCCAGGTTGCTGCTCACGAATGACTTGCCGACACCGGCCGTGGGGCTGGAGATCATCAGCACATTGTTACGCGACTCGAGCATGGCGAAGTGCAGGCTGGTGCGCAGGCTGCGCAGCGACTCGACGGCAAGTTCGGTGGGTTCGGCAATGCTCAGCAGTTTCGAATCGGCAGAACCGGTGCGGCTGCCACGGCCCTTGCTCAAACGCTCCTGTTGCTTGGACAGCGGCACCGAGGCGTACACCGGCATGCCCAGGTTTTCGATGATTTCCGGGTTGACGATGCCGCGGTCGAAGGCCTGGCGAATAAACACCACGGCCACTGCCACCAGTGCGCCCAACAGCAGGGAGATCAGCACGATCAGCTTGCGCATCGGCTTGACCGGTTCTTCGATGTTGGCGTCGGCCTTGTCGATGATGCGCACGTTGCCGATGTTGCCGGCGCGGATGATGTCCTGCTCCTGGCTTTTGTTCAGCAACTGGGTGTAGGTCTGGTTGGTGACTTGCATGTCACGGGTCAGGCGCAGCAGTTCCTGTTGGGTTTCCGGCAGGGCCTTGATCTTGCCCTGCATGGCGTTTTTCTGTGCTTCAAGCTGGCCGATCTGCGTGCTCAGGGCTTGCGAGGCAGGGTGGGCACGGGTGTACAGGCGGTCCATGTCGGTACGTTTCAGGCGCAGGTCATTGATCATCGAGTCGATGTTCACGGTCTGGTCGAGCAGGGCCTTGGTTTCCAGGCTGATGTCCACCGACTTGCTGCGCCGTTGGTAGTTGTTCAGCGCGTCTTCGCTGGCTTCCAGTTGTTTGCGCACGATCGGCAGTTGCGAGCGCAGGAACTCCAGGCGCTGGGCGGCTTCAGCCGAGCTGCGGTCGATGTTCTGGCGCAGGTACAGGCGGCTGATGTCGTTGAGGATCAGGTTGGCCCGCAGCGGGTCCTGGTCTTCCAGGCTCATGTAGACGATGCCCGAATCCTTGCCGGCCTCGGCCAGTTTGAGGAGGGTCTGGTAGTTCAACGAGGTGGTCAGCACGCGGTTTTTGGTCAGCTGGAACTCGGTGCCGGGGCGGGCATCGAGCGTCGCCAGTTGTATTTGCACGCCTTTGTTGTCGCTCAATTGGCCAACCTGGCCATCCAGCAGCCAGCCGCCATCGGGGTCGAACACTTTGTAGTGACCGTCTTCGCCGGCCACCAGCTTGAGCTTCAGGCCCAGCAATTCGTCGGGCACGCTCAGGCTGAACACCTCGAGGTTTTCCCCGCCCCAGGCGTAGCTGTCCAGGCCCAGGGGGGCTTCGTTCAACGGCTGGCCGGCGTCCGGTTTGAAATGGCGCGCCACGTAGGCACCGATGGCCGGGAAGTAGTTGGGTTTGGTGACGATATCCAGCTTGAGGTCCGTGACCACTTGGCCAAGCACGGCACGGGACTTGATCAATTCGATCTCGGCGGTGGCCAGCGACACCGAGGTCGGCTGCTTGCCGGTTTCCGGGGTGGCGTCCAGGCCGACCTTGCGCGGCTCGATCTGGATCATCACGTTGGCCTGGTAGACCGGCGCGGCCAGCAGGGCGTAGGCAAGCCCCACCACGCTGAAGACGCCGACGATCGAGGCAATCATCGCCTTGTGGTCGAACAGGGTGCGCAGGACGGTTGCCAGGTCTACCTGAGAATCCTGGTAGTACTCCAGTGAAGAGCGGGTCATTGCAGTCATTTTTGTTGATCCTCCTGACTCAGATGTGGCAACCAGTCATCGACACAGCGCGCCAGTTGGGCGTAGGTCTGTTGAAAGGCGTTCTTCGGACGGCGAAAGGGGTCGGCGATCGGCAGGTCGTTCTGCCATTTGCCGATCAGAAACACCTTGCCTCGCACTTCAGGGGCAAGTTCGACCACGCGTTTCAACTGCTGCTGTTCCATCAACAAGACCAGGTCGGCCCAATGCAGCATGTCGCGAGTGACCTGGCAGGCGCGGTGCTCGCCGCTCTTGATCTTGAAGTCCTTGAGCACCGCCTTGGCCATGGGGTCCATGTAGGCGCCGCTGCTGGCTTGCACACCGGCCGAGGTCACCTGGACGCACCCATTGCTGCGGTGGCGCAGCAGGGCGGCGGCCATGGGGCTGCGGCAGATGTTGCCCACGCAGATAATCAGCACCTTGTTGAGCATTGCGCCTACCCCCGGGAAACCGACGCGCTGAGGCGACGCAGCAGGTTGGCGGCGATGTTGCGGCCCATCTGCGCCAGCGCCGTGAGTTTCTGCCACGGTGAAATGGCCGACAGCGACAGGCAGAACACCTGCACCAGGCAATGCTCGTACAGCGCCTGGTTGCCGATGCGGAAGTAGTAATTGGCCAGGCTGGAATAGGTGTGCAGGGTCATCTGCAACTTCTTCTTGTCCGAGCGCATGGAGAACACCCCGCCCAAGTGCACCCGGTACGCCGCAGGCTGGATGTCAGCCAGGTATTTGCCCTTGCCGTAGGCACCCAGCAAAGCCCACCACACCAAGTCGTTGAGTGGTGCGCGTACAAGCTCCAGTGGCAGTTCGTGCAGCACGTTGCGAAAGCATACGGTGAGCGTCGAGATCGGCCGGCCGCGCATCAGCTCCAAGCTGCTGGCGTCGCGCTGGCCTTCGCCGACCAGTTGGATGCCCTTGGGGCCTTCGCTGTCGAACGCCATGGCGTCGTGGTAGGTGATTACGTAGTCGTGGTGGGCCTCCAGGAAGTCCACCTGCTTTTGCAGTTTCAGCGGGTCGGTCCAGAAATCGTCGCCCTCGCAGAAAGCCAAATATTTGCCGCTGCCTTTGCGAAACAGATCGGGGCAGGGGTGGTTGCCTTTCTGGTACTGGTTCACCGGCTGCAGGATCGGCTTGATGATGTTCGGGTAGCGCCGGCCGTAGTCGGCGACGATAGCTGCGGTACCGTCGGTGGAGGCGTCGTCGTTGACCAGCACTTCAAAAGGGAAGGTGGTTTCCTGGGCCAGGAAGCTGTCCAGGGTCTGGGCGATGTAGCCTTCGTGGTTGTAAGTGGGGCAGGCGATGGACAGCAGCGGTTCGCGTGACGACCCCCAGGCTTGCATGATCTCGCTCTCGGTTCTGCTGCTCATCGTTGGGCGCTCGGTTTAGTCAGTAGAAAGAGGATTTTTTGCACCAGCGGTTTGTCGCTGCCGGCCACCAGCACCAGCACGATGACCCCGGCAAGGGCCAGGCCGAACAGGGTTTGCAGGCGCCCGGGGCCGGTGAACAGTTGCACCAGCGGCAGGGTCAGCAGCACGCCGACGGCGGTCATGAGGGTGATGCGCAGCATGTCGTGCAGCCATTGGCCGTGGATGCCAGGGGCCAGGCGCTGGTGAATCATTTGTGGCCAGATGGCAAAGGACACCAGGCGCAGCAGGAACCAGGCGACGGCGGCGCCCATCGCGCCTTGGTAATGCACCGCGGCCACCAGCACGGGTACGGTGATCAGGGCCGACACCACGCTGAACCAAACGTGCAAGCGCATCCGCCCATGGGCGTACTGCAGGTAGAACTGAAAACCGTTGGCTGCCAGGATCGCTGCGCCCAGGGCGTACCAGAGCATCAGCGGTGCAGCCCAATCGGCAGCGTGTTGGTCACCGCTCCAGGCGAAGATCAGCGGGCCGCCGTGCACGGCGATCATCGCGCCCAGCGGGAACAGCAACGTGCAGATAAAACGGTTGGCACCCAAGTACAGCTGTTGCATGTCGCCTTCACGGCCTTCGGCCATCAGTGCGGTCATGCGTGGCAGCAAGGTCTGCACCAGCGGGTTGACCAAGGTGACGATGCCGGTGCTGATCATGGCCACCAGGGAGAAGTAGCCGTATTCCTTAAGCGTCAGGCTCGATGACAACAGCACCTTGTCCAGTTGAGTCAGCACGATCCACAGGATCGAGGTGCCCGACAGGCTCAGGGCAAAGGGCAGCACCGGTTTGACCAGCGCGCTGTTGAAGCCACTGAACCAGTGCGGCGCGGGCAGGCGGGCGTACGCCTTGGCGGCGAACAACAAGGTTTCGATCAGCGTGACCGCCAGTTGGAACTGGAAAAACACCAGCGCGTCCTTGGACACCCAGGCCACCAATGCCAGCCCACCGAAATAGCGCAGGGTGGCGATCAGCACGTTGGCAGCATTGAGCCAGGCGTGCATCTCAAGCCCTTGCAGGCCGCTCTTGTACAAGGTGCTGTAGAGCCGCAGCGCCACCATCGGGCCCATCAGCGCCACGCAGGCGACCAACGTGCCGTGGCCCAGCGATTGGGCGTTGAGCCAGTGCCCGGCAATCCAGGGGCTGACCAGGTACACGGCAATACAGCAGAGCACTGCCAGCGGCAGGAACACGATCTCGAACGAGCGCAGCAACCAGCCGCTGATGCGTTGCACATCGCCGGCACTTTGCTGATGAGCAATCTGGCGCACCAAGGACGGCGACATGCCGGCGTCGAGCAACATCAACCAGGCTTGCAGCACGGCGAAGAAGCCAATCAGGCCGTACACCTCGGCACCCAGGTGGCCCAGGTAGAACGGCATGATCAGGATCCCGACCAGCACCGAATAGGCCTGGCCCAGGTAGCTGAGCGTGGTGTTGTGCACCACCGAGAGCTTTTTCATCACATCAGCCTACGCAGGCCAGGGTGGCGCTTTTTTCGCCCTGGCCCAGCAAGGTGTCGATGATCTGGTCCTGGGTTTCGCGCTCCAGGCCCGGGTAGATCGGCAGGCACAGGATGCGTTGGCTCAGGTAGCGCGATTGCGGTTGCGCGGCCTGGGGTTGCAGGTAGTCCAGGGTGTCCAGCGAAGGGTAGAAGTAGCGGCGCGGGTTGATGCCTTTTTCCTGCAGGGCATTGCGCATGGCCAGGGCCTGGGTTTCGTCCGCCAGGCCTACCGGGAAGTAGCTGTAGTTGATCTGGCTGTCGTCCTGCACCTTCTGCAAGTCGAAATAGCCGTTCAGGCGCTGCTCGTAGTAGTGGCCCTGCTCGCTGCGCTGCTCCAGGATGGTGTCGATCTCATCGAGCACGCACAGGCCCATGGCGGCCGAGAACTCGTTCATCTTGGCGTTGGTGCCCAGGCCTTCGATGCGGTCTACCCCGGTGATGCCGAAATTGCACAGCAGGCGAATTTCCCGGGCCAGGTCGTCATCGTTGGTGATGATCGCGCCGCCTTCGATGGTATGGAACAGCTTGGTGGCGTGGAAACTCAGGGTACTTGCATCGCCCCAGTTGAACACCGACTGGCCGGCATGGCGTACGCCAAAGGCATGGGCGCCGTCGTACACCACTTTCAAGCCGCGGCGCTTGGCGATTTCATCTATACGCTCCACGGCACACGGGTTGCCGAACACGTGGGTGGCGACGATGGCACTGGTGTCCGAACCGATGCGCGATTCGATCTGCGCCGGGTCGATGTCCCAGGTGGCAGGGTCGATGTCGGCGAAAATCGGCCGGATGCCTTCCCATTGCAAAGTACTGCTGGTGGCGACGAAGCTGAAAGGCGTGGTGACGGCGCTGCCACTCAGGCCCAGGGCCCGGTAGGCCACTTGCAAGGCCAGCGTGCCGTTGTTGGTGAGGATCAGGTTGCGTACGCCCAGGTAGTCTTTGAGCCGTGCTTCCAGCTCACAACTCAACGGGCCGTGGTTGGTCATCCAGTGCGAGGCGTAGATAACGTCCACATAGGCTTTGAACTTGTTGATATTGCCCAGGTAGGACTTGGTCACGTTGATCATGAGGAACTCCCTGTGGAGGCCAAAAGGTGTGCAAATAAAACTGCGTTCAGGACGCCGTGGTATTGGAGTTGGCCATGGCTTTGCGGGCGCGATACTGGTTGAGCTTCAATATCCACCGCGTGGCCAGGCTGCCGGTATGCGGGTCGCCATAGTGAAATAATGCCGTGGCCCGCCTGAACGCTGGATCGCACGCCTGGTTGGCATGTAAGGAGCGGTAACCCCAAAAGAAATAAACATTGCCGGGCACTACCCGCAGGGTGATCGGCTTTAATAAGTTGCGGTGGATGCCCCAGCAAATAACTTTGCGCACAAGTTTGTTCTGAAAGAACATTTTCTCGATAATGTTAGTCAGTACGTTAGTTCGCATTTTGCGCAAGTTGGGAAACAGGATCAGGTCGCCACGATCCTTGCCCTGGTGGGGGGTGTAGATAGGGATGAGCATGGTCAACAGCGTGGCATCGTAATGGAAGCTGTTGGATTCCTTGCGCCCGGTGCCGCCTTGCACGCACCGCAGCACAGGGAAGATTTCATCGCTACTGGCGTCGTGGCCGCAGCCCAGGCGGTGCATGTGGCCCATCAACGCCTTGAACTCCGCGGACTTGCCCAGCGTAGCCAAGGCGCTGTCGGCCAGGGCTGGGTAACCGTGGTAGGCGAAGTATTGGTTATTGTGCTTGGCCGCCTGGCGCTCGACATAAGCACGCAGGTCCTTGAGGGCTTCGGCGGTCAGGGCATGTTCCAGAGTGGCAAAGCCTTGGCGGTCCATATCGGTGACCAGGCGTGCAGACGTCGCTTCATCAATAGAGATCAAGTGAGACATGGCGGCTAACTCGTTGCGTCATAAGTGCATGTGGTGTCGTGGCCGACACCCTGTATTGTTATTTGTTTTATCGCTGGGCAAAGCTACCGCCGGGTCCGCACGGGGCGGTCCATTAAACAAAGCCAGGTGCACACT
Source organism: Pseudomonas abieticivorans (assembly GCF_023509015.1). Classification (NCBI taxonomy): domain Bacteria; kingdom Pseudomonadati; phylum Pseudomonadota; class Gammaproteobacteria; order Pseudomonadales; family Pseudomonadaceae; genus Pseudomonas; species Pseudomonas abieticivorans. Next base: position 3,148,737 of record NZ_CP094975.1, read on the forward strand.
TTTTCTAGAGTCAAAGCTACCGCACACCCGCAAAAATCCAGGAGGTGGTCAATAACTTGAAAAGCCCATACTGGCCCGGTTAAAAAAATCGGGCATGCAAAAGTAAGTGTCGGCAGATAATTATTCAGGTATGTCAAAACTTCGTTGCATTGGTGCTCTACGGCACTCAGTTACCAGCAACTTTTTGGCGGCCGGTGAGAGATATATCGACCCTCTTGTGGAAGCTGTCAATTGCTTTCGTCAAAAAAAAAGGATTAGTCGTAAAATAGGGGGTAGGTAGTCATTAACCTATTGATTTTGTTGAAAGTTAAAAAGTTGACGCTGGCGAAATGATGGTTTTTTTGCCCGTTGAAGCCCAATTGTGCGGGTTTTGTACCATTTTGGGGCGCGCACCCGCGTATTTGCTGGGGGAGGCTTGGTTTGACAGCTTTCCCCCCTAGAATCGGGGGCTTAGGGGGGGATGGTTTTACGTCGTCAAAAAAATGAAAGCCCTCACAAAGAGGGCTGATTGAATGCCGGGTTATTGACTCTTGGCGACCTGATTACTCATAAAAGTCGGGCCTACGATCCTGCAGGTATGGCGTTGCTCGCCTTGAGGTTGCCAAGGCCACGGGGTCCAGGGTCGCCAGCAGCAAGCCTTGCGCCGTTGCGGTTTGACTGGCCCAGCTACCCTGCGGGCCGGCTACGCTGCTGAGCCCGCAATAGTGAATGTCGCCCTCGGCCCCTGCGTAATTGGCGTATGCCACGTAGCATTGGTTCTCGTAGGCGCGGCTACGCATGGTGATTTGGGCGACGAATTCATACGGCGTCATATTGGCGGTGGGTACGACGATCAGGTCGGCCCCAGCCAGGGCCAGTTGGCGAGCGCTTTCCGGGAATTCGAGGTCGTAGCAGATCAGCAGGCCGATGCGCCAACCGCCCAGCTCCACCACGGGGCTGGCAGCCTGGCCGGGGCTGAACATGGCATGGTCGAGTTCGCCAAACAAGTGGGTTTTGCGGTAATTGGCCAGGCGCTGCCCGCGGGCGTCAATTATTTGCGCTGCGTTGTACAGGCCGCCCTCGGGGCCCCGTTCGGGGTAGCCATAAATGATGGCCAAATCGTTGGCTCGGGCCAACTGGGCAACGTACCGGGCGCTTTCGCCATCGGCAGGTTCAGCCAGGCGGCTGGCCGCCTCATGACCAATGTTGTAGCCGCTGAGGAACATCTCCGGGAACACCAGCAGGTCCACCCCCTGGCTGGCAGCCTGATGCGCGGCGTGGGCCATGCGTTGCAGGTTGCCGCCAACGTCCAGCGGCAGCGGTGCACATTGATACAGGGCGATTAGCATGAGCGTGCTCCTTATTCCGGCAAAGCGATCGGGCCGATCTCGTGGAATACGTCGCCGGGCCCTGGGTTCTCGGCAGCGCAATGCCCACCGAAGTGCTTCATGATCCCCCACACGGCATTCAGCGATGTCTGCACGGCGCCCTCGACCCAGGCGGGGGTCCAGGAAACGTCGTCACCGGCAATGAAAATGCCGCGCTGGTCGTCAGGCATGTCCTGCTGCATGAAGTGCGCGTACATGCGCTGGTTGTAGCGGTAGTGGCCGGGCAGGGCGCCTTTGAATGCGCCGAGGAAGTGCGGGTCGGCCTCCCAGGACACGGTGATAGGGTCGCCGATGATGCGGCTGGCGATGTCCACGTTCGGATAGATTTTTTTCAAGGCATCCAGGGCCAGTTTTACCCGCTTTTCCACCGGGTGCGGAAGCATCTTCAGGGCATCGCTCATCCACGAGTAGGACAGGCAGATCACCCCTGGCTTGTCGTCGCCGTTATCGAACAGGTAGGTGCCGCGGGTCAGGCGATCGGTGAGGGTCATGCTCATCAGGTCGCGGCCGGTTTCCGGGTCTTTGTCTTTCCAGAAGGGCCGGTCGACCATCACGAAGGTCTTCGATGATTGCATGTAGCGCGTGCGGTCCAGCGCCATCCACATCTTCTGCGAAAACAGCGACTCCTCGCATTCGATCTGGGTGGTCAGCAGCCAGCTCTGGCAGGTGGTGAGCACGGCGGCATAGTGGCGGGTATCGCCCCAGTTATCGGTGACGGCAAACTGGCCGTCGGCGGCGCGGGCGATCTTTTTCACCCCGGCCCGCGGTGCGCCATGGTGCAGCGAGGCCAGGCTGGTGCCTGCCGGCCAGTGCGCGCAGCGCTCAGGCACATGCCGCCAGATGCCCAGCGGCACCTGCTCGACACCGCCAACCACGAGGTGCTGATGGTCGTCGCAGTTGGTCATCACCACCCGGAAAATTTCCAGCATCGAGTTGGGGAAGTCCGAATCCCAGCCGCCGGTGCCAAAACCGACCTGGCCAAACACCTCGCGGTGGTGGAAGGACAGCTTGGCAAACGCCTTGGACGTGGCGACGAAGTCATAGAAGGTGCGGTCGTCCCACAGCGGTACCAGTTTGTTCCACAGCTCCTTGAGGCGCGGCACATCGCGGTCGCGAATCGCCTGCTGGATATCACCGAACTGCGAACCGGCCTCCAGGGCATCGGCCCAGGCGTCGGCCACTTCCTGAAACAGCGCGGGCAAGTCAGCGATTGATTGCGCGTAGTGAGTCTGGCCTTCCAGGTCGATCACCGTGCTGCCAGACGCGGCCGTCAGTGGGTTGGGGAATGGTTTGGTATCAAGGCCCAGTTTGTCGACGTAATGGTAGAACGCCGTGGACGACACCGGGAAGCGCATGCCGCCCAGTTCCGCGACGATGCCCTCGGCACCGTTGAACGCTTGCGAGCGCAGCCGCCCCCCCATCTTCGAGGCTTCATACACCACCGGCTTGAGGCCCAGCTTCATCAGCTCGTAGGCCGCCACCAGCCCGGCGATACCCGCGCCCACGATCGCAACTTCGGCACCATGGTTCTCTGCAGGAATGCTGCCCAGGCCCGCCGGGTGTTCGATCCAGTCGTCAAACGCGAACGGGAAGTCTGGCCCGAAGATGGTGATCGGTTTCTTGCCGTCGGCAGGGTGGCGATTGGGCTGGGTCATGGCGGGCCTTGGAGTCGGTGGGTACGGACCGGAAGGGTCAGTATAGGAAAGACTGACGGCCATTTTAGGGAGTGGGGTGTTCGTAAATAAGGAGCAGAGTGTCGTCTAAATGATTGAGTTTAATGCGAAGTGACGAATACTTTGGTCAAAATGACGTAGTCGCGGCCGAAGGCTGCGGCAGGAGTGCCAGCACCCCTTCGCCAGCGACGTAAGCTTGGCCAGAGGTCAAAGAGGCTGCCCACGATCCACCTTGTTACTCAATATGATCGACGTCGTGGTCTTTTCTACGCCGTCCACCCCGCCGATCTGATCGAGCAGTTGGTCCAGTTGCTCCGGGGAGTCGGTACGCAACCACGCCACGTAATCAAACTCGCCACTCACTGCACACAGTTGCTGCACCTGCGCCAAGCCGCTCAGGCGGCGCACCACCTCTTTGCCCGAGCGCGGTTGCACGGTGATGCCGACATACGCCTGCAACCCCCCTTCCACCAGCCGCTGCCCCAGGCGTACGCCATAGCCGGTGATGACCTTGGCCTTCTCCAGCCGTGCCAGGCGCGAATTCACCGTGGTACGGGCAATGCCCAGTTGGCGGGCGAGCATGGCCACGCTTTCACGGGCATTGATCTGCAGGGCGGCGATCAGTTGGTGGTCGATCTCGTCGAGGTGGGTGGGGCGGGTGTCGGGCAAGGGGGGCTCCGGGGTTCTGATAGGCAGTTGAGCGCCTTCGCTGGCTTGGCAGGCGCGGTGCATGTTCATGCAAAGACCACTTCAATTCGGCCTTCTCGTCGAGAACGAGGGGCTTGCTTGACGACAATCTGCACGTCCCGACCCAATCGAGCCAAGCATTCGATTATTTTGGACCGAAGGGTTCCCTGGGGTAAAGGGCGATGCGTCTCCCTGCCCCTGGGTGCGTGAAGGTTAATTGCTCTGGTTTTTGAACACCGGCACAAACAAGTCCTTCAACTGCTCATCCCCTGCATCCACCAGGTGGTTGTCATCATGGTAGAGCGCCACCCCGCCCAGCGAGCCCATGCATTTGCCGTTCTGGCACAGGTAGGCCGTGGGGTCGATGGCCTTGGCGCCGCAGCGGGCAACGGCTTGGTCGATGGCCTGGTTGGCCACCTCGTTGCGTTTGGCATATTGGCGTTGCGGCGTGTACACGTCGCTGACCTGGCTTGCGAACTGCGCGCGCAGGTTCAGGCCCTTGTAGACGTTGAACGGCATTTCCGGGATTGGCCGCACCAAGTACACCGGTCGGTTGCTGGCCAGGGCACAGACCGTGTTGGTGTACTCATCGATGTAGCGTTTGGCGAACAGCGCCGGGCTGGTCTTTTTGCCTGGCTCGAAGCTGACCGTGTATTTGCTCGGCTTTACCGTGTCGGCATACAGCGAGGCACGGCTGAACAGTACCAACGGCAGGCCGGGATAGCTTTGCTTGAGGCGCTCAAGCTTGTCGCGGTTGAAGTCGCGGCAGGTGCTGGCCTGGGTTTTGTTGTGCATGTCGAAATCGAGCAGCAGCGGGCAGCCGCCATGCCACCACAGCAGGGTGGAGCCCGGGTTGACCCGTTGCACCGCCGATGCCGTGGCGTGGGCATGGCTATCCCCCATCAGGATCACCGTGGGCGCGCCTTTGCCCAGGGTGCACTCCTCGGAGTCGAACGGTTGCTTGGTGCAGGTTTGAGGGTATCGCTCGCTGGCTTCAAGCGGCGCTACCGGCTCGGTGTAAAAGAACCGCGCGCCCGGGTGATCCTTGAGCAAGGACGCGGTGACGGAAGCGAGAACCACAACAGCTACGGTTGCGCCGGCAAACACGCCAAGGGTTTTGCGCGGCGAGCCGGCAGGTTTTTCGTGCCGCTCGATATAGCGCCAGGACACATGCCCGAGGGCGAACGACAGGGCAATGCCGCCGAGCATGTACTGCCAGCTGTTCAGCAGCCCCAGCAAGTACAGCACGACCACCAGCGGCCAGTGCCACAGGTAAACCGAGTAGGAAATACGCCCGGCCCACTGCAATATGCCCAGCTTGCCCAGCAGCGAATCACGGTCGCCGTACACCACGATCAGGGTCGACAGCACGGGGAGCAGCGCCAGGTAACCGGGCCACGGAGCTTCGCTGCTCAGCAGCAGGGCGCTCCCTACGATACCGACCAGCCCCACCGGCACCAGCAGGCGATGAGCGGCATGGGTGCGGCGCAGGGGGAACAGAAAGGCCATGCCCCCCATCAGCAGTTCCCAGGCGCGGCTGGGCAACATGTAGAACGCCAGGGTTTCGCGCCATTGAGTCATGGCAATCGAGGCAAGCAGCGAAGCGACCGTCAAGGCCACCACGGCCATCTTGAGCTTGCGCAACCCCAGCCAACGGGCGCCCGCCATCATGGCAATCGGGTACAGCAGGTAGAACTGCCACTCCACCGACAAGCTCCAGGTGTGCAGTAGCCAGTTCTCTTGGGGCGGCGCGTCGAAATAGCCGCCGCTTTTCGCCAGCTCGAAGTTGGAGGTAAACAGCAGGCTGCTCTTGATTGCCCGCAGTATCGCCCGATAGTCGTCGATCGGCAGGTACAGGAAGCCCAGCACCATCAAGGCAATGCACAGCCCCATCAGCGCCGGGATGATCCGGCGTGCGCGGGCCATGTAAAAGCGCAGCAGCGAAAACGAACGGTTTTCCAGGCCGGAAAACACAATGCCGGTCATCAGGTAGCCGGAGATGACGAAGAACACGTCCACGCCGATAAAGCCGCCATGGAACAGCGCGGGGTTGAAGTGGAACAGTACGACGGCCATGACGGCAAGCGCGCGCAGGGCATTGATATTGGCATTGAAGGGCATTACGGCATCCGGCCTGTTGTTCGCCACCCAAGGGTTTTAACGGGGGTGTGGGTGGGTTTGGGCGAGTAGGCTAAGGGGCGCAGGCGGGGGAGGCAACCAGATGTACATAATTTTATCTAGATGAATACGACTTCGTACGTTGTAGGGCAATTCTCTTTCTTCTATGGAAAGGGCTCGCACTGCGTTTGTTCGGGCCTGGGTGTGCGACGCGACCATGCCACTTTGTCAGGTAAAGCTATGCTGCTTCGCAGATGCCTCGCGCCTTTCAGTGCCTCAGGAGCCTCATGAACATACTCGTTACCGGCGCCACCGGCTTTCTCGGCCAAGCAGTCAGCAACGCACTGGCCGTATTGCCAGGTACCCAAGTGCTGGGCACCACGCGCGGGGCCGCAGGCTCGGCGCCAAGCCAGGTGCCGCTGATCGCCGTGGGTGACATCTCGGCCACCACGGATTGGTCGGCAGCCCTTCAGGGCATCGAGGTCGTGGTGCACATTGCCGCCCGCCTGAACCTGGCCACCGACACCAGCGCCAACCCGCTGGCCGAATACCGGCGCACCAACCTCGAGGGCACCCTGGCACTGGCGCGGCAGGCGCTGGCGGCCGGTGTTCGGCGCTTGATCTTCATCAGCTCCGTGGGGGTCAATGGCTCGGTTACCACCGGCACGCCGTTTGACGAGGCCTCGGTACCGGAGCCCGATGGCGACTACGCGCGCTCCAAGTTCGAGGCCGAGGAGGGCCTGCGCGCGTTGGTGCAGGGCACGACGATGGACGTGGTCCTCATCCGCCCGCCACTGATCTACGCCGCCCACGCGCGGCGCAATTTCCCGCGATTATTGAAGCTGGTGGATTCCGGCCTGCCGCTGCCCTTCGCCGCGCTCGACAACCGCCGCAGCATGGTCGCCCTGGAAAACCTGGTGGACTTCATCGTGCTGTGCACGCACCACCCAGATGCGGGCAACCAGTTGTTCCTGATATCCGATGGCGAAGACGCCTCCACGGCGCAGATCGTTCGCTGTTTGGCCGCCAGCATGGGCCGCACGCCACGGCTGCTTCCGGTGCCGGATGGCTTGATGCGCTGGGGCGCGAAGTTGGTGGGCAAGCAGAACATGTACACCACGCTGTGTGCGTCGTTGCAGGTGGACTCTGGCAAGGCGCGCAGGTTGCTGGGGTGGGTGCCGCCGTTGACGCTGGAACAGGCGCTGGGGAAGACGGGGCGGGAGTATAAACAGGCGAGGTGATTGCGCAGGGTAGGGGTGTATTTTATTGAAGTTGAAGTGGACACTTCCGTGTTTTGGAAAGAAATCGGAGTGATCTAAAACGAGATACCACAAACACGAAAGCCGCGCAGTGCGCGGCTTTGAAGGTGGTGGGCCCAGTAGGACTCGAACCTACGACCAAGGGATTATGAGTTGCTGGGCGACGTGCCATGCCTAGAGAAGTCGTTCGTAGGTGAACGTAGGTTGGCATAGCTGGAGGCCCCGTAGCACATGGTGTTGAGAGTAGATTGGAGAAGGCTGCTCAAGCTGAGTATTATACCGGCAATGTACCGCGCTTGGACGACTAAACGCGCCCTCACATGACCCCTACGGGGTAGCTCGTAGGCGGACCTTGTGTGTGAAAAGTTTGAAGATGAGGATGGGTTTCTCGAGAGCGCCCGCGCTACGCTGCCTTTCGACGAGCTTTATCGTTAGCTCATGGCCTGTGATGGTTCTTGTTCCCAGGGGGTATCAGACATGCGTCAATCACTAATTGATTCCATCGGCCGTGAATCCGCCCTCAAACTGATGGACGATGCCGTGTTGCAGGCCATTGACGAAAACGACAGCTCTGGCGTTTTGCGCAAAGCAAAAACAGCCGAAGTGGTTGATAGCATCCAGTGCGTCGGCGGGGATGGCCGTCAGGCTGCTCCGGTTGCCGTTCGATCACCAGCATCTCGATCGCTCAGCAAAAAAATCCCTATTGCATGATGAGACTGGACCTAGTTCGGCAGCCTATCGCTGAGCTAGGGGTGCTCGCAGAATTCGGGAAATTGTAGCTTAAGCCCACGTCTGATTGATTTGTTGTGATTTATAAAATACAATCTGCCGATGATCGGAATCAAACAAACCGCTACTTTCATGACTTGGGAAAGCAAGCTGAAGGATCAGCGGGCGAAGGCCGCAATTGCCGCCCGCATCTTCCGCTTGGCGAACGGTCTACCCGGCGACGTGTCACCCGTCGGTCAGGGAGTGAGCGAGTTGAGAATTCACTATGGCCCTGGCTATCGGGTGTACTTCCAACAGCGCGGGACGGAAATCGTCATCCTGCTATGTGGTGGAGACAAGAGCAGTCAGGCAAGGGACATAGAAACGGCGAAACGCCTGGCAAATGAGTGGAGGCCACAATGACCGAGCCAATTTATGACTACGACCCCGCGCAAGCGCTGGACGGCCCGGAAGCGATAGCGGTGTTTATCGCGGACGCTCTGGACACTGGAGACGCTGCCTACATCGCTAAGGCTATGGGAGTGGTTGCCCGCGCCAAGGGGATGACCGAGCTGGCCAAGGAAACAGGGTTGGCCAGAGAGCAACTTTACAAGTCGTTCAGCGAGCACGGGAACCCTACACTGAAAACCATGCTGGTAGTGATGCGAGCGCTGGGAGTTGATTTGACCGCCCGCCCGCATGCGCAGTAGGAACAGGCCCAGTTGAAGTAAACCTATAGGTGCCAGGCCAGCACCCTGCGTAACGTCAGGATAGGGCCGATCCCGGCGCTTCTGATGTTTCGCCAGCAACCTCTGTGTCCTAAACCTGACAGGTTGCATGATTAACGTACGGTTCTGTACGTATTCTCTAATGTCTCCAGGTTGAGGGCTTTGAATTCAGATAGCTCTACTCGGGCTTATGAGTTTCAAAAGGCGCATGTTCAGCCGCTGCCGGAGTAGGTTTACGTACCCCAAGCTCCGTCAAAGTAATTACCCCATTTGCCTGCAAAATTGATTGAAGCGTCGTGCGTGTAACGAATGCGGGTAAGGAAACGCTGACATCGTCCTGTTCGTCAATGAAGTGCGGTTCTACTGGAGAGGTGGGCTTCATTCTTCTGCTCATGTACCTGTGGGTGGGAAAGACCGCCGCAGTCAAACTGCGACGGTGCCAGTAAAGCCTAATCCCGCGGTGGACTTTTGTTAACGAAGTCCGAAATTTCATCAGAGCGAGCGCTCAAACTATCACCCTCAAACAAAGGGTTGTCGCCAGCTTGCGACTTTTTGCTGCTTTCATCAATTGCCGTTGCTAGCCTTCCCCCCGCTGTGCCTGCTATCGCGGCACTTGCCTGGCTGCTCAAGCTGTGACCCTCATGATCGGCAATAACCGATCCTGCTTGAGCCGCCAGCCTTTCGGCGGTCGCCACTCTCGATGTATAGCCCGATTCCTGCCCGCTGCCTGAACCCATAGCTCGTGCGAAAGCCGAAGACCCTACGCCGCTCGACGTCGGCAGTTCGCCGGAGTCTCCCATCAAGCTACCGCTGTCGTTTGAAGTGCTTTCCATACTTGCCTGAGCCGATTTGAAAGCTGCACTGAGTGCCGAAGCGCCTCCCGCTAACTCATTAGCTCCCGCCAGTGCGGCACTTCCTGCTGACGCTACCGCTGATGCCGCCATTGTGGCTGCCCCCAGCGCGGCTCCTGCACCGAAGCTGCCGATCCCTGAGGCTTGCCCGCCAGCACCGACGATGCCAGCCAGCATGGGCGGGAGCTTGTTGACCAGCGTGAGCAATATCGCGGAAGCCACAAGCAGTACGCAGAGGCTATTCAGGTCGGGCGTTCCAACCTCAAACGCCTTGTAGTACTGGTCCAGGAATGACTTACCTACGCCTATCAGAAATGTCATGGTGAAAAGCTGGATGCCCACGCCAAGCACGGTTTTATAGAAGTTGATTGCGATATCCGAGGTCCAGCGGCTACCGCCAAATCCTAAGAGGAAGATACCTGCGTAAGCGAGCAACCATGCCGATACGAGCAACAGGAGCATATTGACCGCGATCAGCGCCAGTATCACCAGCACCACGATAGCGGCGGCAAGCATCAGCGCTGTAACTACCGGATACATCACCGACGAGGATTCCCCGACCTTCGTGAGAATATTGAAACCGATGTCTATGATGCTTGATGGCGACAAGCCGCTACCTAGCCCAGAGGCGTTCGCACTGATGGCGCGCATGGTGTCGATGATGGCTAGTGATATAGCTGGGCCATTGATGAGTAGCCACCAAAAGAATCCCAACGTACCAAAGAAGCGGATGGTCTCGGCAAAGAAAGCCTGTATATCAGCGCTCCTGAGTACCATCAGGCTCGGATCGCCAAGTGACCGCAACCGTCGAAAAGCTATCGAGGATTTTGTTGAGCATGTTACCGCTGTCTAGGCTGGCTGGCTGAGCGGTATGACTGAATACCAGTGTGATGAGTAATAGGTAGATGGCGGATAGCTTCTTCATGAGTCACCATTTCCTGTCTGTGCTTTGGGTGTTTCCATGCCCTAGGACGCAGCCTGCATCTGTGGCGGGGCCGCTCCGCTGTAACTGCCGCCCATCTGAGCCATGGCATTCGGCGGGCTTGGCGTCGTTCTGTGCATCGCAGCCGCTCATGAGCAGTACTGCGAGCGCTATACCGAAGATAAGTCGAATAGGTAGGCTCATTTCCTCACCACTCTTTGTCGCTGCTTTTGCTATTACGACCCGCAAGCGCTTTGTTACTAGCTGCAAGCCTTTGAGCATCACGATCAGCTTCAATCTGTGCGCTGGTGGCGAGAGCATTTTGCTGAGCGATTAGCAGGCTGCGAATTTGTAGAAGCTGGTTGGTTTGAGCGCTGGCCAGCTGATTCCCCCGGCACTGTACCGATTTTGTACCTTTGGGCCATAGGACTGTATTAGTGGAGAACCACCCAAAAACACGAAAGCCGCGCAGTGCGCGGCTTTGAAGGTGGTGGGCCCAGTAGGACTCGAACCTACGACCAAGGGATTATGAGTCCCCTGCTCTAACCAACTGAGCTATAGGCCCTCAGTAGGTCGCGGATTATAACGACGGTTTCTCGACAGTGCTATCCGAAACGTCTGAAAAACTCATACGAAGAAATGTAGCAGCGAACTCTTCTGCGGGCAGCGGCAGGCTGACGATGTAGCCTTGGATCTGTTCGCAGCCTTCGGCAGCCAGGAATTCCTGTTGGGCTTGGGTCTCCACGCCTTCGGCGATCACGGTCAGTTGCATGCTGCGGCCCAGGGCGATGATGGCGCGTACGATGGCGGCGTCGTGGGGGTCGTCGGGCAGGCCGCGGACGAACGACTGGTCGATCTTGAGGATGTCCAGCGGCAAGCGCTTGAGGTAGCTGAGCGAGGAGTAGCCGGTGCCGAAGTCGTCGATTGCCAGTTGCACGCCCAGGCGCTTGAGTTGGTGTAGCACGGCCAGGGCTTCTTCGGCCTGGCTCATGATGAAGTTTTCGGTGATTTCCAGTTGCAGGCAATCGGGCTTGAGGTGCGCCTCCTTGAGCAGTTGTTCGATGCGCCGCAACAGGTTGGGCTGGCGCAATTGCGCGCCGGCCAGGTTCACGGACAGTGGCCCGAAGGCCTTGTAGCTAAGGTTCCACTCGCGCATTTGCTGGCAGGCCCGCTCCAGTACCCAGTCGCCCAGTTGCAGGATCATGCCGTTTTCTTCGGCCAGCGGAATGAAGTGCTCGGGCGGCACGTCGCCGAAGCTTGGGTGGGTCCAGCGGATCAAGGCTTCGGCGCCGACCAGGCTTTGGGTCTTGAGGCTGAACTTGGGTTGGTACGCCAGGCTCAGTTCGTTGCGCTCAATGGCGCGGCGCAGTTCGTGCTCCAGGGCGACGCGTTCGGTGGCTTGTGCCGTGAGGTCGCGCGTGTAGCATTCGACGCGGTTGCGGCCCTTGGCCTTGGAGCGGTACATGGCGGCGTCGGCGTTTTTGATCAGGGTGGCCACGTCGGTGCCATCCTGGGGGTACAGGCTGGTGCCGATGCTGGCGCTGGTGAAGAACTCGTGCTCACCGGCCTGGAATGGCGCGGCAAAACACGCCAGCAGCTTGTTGGCGATGTTTTCCGCGTCGCCTGCGTGCTGCAGGCCCGGCAGCAGGATGATGAACTCGTCGCCGCCCAGGCGCGCCACGGTATCGATGTCGCGTACCTGTTCCTTGAGGCGCTGGGCGATGCCTTTTAGCAGCAGGTCGCCCACTGGGTGGCCGAGGCTGTCATTGATGTGTTTGAAGCGGTCCAGGTCCAGGAACAGCACTGCGCCCTGGCCGCTGCCGTCTTGTTGCAGGGTCAGCGAAGCCTGCAGGCGGCTTTCGAACAGGGTGCGGTTGGGCAGCCCGGTCAGTGGGTCGTGGTGCGCCTGGTAGTCGAGCCGGGCCTGGGCGTGCTTGAGGCTGGAGATGTCGGCGAATACCGCGACAAAGTGGGTCACTTCGTCTTCGGCGGTGCGTACCGCGCTGATGGTCAGCCAGCAGGGGTATAGCTCGCCGTTTTTGCGACGGTTACTGATTTCACCCTGCCAATGGCCGTCGGCCGCCAGTTGGTGCCACATGGCCACGTAGAAGGCGCTGTCGTGCTGGCCAGAGGCGAGCAGGCGCGGGGTTTCACCCAAGGCCTCGGTTTCGCTGTAGCCGGTGATCTCGCTGAAGGCGCGGTTAACCGCGCTGATGCGTTGGCGGGTATCGGTGATCAGCACGCCTTCGGCGGTGCTTTCGAACACCGTGGCGGCCAATTGCAGTTTCTCTTGCATCAGGTGGCGCTCGGTGATGTCCCGAGCCATGGTCAGCATGCAATCTTCGCCGCCGATGGGCAGCGGCCGGGCAGACACTTCGCACAAACGGATCTCACCGTCGTTGCGGCGGATCAGGCAGCTGAAGTCGCGCACGAAACCGTCTTCCTGAAGCTTGTGCAGGAGCCGCTTGCGTTCATTGAGGTCAACCCAGATGCCCAAGTCCAGCGTCGAGCGGTCGATAGACATGCCGCTGTTGTAGCCGGTGATGCGGGTAAAGCCCTCGTTGACCTCCAGCAGCAGGCCGTCGCTTTGCCGGGTCAGCAGCAGGCCATCGGGAGAGGCGTGGAAGGCCTTGGCGAATTTTTCTTCGGATATCTGCAATTGTTGCTGGGTTTGCTTGAGCTGGGTGATGTCGCGCACCACCACCACCAGTGCCGGCGTGGTTTCCAGTTCGAAGGGCTCGGCAGAGATCAGCCCGGTAAAGGTCTGGCCGTTATTGCGGCGAAAGGGCAGTTCCAGGTTGCGGATGCTGCCGGCCTGCAGGCGTTGCAGCAGGCCGGGGCCGATGCCTTCGATGCCCCAGATGTTCAGCTCGGTGGCGGTCAGGCCGATGACGTCGGCGGCGCTCAGGCCAATCTGTTCTTCAAAGGCTTCGTTGACCTCCAGCAGGCAGCCATCGCTGAGCCGGGCGATCACCAGGATGTCCGGGCATTGGCGGAACACCGAGGCAAACTTCTGCTCGGACAGGCGCAGCGCGTCCTCGGTGCGTTTGGTTTCGCTGATGTCGATCATCAGGCCGCGCATCACCGGCCGCTCGCCATGTTCGATCAGGCTGACGATATCGCGAACCCACAGCGTGCGGCCGTCGGCCGTGATCACGCGGTAGTCCAGGCTGTGGTTGCGCCCGGCAGAGGTTTGCGCTTCGCAAAAAGCCTCGGCCCATAGCGCGTCCTGGGGGTGCAGGATGCTGTGCCAGAAGCCCGGCTTGAGCCATTGGCTGAGGGGGTAGCCCAGCAGGGCCTCGGCGTGGGGCGATACATAGCTGTAGGTGTAGTCCGTGGTGCGCGCTTCCCAGGCAATGGCCGAAAGGCTTTCGACCAGGCCGCGATAGTGGTATTCGCTGCTGCGCAGTTCTTGCTCCAGGGCCACGCGACGAGAAATTTCCGAGCTCAGCCGGCGGTTGATCCGGATGACTACGGCCAGCACGGTAAACAACAGCAGCAGCGCCGGGGTGCCATATTTGAGGGCCTCCATCCAGTAGCTGCGATGGTCGATGACTTGGCCCACCCAATGCTCCTGGATGGCAGCGATCTCGCTGGGGCTCATGTCGGCGATCACCTTGTCCAGGATACCCACCAGGATGTTCTCGTCGCTGGGCACACCCATGGCCAGTTGATAGCGGAATGGGGTTTCGCCGCTGACGTAGAGGCCTTCGAGTTTCAGCTGGCGCAGGCTCCATACGCTGGACGCCAAGTCGCCGACCACGGCATCCACTTGGCCGGTCGCCAGTGCCTGCAGGGTCGAGCTGACGTTGGGCAGTGCGACCAAGTTCAGGTCGGGGTTGTGGGTGCGCAGCAGTTCGTGCGGTGCATAGTCGGCGACCACGGCGACTTTCAGGCCGTACAGGTCCTGCAGGTTGCGCGGCTGCGGGCCGCCCCGGTGGGCCAGGATAACGATGGGGAAGTCGAGGTAGGGGCGGGTGAACGACAGGTAAGTCTGGCGCTCCGGGGTCGACATGATCCCGGGCAGCAGGTCGAGCTCGCGCTGTTTGGCCTGCTGGAGCACGGCGCTCCAGCTGCTGGGTTCGATTGGGGTCAAATGCACGCCCAGCCGGGCCTCGACCACCTTGATGTAGTCGGCGGCCAGGCCTTGGTAGGTGCCGTTTTCGTCGCGAAACTCGAACGGCGGCCATGATGCATCGACCCCCAGGCGCAATTGCGGATGGGCAGCCAGCCATGTCCGCTCTTGGTCACTCAGGGTCAGGGCATTGGCCATTGCAGTCCAGGCGATTAAGGACAGCAAAAGCAACACGCGCATGAAGGCCTCATTACACCGGGGAAATGATTCGAGTGTAGACGGGTCGGGCGTGCAGGGGAGGGGCGGGCAGGATCTTTTGCAGGCTTAATGCCATAAAACAAAACCCCCGGCTGGGCCGGGGGTTTGGTATCACTCGTCGAGGAAAGAGCGTAGATGCTCGCTTCTCGTCGGGTGGCGCAACTTGCGCAGCGCCTTGGCTTCGATCTGACGAATCCGCTCGCGGGTTACATCGAACTGCTTACCAACCTCTTCCAGCGTGTGGTCGGTATTCATGTCGATCCCGAAGCGCATGCGCAGGACCTTGGCTTCACGGGCAGTCAGGCCGGACAGTACGTCGCGGGTGGCTTCCTTGAGGCTTTCAACGGTAGCGACATCGATTGGCGACTGCATGGTCGAGTCTTCGATGAAGTCACCCAGGTGCGAATCTTCGTCGTCACCGATCGGTGTTTCCATGGAGATCGGCTCTTTGGCGATCTTCAATACCTTGCGGATCTTGTCCTCAGGCATCTCCATGCGTTCACCCAGCTCTTCCGGGGTCGGTTCGCGACCCATTTCCTGCAGCATCTGCCGGGAAATACGGTTGAGCTTGTTGATCGTCTCGATCATGTGCACCGGAATACGGATGGTGCGTGCCTGGTCGGCGATCGAACGGGTAATGGCCTGACGGATCCACCAGGTGGCGTACGTCGAGAACTTGTACCCGCGACGGTATTCGAACTTGTCCACCGCTTTCATCAAGCCGATGTTGCCTTCCTGGATCAGGTCGAGGAACTGCAAGCCACGGTTGGTGTACTTCTTGGCGATGGAGATCACCAGACGCAAGTTCGCTTCAACCATCTCTTTCTTCGCGCGGCGGGCCTTGGCCTCGCCGATCGACATGCGACGGTTGATGTCCTTGATGTCAGCGATGGTCAGGCCGGTCTCGGTTTCGAGATCGATCAGCTTCTGCTGGCAACGGACGATGTCGGCGTTCAGGCGGCCCAGGGCTTCGGCCCATTTGGTGCTGCGCTTGGCCAGGTCACCGGCCCAGGTCTGGTCCACTTCGTTGCTCGGGAACAGACGCAGGAAGTCGGCACGCGGCATGCGTGCATCACGAACGCACAGTTGCATGATCGCGCGCTCTTGCTGACGCAGACGATCCAGGGCACCGCGAACACGTTCAACCAGGCCTTCGAACTGCTTGGGCACCAACTTGATCGGCATGAACAGCTCGGCCAGGGCCAGCAGCTCGGCGATGCCTTGCTTGCTGTCGCGACCGTGCTTTTTCAGGGCCTTGAGGGTGATGTCCATCTGTTCGGACACGGCACCGAAACGCTGGGCGGCAATGACCGGGTCCGGACCGCTTTCGGTCTCTTCCTCGTCGTCGCTGCTTTCGGCGTTCTCCTCTTCGTCATCGTCCTTGTCGGCCGCAGGAGCGGCTTTGGGGTCGACGGGCGGAGGCATTTCCGCAGGCGCCGCAATGCCGTCGTCCGGGTCGATATAACCGCTCAGGACGTCGGACAGGCGGCCACCTTCGGTGGTGACGCGATCGTATTCGGAGAGGATGTGTTCAACCGTGCCGGGGAAGTGCGCAATTGCGCCCATCACTTCACGGATGCCCTCTTCGATGCGTTTGGCGATTTCGATTTCGCCTTCACGCGTCAGCAGCTCCACGGTACCCATTTCACGCATGTACATGCGCACGGGGTCGGTGGTGCGACCGATGTCGGTTTCCACGGCCGCCAACGCTGCGGCGGCTTCTTCAGCGGCGGCTTCGTCGGTGTCGGCTTCGGCCAACAAAAGGGCATCCGCATCCGGAGCACTCTCGAATACGTTGATCCCCATGTCGTTGATCATGCGGATGATGTCTTCCACCTGTTCCGGATCTGAAATATCCTCCGGCAGGTGGTCGTTGACCTCCGCGTAAGTCAGGTAGCCCTGCTCACGACCGCGGGTGATCAACTCTTTGATGCGAGACTGCTGTTGCGCTTTTCCGGACATAACACCCTATCCACTGAAGGTCTTGGCGGGCAAAAAACAAGCCGAGGATTATACCCGAGCTAGGACCTCACGCGCCAGTTGAGGTCGGGGTTTGTGCGTGAACATTGCGACTTAATAACTCGCGCAGCTGGTTTTTTTCATCTGCCGTCAGTTCACTTTGACGTGCTTTACGCAGCAGATGTTCCAGTGTTCGCTCGCGTTGGCGGGCGGACAGACTAGTTATGGTGTCGAAAAACTGTTGTTCAAGGTTGTCGGCATCGATTAGCCACTCCTTTTCAGCCAGTGCGCGCAGCAAGCGACCCTGTTCGGTGCCGTGCCAGCGAGCAATCAACTGTAAAGAGCGTAGCTTAGGATTCTTTTGCAAGGCTTCGAGCAGGGCCACCAATAGTTGGGCGTAGACATGCTCTTCGTCGGCAAAGTGGCTGGCATCCTCGACCTTTTCCGCCAGTTGCGGATGGTGCAGCAGGGTGCGCAACGCACTGAGCGTTGGTGGTTCGACGGTGGTCGGCACGCGCGGGGCACGTGGTTCGAACTCGCCGCGTTTGCCGCCCTTCTTGTCCCAGGGCTTGCCTTCCCATTTTTTCTGCCCGAAACCCTTTTGCCCGGCGCCTTTGTTCGGCGTCCATTCCTGCTGCTGGGGCTGGTAGCCCTGCTGGCCGTGGAAGTCGCCGTAGTCGGGCGTGTAGTCGGGTATCGCGTCGTAATCGATGTGCGGGTCGTACGCCGGCGGCGCCTCGGCGGGGGCGTTGTGCGCCAACTGGTTCATGGTATCGCTGTTGAGCCCGGTGATCTCGCTCAAGCGGTTGCGCATCAATGCGCGCAGGTTGGCACCGAGCACCTTGTCGATCAGTGGCGCCGCCAGGGTGGCCATGTGCGCCTTGCCCTCGAGCGAGCGCGGGTCGGCTTCTTCCGTTAGTTGCTGGAAGAAATAATCGGCCAACGGTTGCGCGTGCTGGTTGATCCGCGCCTTGAAAGCGTCGGTGCCTTCGGCGCGCACCAGGGTGTCCGGGTCTTCGCCTTCGGGCAGGAACAGAAAGCGCGCCTTGCGCCCATCCTGCAGGGCCGGTAGTGCAGCCTCCAGGGCCCGCCAGGCGGCTTTGCGCCCGGCCGAGTCGCCGTCGAAGCAGAACAGCACGCTGGGCACCACGCGGTACAGCCTTTTCAGGTGTTCTTCGCTGGTGGCCGTGCCCAGGGTGGCCACGGCGTTGCGCAGGCCCTGCTGGGCCAGCGCGATCACGTCCATGTAGCCCTCGACCACGATGATCTCGTCGAGGTTGCGGTTATGCTTGCGCGCCTCGAACAGCCCGTACAGCTCTTGGCCCTTATGGAACACCGGGGTTTCCGGGGAGTTCAGGTACTTGGGCTTGTCGTCGCCCAGCACCCGGCCGCCAAAGGCAATCACACGGCCACGGCTGTCGCGGATCGGGAAGATGACCCGGTCGCGAAAGCGGTCGTAGCGCTTACCACTTTCGGCATTCTCGATCAGCAGGCCGGCGTCGATCATGGCCTTTTGCTGCAGGGTGTCGCTGCTCAGGTGCTTGAACAGGTTGTCCCAGCCGGGCGGGGCGAACCCCAGGCCGAAGTCGCGGGCAATTTCCCCGGACAGGCCGCGGCCCTTCAGGTAGTCGACGGCGGCCCGGCGCGCAGGGTGGCTCTTGAGCGCCTGGCGATAGTATTCGGCCGCTGCCGTCAGCAGTGGGTACAGGGGCGAATCGGTAGGCTGGCGTGGCTTGCTGCTGCGCCCGCCTTCTTCGCGCGGCACTTCCATGCCGGCCGCCTTGGCCAGTTCCTCCACGGCCTGGGGGAAATCCAGGTTGTCGTGGTCCATGATGAAGCCAAGGGCGTTGCCACCGGCGCCGCAGCCAAAGCAGTAATAGAACTGCTTGTCGGGGCTGACGCTGAACGAAGGGGTCTTTTCCTTGTGGAACGGGCAGCAGGCCGTGTAGTTCTTGCCTGCTTTCTTCATTTGCAGGCGCGAAGTCACCACATCGACGATGTCGGTGCGGTTGAGTAGGTCGTCGATAAAACCTTGGGGGATCAGCCCGGCCATGGCGCTCTCATCATCAGGCTTGGAAGCTGTGGTGGAGTGTAATCTGTGGAAAGGCCAGCGGTGGCGCTTTCTGGTCTTGCTTGTACGTCGGAAACGGCTTCACGTTCGAGCAGCAAAAGCTGGGGTCGAAGTGGGAAGCTGTAACTTTGGGAAGTTAGGTGTGCTCGTCTGCAGCCCGTGAGGACTCGTCAGTGTGACGTGCACGATCTGGCCAAGGCCAGCTCTGACGTTTTAGGCAGGTTTGCTTTGCACGCGTGAGCGAGCTCGGCAGCCCTATGCACCGAAGTGCGAGGGTAAAGCTGCAACTGCCGGCAGCCCGGCTGTAGGCCGGGCGAGGCAGAAGCTTTCGACGGACGTCTGTGTATTAGTACAGACGAACGGCGCGGCGCTGTTCGCGCTGTACTTTCTTGGCGTGACGCTTAACAGCGGCTGCTGCTTTGCGCTTACGCTCAGAAGTTGGCTTCTCGTAAAATTCGCGGCTACGAACTTCAGCCAGTACACCGGCTTTTTCGCAGGAGCGCTTGAAACGACGCAGAGCTACGTCGAAGGGTTCGTTCTCTTTAACTTTGACGGCTGGCATCCAGAGCTACCTTCATTCATTACCGGGGACAACGAACTCATGGCGGAAAAAATCGCGCTGGAGTACGTCGGTTTTTAAGGGTTGCGGATGTTAACCCTTAGACGACCGGAATGCAAAGCCTCTGATCGAAAACCGCTGGCCGGGGCCCTGAGTGACGACTATCATGCGCGCCTTCGAATTCAGCCTCAACAAGGCCGGGACCATGCTAGTACTGGGATTGGAAACGTCCTGCGACGAAACTGGAGTCGCATTATACGACAGCGAACGCGGCCTGCTGGCCGACGCGCTGTTCAGCCAGATCGACCTGCATCGCGCCTATGGTGGCGTGGTGCCTGAACTCGCCTCGCGCGACCATGTAAAGCGCATGCTGCCGCTGATTCGCCAGGTGTTGACCGAGGCCGACTGCGTGGCCACCGAGATCGACGCCATCGCCTACACCGCGGGTCCCGGGCTGGTTGGGGCGCTGTTGGTAGGGGCTTCCTGCGCCCAGGCGCTGGCCTTTGCCTGGGGTATCCCGGCACTCGGCGTGCACCACATGGAGGGGCATCTGTTGGCCCCCATGCTGGAGGCCCAGCCACCGGAATTCCCGTTCGTCGCTTTGTTGGTGTCGGGGGGGCATACGCAGCTGGTTCGGGTCGATGGCATCGGCCAATACGAGCTGCTCGGTGAAACCCTGGATGACGCAGCCGGCGAAGCGTTCGACAAGAGCGCCAAGATGATGGGCCTGAATTATCCGGGTGGCCCTGAAATCGCTCGCCTGGCTGCCCAGGGCGTGCCGGGCAGGTTCACCTTCCCGCGGCCGATGTGCGATCGCCCGGGCCTGATGTTCAGTTTCAGCGGCCTGAAAACCTTTGCCCTCAATACCTGGCAGCAATGCCAGAGCGCTGGGGACGACAACGATCAAGCCCGCTGCGACATCTCGCTGGCCTTCCAGCAGGCGGTGGTAGAGACTCTGACCATCAAGTGCCGACGCGCACTTAAATTGACCGGGCTCAATCGCCTGGTTATCGCCGGTGGCGTCAGCGCCAACAAGGCATTGCGCGAGTCACTGGAAAAAATGCTGGGTGAGTTCAAGGGCAATGTGTTCTATGCGCGCCCCGAGTTCTGCACTGACAACGGCGCGATGATTGCCTACGCCGGGTGCCAGCGCCTGCAGGCCGGGCAGCACGAAACCTTGGCCATCAGCGTGCAGGCGCGTTGGCCGATGGAGCAGTTGCCCGCCATTTGAACCTGAGCGATGTTCACCGGGCCGATTCAAAAATGCCGTTCGCGCCCGGCGAACAGGTCGCGTAGATTGCCGCGATGCCGCCATACGATCAGCAGCGTCAGGACCGCCATGGGCAGCAGGGCCTCGGGCTCGCGCCAGGCGACCAATGGCAGGGTCAGTGGCGTTGCGATCAACGCGGCCAGGGAGCTGGTGCGGGTGAGGTAGAAGGTCAGTGCCCACGCCAAGGCCGCCAGGAGGGCGGCAGGCGGGTAGAGGCCGAGCATCATGCCGGCAGCGGTCGCCACGCCTTTGCCGCCCTTGAAGTTGAAGTACAGCGGGTAGAGGTGGCCGATGACCGCGCACAAGCCGACCCAGGCCTGCTCTTGCAGGCCCAGGCCGACCAATTTGGCCACCAGCACCGGCAGCAGGCCCTTGCACAGGTCGCCGAGCAGGGTGAGGATGGCGAGTTTTTTGCCCGCCAAGCGCAACATGTTGGTGGCGCCGGCATTGCCGGAACCGCTCATGCGCGGGTCGGGGTTGCCCGTCAGGCGACTGAGGACAATGGCAAAGGACAGCGAGCCAAGCAGGTAGGCCAGTAACGCCAGTAACCAAAACATGCTAACTATTCCGGGCGAGGACGCCCTGATTCTAACGGCGCATTGCGCCCTTGTCGTGCAGCGGAGAGAAGTGCTTGGACAGAGTTTTTATCGAGGGCCTGGAAGTTGACACCGTGATCGGTGCCTATGACTGGGAACGCGGCATTCGCCAGTGCCTGCGCCTGGACCTGAGCTTTGCGTGGGACAACCGCCCCGCTGCGGCCGGTGATGACCTGACCTTGGCCCTGGACTACGCCAGCGTGTCGACCCGTATCCAGGCTTTTGCCCAAAGCACTCAGTACCAGTTGGTAGAGACCTTCGCCGAGCGCCTGGTCGAAGTATTGATGAGCGAGTTCAACATCCCCTGGGTGCACCTCAAGTTGACCAAGCCGGGCGCCGTGGCGGCTGCCAAAGGCGTGGGCGTGGAGATCGAGCGCGGATGTCGCTGACACGGATCTACCTGGGCCTGGGCAGCAACATCGACCGGGAGACCCATTTGTGTGCGGGGCTTGATGCCTTGGCCGGTTTTCTCCAGCAGATGGAGTGCTCGGCGGTGTTCGAAAGCCAGCCGGTGGGGATCAAGAGTGGTCCATTTTTCAACCTGGTGGTCACCGCGCTGACCGACATGCCGTTGATGGAGCTGGACCGCCGGCTTAAGTTCATCGAGGCCGACAATGGCCGTTACGCGCCGGATCGCAAGGGTTTGCCGCTGGATATCGATGTACTGATGTACGGCGATCTTGTGGGTAACTTCGACGGATTGGTCCTGCCGCGCGCCGAAATTCTGAAAAACGCGTTTGTATTGTGGCCGTTGTCGCTGATTGCTCCAGATGTGATTCACCCAGGGGTCAATCAGCGGTTTGATGAGCTGTGGCGTGAGGCGCGGATTGATCAGGTGCTGGCGCAGGTTGCGTTTGAGTGGCGTGGCCAGGCAATTTGATCGCTCGCGGATAAATCGCTCCCACGGGACATCCGTGTAGGAGCGGATTTATCCGCGAAACAGCCGACTCAAATCCGAGCGCTTTTATACGCGGTCAACGCCTTCAACCGCTCCCCCTTCAGCGCCTCACCCAGCTCCTTGCCGGTATAACCCGCCTCGACCAACGGCTGCACCGCCACCGAGCGCGCCGCCTCGGCCGCCCCGCGCAGGTAATCGGCCTGTGGATAAGCCCGCTCTTCAAGCCCCAGCCGCCCCCGCGCATCCATCTCGCACGCCACGATGAATTCTTCAAAGCGTTGCGGGCGGCGATACACGTCGAAACTCTGTAGCAGGTCCAGCAACGTCGAGGGTTTCAGCTCCAGGGCCCGGTGACCATGGGTATGGTATTGGCCTACCAGCAGTGCCAGTTCCTGGCAGTCCCGCGGCACTTTGAAGCGCTCGTTGATCGCCTTGATCAGCTTTAGCCCGCGATGCTCGTGGGCGATGTGCCGCGGCCATTCGCTGGGCGGGGTGATGCCCTTGCCCACGTCATGTACCAGGCAGGCCCAGCGTACCGTCAGCGGCTGGCGGTGCTTGGCGGCCTGTTCCAGTACGCTTAGGGTGTGCACGCCGCTGTCGATCTCCGGGTGATGCGCTTCTGGCTGCGGTACGCCAAATAGGGCATCCACTTCGGGCATCAGCTCCTTGAGCGCAGCGCAATCACGTAGAACCTGGACGAAGACCTGGGGTTGGTCCTCCATCAGGGCTCGGGAAATTTCCTTCCAGCTGCGCTCGGGTGTCAGAGCCTGCAGTTCGCCGGATTCACTGAGCTGGTGCATCAACACCAAGGTTTCGGCAGCCACGGTAAAGCCGAGGCTGGCATAGCGCGCGGCAAAGCGCGCTACCCGCAACACGCGCAAAGGATCTTCGGCGAACGCCGGCGATACGTGGCGTAGAACACGGTTCTGGAGGTCTTGCTGGCCATGGTAAGGGTCGGTCAGATTGCCGTTATCGTCCTCGGCCATGGCATTGATGGTCAGGTCGCGGCGAATCAGGTCCTGCTCCAGCGTCACGTCCGGGCTTGCATGGAACACGAAGCCGCCATAGCCGCGTCCGCTCTTGCGCTCGGTGCGGGCCAAGGCATATTCCTCGCCGCTTTGCGGGTGCAGGAAAACCGGGAAATCCGAGCCCACGGGCCGGTAGCCCTTGGCAAGCATTTGCTCGGCGGTGGCGCCCACCACCACCCAGTCGATGTCGGTGACCGCTTGGCCTAGCAGGCGATCGCGTACCGCGCCGCCAACTTTGTAGATCTGCATGAAAAAACCTCCGTTGGCCTCACAGGATAACCTGTTGCGCGGGGCCCGCGGAGGTTGACGGTGGGTTCAAAGGTGCACGACAGACAGGTCAAGCCGCCCGTAATCGCCCTCTGAGTGATCGTTTCTGGGGGGCACGTGGTGGGTCTTCATGATCTGGTCGCCTTGCAAGGTTTCCAGGTGGATATCGAAGCCCCACAGCCGATGCAGGTGTTTGAGCACTTCCTCGGTCGAATCGCCCAGCGGTTTGCGGTCATGTTGCTGATGGCGCAGGGTCAGCGAGCGATCACCGCGCCGGTCGATGCTGTAGATTTGCACGTTGGGTTCGCGGTTGCCCAGGTTGTACTGGGCGGCCAGGGTTTCACGAATGATCCGGTAGCCCGGCTCGTCATGGATGGCTGGCACCAGCAGGTCGTCCCGCTGGTCGTCGTCCATGATGCTGAACAATTTCAAGTCGCGGATCACTTGGGGTGATAGGTACTGCAGGATAAAGCTCTCGTCCTTGAAGCTGCTCATGGCGAACTTGATAGTAGATAGCCAATCACTGCCGGCAATGTCGGGGAACCAGTGGCGATCTTCGTCGGTAGGGTGTTCGCACATGCGCCGGATGTCGCGGTACATGGCAAAGCCCAGGGCGTAGGGGTTGATGCCGCTGTAATAGGGGCTGTCGAAGCCCGGTTGGTAGACCACGCTGGTGTGCGACTGCAAAAACTCCATCATGAAGCCGTCAGTCACCAGGCCTTCGTCGTACAGGTCGTTCATCAGTGTGTAGTGCCAGAACGTTGCCCAGCCTTCGTTCATCACTTGGGTCTGGCGTTGCGGGTAGAAGTACTGCGCTATCTTGCGCACGATGCGCACGATCTCACGTTGCCAAGGCTCCAGCAGCGGGGCGTGTTTCTCGATGAAGTAGAGAATGTTCTCCTGAGGTTCGGCGGGAAAACGCGCGTCGTCGCGGTCGCTGTTCTTGCCGGCACTCTTGGGAATAGTGCGCCACAGGTCGTTGATCTGCTTTTGCAGGTGCTCTTCACGGTCCTTTTGCCGGCGCCGTTCCTCTTCGGCAGAAATAGGGTAGGGGCGCTTGTAGCGGTCCACGCCGTAGTTCATCAACGCGTGGCAGGAGTCGAGCAGGTCTTCCACGGCATCGATGCCATGGCGCTCCTCGCACTGCATGATGTACTGCTTGGCAAACACCAGGTAGTCGATGATCGAGCTGGCGTCGGTCCAGGTGCGGAACAGGTAATTGCCCTTGAAGAAGCTGTTGTGGCCATAACAGGCGTGCGCCACCACCAGTGCTTGCATGCAGATGGTGTTTTCTTCCATCAGGTAGGCAATGCAGGGGTCTGAGTTGATGACAATCTCATAGGCCAGGCCCATCTGGCCCCGCGTGTAGGATTTCTCGGTGCTGAGGAAGTGCTTGCCGTAGGACCAATGGTGATAGCCCAGCGGCATGCCGACGGACGCATAGGCGTCCATCATCTGCTCGGCGGTGATCACCTCGATCTGGTTGGGGTAGGTGTCCAGGGCATAACGGTCGGCGATGCGGCTGATCTCCCGGTCGTAGGCCTGGATCAGTTCGAACGTCCACTCTGAACCCGTGGAAAGGGGCTGGCGTTTCTGCTCTCTGGCGGTCATGTGGCTAACCTGCGCTGGAAGAGTTCACGGAAGACCGGATAGATATCGCCGGCCGAAACCAGTTGTTGCTGGGCAAAGGTATCGGCAAAGGATTCACCGATCCGTTCATATTCGAACCACAGTGCCTGGTGCTCACGTGGGGTGATTTCCACGTAGGTGTAGTACTGCACGAACGGCATGATCTGCTTGGTGAGGATTTCCCGGCAGATGGGCGAGTCGTCGTTCCAGTTGTCACCGTCCGAAGCCTGGGCTGCGTAGATGTTCCATTCGCTGGTGGGGTAGCGCTCGGCCATGATCTCCTGCATCAATTTTAATGCACTGGAAACGATGGTGCCGCCGGTTTCGCGGGAATAGAAGAACTCTTCCTCGTCCACTTCGCGGGCGCTGGTGTGGTGGCGGATGAACACCACTTCGATCTTGTCGTAGTTACGCTTGAGAAACAGGTACAGCAGGATGAAGAAGCGCTTGGCGATGTCCTTGGTGGCCTGGGTCATTGAGCCCGATACGTCCATCAGGCAAAACATCACCGCCTTGGAGCTGGGGTTGGGGTGCTTGACCAGCAGGTTGTATTTCAAATCGAAAGTGTCGAGAAACGGTACCCGGTGAATACGCGCGCTTAAACGCTCGATTTCCGCCTCTGTTTCCTGGATATCGCCGAAGTTATCGGGTTCGTCGCGTTTGAGGCGGGCCAGTTCTGCCTGGGCTTCCTTGAGTTTGGCGCGGCTGCTGCCCGACAAGGCGATGCGCCGGGCATGGGCTGAACGCAGGGTGCGGATGATATTGATGCGCGAGGGGTTGCCCTCGTTGCTGATGCCGGCGCGTACGGTTTTGTAGGTGTCGGTGCCGGTGAGGTTGCGTTTCACCAGGTTGGGCAGTTCGAGGTCTTCGAACATGAATTCGAGAAATTCTTCCTGGGTGATCTGGAAGACGAATTCGTCCATGCCCTCGCCGGAGTTGCCGGCCTTGCCTGGCCCCTTGCCGCCGCCACCCCCTTGTGGGCGGGCGATGTGCTCGCCTGCAGTGAATTCCTTGTTGCCGGGGTGCACCACGGTCTGTTTGCCGCCGCGGCCATGGTGCAGCACTGGCTCGTCGATATCACGGCCAGGGATGCTGATCTGTTCGCCGTGTTCCATGTCGGTAATGGAGCGCCGGCTCACGGCTTCTTCAACTGCCTTCTTGATGTGGTCACGGTAACGCCGCAGGAATCGCTGGCGGTTCACCGTGCTCTTGTTCTTGCCGTTAAGGCGTCGGTCGATCACGTAGCTCATAGGCCCCTCCGGGGAGCTTCAAGTCGTAAGCTTCAAGCTGCAAGCGAAAGAGCTGTCAGGCTCCATGACCGGAGCTCAACCGCGTTTCTCTTGCAGCTTGTCGCTAGAAGCTTGCAGCTGCTTCACTGCGATTTCCGGACCCGTAGGTACCATTCGGAAAGAAGCCGTACCTGTTTGTCGGTGTACCCGCGTTCGACCATTCGCGTAACGAAGTCGTTGTGTTTTTGCTGGTCCTCTTTGCTGGCTTTTGCGTTGAAGCTGATAACCGGCAGCAGATCCTCGGTGTTCGAGAACATTTTCTTCTCGATGACCACGCGCAGCTTCTCGTAGCTGAGCCAGGTGGGGTTCTTGCCGTTATTGTTGGCCCGGGCACGCAGCACGAAGTTGACGATCTCGTTGCGGAAATCCTTCGGATTGCTGATGCCTGCCGGTTTCTCGATTTTTTCCAGTTCTTCGTTGAGTGCCACACGGTTGAGAATTTCGCCGGTTTCCGGGTCGCGGTACTCCTGGTCCTGAATCCAGAAGTCGGCGTACAGCACGTAACGGTCGAAGATGTTTTGCCCGTATTCGCTGTAGGACTCCAGGTACGCGGTCTGGATTTCCTTGCCGATGAACTCGATGTAGCGCGGCGCCAGGTACTCTTTCAGGTAGCGCAGGTAGCGCTCACGCACTTCGGCGGGGAATTGCTCCTGTTCGATCTGCTGCTCCAGCACATACAGCAGGTGCACCGGGTTGGCGGCGATTTCGTGTGGGTCGAAGTTGAACACCTTGGACAGGATCTTGAACGCGAAACGGGTCGACAGGCCATTCATGCCCTCGTCCACGCCAGCGCTGTCGCGGTATTCCTGGATCGACTTGGCCTTGGGGTCGGTGTCCTTGAGGTTCTCGCCGTCATACACGCGCATCTTGGAATAGATGTTGGAGTTCTCCGGCTCTTTGAGGCGCGATAGCACGGTGAACTGCGCCAGCATCTTCAGGGTGTCGGGCGCGCAGTGCGCCTTGGCCAGGGAGCTGTTGAACAGGAGCTTGTCGTAGATCTTGATTTCATCGCTGACGCGCAGGCAGTACGGCACCTTGACGATGTAGATCCGGTCGATGAACGCCTCGTTGTTCTTGTTGTTGCGAAAGCTGTGCCATTCCGATTCGTTGGAGTGGGCCAGCAGGATGCCGGAATAGGGGATAGCGCCCAGGCCTTCGGTACTGTTGTAGTTACCTTCCTGGGTGGCGGTGAGCAGTGGGTGCAAGACCTTGATCGGGGCCTTGAACATCTCGACGAATTCCATCAGGCCTTGGTTGGCCCGGCACAGGGCGCCCGAGTAGCTGTACGCGTCGGCGTCGTTCTGTGGGTACTCTTCGAGCTTGCGAATATCGACTTTACCCACCAGGGCAGAGATGTCCTGGTTGTTTTCGTCGCCAGGTTCGGTCTTGGCGACGGCGATCTGGTTGAGGATGGAGGGGTAGAGTTTGACCACGCGGAACTGGCTGATATCGCCCCCGAACTCGGCCAGTCGCTTGGTCGCCCAGGGCGACATGATGGTATTGAGGTAGCGCCGCGGGATGCCGAAATCTTCTTCCAGGATCGCGCCGTCTTCGGTGGCATTGAACAGCCCAAGGGGCGATTCGAACACCGGTGAATCCTTGATGGCGTAGAACGGGATTTTTTCGATCAGCTGTTTGAGTTTTTCCGCCAGCGAAGACTTACCGCCACCCACGGGGCCGAGCAGGTAGAGAATTTGTTTCTTCTCTTCCAGGCCTTGGGCTGCGTGGCGGAAGTAGGACACGATCTGGTCGATGCACTCTTCCATGCCGTGAAAGTCTTCGAAGGCGGGGTAGCGGCGGATCACCTTGTTGGAGAATATCCGCGACAGCCTGGAGTTGCTCGATGTGTCGAGCAGCTCAGGTTCGCCAATGGCCATCAGTAGGCGCTCAGCCGCCGAAGCGTAAGTGCTGCGATCCTTTTTGCAGAGCTCCAGATACTCCTGCAGCGAGAGCTCTTCCTGACGGGTGGACTCGAAACGTTGTTGGAAGTGGCTAAAAATACTCATGACGTCACCTCGCTCGATACGTGGAGCCGACGTCGGATCAATCAGTTGATGCTGGCAGACAACCGACAAAGCCGGTTGCTGTTACCCCCCAAACACCTGAAGTCGCTACCGATGACCCGCGCGTCGGTGTACCGGCTCTCCCCTGTTTTGGATGGCCTGCGCTTAAGGATAGTTGGTAATCTCAGACTTCAAGGCGTGAGAAGCAATAAGTTGCGCTGACCGTTCGTCAGTCAGCGCGCTAACCCGCGTGGGGCGCGGGATAGACGGTCATAAAAATATTATTCAGCAGAGGCCGTTGCGGTTTCTGCCGGGTAAATGGTTTTCCACAGTTCGAAGCCGCCATCCAGGCTGTACACATCCGAGAACCCCTGGCCCACCAGGTAGGCTGCGGCGCTCTGGCTGGAGTTGCCGTGGTAGCACACCACGACCACCGGCTTGTCGAGGTCGGCCTGGGTGATGAAATTGTGCAGGGAGTGGTTGTCCAGGTGCGTGGCACCGGCGATGTGGCTGGCGGCAAAGGTTTGTGGGTCGCGCACGTCGACCACCACGGCGCCTTGTTCGCGCAGGGCTTGGGCCTGCTCGGGGGGGATGCGTTTGAATTCGGTCATGGCTGAAGCTCCTCGGGCAATGGGCCCATTCTAGCGGCTGGCGTTGTGGCCGGCGATGGTGGGGCTGACGGGCGGGCGCAGGTGGCCGCTATCGTCGCACGCGCACTGGTAGCGCACACCGGTGTCGATGTTCATCAGGGTCATGGCACCGCCCCATACGCAGCCGGTGTCCAGGGCGAACACGCCTGGCTCGTTGCAGCGGCCTTCCAGGGCCGCCCAGTGGCCGAACACGATCTTCAGGCCCTTGGTCTTGCGGTCGCGGTGGGCGAACCACGGTGCGAAGCCTGGCGGGGCGGTGTCGGCGCCTTCCTTGCCCTTGAGGTCGAGTTTGCCGTCCAGGGTGCAGAAGCGCATGCGGGTGAAGTAGTTAGTGATGACGCGTAGGCGGGCCACGCCCTTGAGGTCGTTGTCCCACTTGTTCGGCTCGTTGCCGTACATGCCGTCCAGGTAGGGCTTGAACAGGTTGTCATCGTGCAGCGCGGCCTCGACCTCGGCCGCCAGGCGCAAGGCCTTCTTCAGGGACCACTGGGGCGGGATGCCCGCGTGCACCAAGGCCATGTCGCGTTGTTCGTCAAAGTGCAGCAGTTTTTGTTGGCGCAGCCAGCCGAGCAACTCGGGGGCATCGGGTGCCTCGAGGATCTCACGCAGGGTATCGCCCTTTTTCAGGCGTTCGATGTTGTTGCCGGCGGCCAGCAGGTGCAGGTCATGATTGCCCAGCACGCACACCAGCGACTCGCGCATGCCATATAGAAAGCGTAGGGTTTCCAGTGATTGCGGGCCGCGGTTGACCAGGTCACCCACCAGCCACAGACGATCATGGGCCGGGTGGAAGGCCACCCGGTCGAGCAAGCACTTGAGCGGTTCCAGGCAGCCTTGAAGGTCACCGACGGCGTATACCGCCATCAGTGCAGGGCCCCGGGCACGGCAAGGCGGAAGGGCGCGATCACCGCGTCGAACAGCTTGCCGTCTTCAGCCTTCATCTCGTAGCTGCCCTGCATGGTGCCGACCTGGCTGGTCATCACCGTGCCACTGCTGTAGGTGTGGCTTTGGCCAACGCCGATCAAGGGTTGCTGGCCGACCACGCCGGCGCCGCGCACTTCTTCCACGTGGCCGTCACCGTCGGTGATCACCCAGTGCCGCGAGAGCAGCTTGGCGGGCAGTTCGCCGTTGTTCTTCACGGTGATGGTGTAGGCAAAGGCAAAGCGCTGCTGATCGGGCTGCGACTGCTCGGTGAGATAGCGGGTCACCACACTGACGTCGATCTGATAACGGGGGTCGGACATGCAAGGGGCCTTAAAAGCGAGAAGCGGATGAAGCCGGGTTTGGCCGGTTCCGTCAGTCTAGGCCATCCTGCGCCGCACCTGGAAGGGCGGTACAGGATGTCGCATGGATCAGCTGGCGGCGGGCTGTTCGGCAAGCTTGTCGGCCAGGCGCACGAAGGCGGCCAGGTCGAGCTGTTCTGGGCGCAGGCTGCCATCGACGCCGGCAGCCTGGATTTCGTCGTTGCTCAGCAGGGCCTTGAGCGTGTTGCGCAGGGTTTTGCGGCGCTGGTTGAAGGCTTCGCGTACCACGCGCTCCAGCAGGCGATGGTCCTTGGCCGGGAAGGGCAGCACTTCGTGCGGCACCAGGCGCACGATTGCCGAGTCCACCTTGGGCGGCGGATTGAATGCGCCCGGGCCCACGTTGAACAGGTGTTCCACGCGACAGTGGTACTGCACCATGATCGACAAACGGCCCCAGTCGCCGCCGCCAGGGCCTGCGGCCAGGCGTTCGACCACTTCCTTTTGCAGCATGAAATGCATGTCGCGGATCAGGGCTGCGTTTTTCAGCAGGTGGAAGATCAGCGGCGTAGAAATGTTGTACGGCAGGTTGCCGACCACCCGCAGGGTGCCAGGCTCGGCGCCCAGGCTATTGAAGTCGAACTTCAGTGCGTCGCCCTGATGCAGGCTGAAGTTGCTCTTGCCGGCAAACTGCTGATTGAGGATCGGGATCAGGTCCTTGTCCAGCTCGACCACGTCCAGCTGTGCGCCGCTGCTCAGGATACCTTCGGTGAGGGCGCCCTGGCCCGGCCCGATTTCCAGCATGCGCTCGCCTTCGCGGGCGCGAATCGCGCGCAGGATGCGGTCGATGACGCCGGCGTCGTGCAAAAAGTTCTGGCCGAAGCGCTTGCGCGCCTTGTGTTGGTATTGCTCAGTCATGTTCGGGTCTCGGCCATCTGGTAGGCGGTTTCCAGGGCGACCTGCAGGCTGCCGGTGTCGATCCGGCCGCTGCCGGCCAGGTCCAGTGCCGTGCCATGGTCCACGGACGTGCGGATGATCGGCAGGCCCAGGGTCACGTTGACGGCAGCGCCGAAGCCTTTGTACTTGAGTACGGGCAGGCCCTGGTCATGGTACATCGCCAGCACTGCATCGCAGTGCTCCAGATATTTGGGGGTAAACAGCGTGTCGGCGGGCAGGGGACCGCGCAGGTCCATGCCTTCACCGCGCAAACGCGCAAGTGTAGGTTCGATGATGTCGATCTCTTCGCGCCCCAGGTGCCCACCTTCGCCGGCATGGGGGTTGAGCCCGCACACCAGGATACGGGGCTGGGCGATGCCGAACTTTTCGATCAGGTCGGCATGCAGGATGCGGGTGACCCGCTCCAGGCGTTCAGGGGTAATCGCATCGGCGACCTGCCGCAGCGGCAGGTGAGTGGTCACCAGTGCCACGCGCAGACCGTGGGTGGCCAGCAGCATCACCACCTGTTCGGTGTGAGTCAGCTCGGCCAGGAATTCGGTGTGGCCGGAAAAGGCGATGCCGCCTTCGTTGATCACACCCTTATGTACGGGGGCCGTGATCATCCCGGCAAAATGCCCGTCCAGGCAGCCTTGGCCCGCGCGGGTCAAGGTTTGCAAAACGAAGGCGGCGTTGCGGGTATCCAGTTGCCCGGTCACCACGGGGGCGCCCAAGGGCGTGTCCCACACGTACAGGCTGCCAGGTTCGGCAGGTGCGTCGGGGAATGCATCCGGGGTCACGCTCAGCAAGGTGACGGCCACGCCCAGTTGCGTGGCCCGCTCGGCGAGCAGGTCACGGCTGGTAATGGCAATCAGGGGGTGCGGTTGGCGCTGCCCGGCGAGCAGCAGGCACAGGTCGGGGCCTATGCCTGCCGGTTCACCGGGCGTCAGGGCGAAACGCGGGCGTTTCACTGCGCAGCCTGGTCGACGCCAGGCAGTTTGATCTCGACGTAGGCTTCGTCGCGGATCTGGCGTAGCCAGTTCTGCAGTTCTTCGTCGTATTTGCGGTTACGCAGCACGGTCATGGCCTGTTGCTCGCGAGCCTGTTCGGTGGCATCGGTTGCGCGGCGGCCCAGTACTTCCAATACGTGCCAGCCGTATTGAGTCTTGAACGGCTTGGACAGCTTGCCCACTTCGGTATTGGCCATCACGTCGCGGAACTCCGGCACCAGCGAGTTCGGGTCGATCCAGTTCAGGTCGCCGCCATTAAGCGCCGAGCCCGGGTCTTCCGAATACTGCTTGGCCAGCGTGCCGAAATCCTCACCCGACTGGATGCGGTTGTACAGCGCCTCGGCCAAGGCCTTGGTCTGTGCTTCGGTACGGATTTCGCTAGGCTTGACCAGAATGTGGCGAACATGCACTTCGTCACGGGTCTGGGTGCCACCGCCGCGCTTCTCCAGCACCTTGAGGATGATGAAGCCACCCGGCGTGCGGGTCGGCGGGGTGATGTCGCCCACCGACATGCTGCTCAGCATGCTGTCAAACGGCGGAGGCAGTTGGGCTGCCTTGCGGAAACCCATGTCGCCGCCTTCCAGTGCGTTGTCGCTGGAGGACTTGGCCACGGCCATCTGGCCGAAGTCGGCACCGGCCTTGAGCTGGTCGTACACCGCCTTGGCCTGGGCCGCCGCGGTCTGGATGGCCTCGGCGTTGGCGCTTTGCGGCGTCGGGATCAGGATGTTGGCCAGGTGCACTTCTTCGGACAGTTGCGCCTTGCCCATGTCGGAAGCCAGGAAGTTCTTCACTTCCTGTTCCGACACCTGGATGCGCTCTGCCACGCGACGCTGGCGCACGCGGCTGATGATCATTTCACGGCGCACTTGGTCGCGGGCGTCGTTATAGGACAGGCCGTCGTGTGCCAGGGCTGCCTTGAACTGATCAACGTTCATGTTATTGCGCTGGGCAATGGTGCCGATCGCCTGGTTCAACTCTTCGTCGGTGATCCGGATACCGGAGCGATCACCGATTTGCAGCTGCAGGTTCTCGACGATCAAGCGCTCCAGAACCTGAGGCTCCAGCACGCTGGTCGGTGGCAACGCGCCGCCCCGCTTGGAAATGGTGGATTGAACCTCGTGGACACGCTGGTCCAGTTGGCTCTTCATGACCACGTCGTTATCGACGATGGCCACCACGCTGTCCAGCGGTACGACTTCGGCGTGCACCACGCCAGCCAGCAACATTGCGCCCAGCAACAGCGGGCGCAGACAATCAGAAAGCGTCTTCACGTTGTTGATAACCTTGAATGCCTTTGTCGAGGAAACTCTCGACTTTTGTGCCTACCACGCCACCGAGCCCTTTGAGCACGATCTGCAGGAAGACCCCATGGTCGCCTTTTTCGTTCTGCGGCAGTGCCTGGCTGAACTCGTCGTAGTCAACCCAGTAGCGGTTGATCAGGCGCAGTTTCCAGCAGCAGCTGTCGTATTCGAAACCACCAAAGGCTTCCAGTGTGCGATTGCGGTTGTAGTCATACTGCCAGCGAGCGATGGCGTTCCACTGCGGAACCAAAGGCCACATGACCGAGAAGTCATGTTGCTGGATTTTGTAGTAGTCCTTCACGTAGTTCGGGTCGCCCGGGGTGCCATAGTCACCGCCGAAGCCCCACTTGCCGGTGGAGGAGTCGTAGTGGACCAGGTCGTTGCGGTAGCGATAACCGAAGTTGACGATCTTGTTCGGGTTGTCTTCAGGCTGGTAGTGGAACATGCCACTGCCCGAACGGGTGGTTTTGGTGTCCGGGTCCCAGTTGAAGTCCGAATTGAATCGCCAGTCGCGGTTGAAGTGGTACTCGTATTCCAGGGCATACGGCGAACGGTTGGCCAGGGCTTCCTCGCGGGTGGAGTAGTCGATACCTGGCAACTGAACCTTGCGGTCTTGGAAGTACACGGCTTCACCGATGCTGAAGCGCTGGCGTTCAAAGCCGTTGTCTTCGATCCAGCGGTTGGTGATGCCCAGCGACAGCTTGTTCTCATCGCCGACGCGGTCGGTGCCGGAGAAGCGGTTGTCGCGGAACAGCGAACCGTAGCTGAAGACGTTTTCGGCGGTGTCGAATACCGGAATGTCGGTCTGGTTAACATACGGGACATTCAGGTAGTAGAGGCGCGGTTCCAGCGTCTGGCGGTAGTCGGTACCGAACCAGTTGGTGTTACGGTCGAAGTACAGGCCGCTGTCGACGCTGTAGATCGGTACCGAACGGTTCTGGGTGCTGTTGAATGACTCGCCGGTCTGCAGCGTGCTCTTGCCTTGGGAGTCCAGATCCAGATCGTACTGGGTATACATGTACTTGATAGTTGGCTTGACGTAGCCCCACGTCCAGTTGAACGGACGGCTGATTTCAGGCGCCAGGTTCAAACGGGTACCGTTGGCGCGCGCCAAACCTGCCACGTTGTTATCAATACGCGAAGTGACCCCACCGTCCTCGTCGGTGTAATTGCCGGTCTCAAGGCTACGCTCGAAGCGCACGGCTTCGGTCGCGTAGCTGAAGTCCAGGCCTTCCGGGTGGAACGGCAACTGGCCATTCAACGTCAGCTGTGGCAGGCGGTCGTACGGCGTGATATCCGAAACCGTCGTCAGCTTGTACGCCTGCACGTTCAGGCCCGCCACGTAGTTGTCACCACGATAGTAGGTCGCTGCCTGCTGGTTGATAAAGTCGCCGTGCTTCACGCCGATCTGGTAGGTCTCCAGATCCTGGAAGTAGTACGGGTCGCTGATATCGGTGTAGTCGACCTTATAGGTCAGACGCTGATCCAAGCCGCCTTTATGCTGCCAGTTGATCATCCAGCGGTCTTTGCTGTAGTCGGTCTGCAGCTTGCGATCGTCGTTTTCGTCGTTCAGGTAGCCGCCGCCGAACTGGCCTTCGCTTGACTTGGTCAGGTAGCGGAACTCGCCTTCCATCAGCAAGCCGTTCTTGGCCATGTAGTGCGGGTACAACGTGGCATCGTAGTTGGGTGCCAGGTTGAAGTAGTACGGCGTGACCAGGGACAGGCCAGTCTTGCTGCCGCTGCCAATGCTTGGCGGCAGGAAGCCGGACTGACGACGGTCGTCGATCGGGAAATAGATATACGGGGTGTACAGGACCGGGAAGTCATGCACGCGCAAGGTTGCGTTGGTCGCGGTACCGAAGCCGGTCGCCGGGTTCAAGGTGATGTTGTTGCCCTTGATGGTCCAGGCGTTGCTGTTCGGTTCGCACGTGGTGTAGGTACCATCCTTGAGGCGGATGATGGCGTCTTCGGCACGCTTGGCATACAGCGCGTTGCCGCGAATGCCTTGCTTGTGCATCACGTATTCGGCGTTGTCGACCTGGGCCGCGCCGGTGTCCAGTTGCACCTCGGCGTGGTCACCAACCATCAGCGTGCCGTTGTCGCGCAGCTTGACGTTGCCGTCCAGCGTGCCGCGGTTCTCGGCCTGGTGCAGGCTGGCCTCGTCGGCCTCGATCTGCATGCTGCCCTGGCGCATGACGACGTCACCGGCCATGGTCGCGACCTGCTCTTCCTGCTGGTAGCGCGAGGCTTTTGCACCGATGAACGTAGGGGCGTCTTTTTTCGACGTCTTGTCGTTCATGCCAGGGCGCAGCGGTTCCTCGTAGTTGCCGGAGCAATACGGGCCGGTCTCGGCAAGTTGCGCAGGGGTGAGCTTCTCGCGTGGCACCCAGTCCAGGTGGCTGTAGTCGGCACTGCGCGACGTCAGGCCCTTGCCCTTGGCTTGGGTGACCAGCATCGGGCCCTTGGCCTTTGCCTCGGCCGCAGGTGTCGCCGTGCCGACGACATCGTCGGGCAGGCCTCCACCTTCGTGCACGGGGCGTGGCGGCAAGGCGCCGACATCAGCCTTGGGTTTGCAGTCCCAGGTACCCGCAGCCGATACGGAACAGTCATACTGTTCGGCAGCGACCGCGAACGGCGTGGCTAAGGGTTGCATCGCCAGCAGACTGCCAGTGATCAGCAACGGAAATTTTCTACGAAACGCGGGGGATTTCAATGCCATCTTATTAGTCCGGGCTTCCTGCGTGCCATCTCGCCCGCGGGGGGGCCGCACGCCTCTCGATGGTCTGAAAAAGATGCTGGATAATAAAGCATGACCCGCTTGACGGCTAGCGCCGTCGGAGACCTCTGCAATGCCCGATCAAGATGTACGCCTGCAACACCTCAAAGTCTGGCTCGACGAGCAACTGGCCAAACGCTTCCAGGCCGAGGGCTGGGGCGCCGTACCCCCGGCCACGTTGACCGCGGCCAGTAGTGACGCAAGCTTCCGACGTTATTTTCGCTGGGAGGGCGAGGGCCGAAGTTTCATCATAATGGACGCGCCACCCCCCCAGGAAAACTGCAAACCCTTCGTCGAAATCGCTGCTTTGCTAAAAAAATCCGGGATAAATGTTCCGGAAATTTTTGCCCAGGACCTCGATCGGGGCTTTTTGCTGCTCAATGACCTAGGTAACAAGACCTACCTGGACGTGATTGACGCGGCCAACGCCGACGTCCTGTTCAAGGACGCGATCGAGGCCTTGCTGGCTTTCCAGCAATTGCCCATGGACGCGCCTTTGCCCAGCTATGACGTGGCACTGCTGCGCCGCGAACTGGAATTGTTTCCTGAGTGGTACGTGGGCCGCGAATTGGGCGTGCAGTTCGACGAGCAGCAGCGGGCTGCCTGGCAACGTGCCAGCGACCTGTTGATCGACAGTGCCCTGGCCCAGCCCAAAGTGCTGGTGCACCGTGACTTCATGCCGCGCAACCTGATGCACAGCGAGCCAAACCCTGGGGTGCTGGACTTCCAGGATGCGGTGTACGGCCCGGTCACTTACGACATCACTTGCCTGTTCAAGGACGCGTTCCTGAGCTGGCCTGAAGAGCGGGTGCTTGCCTGGCTGAACGACTATTGGCAGGCCGCGCAGGCGGTCGGCATTCCAGTGCAGGACAACTTTGCGGCGTTCCACCGGGCCTGTGATCTGATGGGCGTGCAGCGCCACCTGAAGGTCATCGGCATCTTTGCGCGCATTTGCCACCGCGACGGCAAGCCGCGCTACCTGGCCGATGTACCGCGCTTTTTCGACTATATCGATGCGGTGCTGGCGCGTCGGCCGGAACTGGCTGACCTGAAGGTGTTGCTCGATAGCCTGCGTACTCCAAGCGAGGCCCGCGCATGAAAGCGATGATTCTGGCTGCCGGCAAGGGCGAACGCCTGCGCCCGTTGACCCTGCACACGCCCAAGCCGCTGATACGCGCCGGCGGTGTGCCGTTGATCGAATTCCACCTGCGGGCATTGGCCGACGCCGGGTTTACCGACATCGTCATCAACCATGCCTGGCTGGGCCAGCAGATCGAGGACCACCTGGGCGATGGCTCGCGCTTTGGCGTGAGTATCCGTTACTCCGCCGAAGGCGAGCCGCTGGAAACCGGTGGCGGCATTTTCAAGGCGTTGCCGTTGTTAGGCGATGAGCCTTTCGTGGTGGTCAACGGTGATATCTGGACCGACTACGACTTCGCCACGCTGCGCCAGCCGCTGGAAGGGCTGGCTTACCTGGTGATGGTCGACAACCCGGCGCATCACCCGGTGGGTGATTTTTCCATCGTCGACGGCCAGGTACGTGAGGATGCCGATGCTGCTGCGCGCCTGACCTACAGTGGCATCTCGGTGCTCAGCCCGCGGCTGTTCGATGGCTGTGTGGCGGGGGCGTTCAAGTTGGCGCCGTTGTTTCGTACCGCGATCGAGGCGGGGCAGGTCAGTGGCGAGCACTTCGGCGGCCGTTGGGTCGATGTGGGTACCCATGAACGATTGGCCGAGGTCGAGCAACTGTTGAGCGAGCGTCCCTGAGATGTTGTGGCCAGGGACCGTGATTGGCGCCGGAGCCGGTTTTGCCATTGCCTCCATACCCGGCGCATTGCTGGGGGCGTTGCTGGGGCAAGCCATGGATCGGCGCTTGCAATTGGAGAGCTGGGCGCAGTTGCGCGAGCGACTGAGCGGGCGCGGGGCCTTGCGTGACGATGAACTGCTGTTCGTGTTGCTGGGGCGCCTGGCCAAGAGTGACGGGCGCGTGGGGGAGCCGCATATCCAGCAGGCGCGCCAGGAAATGCGCGCGCTGGGCTTGAGTGACGCCGGGCAGCGCCGCGCAATCATGGCCTTTAACCGTGGCAAAGCCGGCGGCGACCGCTTGCAGG
Source organism: Pseudomonas abieticivorans (assembly GCF_023509015.1). Taxonomy (NCBI): domain Bacteria; kingdom Pseudomonadati; phylum Pseudomonadota; class Gammaproteobacteria; order Pseudomonadales; family Pseudomonadaceae; genus Pseudomonas; species Pseudomonas abieticivorans. The sequence continues at coordinate 3,186,974 of NZ_CP094975.1, forward strand.
CCCATCTGGAAAAGCTTGCCCGCCAACCCAATGCCGCCGAAGGCGCGCTGCGCGCTGGTTGGCGGATGGTCTGGGCCGACGGCAAGGCCACCCGCAACGAGCGCTTGTTGCTGGTGCAGTGGGGTAAATGGCTGGGCTGGACTTCGCTGCGGGTGCAGGGTTTGTCTGCCGAGTATGAGCCGCAGCGCAAGCCCTTGGGCGATGGCGCGGGGTCTTACCAGGAGGCTTTGAAGCTGCTTGGTGTTGCCGCCACCACCGAGCCTGAACAGATCAAGCGCGCCTATCGTCGCCTGATCAGCCGCCACCACCCGGACAAGTTGGCCGGCAGTGGCGCAAGCGCGGCTCAGGTGCGCGAGGCCACCGAGCGGACCCGGGAGTTGCACGGCGCCTATTCGCTGATTCGTGAGCGGCGGGATTTTCGCTGAGTGTATTCATGGATGAGCCGGCGTGCCGGCCCATCGTGAAGCGTGTATTCAGTCGATCTTTTCCGGGCTCAACCAACCGCGAATCCGCCGGAACAACTGCTCCTGCTCGGCCGACGTGTTGCCCGGCAATGCCTTGAGCCCAACCTGGGTATAGCCACCGCTCTTCATACGCTTGCTGGCCTGCAAGCGTTCGCGCGCGGCATCGCGGGCGGTGTTGCTGTCGATGTAATAAATGTCGCCGGTCGCCACTTTGAGGCTGGGCGCCAGTTCTTCCAGGCTTTGCTTGGCATTGGTCGGCGTCATGGGCGCCACCATCAGCAATCGCTGGGCGTGGGGTTGTTGGCGCTCTTTGAAGTAGCGAGCAGCCCAATAGGCGCCGGTGCCGTGGCCCATCAGCACGATGGTGCGGGCCTTTTGCTGCTGGGCAAAGGCAATGCCGGCGTCGATGCGCGCGAAGATGCGTTCGGCATCGGCCTTGGCCTGTTCTTCCGGGGAGTTGGCCGAGGCGCTGCTGTCCGGGTTCTCCACGGCCGTGTCCTGTTCCACCGACTTGACCACCGGTGGCGTGGCCTTGCTCTCGGCCTGGGCGGGGGGCGCCGGCTTATCGGGCGCGCGGGCCACCGGTGCATCGGCCAACAGGTCAGGCAGGGTCAGGCTCAAGCTTTGCCAATGGGCGTCGGGCAGTTTTTGCCGTACCGGGCCCACGGCCACCGGCCAATCAGCGCTTTCCCCGGTACCGGGGACGATGACCACGGCGCCCGCCGGGTCGGCGCTGTTGGCAGGTTTCCACAAGGCCAGGAAGCTGTCGCTACCGGCTTGCAAGGTTTGCTGTTCAGCCTGTGGCAGTTGTCGCTCCAGGGCCAGGCTGTCTTCCTGGCTGCGATCGAGCACGGGGGCGCGCTCGACGATGGGTGCAGGCGCGGCTTGATCGGTGGCTGGCTTTTTTTCCGACTGTGCAGCGTTGGCCGGCAGCAGGCAGGGCAGCAGCAACGATAGGCAGAACGCTGGCAGCGTTGTGCGGTAGATTGAGGGCATTGGATATTCCAGGCCAGAATTGATCCCGGCAGCCTAATGGTATTTGTCATGGACAGCCACATGCTATCGGCTGTTCCGTGTTTACGAGATTCGCGATGATTCGATGGATATGCCTGCTGCTTATCGGCTGTTTATGGTTGCCCTTGACCGCCGGCGCGGCAGACCCTGGCCCATTGCGCCTGAGCGATGAGCAGCGTGACTGGCTGGGGCAGCACCGCGGACTGCGCGTGGGGGTGGTATTGCAAGCGCCCTTTGCCCAATACGATCGGCGCCTGCAGCAATTGTCGGGGGTAAACGTCGAGGTGATGAACTGGCTGGGCAAAGAACTGCAAGTCGATTGGCGCTGGCGCAACTTTCCCGATCAGCAAGCCTTGGAGCAGGCCCTGCGCGAGGGCGAGGTCGACCTGGCGCCAGGCCTTACCCAGACGCCGGCCGGCCTGCGCCTGTGGCTGTTTTCCGACCCCTACATGCGCATCCCGCAATTGATCGTGGGCCAGCGCAACGGGGCGATCAACGTCGACCTGGAAAAGCTCGACGGCAATGATCGGGTTGCCGTGCGTATGCCCGGCGCGGTGGCGGATTACCTGCGCGCCACCTATGCCAACCTCAATCTGCAAGGGGTGCCCCTGGAGCGCCAGGCCTTGCAGTTGTTGACCACCCAGCAGGCTCGCTATGCGGTGATCGATGAAGCGCAGTTGGCGCGCCTGAGCCGTGAAGACGAGTTTGCCGATTTGGTGGTGGTCGGTGACATCGGCTTTCCGCAGCTTTTGCGGGTCGCCAGCCGCCGCGACTGGCCGCAGTTGGCCGAAATCCTGGGGAGCGCGCTGCAAGCCATCCCCGCCAAGGACTTCGAGCAACTGCACACGCGGTGGGTGCAGCCCAAATACCCCCGGCTGAGTGAATCGCCCGGTTTTTGGCAGAACCTCTGCCTGCTGCTGTTGGTACTGCTGCTGGCGGCTGCGGCCATCGTGGCGTGGCAACGACGCCAGTTGAATTGGTTCGAACGCTCGTTGCTGAGCGCGCGCGAAGACATCCTGATGCGTGAGGCCGGCGAGGAAGCCCTGCGCCTGACGCAGTTCTCCATCGACCAGAGCACGGTCGGCATCCTGTGGGTGAACTGGGACAGCCATGTGCGCTATGCCAACCGGGCGGCCGAAAGCATGCTGGGCTACCCCGCAGGCGCGGTGGTCGATCGGCCCCTGATCGATTTCGAGCCGGGCCTGCACATGGACCGCTGGCTGAACCTGTGGAAGCGCGCGCGGGCCAGTGAAGAAGGCCCCTTGAATTTCGAAACCCAATGCCTGTGTGCTGATGGCAGCCTGTTGCCCACCGATGTCTCATTAAGCTTCTTGCGCTTTCAGCAGGCCGAATACCTGGTGGTCTACCTCACCGACGTCACCGAGCGCCGGCGCACCGTGGCCGCCTTGCAGGAAAGCCAGGAACAGCTGCGCGAGTTGTCGGCGCACCTGGAAAGCGTGCGCGAAGAAGAGAAGGCGCGCATCGCCCGCGAGGTGCACGACGAGTTGGGGCAGATGCTGACCGTGCTCAAGCTGGAGACGTCCATGTGTGAATTGGCCTACGCCGGGCTGGACCCGGGCCTGCAAGAGCGGCTTAACAGCATGAAGCGGCTGATCGCCCAACTGTTCCAACTGGTGCGCGATGTAGCCACGGCGTTGCGCCCGCCCATCCTGGATGCCGGCATCGCCTCGGCCATCGAATGGCAGGCCCGGCGCTTCGAAGCACGAACTCAAATCCCCTGCCTGGTCCAGGTGCCCGAAAGCTTGCCGGCCTTGAGTGACGCCAAGGCCATTGGCCTGTTTCGCATCCTCCAGGAGGCGCTGACCAATGTGATGCGCCATGCCCAGGCGCATACTGTGGATATTTCCTTGAGACTGGAGCAGGGCTGGCTGACGCTGACCATCAGTGATGACGGCGTCGGCTTTGCGCTGACGGCTGCGCGCCCGGCTTCTTTTGGCCTGGTGGGCATGCGTGAACGGGTGCTGATGCTCGGTGGCACCCTGCTGTTGGATAGCGAACCGGGCGAGGGCACCGCGTTGAGCGTGCGCCTGCCTCTGAATTGACGTGACGCTTGGGAGTTCGACAGTGATCCGAGTACTCGTGGCCGAAGACCACACCATTGTTCGCGAAGGGATCAAGCAGCTGATCGGCCTGGCCAAGGACCTGTTGGTAGTGGGCGAGGCCAGCAATGGCGAGCAGTTGCTGGAGGCCTTGCGGCAAACCCCCTGTGAAGTGGTGCTGCTGGACATCTCCATGCCCGGGGTGAATGGCCTGGAGGCGATCCCGCGGATCCGCGCATTGAACAACCCCCCCGCCATCCTGGTGCTGTCGATGCATGACGAAGCCCAGATGGCCGCGCGGGCATTGAAGGTAGGCGCCGCCGGTTACGCCACCAAGGACAGCGACCCGGCCTTGCTGCTGACTGCCATTCGTCGGGTGGCCGGGGGCGGGCGCTACATTGACCCGGACTTGGCCGACCGCATGGTGTTCGAAGTGGGCCTTACCGATAGCCGGCCATTGCACTCGCTATTGTCTGAGCGTGAGTTTTCCGTGTTCGAACGCCTGGCCCAAGGCGCCAACGTCAATGACATCGCCCTGCAATTGGCGCTGAGCAACAAGACCATCAGCACCCACAAGGCGCGGTTGATGCAAAAGCTCAACATCAATTCCCTGGCCGAGCTGGTGAAATATGCCATGGAGCATAAGTTGCTTTGATTGCGCGTCGCCTGGTTCGCGGGTGAACCAGGCTCACCTGTGGGAGCGGATTTATCCGCGAACCAGACGACGAAATCTAAAAGCGACAGCGTCTAGGCAGCAATCTCAGGCCTTCCTCGAAAAACATACCTATGCGCGCCATCGCTGTAGGGCAATCCCTACAGCAATCTCTCCCAGCCCCCGATTTGCGTGACGTGCAGCCTTCACTAGGCTTAGTGCACGGCAGTCATAAAAGCAAAGGTGTGGGTATGAGCGAGGTGAATTCAAGCGCTGGGGCGAGCGACGTGCTGGTCAGCTTTCGTGGCGTGCAAAAAAGCTACGACGGCGAGGCGCTGATCGTCAAAGACCTGAACCTGGACATTCGCAAGGGCGAGTTCCTGACGTTGCTGGGGCCCTCCGGCTCGGGCAAGACCACCAGCCTGATGATGCTGGCCGGGTTCGAAACCCCCACCGCCGGCGAGATCCTGCTGGGTGGCCGTTCGATCAATAACGTGCCGCCGCACAAGCGTGACATCGGCATGGTGTTCCAGAACTACGCGCTGTTCCCGCACATGACCGTGGCCGAGAACCTGGCATTCCCGCTGTCGGTACGCGGCTTGAGCAAGACCGACATCGGCGAGCGGGTCAAAAAAGTGCTGAACATGGTCCAGCTCGACGCTTTTGCCCAGCGTTACCCGGCCCAGTTGTCCGGCGGCCAGCAACAACGCGTGGCATTGGCCCGCGCACTGGTGTTCGAACCACAGTTGGTACTGATGGATGAACCCTTGGGTGCGCTGGACAAGCAACTGCGCGAACACATGCAGATGGAGATCAAGCACCTGCACCAGCGCCTGGGTGTGACCGTGGTGTACGTGACCCATGACCAGGGCGAAGCCTTGACCATGTCGGACCGGGTGGCCGTGTTCCATCAGGGCGAGATACAGCAGATCGCCCCCCCGCGTACCTTGTATGAAGAGCCCAAAAACACGTTCGTCGCCAACTTCATCGGCGAGAACAACCGCATCAATGGCCGCCTGATCACCCAGACCGGTGACCGCTGCGTGGTTGGCTTGGCCCGTGGCGAGAAGGTCGAGGCGCTGGCCGTCAACGTTGGCGAACCGGGTGATCCGGTCACCTTGTCCATCCGCCCCGAGCGCGTGCGCCTCAATGGCCACAGTGAGAGCTGCGTGAACCGCTTCTCTGGCCGTGTCGCCGAATTCATCTACCTGGGCGACCACGTGCGGGTGCGCCTGGAGGTGTGTGGCAAGTCGGACTTTTTCGTCAAACAACCCATTGCCGAGCTCGACCCGACGCTTGCGGTGGGGGATGTGGTACCGCTTGGCTGGCAGGTCGAGCACGCCCGTGCGCTCGATCCGTTGTTAGTCGATTAAGAGGCGACCTGATCGCCCCATGCTTCACCCAACCCTGCATTGGAGAGAAGAATAAATGCTCAAGCACTTGAAATTCACCGCCCTGACCTTGGGCATGATGTGTGCGGCCCAGGCGATGGCGGCCGAGGACCTGACCGTGGTTTCCTTCGGCGGCGCGAACAAGGCGGCGCAGGTCAAGGCCTTCTACGAACCGTGGGAAAAAGCGGGCAATGGCAAGATCGTCGCCGGCGAGTACAACGGCGAGATGGCCAAGGTCAAAGCCATGGTCGATACCAAAAGCGTGTCCTGGAACCTGGTCGAGGTTGAATCCCCGGAACTGGCCCGTGGTTGCGACGAAGGCATGTTCGAAGAACTCGACCCGGCGCTGTTCGGTAAAGAGTCCGACTACGTGAAGGGTGCCATCCAGCCTTGCGGCGTAGGCTTCTTCGTATGGTCCACGGTGCTGGCGTATAACGCCGACAAACTGAAGACCGCGCCTACCAGCTGGGCTGACTTCTGGGACACCAAGCAATTCCCGGGCAAGCGCGGCCTGCGCAAGGGTGCCAAGTACACCCTGGAATTCGCATTGATGGCCGACGGTGTCGCGCCTAAAGACGTGTACAGCGTGCTGGCCACAAAAGCCGGCCAGGACCGTGCCTTCAAGAAACTCGACGAGCTCAAGCCAAGCATCCAGTGGTGGGAAGCCGGTGCCCAGCCGCCGCAGTACCTCGCTTCGGGTGACGTGGTGATGAGCTCGGCCTACAACGGCCGCATCGCTGCCGTGCAGAAAGAAAGCAACCTGAAGGTGGTGTGGAACGGCGGCATCTACGACTTCGACGCATGGGCCATTCCCAAAGGCGCGAAGAATGCCGACCAGGCGAAGAAATTCATCGCCTATTCGGTCAAGCCAGAGCAACAGAAGATCTATTCGGAAAACATCGCCTACGGCCCCGCCAACAGCCAGGCCGTGCCGCTGCTGGACAAGGCCATCTTGAAAGACATGCCGACCACGCCTGAAAACATTGCCAACCAGGTGCAGATCGACGTGGGCTTCTGGGCCGATAACGGCGAGCAGTTGGAACAGCGTTTCAACGCCTGGGCCGCCAAGTAAGTTGTGCACCGGCTCCGCCAGCCCTGGCTGGCGCAGCCACTTGACCAAAGAGTTTCACGGAGTTCGCCATGGCCGTCGCAGTGCCCCTCAAAGAGGTCGCCAGCCCTAATCTGAAACAGCGTCTGGCCCGTGCCGAACGGCTCAACCGCTGGAAGGCCCAAGCCCTGATCGCGCCGTTGGTGCTGTTTTTGCTGTTGGTATTCCTGGTGCCGATAGCCGTGCTGTTGTACAAAAGCGTGGGCAACCCGGAAGTGGTCGGCGCCTTGCCGCGCACCGTGGCTGCCGTGGCCACCTGGGATGGCAGGGGCTTGCCGGACGAGCCGGTGTACAAGGCCCTGAGTGAAGACCTGGCCGAATCACGCAAGAATCAAACCTTGGGCGACCTGTCCAAGCGCCTGAACATGGAACTGGCCGGCTACCGCAGCCTGCTGGCAAAAACTGCCCGCGCCTTGCCGCTCAAGGCCGAGCCTGCCTCCTATAAGGAAGCGTTGCAGAACCTCGACGAACGCTGGGGCGACCCTGCCTACTGGCAGGCGATCCGCCGCAACACCAGCAGCGTCACCCCTTTCTACCTGCTGGCCTCGGTGGACCATCGCATCGATGACCTGGGCGAAGTGGCACCGGCCACCCCGGACCAGGCCATTTACCTGGACATCTTCGCCCGGACGTTCTGGATGGGCCTGGTGATCACGGTCATCTGCCTGGTGCTGGCTTATCCGTTGGCGTATCTGCTGGCCAATCTGCCGGCACGCAAGAGCAACTTGCTGATGATTCTGGTGCTGTTGCCGTTCTGGACCTCGATCCTGGTGCGCGTGGCTGCCTGGATCGTGCTGTTGCAATCCGGCGGCCTGATCAACAGCGCGCTGATGGCCACGGGCCTGATCGACAAACCGCTGGAATTGGTGTTCAACCGCACCGGCGTGTACATCTCCATGGTGCATATCTTGCTGCCGTTCATGATTTTGCCGATCTACAGCGTGATGAAGGGGATTTCGCCGACCTACATGCGGGCCGCCATCTCCTTGGGCTGCCATCCATTTGCCAGTTTTTGGCGCGTGTACTTTCCGCAAACCTACGCGGGCGTAGGGGCCGGTTGCCTGTTGGTGTTCATCCTGGCCATCGGCTACTACATTACCCCGGCCTTGCTGGGCAGCCCCAACGACCAGATGGTCAGCTATTTCGTGGCGTTCTACACCAACACCAGTATCAACTGGGGCATGGCCACGGCCTTAGGCGGGCTGCTGTTGCTGGCGACCGTGGTGCTTTATCTGGTCTATAGCAAGCTGGTCGGCGCCGGTCGCCTGCGCCTGAGCTGAGGAGAATCGAAATGCTGAGCCCTTACATGTCTCCCATCGAGCGGATCTGGTTCTACAGCTTGCGCATCCTTTGCGGGCTGATCCTGTTGTTCCTGATTTTGCCGGTGCTGGTGATCATCCCGCTGTCGTTCAATTCGGGCAGTTTCCTGGTGTACCCGCTGCAGGGTTTCTCGCTGCACTGGTACCAGGACTTCTTCGGCTCGGCCGAATGGATGCGGGCGCTGAAAAACAGCGTCATCGTCGCCCCGGCAGCCACGGTGCTGGCCATGGTGTTCGGCACCCTGGCGGCCATCGGCCTGACGCGCGGCGATTTCCCTGGCAAATCACTGGTGATGGCCCTAGTGATCTCGCCGATGGTGGTGCCGGTGGTGATCGTCGGCGTGGCCAGCTACCTGTTCTTCGCCCCACTGGGGCTGGGCAACAGTTTTACTTCGCTGATCCTGGTGCATTCGGTGCTGGGCGTGCCATTCGTGATCATCACCGTGTCGGCGACCTTGCAGGGGTTTAACCATAACCTGGTGCGGGCTGCTGCCAGCTTGGGGGCCTCGCCGATCACCGCGTTTCGTCGGGGTGACACTGCCGCTGATCGCACCCGGCGTTATCTCCGGAGCGTTGTTCGCCTTTGCCACCTCGTTTGATGAGGTGGTGGTGACACTGTTCCTGGCCGGGCCCGAGCAGGCAACCTTGCCACGGCAGATGTTCAGCGGTATCCGCGAGAACCTGAGCCCTACCATTGCCGCGGCTGCGACCTTGTTGATCGCCTTTTCGGTGATCCTGTTGCTGACGCTTGAATGGTTGCGCGGGCGCAGCGAGAAACTGCGTACGGCGCAGGTATAGCGGCCCTCACCCCAACCCTCCAAGGCGGGAGAGGGTTGGGGTGAGGGGGCTTGGCTCCCCCGTAGTTCTTTGGCTGATGTACAATGCGCGCCACCGTGATATCAGCCAAGACAGGTGCTTCATGCAGCCCTTCGCAATTGCTCCGTCCATCCTTTCCGCGGATTTCGCTCGTCTGGGCGAGGAAGTCGACAATGTACTGGCCGCTGGCGCCGACATTGTGCATTTCGATGTGATGGACAACCACTACGTGCCCAACCTGACCATCGGCCCGATGGTCTGCGCGGCACTGCGCAAGTACGGCATCACCGCGCCGATCGACGCACACTTGATGGTCAGCCCCGTGGACCGCATCGTCGGTGATTTCATCGAGGCGGGTGCCACCTACATCACCTTCCACCCCGAAGCCACCCTGCACGTGGACCGTTCCCTGCAACTGATCCGTGAGGGCGGCTGCAAGGCAGGCCTGGTGTTCAACCCGGCCACCCCGTTGGACGTGCTCAAGTATGTGATGGACAAAGTCGACATGGTGCTGCTGATGAGCGTGAACCCAGGCTTCGGCGGGCAGAAGTTCATCCCCGGCACCCTGGACAAGCTGCGTGAAGCCCGTGCGTTGATCGACGCCAGCGGCCGTGATATCCGCCTTGAGATCGACGGCGGCGTCAACGTCAACAACATTCGCGAAATTGCCGCCGCTGGCGCCGACACCTTCGTGGCCGGTTCGGCGATCTTCAATGCGCCCAACTACCAGGAAGTGATCGACAAGATGCGTGCGGAACTGGCGCTGGCCCGTTCATGAGTGGCTTCGAGCAGCTGTTCCCCGGCAGCCTGCCACGGCTGGTGATGTTCGACCTGGATGGCACCCTGGTCGATTCGGTCCCGGACCTGGCGGCGGCGGTGGACAAAATGCTGCTCGAACTGGGCCACCCGGCCGCCGGAATCGAAGCGGTGCGCGTATGGATCGGCAACGGTGCGCGGGTTTTGGTACGCCGTGCGCTGGCCGGTGGTTTTGAACATGCGCATATAGATGAAGCTGACACCGACCGAGCGCTGGCCATCTTCATGGAAGCCTATGCCGACAGTCATGCACTGACGGTCGTATACCCTGGCGTGCGCACCGCGCTCAAGTGGCTGAAGAAACAGGGTGTTGAAATGGCCCTGATCACCAACAAGCCGGAGCGCTTTGTCGCGCCTTTGCTCGATGAGCTGAGGCTGGGCCGGTATTTCCGCTGGATCATTGGCGGCGACACCCTGCCTCAGCAAAAGCCGGACCCTGCGGCCTTGAACTTCGTGATGCAAATGGCCGGGGTAAAGCCGGCCCAGGCGCTGTTTGTCGGTGATTCGCGCAACGATGTGCTGGCGGCCCATGCGGCGGGCGTGCGTTGCGTGGCGTTGAGCTATGGCTACAACCATGGCCGGCCGATCGCCGAGGAGTCCCCTGCGCTGGTGATAGACGATCTGCGAACATTATTGCCCGGTTGCTTAGATGAAGCGGCTGAGATAACGTTGGCGGACGAAGATTCCCCCTCTAAACGAGATTCCATCGTGGTGGTCACCCGCAAACTCTGGATGAAAGTCATCAAGGCCCTGGCCCGCTGGCGTTGGCGCGCCTGACTTTTACCTGGCCGGACCTGCCGGCGCGTTTGCATACCTGACCGATATACCCTCAAGCCACGAGGCTGCTCATGATCCGTGAAGAATTCCTGCGTTTGGCCGCTGCCGGCTACAACCGCATCCCGCTTGCCCGCGAAACCCTGGCCGACTTCGACACCCCGCTGTCGATCTACCTGAAATTGGCCGACGAGGCCAACTCCTACCTGCTCGAATCGGTGCAGGGCGGCGAGAAGTGGGGCCGTTACTCGATCATCGGCCTGCCATGCCGCACGGTGTTGCGCGTGCACGACCATCTGGTCAGCGTGACCACCGACGGCGTAGAGGTCGAGCGCCACGAAGTCGCAGACCCACTGGATTTCGTCGAGACCTTCAAGGCTCGCTACAATGTGCCGACCATCGCCGGCCTGCCGCGTTTCAACGGCGGCCTGGTGGGTTACTTCGGCTACGACTGCGTGCGCTACGTGGAAAAACGCCTGGGCCGTTGCCCCAACCCAGACCCGATCGGGGTGCCGGACATCCTGCTGATGGTCTCGGACGCCGTGGTGGTGTTCGACAACCTGGCGGGCAAGATGCACGCCATCGTGCTGGTCGACCCCGCCCAGGACGACGCCTACGAGCAAGGCCAGGCGCAGCTTGAGGCCTTGATGGAAAAACTCCGTCAACCGATCACCCCGCGCCGCGGCCTGGACCTGGACCGCCCGCCGGCAGCCGACCCGCAGTTCCGCTCCAGTTTCACCCAAGATGACTACGAGCGGGCGGTCGACACCATCAAGGAATACATCCTGGCCGGCGACTGCATGCAAGTGGTGCCGTCGCAGCGCATGTCCATCGACTTCAAGGCTGCGCCCATCGACCTGTACCGGGCGCTGCGCTGCTTCAACCCGACGCCGTACATGTACTTCTTCAATTTCGGCGACTTCCACGTGGTAGGCAGCTCGCCAGAAGTGCTGGTGCGCGTCGAAGACAACGAGATCACTGTTCGCCCGATCGCCGGCACCCGCCCGCGCGGCGCCACCGAAGAGGCAGACCATGCCTTGGAAGTAGACCTGCTGAGCGACCAGAAAGAGATCGCCGAGCACTTGATGCTCATCGACCTGGGCCGCAATGACACCGGCCGTGTTTCGGAAATCGGCTCGGTGAAGCTCACCGAGAAGATGGTCATCGAACGTTATTCGAACGTGATGCACATCGTGTCCAACGTCACCGGCCAGCTCAAGAGCGGGCTCACGGCGATGGACGCATTGCGGGCGATCCTGCCGGCCGGCACTTTGTCGGGCGCGCCAAAGATTCGCGCGATGGAAATCATCGACCAGTTGGAACCGGTCAAACGTGGCGTGTACGGCGGCGCGGTGGGCTATTTCGCCTGGAACGGCAACATGGACACGGCCATCGCGATTCGTACCGCGGTGATCAAGAACGGTGAACTGCACGTGCAGGCCGGTGGCGGCATCGTCGCCGACTCGGTGCCGGCCCTGGAGTGGGAAGAGACGCTGAACAAACGCCGCGCGATGTTCCGCGCCGTTGCGCTCGCCGAACAAACCCCCCACTCCGACGCCTGAGGACAGCCCCATGTTGCTGATGATCGACAACTACGACTCTTTTACCTACAACGTTGTGCAGTACCTGGGCGAGCTGGGTGCAGACGTCAAAGTCCTGCGCAATGATGAATTGACCATTGCCGACATCGAGGCCATGGCGCCGGAGCGCATCGTCGTCTCCCCGGGCCCATGCACCCCGACCGAAGCGGGCATTTCCATCGAGGCGATCCTGCATTTCGCCGGCAAACTGCCCATCCTGGGTGTCTGCCTGGGCCACCAGGCCATCGGCCAGGCCTTCGGCGGCGACGTAGTACGCGCCCGCCAGGCCATGCACGGCAAGACAAGCCCCGTGTACCACAAGGATCAAGGTGTGTTCGCCGGCTTGAACAACCCGCTCACCGTTACCCGTTACCACTCGCTGATCGTCAAGCGCGACACCCTGCCGGACTGCCTTGAGCTGACCGCCTGGACCCAGCACGCCGACGGCTCGGTGGACGAAATCATGGGCCTGCGCCACAAGACGCTGAACATCGAGGGGGTGCAGTTCCACCCTGAATCGATTCTGACCGAGCAGGGCCACGAGCTGTTCGCCAACTTTCTCAAGCAAACCGGCGGCAGCCGTCAGGGCTAAGGAATGAGCATGGATATCAAGACAGCATTAGGCCGCATCGTCGGCCACCTGGACCTGAGCACCGACGAGATGCGCGATGTGATGCGCGAAATCATGACGGGCCAGTGCACCGAGGCGCAGATCGGCGCCTTCATGATGGGCATGCGTATGAAAAGCGAGAGCATCGACGAAATCGTTGGTGCGGTCTCGGTGATGCGCGAGCTGGCGGACAAGGTTCAACTCAATACCCTGGACCGCGTGGTTGATGTGGTCGGGACCGGCGGCGATGGCGCCAATATTTTCAACGTGTCCACGGCGTCGGCGTTTGTCGTGGCGGCCGCAGGCTGCACGGTGGCCAAGCACGGCAACCGCGCGGTGTCGGGCAAAAGCGGCAGTGCCGACCTGCTGGAAGCGGCCGGCGTCTATCTGAACCTGACCCCGGTGCAAGTTGCGCGCTGCATCGACAGCGTGGGCATCGGCTTCATGTTCGCCCAGGCCCACCATGGCGCCATGAAGCACGCGGCCATCCCGCGTCGCGACCTGGGCCTGCGTACCCTGTTCAACATGCTTGGCCCGCTTACGAATCCGGCTGGCGTGAAGCACCAGGTGGTTGGCGTGTTCAACCAGGCGCTGTGCCGTCCGTTGGCCGAGGTGCTGTTGCGCTTGGGCAGCGAGCATGTGTTGGTGGTGCATTCCCAAGACGGCCTGGATGAGTTCAGCCTGGCGGCACCGACATTTGTAGCGGAGCTGAACAAAGGCCAGATCACCGAATACTGGGTGCAGCCTGAAGACTTGGGCATCAAGAGCCAGAGCCTGTACGGCCTGGTGGTCGAGAGCCCGGCAGCATCGTTGGAGCTGATCCGCGACGCCCTGGGCCGGCGCAAGACCGAGAACGGTCAGAAAGCTGCCGAAATGATCGTACTCAATGCCGGTGCCGCGCTGTATGCCGCCGACCATGCTTCTTCGTTGAAGGAAGGCGTGGCCCTGGCCCATGATGCCTTGCACACCGGCCTTGCCCGGGAAAAGCTCGAAGAGCTGGGCGCCTTTACCGCGGTATTCAAGCAGGAGAATGAAGGATGAGTGTGCCGACGGTTCTGGAAAACATTCTGGCCCGCAAGGCCGTGGAAGTGGCCGAGCGCTTGGCACGGGTCAGCTTCGCTGAAGTCGAGGCGCAGGCCAAGTTAGCCGATGCGCCACGCGGTTTTGCCCATGCCTTGATGGCGCAGGCAAAGCTTAAGCAGCCGGCAGTGATCGCCGAAATCAAGAAGGCTTCGCCGAGCAAAGGCGTGATTCGCGAGCACTTCGTGCCTGCCGACATTGCCGTCAGCTACGAGAAGGGCGGTGCGACTTGCCTGTCAGTGCTTACCGACATCGACTATTTCCAAGGGGCCGACATTTACCTGCAGCAGGCGCGCGCGGCGTGCTCGTTGCCGGTGATCCGCAAGGATTTCATGGTCGACCCTTATCAGATCGTCGAAGCCCGGGCGTTGGGTGCCGATTGCGTGCTGTTGATCGTGGCGGCGCTGGATGACGTGAAAATGGCCGAACTGGCATCGGTCGCCAAGGGCGTCGGCTTGGACGTGCTGGTTGAAGTGCACGATGGCGATGAACTGGAGCGTGCATTGAAGGTGCTCGACACTCCGCTGGTGGGCGTGAACAACCGCAACCTGCACACCTTCGAGGTCAACCTGGAAAATACCCTGGACCTGCTGCCGCGCATTCCGCGTGACCGCCTGGTGATTACCGAGAGTGGCATCCTCAACCGCGCCGATGTCGAGCTGATGGAAATCAGCGATGTGTATTCGTTCCTGGTTGGCGAGGCCTTCATGCGCGCCGAAAACCCGGGTTCCGAATTGCAGCGCCTGTTCTTCCCGGAGCGCTCGGCACAGGACTGACTCCATGATCATCTGTAGGGGCGGATTGATCCGCGAATGAAACGCCTCGGTACACCTGCTACACCGCGGTGTACCTTTCGCGGATAACTCCGCTCCCATAGAGGTTTGGGGACACGATGCAACGTTTGACTGTGGAAGCCGGCCTGAAGGCCGAACAGGATCTGCTCGCGGCCGTGTGTTCCGGCGAACAACGCGACGGCCTGCTGTTTTGGCAGCCCACTGATCGCGCCCTGGTGATGCCGCGGCGCATGAGCCGTCTGCCAGGTTTCGAGCCTGCCTGCCATGCCGTTCAAGCGTCGGGCTGGCCAGTATTGTTGCGCGAAACCGGCGGCGAACCGGTGCCGCAATCTGCAGCCACCCTCAACGTTGCCCTGGTGTATGTCGCGCCGCGCAGCGAAGGGGATCAAAACCGTATCGAATTGGCCTATCAGCGCTTGTGCCAACCGCTCAGTGAAGCAGTGACCGCTGCTGGTGGCCAAGCGAGCTTGGGCGAAATCGACGGGGCGTTTTGCGACGGCCGCTTCAACGTCAACATCAATGGCCGCAAATGGGTGGGCACGGCGCAACGCTGGCGCCAGGGCCTGAGTGGCACGCGGCCGGTGGTGCTGGTGCACGGCGCCATGCTGATGGACAACGAGCGCGAATCGATGGTGGCAGCGGTCAATGCCTTCAACGTGGCCTGCCAATTACCGCAGCGAGTCCGGGCGCACAGCCATATCGCCTTTGCCGAACTGGCGACGACGGCGGGCCTGGTGCAAGCGCTGGGCCTGCGTTATCGACAGTTGCTGGCGACCCTGCGCGAAATACCTTAACGCGTGCCGAATACCACCATGGTCTTGCCTTTGACATTGACCAGGTTGCGCTCTTCCAGATCCTTCAACACACGCCCGACCATCTCCCGCGAGCAACCGACGATCCGGCCGATTTCCTGGCGGGTGATCTTGATTTGCATGCCGTCGGGGTGGGTCATGGCGTCGGGTTGCTTGCACAGTTCCAGCAGGCAACGGGCAACGCGACCGGTCACGTCAAAAAACGCCAAGTCGCCGACCTTGCGGGTGGTATCGCGCAAGCGCTTGGCCATCTGGCAGCCCAAGGCGAACAGATATTCCGGGTCTTGCTGGCCTAATTCGCGGAACTTGGCGTAACTGATCTCCGCCACTTCACAGTCGGCCTTTGCTCGTACCCAGGCACTGCGTTCGTGGAGCGAGCTGGGTGATTCAAACAAGCCCAACTCGCCGAAAAAGTCGCCACTGTTCAGGTAGGCAATGATCATTTCCCGGCCTTCCTCATCCTCGATCAGGATGGTGACCGACCCCTTGATGATGAAAGACAGAGTGTCGGAGTTATCCCCGGCGCAGATGATATTGCTTTTGGCCGCATAGCGGCGGCGCACACAATGGCTCAGCAGCTTGTCGATGTTTTTGATCGGTGACGTGAGAGCAACCATGGCTGATTTCCGGGAGTAGACAGTCGTCGACGCGCTGTTTTTTTAGTGCTGGCTGGGGCGCCAGTGATTTGGCGTCAGCTTATCAGACGTCCAAGTTTGTATCGGCAGATTTACTCGCCGCTTTAGGCGCTTGGCCGTCATCGGTCGGGTGGCGAGGGCTGTGCTAAGCTGGCGGCCTTTTTAAAGCAGTGGAGTCCGGGTGATGAAGGCACGTATCCAGTGGGCAGGCGAAGCCATGTTCCTAGGCGAATCGGGCAGTGGCCATGTCGTGGTCATGGACGGTCCGCCGGAAAGCGGTGGGCGCAACCTGGGTGTGCGGCCCATGGAAATGCTCTTGCTGGGCCTGGGTGGCTGCAGCAATTTCGACGTGGTCAGCATCCTGAAAAAATCCCGCCAGGCCGTGGAGAGCTGCGAAGCCTTCCTGGAAGCCGAGCGCGCTGACGAAGACCCCAAGGTGTTTACCAAAATTCATCTGCACTTCGTGGTCAAGGGCCGTGGCTTGAAAGAAGCCCAGGTCAAGCGAGCGGTGGAGTTGTCGGCAGAGAAGTACTGCTCGGCTTCGATCATGCTCGGCCGTGCGGGCGTCGAAATCACCCACGATTACGAGATCATCGAGTTGGGTTGAAAAAGCGCGCATGAAAAAAGGGACCTCGCGGTCCCTTTTTTTGTGCCTGCCGATCAGATCCGGTAGGTGCTCTTGGTCATGACCTTGGCCAGCAGGCTCATGCCCAGGCGCACGGGCGCGGGGAAGCGGAAACCGCCGGCACCCAGGGCCGACTCGGCGTGTTGCTGCTCATCGGTGCGCATCTGCTCGAGAATGGCCCGGGACTTTTCGTCCTCGGCCGGCAGTTGCTCCAGGTGTTCGTCCAGGTGCTTGACCACCTGATGCTCGGTGGCGGCGACGAACCCCAGGCTGACGCGGTCGCTGATCAGCCCGGCAGCCGCGCCGATACTGAACGACATGCCGTAGAACAGCGGGTTGAGCACGCTGGGGTGGCTGCCCAGCTGGCGGATACGTTGCTCGCACCACGCCAGGTGATCGACTTCTTCCTCGGCGGCATGCTCCATGGCCTTGCGCACTTGCGGCAACTTGGCGGTCAGGGCTTGGCCCTGGTACAGCGCCTGGGCGCACACTTCGCCGGTATGGTTGATGCGCATCAGCCCAGCCACGTGGCGGGTTTCGACATCATCAAGCTTGCTGTCCGGTTGCACGATCGCCGGCGACGGTCGCGATGGCTGGCCGCTGAAAGGCAGCAGCGTGCGCATGGCGGTATCGGCCTGCAGCAGGAATTTGTCGATGGGCGAATAGTGACGTTCGGTAGCCATGGGCACCTCCGGTTAGTGTAGGTGCGGATTTATCCGCGAACCAGGCGATTGGGTCTATCGATCAGCCCGGCGGCCAATGCATCTGCCGCTGCCCCAACACGTGCATGTGAATATGGTAGACCGTCTGGCCACCCTGCTCGTTGCAATTCATCACCACGCGAAAGCCATCGTCACAGCCCAATTCCTTGGCCAGGCGCTGGGCGGTGAACAAAATGTGCCCTAACAGCCCCTTGTCGTCCTCGGTGAGGTCGTTGAGGGTACGAATGTGTTTTTTCGGGATGACCAGGAAATGCACGGGCGCCTGCGGGGCGATGTCGTGAAAAGCCAGGACCTGATCGTCTTCGTAGATGATCTTCGCCGGTATTTCCCGGTTGATGATCTTGGTGAACAGAGTTTCCACAGCTGTTTCTCCATATTTAGTGGGCCGGCCTGAGTGTACTCAGGGGCTTGGCCTTCGCCCAGCGCTGATTCGGTCAGCGCGGGCGATAGGCGATGTTGATGGCGCCGGCGATCTTGCGCACCAGCCAGCGTGAACCCAGCCGGCCGCTGCGGGCCAGCCAGCGGTTGCGACGCCCGGGGATGATCACCGCGCGGTTGCGCGCCAGTGCTCGCACAGTATAAAGCGCGACCTCTTCGGGGCTCAGTACCCGGCCGCTGTTGTGCAGGCGGTCGATCACTCGGTCAGCCGAGTGCACCGGCCCTGGACACAGCACGGACACTTTCACCCCACTCTGTTTCAGCTCTTCGCGCAGGGCTTCGGAAAAATGCAACACGTAGGCTTTGCTCGCGGCATAACTGGCCATCCACGGGCCCGGTTGAAAGGCCGCCAGGGATGCCACATTGAGTATCTGCCCGCCCCCTTGCACGGCCATGGCATTGCCCACCGAGTGGCAAAGCCGGGTCAGGGCCAGCACGTTGAGCTCGATCAGGTCCTGTTCGCGCATCCAGTCCTGAGCCAGGAAATGCCCATAGGAGCGGATGGCCGCGCAGTTTACCAACAGGTCGATGTGCCGTTCACCCTCTTCAAGCTCCAGCAAAAAGCCGGACAGGCGCAGGGGCTCGCTCAGGTCGCAGGCACGGAACAGCACTTCAACGCCGAAACGTTGGGTCAGTTCGATCGCGACGCTTTCCAGGGCTTCGCGCTGCCGGGCCACCAGGATAAGGCTGCGGCCACGGCGTGCCAGGGCTTCGGCCATGGCCAGGCCAATACCGCTGGAGGCGCCAGTGATCATGGCGTAACGGGTCATGCAATTCTCCATACGAACACTTCCGTGCCCGGCCTGATGGGAGAGGCCGGGGCCAGAGGTGTTGACTCATGGCGACAGTCTACCGTGCACGGGCCCCTTATGCCGAATCGCTTACAGGGCAGTGCCGCCGGTATAACGGTGCATCAGCCCGGCAAACAGCCCCATGCCGAAGGCGGCGGCGAGCGCGAGCACCACGACCAGCCAGAGTGACGCGAGGATTTTCACGCCCAGGGTGTTGGGTGGCGGGGGCGCGCCATACTGAGACACCCCACGGGTGCCGGGGGCACAGACCAGTACCAGGAACAGTAGCGTGTTAATGCCCGGGATCAGGTTGAGCAGGGCCAGCCAGGCCGACCAACCGATATCATGCAACCGCTGCGCGCAAATCTGCAGGCCGACCACCACCGAGGCGATCCACAAGACTGAACTGATGAGGCTGCCGAATATCGGTGCAAATCCCGCCATGACACCGGTGATGAACAAGGGAATGAACAGCGCTGCAAACAGCACCAGGGACCAGGCCAGGTAGCGCAGCCGGCCGATGCGCCCATGGAAGCTGAACACCTTGAGCTCGCCATGCACCGCCACGGTGTCGATGACTTCGGCCCGTGGCGGTGCATAAGGTGAGTGCACGGCATCAGGCGCAGGTTCGGGCTCGAAGGTCAGGGGCTCCAGGGTCAGTTCCTGGGGCGGTTCGGCTTCGATGCGCGCATCCACGCCGGCTTTGTGCAGCGCGTTCAGGTATCTCTCGGCCTTTTCCTGGGGCAAATTGCGCTTGAGCGCGACCTTGCGCCCGCTGAACAGCTTTTCGATGGCCAGCAGGTCGCTTTTGAACAGCTGGGCCAGGTTGGCCTTGGCGGTTTCCGGTTCTACGCCAGGCAATGCGCTGCCTTCGAAGACGATTTTGAACAGTGCGGTGCTCATGGGGTGGGGCGTCCTTGTCATGTTTTCAGCGCATGATAGCGGCTTTCAGCGTGGCCAATAGTCCGGAAGGCGGGTGGCCAAAGCCAGCGCCTGGCGGTATTCGTCGTCCAGGCGAGCCACCAGTTCGCCCACGCTCGGTAAATCGTCGATCTCGCCCACCCCTTGGCCGGCCGACCATACGGTTTTCCAGGCCTTGGCTTCATCATCCACAGGCTTGAGCCGCGAGGCAAAATCCATGGTGCCGGTGCCCTTGAGGGCGGCCATGTCGTAACCGGCGGTCTCCAGGCTTTGGCGCATGAAGCTTGCGGGTACGCCGGAGACTGCAGCCGTGTGCACGATGTCCGCTGCCTTGGCGCCCAACAGCATTTGTTTATACGCATCGGGTGCGTGGCTTTCCTGGCTGGCGATAAACCGGGTGCCCAGGTACGCCAGGTCCGCCCCCAGCAATTGCGCGGCAAGGATCTCCCGGCCATGGTTGATGCAGCCGGCCAGCAGCAGCGTCTTGTCGAAAAACTGACGAATTTCGGCCACCAGGGCGAACGGGCTCCACGTGCCGGCATGCCCACCGGCACCTGCCGCCACTGCGATCAGCCCGTCCACACCGGCTTCGGCTGCTTTTTCGGCATGCCGGCGCGTGGTCACGTCATGAAACACTAGGCCGCCGTAGCTGTGAACCGCGTCCACCAACTCTTTCACGGCGCCCAAACTGGTGATGACGATGGGCACCTTGTGCTCCACGCAAATCGCCAGGTCTGCCTCCAGGCGTGGGTTGCTGTGGTGCACGATCAGGTTGACCGCGTAGGGGGCGGGCTTGTCGAGCAGGGCCAGGCCAGCTTCTATCTCTATCAGCCATTGCTTGAAACCTGCGCTGTCACGCTGGTTCAAGGCCGGGAAGCTGCCCACCACGCCATTCTTGCAGCAGGCCAGGACCATCTGCGGGTTGGAAATCAGGAACATCGGCGCTGCCACCACGGGCAAACGCAGCGATTGATCGAGCAGTGTGGGCAGCGACATGAGTTTCTCTCTGTTATTGGGTTAGAACGGCTTGACGACCACCAGAATGACGATAGCCAGTAAAAACAAAACAGGTACTTCGTTGAACCAGCGATAGAAGACATGTGAGCGGGTATTTTCGCCGCGGGCGAAGCGTTTTACCTGTGCGCCACACATATGGTGGTAGCCGATCAGCAACACCACGAAGGTCAGCTTGGCGTGCATCCAGGCCTGGCTCATGAAGCCTGGGCTCAGCCACAGCAGCCATAGGCCGAATACCAGTGTGGCGATCATCGAGGGGCCCATGATGCCGCGGTACAGCTTGCGCTCCATGATGCAGAAGCGCTCCTTGCTGGCGGTGTCCTCGCTGGCGGCGTGGTAGACGAACAGGCGGGGCAGGTAGAACAGGCCGGCAAACCAGCAGACGAGGCTGATGATGTGCAGTGCTTTGATCCATAGATACATTTTTTTGGTTTTCCCAGGTTCACGGTAGTCGCGATAGTAGTGCTTCCCATGGCCGTACGTCATTACAACGGTTGTTACGAAAGGCTCTGGCCCCTATCATCAGGGGCTTTCCAGTCAGTACATCGAGAGGGGCAGGTTCATGGTCAAGGTCGGTATCGTCGGCGGCACGGGTTACACCGGGGTCGAACTGCTGCGTCTGTTGGCAGGGCATCCTCAGGCCGAGGTGGTGGTCATCACTTCGCGCTCCGAAGCGGGCCTACCCGTGGCTGACATGTACCCCAACCTGCGCGGCCACTACGATGGCCTGGCGTTCAGCGTGCCAGACACCAAGACCCTGGGCGCGTGCGACGTGGTGTTCTTCGCCACCCCGCACGGCGTTGCCCACGCCCTGGCCGGTGAATTGCTGGCTGCGGGCACGCGGGTCATCGACCTGTCGGCCGACTTCCGCCTGGCAGACAGCGAGGAATGGGCCAAGTGGTATGGCCAGCCGCACGGCGCTCCGGAGTTGCTGAAGGATGCGGTCTATGGCCTGCCTGAGGTCAACCGCGAGCAGATCCGCGGCGCGCGGCTGATCGCGGTTCCGGGGTGCTATCCGACCGCCACGCAACTGGGTTTCCTGCCGCTGCTGGAAGCTGGCCTGGCCGATAACTCGCGCCTGATCGCCGACTGCAAGTCGGGTGTCAGCGGCGCGGGCCGGGGCGCCAGTGTGGGGTCGTTGTTCAGCGAAACGGCAGAAAGCATGAAAGCCTACGCTGTGAAAGGTCACCGCCACTTGCCAGAAATTACCCAAGGCCTGCGTCGTGCGGCCGGCGGGGATGTGGGCCTGACCTTCGTGCCACACCTTACGCCGATGATTCGCGGTATTCACTCCACCCTGTACGCCACGGTGGTCGACAAGTCGGTGGACCTACAGGCGCTGTTCGAAAAACGCTATGCCGATGAACCGTTCGTCGACGTGATGCCTGCCGGCAGCCACCCGGAAACTCGCAGCGTGCGCGGTGCCAACGTCTGCCGTATTGCCGTGCATCGGCCGCAGGGCGGCGACCTGGTCGTCGTGCTCTCGGTCATCGATAACCTGGTCAAGGGCGCGTCCGGCCAGGCGGTGCAGAACATGAACATCATGTTCGGCCTGGATGAACGCCTGGGCCTGGCCCATGCGGGCATGATGCCGTAAGAGCATTGCGCGCACGCTTGAAAGCCCGCCTCGGCGGGTTTTTTTGTGCCCGCACGCCGGGCGAGGGACGAACGCGCCGGACAATTGTTGACCATTTTTCTAGGAGAAGCGGATAATGGCGCCATTACGCATTATGACGGCATAGCGCCGGGAGAGAGTCAGCATGAGCGTCGAGTCCTTTACCCCAACGGCTTTGCAATTCACCCATGGTGCAGCGTACAAGGTGAAAAGCCTGGTCGACGAAGAGGGTAATGATCGTCTGAAATTGCGCGTCTTCGTCACAGGGGGTGGCTGTTCAGGTTTTCAGTACGGCTTCACCTTCGATGAAGACGTGGCCGATGACGACACCATCGTCGAGCGCGAGGGCGTGAGCCTGGTCGTCGACCCCATGAGCTTTCAGTACCTGGCCGGTGCTGAAGTGGATTACCAGGAAGGCCTGGAAGGTTCGCGGTTCGTGATCAACAACCCGAATGCTTCGACCACCTGCGGTTGCGGTCAATCGTTCTCGATCTGATCGTTGCCTAGGGTTACAAGACGCCGCGCCCTAGCGCGGCGTTTTGCTGTCTGGGGTCAGGCCGGGTAGATCGCCCCGAGGATGCGCAAGCCACGGGCGCCGGTCACGCTAGGGCGATTGGTCGGGATGCCGCGAAGGCAGCAGTGGGCCAGCCATGCAAAGGCCATGGCTTCTACCCAGTCCGGATCAATGCCGTAGGCTGCCGTGCTGGCGACCTTGCTGGCAGGCAGCAACTGCGCCAGGCGCGCCATCAACGCCGCGTTATGTGCGCCACCGCCACATACCAATAGCTCATCGGTTTGCGCTTGGGCATGTTGCAGGGACTGCACGATAGTCTGGGCTGTCAGTTCCAGAAGGGTGGCCTGCACGTCTTCATCGGCGCAGGTCGGTAGCTTGGCCAGGTGGCCTTGTAGCCAAGGCAAGTTGAACACTTCGCGGCCTGTGCTTTTGGGGCCAGTGCCGGCAAAGAACGGGTCGCTGTAGAGATGCTGTAGCAAGGTGGCATTGACCTGGCCGCTGGCGGCCCACTGGCCATCGCGGTCGTAGGCGTGACCCTGCTTGAGGTCAATCCAGGCATCGAGCAGCACGTTGCCGGGCCCCGAATCGAAGCCGTGCACGGGGCGGCCCTTGTCGATCAGGCTCAGGTTGCTGAAGCCGCCGACGTTCAGAATTGCCAAGTGATCGCCATGGCTGGCGAACAACGCCTCATGAAAGGCCGGTACCAGGGGGGCACCCTGGCCACCTGCGGCAACGTCGCGCCGGCGGAAGTCGCCGACCACGCAAATGCCGGTCAACTCGGCCAGCAAGGCCGGGTTGCCGATTTGCACGGTAAAGCCGCGCGCTGGTTCGTGGCGGATGGTCTGCCCATGGCTGCCGATAGCGGTGATGGCTTGGGCAGTGAGCTGTTGTTCGGCCAGCAGTTGGCTGACGCCCGAGGCGGCGAGGCGAACCCACTCATTTTCGGCCAGGGCGCAGCGGGCAACTTCGTCAGGCCCGCTGGCGCACAGGCTGAGCAGGTCCAGGCGCAAGGCATCGGGCATGGGAGTGTAATGGGTGGCAATCAGCTTGAGCGCTTGCTCGCCCTGGTCTACCAGCGCGATGTCCAGGCCATCGAGGCTGGTCCCGGACATCACGCCAATGTAGAGCGCCATGGCTTAGCGCTTGCTCGCCAGCAGGGTGGTGCGTTCCTGGTCCATCTTGGCCATCAGCGGCTGGCTTTGCTGCTGGAAGCGCGCCTTCTCGGCCTTGGCGATCGGATCGGCCATCGGCAGCTTCTGGCCCAGCGGGTCGACGTGCACGCCGTTGACCTGGAACTCGTAGTGCACGTGCGGGCCGGTGGACAGGCCGGTGGTGCCAATGTAGCCAATCACTTGGCCTTGCTTGACGTTGGTGCCGTCCTTGATGCCCTTGGCGAAGCCCTGCATGTGACCGTAAAGGGTTTTGTAGGTGTTGCCGTGGGCGATGATCACGGTATTGCCGTAACCGCCGCGGCGGCCGGCCAGGATCACCTTGCCATCGCCGGTGGCCTTGATGGGCGTACCGCGTGGCGCTGCGTAGTCGACGCCCTGGTGTGCGCGGATCTTGTTCAGGATGGGGTGGAAGCGGCCTACCGAAAAGCGCGAGCTGATGCGCGCGAAGTCCACCGGGGAGCGCACGAAGGCCTTGCGCATGCTGTTGCCGTCGGCGGTGTAGTAGTTGGTGGTGCCTTGTCTGCTGGTGTAACGCACGGCGGTGTAAGTCTTGCCGCGGTTGGTGAAGCGGGCAGACAGGATGTTGCCGGTGCCGATCACCTTGTTGTTCAAGACTTTCTGTTCGTACATCACGTCGAACTCGTCACCCTGGCGAATATCCTGGGCGAAATCCACGTCATAACCGAAGATGCTGGTCAGGTCCATGACCTGCTTGTGTGACAGCCCGGCACGCTGGCCAGATAGGGACAGCGAGCTTTTGATCACGCCGTGGGCGTAGGCCGCGCGCATCATTGGCTTGGCTACGTCGCGGTTGAAGGCGTAACCGTTTGCGGCCTTGGTCAGGCGGATAGTCTCGGTGTCGCTGAGCTTGGTGTGCAGGCTTTGCAGCAGACCGTCCGGGGTCAGTTCCACTTCCAGCACCTGGCCATTTTTCAGGTGGGTGAACTGCTTGGCTTGTTTATCGCTGGCCAGCACGTCCTGGACGGTGGTGGCCGGCAGGCTCATTTTTTCAAACAGGGTAGACAGCGTGTCGCCCTTGCTTACCACCACCTGGCGATGGTTTGGCAGCTTTTTCTCCGGTTCGGAGGCTGCCACTGCCGGTTCCGTGGCCTCTTGAGCCGTCGCATCCTTGTCGTCGCCATTGTCTATCTGGGCGAAGGGGGAGGGCGCGGCTTCTTCGGCCTGGGTATCGGTGTCGGTAGTAGCGGGTGGTGTGTTCTGGGCTTTCTTGAGCTGGTCGGCCGGGGTTTCCAGCTCCAGGTTCAATGAGGTCTTTTTGGCTTCTACTTCGCTGGAGGGGAATACCAGCAAGGCCAGGCTGAGGAGGGCGGCGATGCCGCTGGCTGCCAACAGGTGGCTCTTCGGATAAAGCGGTGGCGCCTTAGTCGGTTCGTTGGTCATAGGTGTTTTGACTTTAAAAAAGATGAAATGGAAAAGATGAATGACATGATGAAGATGAAATAACTGTATAAAATATAACCAAATCCACCCCGAGGCAAGCCCGCAGACGCCATGAGTCGGGATTGAGGTCACATCGGGGGCAAAAACTTGTATTTGGTGGCTGATCTTGTATGGTTGGGTCCCTTTGAATCTTGGCCTTGGGTTGGTTATGAAGTCGGTTGAAGAGCAGCTAGCGCTGATCAAACGTGGTGCGGAAGAGGTACTGGTCGAATCCGAATTGGTCGAGAAGCTCAAGCGTGGCCAACCGCTACGCATTAAGGCTGGCTTTGACCCGACGGCACCCGACCTGCACCTGGGGCACACGGTGCTTATTAATAAGCTGCGCC